>NZ_JBNDKR010000015.1:0-166734 GCF_050435645.1 Paraburkholderia sp. GAS206C | reverse complement strand
GACCCAGACACCCACCGTATAACCCGCAAAGCTGGTCCAACGGGTGGGTCAGAATTCAGTGCAAATCGCGGGTCAGGATTCCATGCAAATCAACATTTAGCCCTACGCTTTAAGCGGTGCCCGGCTCTGCTCGTTGTTCAGATGTACGAATTTGCTCAGGAGCCGCATCAGATCAAGCGCATCTTCTTCACCCATGCCTTCGAACAGGCTATCGCGTAGATCGTGAACCCGCGGCGTCAACTCGGCGAGCAGCGTCGTACCCTCAGGCGTCAATGCGAGGCTGCGCTGCCGTCTCGGCAGCATTTCCCTGACGATCCAACCTTTGCTTTCCAGGCGCGCGGCAATGTCGGCCGTCGTCGACGTGTCGAGGGCGACCTTCTGCGCGAGAGTTACCTGATCGAGCCCGGGATTCTCTGCGAGCATGCGCAGCACCGCGTACTGCACCGGCGTGATATCGCGACCGAGCTTTTCGTAAAACATCGCTACCGCGATCTGATTAGCGCGCCGGATCAAGTGGCCGGGCTCTTCATAAAGATGCAGGGGCGGACGCGATGCGTCAGCTGTGTTTCGTTTTTTCATGGCGAGGCGAGCAGGTAATGATTCGATGCGCCGCATGCGCGGCGTAGCGGCCCTTTCAGGGAAAACCAGTATACCGCCGTCCTTGCCGGGTTCCGGGACGCTCAGTACACTCAGTCACATTCAGTGTACTGAATGTTAGGATCGCTGTGTACGGTTCGCATTATTTGAATCGAACCGTTCCGACATCAGGAGGAGACAAAGGCGATGTTTCTGAAGAATGCGTGGTACGTGGCGTGCACCCCGGACGAGATCGATGGCAAGCCGTTAGGTCGCAGGATCTGCGGCGAATCAATGGTGTTTTACCGTGGCGAAGCGGGCGAGGTGATCGCGCTCGAAGACTTCTGTCCGCATCGCGGCGCACCGCTCTCGCTCGGCTTTGTGCGCGACGGCAAGCTGGTCTGCGGCTACCACGGGCTGGAGATGGGCTGCGACGGCAAGGCGTCGGCAATGCCCGGACAAAGAGTGGGCGGCTTTCCGTCGATCAGGCGCTATGCGGCACTCGAACGGGACGGGTTCGTCTGGGTGTGGCCAGGCGATATTTCGCAGGCCGATCCCGCGCAGCTGCACCCGCTGCCGTGGGCGAGCGATCCTGGCTGGGCTTACGGCGGCGGCCTTTATCACATCGGCTGCGACTACCGGCTGATGATCGACAACCTGATGGATCTCACACACGAAACCTATGTGCACGCGAGCAGCATCGGCCAGAAGGAGATTGACGAGGCGCCGCCGAAGACCGCGAGCCGCGGCGACGAGGTCGTGACGAGCCGCTTCATGCACAACATCGCGGCGCCACCGTTCTGGCAGATGGCGCTGCGCGGCAATGGCCTCGCCGACGATGTGCCGGTGGATCGCTGGCAGATCTGCCGCTTCACGCCGCCCAGTCACGTGATGATCGAAGTGGGTGTCGCGCACGCGGAGCATGGCGGGTACGACGCACCTGCGGAACATAAGGCGTCTTCGATCGTCGTCGATTTCATCACGCCCGAGACGGAAACGTCAATCTGGTATTTCTGGGGCATGGCGCGCAATTTCCGGCCGGACGACGTGGACCTGACCGCGCAAATCCGCGAAGGTCAAGGAAAAATCTTTGCCGAGGATCTGCAGATGCTCGAGCGTCAGCAGCAAAACCTGCTGGCGTGGCCGGAGCGTTCGCTGCTGAAGCTCAATATCGATGCGGGCGGGGTGTTGTCCCGCAAGATCATCGACCGTCTGCTGGCCGAAGAGCGATCGCAACAGGTAGCGCACGAGGGCATGCCGGTTGTGCCGATCAAGCCGGTCGTGTCGACGAAGGAGGCTTCGTGAACGACGCCACGTTGACGGTCGAAGTGGTGCGCAAGTGGGATGAGGCGCACGGCATCTGCGGTTTCGAACTGCGTCGCCCGGATCGCGCGCCGCTACCCGGCTTCGACGCGGGCGCGCATGTCGACGTGCATCTTCCAGGTGGGCTCATTCGCCGGTATTCGCTATGCGGCAATCCGGCTCGCAACGACTGCTACGAAATTGCGGTGCTGCGCGATGCGAACGGACGGGGCGGTTCGATGGCGATGCACGATCAGGTGCGACAGGGTGACTTGATCCGGATCGGCGCGCCGCGCAACCATTTTCCGGTGGACGCGCAGGCAGCCCGCCATCTGCTGCTCGCGGGCGGTATCGGCGTGACGCCGATCCTCGCGATGGCCGAGCATCTCGCCGCGCAGAATGCGCCATTCGACATGCACTATTGCGCGCGTTCACGCGAGCGGGCGGCGTTCGTCGAGCGGCTGGCGGCCTCCGCATTTCAAGAACGCGTGCAGATTCATTTCGACGATGCGGCTGCGCATCAAGCGTTCGATATCGCCGCGGTGATCGCGGCGGCGACCGCGCACACGCATCTCTACGTGTGCGGTCCACGCGGTTTCATGGAGTCGGTGCTGGCCGAAGCGCGGTCGCAAGGCTGGGCCGATCATCGACTGCATCATGAGTTCTTCGCGAGTGTGGCTGCGAATGCAGATGCGCGTGAAGAGAGCAGCTTTACGGTGCGCATCGCAAGCAGCGGCGTGTCGGTCGAAGTGCCAGCCGGGTGTACGGTCGTCGAGTCGCTCGCGCAACACGGCGTGGACGTGCTGACGTCGTGCGGACAAGGTGTGTGTGGCACCTGCGTGACGCGCGTGCTGGCAGGCGAGCCCGATCACCGGGACAGCTACCTGACCGACGAGGAGAAGGCCGCCGGCGAGTACTTCCTGCCGTGCTGCTCGCGTTCACGCTCGCCCGTCCTCGTGCTCGATCTCTAGCCGTTTCCGCGCCAAGTCGCGCATGCTGAAATTTTGCTTGAAAAAATAGTTATACGATGTAACTATTATGGTGTAAAACAATTAAACGGCACTCGACCGGAACCAAGGAGACAAGCTCAATGAATCTGCATGGCAAGACCCTGATCGTCACTGGCGTTGCGTCCGGAATCGGCGCGGAAACCGCCCGCCTCGCGCGGTTTCATGGCGCCCGTGTGATCGGCGTGGACCGTCAGCCAGTCAACATGACCCTCGATGCGTTCCACCAGGCGGACCTGGGCGATCCGGACGCGATCGACGCGCTGGTCGAACGCCTGCCCGCTCGCATCGACGCATTGGCGAATATCGCCGGAGTGCCGGGCACCGCGCCGGTCGACGTCGTCGCGCGCGTGAACTATCTGGGGCTGCGCCATCTGTGCGAGGCGCTGCTGCCGCGTCTCGCGCCGGGCGGCAACGTGATCAACGTCGCGTCGATCCTCGGCGCCGAATGGCCGCAACGGCTGGCCCTGCATCGGGAGCTGGCCGGGACGGACGGCTTCGATGCCGGCTCGCGCTGGCTCGCCGGGCATCCCGTGCCCCAGGCCACCTGTTACCAGTATTTCAAGGAAGCGCTGATCGTGTGGAGCGCGCGCCGTTCGCAGGACTGGTTCGCGAAGCATTCGGTGCGCGTCAACAGCGTCGCGCCGGGTCCCGTCTTTACGCCGATTCTGGGCGATTTCGTCACGATGCTCGGTCCCGAGCGCGTGGAGGCCGATGCCGCCAGAATGAAACGCCCCGCGTACGCCGACGAAGTCGCCGAAGCTATCGTGTTTCTGGCCTCCGACGCCGCGCGCTGGATCAACGGCGTCAATCTGCCCGTCGACGGCGGTCTGGCCGCCACGGCTATCTGAACAGAGCAGGTTCAACACCAACTGGAGACATTCGTCATGAGCAATCCGTCAGGCCTCTCGCTTGCCAACGCCGATACATGGCGCGGCGCGATCTTCAACGGCGACTGGGTCCGCGTGCCGGGCACGCTGGACGTCATCGAGCCGGCTTCCGGTCGGCCGCTGCATCAGGTCGGCAAGGCCACGCAGGAGGACGTCACGGCTGCGGTGCGCGCGGCGCGCGCGGCACAGTGCGCGTGGGCCGCCACGCCACCGCGCGAACGTGCTGCCGTGTTTCATCGCGCGGCAGCGCTGCTTCAGGAGCACGCTCAGGCTGCAGCAGCGCTGATTGCGCGCGAGACCGGCGCCATCCTCCCTAAGGGCGAGCATGAGGTGCGTGAAGCGATCGTGCTGCTGCAGCGTGCCGCGGCCATGCCGCTGGAAGCGACCGGCCGCGTGCTGCCGAGCGTCCCTGGCAGGCTCAGCATCGCGCGCCAGTTGCCGCTGGGCGTGATCGGCGTGATTTCGCCGTTCAACTTCCCACTGGTGCTGTCTCTGCGCTCGGTGGCGCCCGCGCTGGCTGTCGGCAACGCGGTGGTGATCAAGCCTGATCCGCGCACGCCGTATGCCGGCGGCTTCGTGATTGCCGAAGTGCTGGCGGCCGCGGGCCTGCCGAAGGGCCTGCTGCATGTGCTGCCCGGTGGCGCGGACGTCGGGCAGGCGCTGGTCGAGGCACCCGGCGTGCCGATGCTCGCGTTTACCGGTTCGACGGCCGCCGGCCGCAAAATCGGCGAACTGGCGGGCCGGCATCTGAAGAAGGTCTCGCTGGAACTGGGCGGCAAGAATTCTCTGATCGTCCTCGACGATGCCGACCTCGACCGCGCGGTCTCCGCGATCGCATTCGGCGCGTGGTTCCACCAGGGACAGATCTGCATGGCGACCGGCCGCGTGCTGGTGCAGCGCGGCATCGCTGCAGAACTCACGCGGCGTCTCGCCGACAAGGCGCGTCACCTGCCGGTGGGCGACCCAGCCGTCGCACAGGTGGCGCTCGGGCCCATCATCGACCAGCGGCAGTTGCAGAATGTGGTCGACATCGTTGGCGCATCGGTGGCGGCCGGCGCGGTAGTCGAGGCGGGTGCGACGCACGAGGGACTGTTCTACGCGCCCACGGTGCTGTCCAACGTAAAGCCGGGCATGCGCGCATTCGATGAGGAAATCTTCGGGCCCGTCGCCAGCGTAATTCCGTTCGATACCGACGATGAAGCCGTGGAGCTCGCCAACCACACCGAATACGGCCTGTCCGCCGGCGTGATCTCGGCATCCGTCGGACGCGCGATGGCACTGGGCGAGCGTCTGCACACGGGCCTTCTGCATATCAACGACCAGACCGTGGCCGACGAGGTGATCAACCCGTTTGGCGGCACGGGCGCCTCGGGCAACAGCACCAGCGTGGGCGGTCCCGCGGACTGGGAGCAGTACACCCACTGGCAGTGGGTCACGGTGAAGGACGCCGTGCCGCAGTATCCATTCTAGGCAGCAGCGGGGCGTCTGTAGGGTATTGCAGTCCGGCGCCCCGATCTATCATTTCTCTTCGAACAAGGTGTCGGCAATGAGCAGTCAGGCAGAAGAACAGACCGTCGTTTTCAGCATCGAGAACGGCATCGCGTGGGTAAAATTCAATCGCCCGGAAAAGCGCAACGCGATGAGCCCGGCGCTGAACCGTCGCATGATGGAAGTGCTCGACGAGCTGGAATTCCATCCAGACGCGGGTGTGCTGGTGCTGACGGGAGAAGGGCCCGCGTGGACGGCCGGCATGGATCTGCAGGAATACTTCCGTGATACGGAGGCCGATGGTCTCGCAGGCACGCGCAAGGCGCAGCGTGAGAGCTACGGCTGGTGGCGGCGTTTGCGCTGGTACCAGAAGCCCACCATCGCGATGATCAACGGCTGGTGTTTCGGCGGCGGCTATGGCCCGCTGTTCGCCTGCGATCTCGCGTTCTGCGCCGAGGACGCGCACTTCGGCCTGTCGGAGATCAACTGGGGCATCTTGCCGGGCGGTGGTGCGTCGAAGGTCGCAGCGGAGCTGCTGTCGTTTCGTCGCGCGATGTATCACGCGATGCTCGGCGAGCGTATCGATGGTCGCAAGGCCGAGGAGTGGGGGCTCGTCAACGAGGCCGTGCCTGCCGCGCAATTGCGTGCGCGCGTCGTCGAGGTGGCGCAGGCGCTGCTGAAAAAGAATCCGGTTGCGCTGAAGGCTACCAAGGACGCGGTCCGCCGGGTGCGCGAGATGACCTACGACAACGCGGAAGACTTTCTCGTGCGTGCCCAGGAAGCGGCCAACAGCTACGACGACGACGGCCGCAAGGAAGGTCTGCGACAATTCCTCGACGACAAGACCTATAAGCCCGGTCTTGGCACGTACGATCTGACACGCCAGCGTACCTGAGCCCGGGAGCCCGCCGACATGAACCCGAGTCAATCCGACGTGCGCTCCGCAGTGAGCGCGCAGGCTGTGGGACGTCTGCTGCGGCCCGAGTCGATCGCCATCGTCGGTGCTTCGCCGACGCCCGGCGCGCTCGGCGCTTCGGTGCTGGCCAATCTCGAGCGCAACGACTACCGGGGCCGCATCTACCTCGTCAATCCGAAGCGCGACGAAATCGACGGCCGGCCGTGCGTGAATTCGATTGACCAGTTGCCCGATGGCATTGACGTCGCCGTGCTGGCAATTCCGCAACCCGCAGTGCTCGATGCCGTGCGCGCGCTTGCGGCACGCAAGGTCGGGGCGGTCGTGATCTTTTCGGCGGGTTTCGCCGAAGCAGGGCAGCAAGGCATCGCGCAGCAGCGCGAGATTGCGCGCATCGCTGCGCAAGCGGGCATGCTCGTCGAAGGGCCCAACTGCCTTGGCTGCATCAACTATCTCGATCGCGTGCCGCTGACGTTCATCGAAACGACAGTGAGCGACGCGCAGGCGCAGCGCAACCGCGAGCATCCGGCGATTGGTATTCTGTCGCAGAGCGGCGCGATGATGGCAGTGCTCAACACGACGCTGGCAAGCCGCAATTTGCCGCTGTCGTACGCAGTGTCGACGGGAAACGAGGCGGCTAGCCACCTGGAAGATTATCTGGCATTCCTGCTCGATGATCCCGGCACGCGCGTCATCGCGCTGATCGCCGAGCAGTTCCGTCAACCGGGCCGGCTGCTCGCGGCGGCGCGTCGGGCACGCGAGGCGGGCAAGCTGCTGGTGTTACTGCATCCGGGCAGGAGCGCCGCCGCGCGCGAATCGGCGGCCACGCACACCGGCGCCATGGCCGGCGACCATGCGTTGATGCGCACGAAGGTCGAACGCGCGGGCATCGTGCTCGCCCACACGCTGGAAGAACTCGGCGACATCGCGGAGATCGGGCTGCGCTGCGCGCAGCTGCCCGCGCGCGGCACCGCGATCGTTGGCGAGTCTGGGGCATTCAAGGCGCTGTGTCTGGATCTCTGCGAGGAGCTCGATCTCGAGCTGCCCGCGCTTCACGATGACGATGCACCCGCGCTCCGCTCCGTGATGCCGGCGTTCGTGGCGGTGGCCAATCCGCTCGACCTGACCGCGCAGGGGCTGGTCGATCCTGAGCTTTACTACCGTACGCTGTCTGCGCTATTCGACGACGACCGCTTCTCGGCGATCGTGATCGGTCTCATCCAGACCGACTCGGTGACGTGCGCTATCAAGATGCCGCCGGTGTTGCGCGCGGTGCGCGAACTGCGGCCGCAGAAACTGGTGATCTGTGCCGGCCTGGACGAAGGCGCGCTCGTGCCTGCCGACTACATCGCGCAGATGCGCGAGGTGGGCATTCCGTACTTCCCGAGCACGGAGCGCGCGCTGCGCGCGGTCGCCCGTCTGTCGGAACTCGGAACCCGCGACTTCGCGCAGGCCGTCTTTGAGCCCATCACGCCCGGCATGGCGCTGCCCAACGGCGTCGTGCCTGAATACCGGGCCAAGCAACTGCTTGCGCCGCTAGGTGTGCCGTTCGCACGCGGCGAGCTTGCCACCGATCTCGACACCGCGCTGACGATCGCGCGGCGGCTCGGCTACCCGGTCGCGCTCAAGGTGCAGGCGGCCGCGTTGAGCCACAAGAGCGACGTAGGCGGCGTGATCCTCGGCACGAGCGGGGACGATGCGCTCAGACTGGCGTGGGCGCAGCTTCACGACAACGTGCGGCAACGCGCTCCCGGAGTCGCGCTCGATGGCGTGTTGATCGAACGGATGGGGGAGCGTGGGCTGGAGATGATCGTCGGGGCGCGCCACGATCCGCAGTGGGGGCCGGTGATTCTGATCGGATTCGGTGGCGTCGCTGCCGAGGTTACGCGCGACATTCGCCTGTTGCCGCACGATCTGACCAGAGAGGCGGTGGTGCGCGAGATCGGCAAGCTGAAGAGTGCGCCGCTGCTGCATGGTTATCGCGGTGCGCCCGCGCTGGATGTCGAAGCGCTCGCGGAGGTGGTCGTGCATCTGGGGGCCCTGCTGCAAACGACAGCGGATATTCGCGAGATCGACCTGAATCCGGTGGTCGTCTATCCGCGTGGGCAGGGCGTGCTGGCGCTCGATGCGTTGATGCTGGTCGCAGCAGACCCGATCGCTACCTGAACGCGATGTGCCGGTGGGGAACGCGGTGTCGTTCCCCACCGGCGCGCGCTAGTCCTGGAAAATTTTCGACAGCAGCAGTCTCAACTGATCCCGCTCATCGCTCGACAGCCGGTGCACGGCCGCTTCGTCGGCCTTGCGCGCGGCCTTCACTGCCTGAGTGTGGAGCTTCGTGCCTTGCGGCGTGAGCGAGACGAGCTGGATGCGTTTGTCGCCGGTGCTGCGTTGACGCGCCAGCAGCCCGGCAGATTCGAGGCGGTCGAGCAACGTGGCGAGGTTGGGCGGCGCGATGGCAAGCGCCTCGGCAAGAGACTTCTGATTGATGCCCGGATTGCGCCGCAGGGTGGATAGCACCGCGAAATCGGCCTGACGCACCTCGAGCTTTTCCATCTGCATGTCGAAGTGCGCCTGGATCACCAGATATGCGCGCCGCACGTTGTAACCGAGAAGATCCAGCAGTTCCGACTGGTCGACCTGACCGACGAGATCGTCGTTGATGTTATCGGCGGTGGGTTTGGTCGACATAGGCGTGGAACATGGGTGTGGACATGGCAAAACAGGCTCGATGGATCATAGCATGCGACTACCTCGAATTCAGCGTTTTCCCCTAACCCGGGATTCTTGCGTTTTTTGATAAACAACTTATCATCTATAACAAATATAGAACATAAACAAATTCCGAGAACCTGGACAGGAGACACCCTCATGCATTCTGCTTCACCTGAACATGTGAAAACGGGTCAGAAACATGATTCGGTATACGAAATAAAGACACTCGTTTTGCTCGGCCTCGGTTTCGGCCTGGTCGGACTGGACCGCTGGATCGTCGCGCCGCTGTTTCCGCACATGATGCGCGATCTCAATCTGAACTTCCAGCAACTGGGTAGCCTCATTGGGATTCTGAGTGTCGCGTGGGGCGTCTGGGCGATCGCGATGGGGCCCGTGTCCGATCGCATCGGTCGCAAGCGCATTCTGGTCACGACGATGGTCGCGTTTTCATTGCTCTCGAGCCTGTCGGGTCTCGCAAGCGGCTTCGCTAGCCTGATGCTGATCCGCGCAGTGATGGGCATTGCGGAAGGGGCGTTCACGCCGGCCAGTGTCGCGGCTACTGGCGAGGCGTCACTGCCGTCGCGGCGCGGCTTCAATCTGGGGCTGCAGCTCAGCATGTTCTCGCTGCTGGGTCTTGGCGTCGCGCCGATCCTAGCGACGCAACTGCTGCGGGTTGTGCCGTCCTGGCACTGGGTCTTCACGATTTCCGCGGTGCCGGGATTGATTGTCGCGATCCTCATCGCTCGCACGCTGAAGGACCAGCCGCGCAACGAACTGATGCCCACGCAGGTCAGTTCCGCCCGCCCCCGCTGGACCACGCTGTTCAGACGCCGCAATGTCTGGCTCGCCACGCTCGCGATCCTGTGCGCGATGGCGGGCATCTTCGTGGTCAGCGCGATGGTACCGACCTATCTCGTCGAAGTGCTGCATCTCGACACACAGAAGATGGGCTTCGTCGTGTCGGCGATCGGCTTCGGTGGCTTCGTCGGCTCGTTTGGCGTGGCCGGGGTGTCGGATTTCATCGGTCGGCGCAACGCGGCGATCATCGCGTTCGTGTGTGCGGCGGTGCTGCTGTATCTGTTCGCACAGACCGGCGCCAATCCGCAAACGCTCTTCATCCTGCTGTTCGGCGTCTCCGTGTTCGCGCTTGGCCTGCTCGGTCTCCTAAGCGGCCCGATCGCGACCGAAGCGGCGCCGATCGGACTCGTCGCTTCGTCGGTGGGCTTCGTGTCGGGCGCGGGTGAAATCTTCGGCGGCGGACTTGCACCGGCGATCGCCGGATTCGTCGCACAACATTTCGGCCTGCCGTCCACGCTGACCTTTGCGCTTGGCGGCCTCGTCGTGGGCGCCGTGGTGTCGCTGTTCCTCGTCGAAACGTCGCCACGCAGACGCAGCGACGTGGCTCCGGGCGCCACGCTCGGCGTGCCGAAAGACATCGCCTGACGCGTCACCGCGTATCCCTCGCTACCCACGCATTCATGCAATCCGCGACACCTCGTCGCGAACCATAACAATTCGATTCAGGAGACAGTCAATGAAAACCAGAGCCCTTTGCGCGACGGCTACGCTGCTGTTCGCGTGTCATGCGTACGCGCAAAGCAACGTTACGCTCAGCGGCCTGCTCGATGCCGGCGTGTCCTATGTCAGCAACGAAGGCGGCGGCCACGTGCTGAAGTTCGACGACGGCGTTGCCGTGCCGAACCTGCTGAAGTTCACCGGTAAGGAAGATCTGGGCGGCGGCACGCATGCCATCTTGGTGCTGACAAACCAGTTCGAGATGGGCACGGGATCGTTCATGCCGGGCGGCAGCCTGTTCAGCCGCGAGGCATTTGTCGGTCTCGACGACGAGCGCTACGGCCGGCTCACCTTCGGCAACCAGTATGACTTCATGACCGATTCGCTGTTCTTCGGGCTGGACGACGCGGCGATCTATACGCAGGGCATCTATGACTTCCGCAATGGGCCGTTCGCGAAGCTCGCGTTGCCAGACAATCCCACGGGCGCATTCGACTGGGACCGCATGGCAGGCGTCGGCGTCAACAACTCGGTGAAGTATCAGAGCATGAGCTATGGCGGCTTCTCCGCGGGTGCGATGTATGGCTTCGGCGGCGTCGCAGGTTCGTTCGGTTCGAACAGCGGCGTGAGCGCGGGGATCAACTACACGCACGGCGCATTCGGCGCGAACGCTGCGTACACGCAGGTGAAGACGGCGGTCTCGGGTGCACAGGACAGCGTGCGCAACTGGGGTGTCGGCGCGCACTACCGGATCGGCTCCGTTACTGCCACCGCGCTCTATACGGCAGTGCGTAACGAGCTGAACGGCGGCCAGGTCTGGCAGGCCGAACTGGGCGGCATGTGGCAGATCGCGCCGGAGTGGTCGCTGAGCGGCGCGTACATGTACATGAAGGGCAACGAGGTGGTCGACGACAACCACGCGCACCAGCTCACCGCGACGGTGAACTACCAGTTGTCGAAGCGTACCGGCGTCTACGTGGCAGCCCTCTATCAGCGCGCAAACCAGGGTGCGGCGGCGCAGATCAATGACGTGATGGTGACATCGAGCAGCGCGTCGCAGTTCATTGGGCGCATTGGCGTCCAGACGCGTTTCTGAGAGCTGGCAATTCCATCGGGGCGTTGCCAGAGAAAACGTCTGCAGGTTGCTTCATTCGCTCGCGCCCGACGTGCGCGAGCGGCTCGCTTCCATCGCTGCGAGTAGGGCGCCCGCGCTCGAATCGTTGCCGATCAAGCAACGATGTGACACGTACCGGCAGATCGGCGTGACGCTCGGCCGAGAACCGTTGGCTATACGCACTGTTCGCGAGGTGCAGGCGGATGGGCCTGCTGGACCGGTCCCGCCGTGTCTCTTTCTGCCCCAAGAAGGCGTGAGCTCTCCGTAAGCCGCGACCATGTACCCTCACGTGGGTGGCTGGCCGATGGGTGAAGTTCTACACCTCTGCCGGTGCTGTTCGACAGCACCGGCAGAACACCGATTTCTCGTCTCCGCGAGATGTTGCAAAATCGGCGCATCCCAGCGGGTGCCGCCGTCGATATCGACGTTGGCTCCATAGATATCGCGCAAACTTGTTGGCGCCGAAGCGTCAAACATGGAGCACTTCGTAATGGTCGGGCGTGATGCAAAGGTTGCCCAAAAGTTCAGGTCACCGCAAAAAAGCACACTGATGCGACGCGGGAGTCGTTCTGCAGTACGACCAGGAGCATCTTGAGGTCAGATTCGGAGGTCTCACAGACAAGCCGTTCGATGCCGCGGGGTTTCCAGTTGCCGAGATTGCGCGCGACGATTTCGAGAGCATGGGCAACTCATGCTGCCGCGAATCGCCACCCGAGAGGGAGCGCGCTTGGGGTCAACTGGCTCTCGGGCTTCGACTTTGAAATCAAGGTGATCCCTCCTATCCCAAACGGGAAACGATTGATCGGGTTTGAGGGCGCGCGGATCGGCAACTATCAAAGCCTACTGCCCCGCAACGCCCTTTAACGCCGGCGTCAACTTTCTGGCGTCGCAGTTCCACGCCGCGGTAGTAGCACCAAGTCGGCCGCTTCCTCAGTGTCTTTGAGGAGCGTCTTACGCGACGTGCCCATCTGTGCACGCATCGTCAGACCGCGGCCAAGGTCGAGGACCTGGCTCGCGCGCGCGGCTACGGGAAAGTCAGACCGGACTTCTCCCGCGCTGATCGCGTCGCAGAAACGGCGTTCCACAAGCGCCGCAGCGGCAGCTACGGCGTCCAACACGAACTGCCGGACCTCAGCATCGTCCACGAGCGGCGCAACGCACACCAGAAGACACCCCGGGGCTGATCCTTCCTCGGTCGCAGTTTCTACAGCGTTCCTCAGGAAGCCGGCGAGCGAGTCGCGAAGAGTCGGCGGCGAGAAGAGCGCCTTCGCAGCGAGAGCGCCTTTCGTCTCTGCGTACGACCGAAGGACACGCAAGAATAACGTCCGCTTATCCCCGAAGACGATATAACTGGACGTAACAGCGAGATGAAGATGCTCCTCGGACCGTATCGCTTCCGGGCTTCCCTGCACCGATGTAACAGCGAAGCAGGCTCCGCCTCAAGAGCATCAGCAATACGTTCGATGTTGTAGATCGTCACGTTCTTCTCGCCCCGCTCCAACATCCGGACGTAAGTACGATGCACGCTGGCCCGCTCTGCAAGCGCCTCTTGGGAGAAGCCCAGTTCAATGTGTCTTCGCCGAACATTGCCGGCGAAGACGGAACCCAGGCGGCATTGTGAGGAGGCGACGGGTTCAGGTTCACGTACGGCCGGAGGGAGATGCGAGTTCCCCTCGATGTCCGTCCTACGTTCTACGGACATAAGGGTCAGTTGCTACAGGCGGGTCTGCTCAAGCGATGCAGCTTGCTGCTCCGTGCGAGAGAATAAGTCCAGGATACTGGCCACGATCTCTCCGGTGGCACGGACGACAGACTCGGTGGATTGGCGGACAGCCACCATCGATTCTTCGATCCGTGTGAGCAACCGATCGAACGCAGACGCGGCTCGCGTGAACTCGCCTACGCAGGGTGCGACGTTACCGAGCGTGCAAGTTGGCCCGATCTAAAAAAGCGGCGCTGCTTGATTAAGGTCGCGAAGCCGTCGTGAGAGCGTCGCTTGAAGATCTTGTTGCCTATTTTCGCGTAGGCGTCATCGTGCGCGCGAAGTTTGCTGGAGAGTTGCACGTTTCCGTTGGCCCTGAAGCCGGGGACGTTGCTTGATTGGAGTGGCTGGATGCTCTTTGCCTATCGACCACTAGCGGACGGAGCATTCGCGTTGACGGCACAGACGGCCACGATGTGACCAGGAGGGCATGTTGGCCGGAAGTAAAGTCCCGACTGCTCGACGCCGGTCACGAGCTCATCGCTACTCGTTAGTCACGAGTGCCTGGGCGGACACGCGTCCGGCGCCGCCGCAAACGGTCGCAAATCAGCGACTACCCGCACACAGCTTCCAGTGTCTTGCCGTCGTTCGACAGGGGCTGTCGACAGGGGCTTGTCAGGCGTGAAATTTTCGATTAGATTGCCAACTTGGCTAACCGCCACAGCCCAGCTCGGCTGAAGTGCCAAAACTTGAAGAGCGCAGTAATCCGCAACACAAGCAGCGTCAGGCCTCGAAGTGAGGTTCTGGTGTAAATGCCCGGCAACCAGGACAGAAGCAGCTATTTTTCTCACTTTTTAAGAGGTGCAATATGCAACCATCTTCGTTTAGTCGCGTCCATTTCCAGTCCCTGAAGAGTGATATCGTTGCCGCGACCAGCGAGCTTTTTCGTGTGCGCGATTCGCAACTCAATGAGGCTTTCGCCCGTGGCTTCGGCGTCAAAACGCATGCCGCGCTGATTGCCGCACTCGATGGCCATCACCCGCGGAAGCTGTTGAACGAGCCGGGTGCCGAGCTGCTTGACCACGCCGCTTTCGCCGCGCGTATGACCGAACTCGCGGATGACCGCACTGCCGAGTCGGTGACCGTCATGCTGGAAGGCGCTCGTATCGACGTGAAGATCGTCAAGCGTCCGCCGGCACGACAAAACCCGGGCCGCTACCTGGACATTGCATACGACGTGACGGTCGAGATTTCGGGCGTCTCGCCTGAGGTGCTTGAATCTTCGCCGGAGTTCCTGATACCGGAATTTTTCAAGCCGGACGGTACTGAGCTTTATCGCCTTGATTGCGACTGGTCGTTGCGCGTTGCAAGTGAATACGCGGTGACCCGCAAGAAAGAGGGTCAAGGGCTTCTCAATACCAAGGTTGTTGACGGTCGGTGGTCTGGCGGCCTGTATGTGTATTCGCTCGAGCACCAGGGGGACGATTCGCGCTGCCTGCGTTCAGTTAAAGCGGCTCTCGCGCGAGCGATCCTGCCGGCGCTGACATCGCGCGTACGCTGCTCGATTTTCCAGCCGCACCGCTATCAATACGGTGCCTGGCGCGTTCGCATCACAATCGGACCGGCGATCCAGAAGTTCCTCGGTGGTTCGCCTCTGGTGTTTGCGTTGCCAGTATTACCGAAGCGCAACGTGGTGATCGAAAAGGGTTACATGCGCGACATCAACGTTGGCGAGTTCCTGGATGGCGATTGGTACGCGGATGTTTACAGTAACGGTATCGCGGAGGATAAAAACCCGACGAGCATCGCGCAGGTCAAGGCGGCCCTGTTGCTGAGTGTCAACCAGGCTCTTCAGCGAGCTGGCTTCGCTGGCTAACCTCATTTTCCCGACTCGAAGTCGAGTCGGGCACCTCGAGGGTACTTGGACCGATAAAAAATCCGGAAACGCCAAAGCGGTCCGGGTCATTTTTTGATGCCAAGCGGCGATGTTCGATTTCAATGGCGGGAGCGAATTCCGCCGCTCCGGTTTCGGTCATAGAACCAAGAAGGGTCCAGACGGCCAGAAACCTAAGAGGGCGCAAGAGATGGCTAAGAATCTCGACGCCTTGATCCCCGCCGAGTATGCCGCACATATTTTTGGCCTTGTTATTGTTCTGTCGCGGACGTGAGACTGGAGCAGTCGCCGCGCCTGCTTGCGGGAAGATACGACTGCGGTTGTGCGGGAATATTCATTGCTGGCGCTTAAAGCGTTGGGCCTCGCCCTCGGTACGGGGGCTCGCAACAGGGGACCTTCGCAAGCTGGCCCTTTTTGCACGTGAGCGTTCACCCCTTATGTAGCAAGGTAAGTCGTGACTTTTTGTTCGCTGTTCAGTGCGCGTTTCCCGCGAAGCTTGCAAAAAGTCGATACTTTCCTGTGCAAAGGAAGATGGGTAGCCGGATGCAAACGCCTGCCCCATCTAGGGGTGAAAGTCGTAACTATTTTGTATCGTGATAGCGGGTTTGCGGAACGATCGAGTTTCGACCTCGCCGTGTTGGACAAAGCGACGATAGGTGTGCCATCCCGTATAATCTCACCACTCCCTGCTATCTCCTGGAACTCCTCACCATCCTGTAAGTCCTCACCTTGAAATCTCGCCGTGAGCGTCCGGTCCACAGCAAAGGAGATTGCGAGCAAGTGTGTGGTTGAGGAGAACGAATGCCTACACCGCCGTACTCCGCCTCGCCGAGCGCTGCGGTATCAACGCAATACACACCACGATAAAAGCCAGCAGAATCCCGGACGCATAGAGCCGGCTAATGTGAAGGCCACCCTCCGCTACTGGCTTATCGAGGAAGTCCCCCAACGTTGCGCCTAGCGGCCGTGTCAAGATAAACGCGGCCCAGAAGAGCGCGGTCCGGGACACACGCGTCCAGCAATATAAGCCCATCACGATGACCAGTCCCGCGCCGAAGAGCATGGCTCCGTATTCGTATCCGATACCGAGACCACCGCGGTCTTCACCTGCTACCCAGTCCCCAAGCGCCGTTCCGAGTGTCTGCGAGAACAGGATCGTGATCCAGTAAAACCACTCCGCCTTGCCCGTAACGATGCTCTCGACCGAGACTGTTCCCTCCGATCGATACCATATCGCCAGGCTGGCAATCAGCAATATCACGACGATTGTGGTGCCCCCTGGATAGCCGACCCCGAGCGATCGATCGGCGAAGTCCGCCATGGTCGTGCCGAGCGTCGTCGTAGCGACGATGGTCGCCCAGTACAGGAAGCGACGAAATTCCTGCGCCTTTACCTGCGCACAAACGAGGCCAATGAACAGGACGAGGAAGATTGCCGAGCCGATCAGGTAGCCAAGATTCAGGGACATCGACACCCAGTCGCCGCCGGTTTCTCCCAGCGTGGTGGCCGCGACCTTGATCACCCAGAAGCCCAAAGTCACTTCGGGAACCTTGCTGACAGTGTGCCTCGCAAAACTCACAGCGTCCGGTTTCATCGCGCATTCCTCCGTTGAACGTGGATGATATTGAACGAACGCTTAACGAAGGCTTAAGGCAGACCTAAGGCCAGATGCGCGACAATGACACCAGGATGACAACGCAGGGGGCGCGATGCGTCTGCTTCTGGTGGAAGACGACGAAATGATTGCGGAGACCGTGCTCGAATCGATGCGGCGCGAGGGCTATGCAATCGACTGGGCACAGGACGGACGGGCCGCCGAGCTATCGCTAGGTAACGACGTATATGACCTCGTCCTGCTTGACCTCGGTTTGCCCGGGAAAAACGGCATCGATTTACTCAGCAGCTATCGCAGACAAGGCGGTGAGGCGCCCGTCATCATCCTGACCGCGCGCGACGCGGTGACCGACCGGATTCGCGGTCTGGACGCAGGCGCAGACGACTACCTGATCAAGCCTTTCGATCTTGACGAACTGGCAGCGCGAGCACGCGCGTTGCTGCGCCGGCGCACCGGACAGAAGCAACCGATCTATGCGCACGGTGATCTAACTCTCGACCCCGCCGCTCATGAAGTGAGGAAAAGCGGCGCTCCAGTGACGCTGGTGCCGCGCGAATTCGGCTTGCTGCAGGCGCTGATCGAAGAGCCTGCACGCGTCTTCACTAGGGCGGAACTTGAGGACAAGCTCTATGGATGGGGCGACGAAGTGGGCAGCAACACGATCGAAGTCCACGTGCACAGCCTGCGGCGCAAGATTGGCACAGAGCAGATCGTGACGGTGCGCGGCGTCGGCTATCGGCTGAAGAGGCTCGGATGAAGTCGATCCGCCGTTGGCTGCTCGGCTGGCTCATCTGCGGTCTCGCCACTGCTTCCGGGATTGCCGCATTGGCGATCTTTCATACGGCCCGCGACGAGGCCGGCGAACTGTTCGACTATGAACTGCGTACCGTCGCGTTGTCGCTGCCCGCGAATGTTGAAGCGGCGGAGACGGTCGAGAGGGAAGGCGAAGAGGCCGCAGGCATTTCGGACGACCGTATTCTCATCGAGATATGGGACAAGGACGGTAGGCTTGTCTATCACTCGCGAGAGTCGGCTGTCCTGACGCGTCTGCCGGCCGGTATTCGCACCATTGACCGCAGCGAAGGTCAATGGCGTGTATTCGGGCTGCAACAGGCCGATCGCTTCATCCAGGTCGCGCAACCGGTCTCCGTTCGGGAAGCGCTGGCATTGCAACTTGCGCTGCACACGTTGTGGCCGCTGGGCGTGTTCGTGCCCGTGACGATCCTGTTGGTGCTGTTCGTCGTCGCGTGGGGCCTTGCGCCAATCGGCGGACTGTCGCGTCTTCTCGCAACGCGTTCGCTGGATTCACTCGAACCGCTGCGCCTCGACGGCAGGGTACCCGTGGAAGTCCGGCCGCTAGTCGAGGCATTGAACGACTTGCTACTCCGCCTGAACGTTGCGGCGGAGGCGCGGCGCGCGTTTATCGCTGATGCTGCCCACGAGCTTCGCTCCCCGCTTGCTGCGCTGAAACTGCAGTTGCAGGCGGCTTCGAACAACGGCACGTTGAAGGACGATGGCCAGACGCTCGAGCGAATCGATAGGCGACTCAATCGTATGATCCGGCTCGTGCAGCAATTGCTGACGCTCGCACGCGAGGACGCGCAGTCTACCAGCGTTGGCGCATCCGTCAGTTTGCGCAGACTTGGAGAACAGGCGGTCAGCGATTTCTCGCTGCTCGCCGACGAAAAGCAGATTGACCTGGGCCTCGAGTTCCGGCAACCGGTCACGCGAGAGGATGCGTGCAACGTGCTGACTGATCCGCACGCGTTGGGTGTACTGCTGAATAACCTGATCGACAATGCGATCCGCTACACGCCTCAAGGGGGCAAGGTCGACGTTGTGCTCACGCGCACGTCAGAGCGCCTCGGCCTTGAAGTGGTGGACAACGGCCCCGGCATTCCGGAGCAGGACCTGGGGCGGGTGCTTGACCGCTTCTATCGTGGCGAGCATGCCAAGGGCACGGGCAGCGGACTGGGACTCGCCATTGCCGCCCGCATTGCGCAACGGCAACAGCTGACCCTCTCATTGCGCAACAACGTTGGGGCCGGAGGCCTGACAGTTTCGGTAAGCGGATTTATGCGCGTGGCTGAGCGCGAAATGACAACTCCGTCATGAACGCGTCACCTCGGCGCAAACCGCGGCGCCCGAGAATGGGTTCGTAGCCTCGCTGCTACGTGAAACGGGCCGGGAGCGATACAAGCGCGAACCGGCACAACCCACCTCAGGAGCCTTCCATGAAACTTACCCGATATGCCGCACTTGCCGCAGTCGTTGTGTCGCTGATCCTTTTCGGTCAATCAGCGTTCGCGCAGAGTACGTATGCCACCGGCGCCACGACCCCACCGGCGGCCTCAGTCAACACTGGCAAGACGCGCGCCGAGGTCCGCGCGGAGCTGATCCAGGCCGAACAGCAAGGAACGATGCCCGTGTCGAAGACCAACTATCCGCCGACGCCGCATGAGATCGCGCAAAATCGCGCCGAATATCAGGCCCGTCATCTGGATAATCGCGTCAACATGGCGGTTAACTGACCCAGAATGCGCGCAACGCTCACTCACTGCCGCGGGAAGTGCAAATGGAACTGCGTGGCCGCCGCGTCGCTTTCGACAGTGGCGCTGCCGCCGTGCAGTTCCATGATGGTCCGCACGATTGCAAGTCCTAGTCCGGTCGAGCCGGATGAATTGCTGCGCGATCCGTCGACGCGGTAGAAGCGGTCGAACAGCCGTCCAAGATGTTCCGAAGGAATCGGTGTGCCGGGATTGGCGACCGTGACCATCATCCCCTCCGGGGTCTCCCTTGTGGAAAGCGTTAAAGTATCGCCGCGCGGCGTGTAACGCAGTGCGTTCGCCAGCAGATTGCTGACGGCGCGGCGGAACAGATCGACATCGGCATGCAACTGGCCGCTCGCCGTCACCTGAATCGAAATGCCGGCATCCTCCGCTATGCCTTCGAAATAGTCGGCCACTCGCAGCAGCTCGTCGCGCACCGGAAAATCCACGGCCGTCGTCACGTACTGCGGATTGTCGGCGCGAGCGAGAAACAGCACGTTTTCGACCATTCGCGATAGTCGTTCGCATTCCTCGATATTCGATACCAGCAACGCCTGATATTCGTCGGTCGAGCGCGGGCGCGCAAGCGCTACTTCGCTCGCACCGCGCATGTTGCCGAGCGGCGTGCGCAGATCGTGCGCGAGGTCGGCCGTGAACTGCGAGAGTCGCTGGAAGCCGAGTTCGAGGCGTGCGAGCATCGAATTCAGCGCATCGATCAGTGCCGCGAGTTCGCGCGGCACATTGCCGGAGGGCAGGCGCGTATGGAGTTTGCCCACCGTCACGTGGGTAGCGCTGCCGGCAATGTCACGCAGCGGGCGCAACGCGTTGCGTACCGCGACGTAACCGAGCACAACCGCGGCAAGGAGTGCGCACAGCGTCGTCAGGTAGACCGTGTTGCGGTAGCGGGCAAGTAACGCTTCGCGATCGCTCATTTCGCGTCCGACTACCGCATCGACCACCGAACCGTCGGCCAGCGCGATATCCGTGGCAACGCCGCGCATTGTCAGGCCATCGGGGGTATGCCATTCCTGCACGTCATGCTCGAGAATCCGGTTCAACGGTTTCACTTCCTTCAGATCGTCAATCGCAAAGTGCGAGGGATTACGTTCGAGCAGGACGCGACCACTCGAGTCCTGCATTCTGAGGAAGAAAGCCTGATTGCCGAGCACCAGGCTATCGAGCCGGGACTCATGCAGTTTGATGCCCTGCGGTGAATCCAGCTCGGCTGCAAGGCGCCGCAGATGCCGGGCCGTCAGCACCAGGTCGAAGTCGTCCTGGGCGCGAATCTGCTTTGCTAGCGCCTGATACAGCACACCACCGCCGACGCCGAAGACCAGCACGGTGATCAGCGCAAACCAGGCAGCCAGCCTCGCAGTCAACGAGAGCCGTTGCATCATGCGTCCTTCACTTCGAGCACGTAACCGACGCCGCGCACGGTATGCACCAGCTTGACCGGATAGTCATCGTCGATCTTCGAACGCAGGCGGCGGATCGCCACATCGACCACATTCGTGTCGCTATCGAAGTTCATGTCCCACACATATGAAGCGATTTGCGTGCGGCTTAATACTTCGCCGCTGCGCCGCGCAAGCAGATGCAGCAACGCAAACTCGCGCGGCGTCAGGTCGATGCGCTGGCCCGCACGTCGTACCTTGCGCTGGCTCGCGTTGATCTCGAGGTCGCCGATCGTCAGCGTGTCGCTCTCGCGAGCCTGGCCACGCCGTGCCAGCGTGCGTACCCGTGCGAGCAGCTCGACGAAGGCGAACGGTTTGATCAGATAGTCGTCGGCGCCTAGCTCAAGGCCACGCACGCGGTCTTCGATCTCGTCGCGCGCCGTCAGAAACAGAACCGGCGTGTCCTTGCGGCCGCGCAATTGCTGCAGCACCTGCCAGCCGTCCATGCCCGGCAACATCACATCGAGCACGATCACGTCATGAGACTCTTCCAGCGCGAGATGCAGGCCGTCGACACCGTTACGTGCCACGTCCACCACAAAGCCCGACTCCTCCAGGCCCTTCTTGAGGTAGTCGCCGGCCTTCGGTTCGTCTTCGATTACGAGGACTCTCATCGCAGTCGCCTTCCATCGGGTTGCTCGCGGTTTGCCGCCAGGTTGCGCCCAGCGGATGGTTTCGATGATACCCGCGCGGCGGCCCGAAGTTCATTACGAGTTTGTCATCCAGGCGCAATCCCGACGCAAAACCCTGCTCCCTAGACTGCGTCTATTGCTCCCCTTCAGGCGTCGTCTTCTCATGTGGATCGTCAAAATCGCTCTCCGCCGCCCGTACACGTTTATTGTGCTGGCGCTGCTGCTCGTGATCATCGGACCACTGATGATCCTGCGTACGCCCGTCGATATTTTTCCGAACATCGACATCCCCGTGATCAGCGTCGTGTGGAGCTACAGCGGGTTGACGTCTGAGGATATGGCGCACCGCATCGTCGCGCCGTACGAACGCGCGCTGACCTCGGACGTCGGCGATATCGAGCACATCGAATCGCAGTCGCTCAACGGCGTGGCCGTCGTCAAGGTCTTCTTCCATCCCGGTGCCGACATCACGCGAGCAGAGACGGAAGCGTCCGTGAGCGCGCAGTCGTTGCTGAAGGTCATGCCGCCCGGCACGTTGCCGCCCATGGTGCTGACGTTCAACGCGTCGACTGTGCCGATCATGGAACTCGCACTGTCGAGCAAGACCCTGCCGGAACAGACGCTTTATGACCTCGGCAACAATTTTATTCGCACGCAACTGGCGACGGTGCAGGGCGCCGCCGTACCGATTCCGTACGGCGGCAAGGTGCGCCAGATCATGGTGGATATCGATCCACAGGCGATGCAGTCCCACCACGTGACGTCCACCGACGTGGTCAATGCAGTCAACGCACAGAACCTGGTGTTGCCGGGTGGCACGGCGAAGATCGGCACGTTCGAATACAACGTGAACATGAACGGTGCGGCGCTTTCGGTAGCGCAACTGAACAACATTCCCATCCGCACGCAACCCGATGGCACGGTAACGTATGTGCACGACGTCGCAACCGTGCGCGATGGTTATGCGCCGCAGACCAATATCGTGCGTCATGACGGCAAGCGCGCCGCGTTGCTCGAGGTGGAAAAGAGCGGCAGTGTCTCGACGCTCGATATCATTGCCAACATCAAGAGCCTGCTGCCGCGGATCCGCTCGCAGATGCCAAAGGCGCTCGATATCCAGACCGTCACGGACGAGTCGGTGTTCGTCAAGTCGGCGGTACAGGGTGTGATACGCGAAGGTCTGATTGCTGCCGGCCTGACGGCGGTGATGATCCTGTTGTTTCTCGGCAGTTGGCGGGCCACGTTGATCATCGCGATCTCGATTCCGCTGGCGATGATCTCGTCGCTGATCATGTTGTCGGTGCTCGGCCAGACCATCAACATCATGACGCTCGGCGGCCTGGCGTTGGCGGTGGGCATTCTGGTCGACGATGCGACGGTTGCAATCGAGAACATGACGCATCACATCGAGCAGGGGCAGCCGTTATTGCAGGCGATTCTGGAAGGATCAGGCGAGATCGCCGTGCCGACCTTGATCTCGACGTTGTCGATCTGCATCGTCTTCGTGCCGATGCTGCTTTTATCCGGCGTGGCCCGGTATCTGTTCACGCCCCTCGCCGAAGCCGTAGTGTTCGCGATGCTCGCATCGTACTTTCTGTCGCGCACGCTGGTGCCGACGTTGGCGATGTATCTGCTGCGCGGCGCGCATCAGCCGGGTGACGAGGGCACGCAGCACGGACGACCCGCGAACCGTCTGGTGCGCTTCCAGCAAAGCTTCGAACGGCGCTTCGAAGCGCTGCGCGGCCGCTACGAGCGGCTGCTGGAGGCAGCACTTGCTGCACCACGCCGCTTTATCGCGGGTTTTCTGATGGTGTGTATCGGCTCGCTTGCGCTGCTGCCGTTCCTTGGCCGCGACTTCTTTCCGCAAATCGACTCGGGGCAAATTCGCTTGCATATGCGCGCGAAGACCGGCACACGTATCGAACAGACCGCGCGTCTTGCCGACGAAATCGAGAACAGCATCCGCACGGTGATTCCCGCAAACGAGCTGATGACCATCGTCGACAACATCGGCCTGCCGACCAGCGGCATCAACCTCTCGTATAGCAGTTCCGCGCCGATCGGCAGCGCCGATGCCGACATCCTGATCACGCTGAACGCGAAACACAAGCCGACCGCGCAGTATGTGGCGAAGCTGCGGCAGTCGCTTGGCGAGCAGTTTCCCGCAGTGACGTTTTCGTTTCTGCCGGCAGATATGGTGAGTCAGATCCTCAACTTTGGACTGCCGGCGCCGATCGACATTCAGGTGGTGGGCAACAACCTCGACGACAACCGCGCGTTTGCCGACACGTTGCTGAACAAACTTCGCAACGTTAAAGGACTCGTCGATTTGCGCATCCAGCAACCGGACGACGAGCCCGCGATCAACGTGGATGTGGACCGCACCAAGGCGCTGCAGGCGGGACTGCAGCAGCAGGACGTCGCGCGCAGCCTGTTGATTGCGTTGTCTGGCAGTTCGCAAACGTCGCCGAACTTCTGGCTCAACCCGCAAAACGGTGTGAGCTATCCGGTAACGACGGAGGTGCCGCAGTACGACATCAATTCGCTGCAGGCGCTGGCCAATATTCCGCTTAGTTCGATGTTCACGCCGGGCACCGGCGGCTCAGGCAGCAACGCAGGCGAGGTCAACGGGATTCTGGGCACACTCGGCACGTTCTCGCGCGCGACGCAGCAAGCCGTGGTGACGCACTACAACGTGCAACCGGTGATCGATATCTACGGCTCGGTGCAGGGACGCGACCTGGGTGGCGTGGCATCGGACGTTACGCGCATTGTGGATGCCGCCAAAGCGAACTTGCCGCGCGGTGCGCGCGTGGTGATTCGCGGTCAGGTTCAGACCATGGAGAGCTCGTTCAGCGGCCTCGCAACGGGCATCGCCTTCGCAGTGCTGCTCGTGTATCTGCTGATGGTGATCAATTTCCAGTCGTGGATCGATCCGCTCGTGATCGTCTGCGGTTTGCCGGGTGCGATGGCGGGCATCGTCTGGATGCTGTTCCTCACGCATACCACGCTGAGCGTGCCCGCGTTGACGGGCGCCATGATGTGTATCGGCGTGGCGACGGCCAACAGCATTCTGGTGGTGAGCTTTGCACGCGAGCGGCTGGCGCAGGGCATGGCGCCGTTGCAGGCGGCACTGGTGGCGGGCGCGGGGCGCTTTCGTCCAGTGCTGATGACGGCGCTCGCGATGATGATCGGCATGGTGCCGATGGCGCTCGGCATGGGCGACGGTGGTGAACAGAACGCGCCGCTCGGCCGCGCCGTGATCGGTGGCCTGATGATCGGCACGATCGCGACGCTGATGTTCCTGCCGGTCGTCTTTTCGCTGGTGCACGGCTGGCTCGCGAAACGCGAGCCACGCGGCATGACGCAAGCCGAACTAGATCTTCTCAAATGAACGGCTCCGCACCTTGCCTGGGTCCGCTGCGGAATGTCCAGAACCTGATCTGACTTGAATTGACCGGAGTACGCCGCATGTCCACTCAAACCCCCCAGTCCGCACCGGACAGCCGGCCTGCGCCTCAGCACCGGCGCGGCGCCGTGCGTGTCGTTTTGCTCGTAGCAGGCTTTGCCGTTGCGCTTGCCGTGGGCATCGTGCCGCGGCTCAATGCGCGCGCCGCGTTGCAAGCGCAGACCGCCGCGCTCGCGGTACCCACGGTGCAGGTTACGCTGCCCACCGTCGCGCCGCCCGACCAGACGCTGGTGTTGCCGGGCGATATCGAGGCGTATCAGCAGACGCCGATTTTCGCACGCACCGACGGTTATCTGAAGGCCTGGTACGCAGATATCGGCACTCATGTGAAAGCCGGGCAACTGCTGGCCACGATCGATGCGCCCGAGGTGGACGCCGCGCTGCGCCAGGCACGCGCCGATGAACAACAGGCGCAGGCGAACGATCAGTTTGCACAGTTGAGCGCGACGCGCTGGCAGCAACTGGTGCAGACACACGCCGTCTCGCAACAGGATACGGACATGAAAGACAGCGACGCACAGGCGAAGCATGCGGCGCTGCTTGCGGCGCAATCGAACGTGGCCCGCCTCGCGCAGTTGCAATCTTATGAGAAGGTTTATGCGCCGTTTGACGGCGTGATTACGGCGCGCAATATCGATGTCGGCGCGTTGATCGACGCGGGCAGCGCTGGCGGCCCCGCCAAAGAGATGTTCGATCTGGCGCAAACTGGCGTGCTGCGTGTGTACGCCGATGTGCCGCAGAACGATGCCGGCACATCGCTCGACGGCACGTCGGCCTGCCTCGAAGTCTCGCAGATCCCTGGGCGTTGCCTGCCCGGAACGGTGGCGCGCAATGCGGGGGCGATCAATGCCGTCACGCGCACGCTGCGTATCGAAGTTGACGTGCCCAACGCGAATGGCGCGGTGCTGCCGGGTTCGTATGGGCAAGTGCATCTGTCGCTGAAGGCCGCTCAGCCGGGCTTGTCGCTGCCGGTGAACACGCTGCTGTATCGGCCGGAGGGTTTGCAGGTGGCCACCGTCGATGAGCAACATCACGTACTACTGAAGACCATCAAACCCGGTCGCGATTTTGGCACGCGTATAGAAGTGGCCTCAGGGCTCGCAGCGACCGACCGGGTGATCCTTAATCCGTCCGACTCGATTACCAATGGCCAGGCCGTGCGGGTTTCTTCTAGCGCCAATTCCAGCAGCGGTACCGGCTCATCGGCGGCGCCCTCGCATGGCACAGGGGGCCAGTCATGATGCCGGTATCGCTCGACCTTACGCGACTGCGAGGGCTTCGCTCGCGGCTGCTCGGTGCTATCTGCGCGGCCAGTGTGCTGGGCATGGCAGGCTGCTCGATCGGTCCGGACTACGTGCGTCCCTCGGTGGTCGTTCCTGCAGCGTATAAGGAAAACGCCGGCACGCCGGACCCCAGCAGCGGTGCGGTTTCGACTCGTGCCAGCCAAACCGCCACAGCACCGGCGCAAGCGACTCCTGGTTGGACCCAAGCGACGCCAGCCGATAACGAGGCACGCGGCGCATGGTGGACACGCTTCAGCGATCCTCAACTGAACACACTCGAAACACGTGTAAGCGTGTCGAACCAGACGATCCAGAAAGCCGTCGCGCAACTGCAGGAAGCACGCGCCATGGTCGAATCCGCTCACGCTGCTTACCTGCCGACGATCGGTGCGGGGACAAGCGCGAGCAGCCTGCACGATTCGGACAACGTGATCGGCCACCAGCAGACGGCCGGCAGGACATTCGGCGACTACGACGTTGCGCTCGATGCGAGCTGGGAGCCCGACCTGTGGGGCAGAATCGCGCACGAAAACGATGCCGCGCGGGCCGGCGCGCAAGCGAGCGCCGCTGATCTCGAGAGCGTGCGGCTCGGCGTGCACGCCGAACTCGCCGTCGACTACTTCAATTTGCGCGGACTCGACGCGTCGAAGCAGTTGCTCGACCAGACCATTGCGGACTATCGCCAGACGCTCGATCTGACTAAAAGCCGCTTCGCGGTCGGCGTATCGTCGCAGGCGGACGTCACCCAGGCCGAGACGCAACTGCAGGCGACCGAGGCACAGGATATCGACCTCGGTGTTGCCCGTGCGCAGTACGAGCACGCGATCGCCACGCTGACCGGCGTACCGGCGTCGACGTTCAGTCTGCCGCCGGCGGCGGCGAATTTCACACCGCCGACGATTCCTGTCGGACTGCCTTCCGAGCTGCTGCAGCGCCGCCCCGATATCGCCGCCGCGGAGCGGCGTGTCGCAGCGGCCAACGACCAGATCGGCATTGCTGAATCCGCGTTCTTCCCCGATCTGGTGCTATCGGCCACGGGCGGCATCGAGAGTTCGACGCTTACCAACTGGCTCACCGCACCGTCGCGCATGTGGGCTGTTGGGCCGGCGCTGGTCGGCACGTTGTTCGACGGCGGCCGGCGTCGTGCAATGACCGAGAAGGCCCAGGCGCAATACGACGCGAGCGCGGCCGACTATCGCCAGACCGTGTTGACTGCCTTCCAGGAGGTCGAAGACAACCTGGCGTCATTACGCATCTTGCAGCAGGAGGCCGGTAAGCAGGATGAAGCTGTCGCGTCGGCCCAAAAGACCCTGCAGCTTGAGTTAGACCAATACAGGATCGGAACCGTAGGCTATCTGGAAGTTGTCACCGCACAGAGCACGGCGTTGGCGAACGAGCGAACTGCTGTCGACCTCGAGCGTCGCCAGGTGGATGCAAGCGTGTTGCTGGTCAAGGCGCTTGGCGGAACGTGGTGATTCTTTTGAGCGCGCAGGCGTAAGCCAACATAAAGCTTTCCGTACTTTCTCAATCGCTTAAGGAGTTCTGTGCTGAAGATTCGAAGCAAATCCAAAATCGTCATCTTCAACAGGGAGAATTCGTGTGATGGAGCTTGCGAATGAATTACGCGCAACGGTATCGCTAAAGCGGCGAAACGCGTGCTTAAGTTTACGTTGCAGTAATCATGTCAGGACAGTGAAAGCGTAGGACACTTAAAACAGATCAGGCGCGTTTGCTTAAGGTTCCCTTCAGCTTTGGACCGGTAGTATCGATTCACAACGCATGTATGTATTAGATGAGACCTGAATCCAAACCACGTGCATCTGCTGATCGATCGCCACAAGGAAAATGAAAGCGCCTTCGATATTTCCTCCTCCTGTATCGACGAACTGCGCCATGACACCCGCGACGACCGCAATGCTGCGTGCCTACCTGCTGACAGCGTCACTTGCCGCCGCAGCGATACAAATGGTGGCACTGCTGTCTATTGGCCTCTTTGGCGTTCCCGAAGCTGTGTTCACATCCGGGCCCTTTCGTCTCGTGGCTGTGGCGAGCGTTGTGTGCATCGTACTGGTCGTCAAGCGCATTGCCCGCGCTGCATTCCTCTCGGCGCTGTCTCTCGACTACGCCACCGTCACCGACGCGCACTCCAACACCACTTCGGTTTCTCCGGTCTGCCCGGTGCGGATGCTGGTGATCCTGCACCTTCGGTTTAATCGAAGGCCGATTGCGTGGGCTACGTGTTAGCGGAGGCGGCTTCATGGGCGGATCCTTTTAGCGATGATGGAACATCCCGTTTCTGTCTCACAGTGGCTTTTGCTCGCCCTGTGCTGGATCGCTACTTCCTATTCGTTGATCGCCGTCTTTGCCATGCCGTTTTTCAGCAAAGGCCAGAACTCGCGTCGCGTCGGCTGGACCTCTGTGAGCGTGCTCAAGCCACTGTGCGGAACCGAGCCGCGTCTGTACGAAAACCTCGTGACGTTCTGTGAGCAGGCGCATCCGTGCTTTCAGTTGCTGTTCGGTGTCTGCTCACCGGTCGACCCGGCAATCGGCGTGGTGCGACGTCTGCAGGCCGCGTATCCGCAGTGCGACATCAAGCTCGTGATCGATTCTCGCGTGCACGGCCGCAATCCTAAGGTCAGCAATCTGATCAACATGGTGCAATGGGCGCGTCATGAGGTGATCGTGCTTGCCGATAGCGATATAGCAGTCAAGCCCGACTACCTTGACACCGTGACAGCGCCGCTTGCGAACATCGATACGGGAGTCGTCACCTGCCTGTATCGCGCGCAGAGCGTCGGCGGATTCTGGCCGCGGGTGGGGGCCCTGTTCATCAACGAATGGTTCGCACCGTCGGTGCGCGTCGCGCATGCGGGCGGCTCGCGCCGCTTTGGTTTTGGTGCGACTCTAGCATTGCGGCGCACGACGCTTGAGAGTATTGGCGGCTTCGAGACGCTCAAAGACTGCCTCGCCGACGACTACTGGCTGGCCGAACACGCGCGCGCTCTTGGGCTGAACACCGTGTTGTCGCCGGTGATGGTAGCCACCGACGTGATCGAGCCTGCTTTCACGACCCTGTGGTTGCGCGAGATGCGCTGGCTGCGCACGATCCGCTCCGTGAATCCATTGGGATTCGCGTTTCTGTTCGTCACGTTCACCACGCCGTGGTTATTGGCCAGCACGTTGCTGACTCTCTCGCTCACCGCAGCGGATGCCACTCCAACGCATTCTTTCGCAGCGACCACGGCTTCGATTGGCACCGCTACGGGCTGCGTTGCTCGCATTCTTTTGCATGCACGCAGCGCTCGCTGGTCGCGCACATTCTGGCGTGACCTGCCACTTGTGCCGTTGCGCGACATGTTGCTCGCGCTGCAATGGCTGGGCGCGGTGTTCGGCTCCCACGTCGTATGGCGCGGTGCGCGGATGCCGGTCCTCAATCGCGTGGCGCGGCCAGGAGTACCGATCATGGAGATTTTCGATGACCGGTAAGGCATCCCATTCAAGTCACAGCGCGCCGTCGCGCCGCTGCGACTTTTCTCATTCGATCAGTTATCGGATTCAACGCAAATTGCCGGAGCATCATTCATGAAAACGCTGTTTTTGCAGGCCCCGTCGTATGACGGTTTCGATGGCGGCGCGGGGTCGCGCTATCAGGCGAAGCGTGAGATCCGTTCGTTCTGGTATCCGACATGGCTCGCGCAGCCTGCGGCGCTGGTGCCGGACAGCCGCGTGCTCGATGCGCCGGCGGATGGTCTCTCGGTGGAGGCTTCGCTCGATATCGCGCAGCAGTATGACCTCGTCATCATTCACACGAGCACGCCGTCGTTCCCGACGGATGCGATGTTTGCGCAGGATCTGAAGAAGCGCAAACCGTCGGTGATGATCGGCATGGTGGGGGCAAAGGTCGCCGTTGATCCGCACAACTCGTTGACTGCGAGCGAAGCGATCGATTTCGTCTGCCGTGAAGAATTCGATTTCACCTGCCAGGAAGTGGCGGCGGGCAAACCGCTCGCGCAGATCCAGGGGCTGAGCTATCGCGCTGCGGACGGTTCGATCGAGCACAACGAGGCGCGCCCGATCCTCGAGAACATGGATGAGCTACCGTTCGTGGCGCCTGTCTACAAGCGTGACCTGAAGATTGATAACTACTTCATCGGCTATCTGAAGCATCCGTACGTGTCGATTTACACGGGCCGCGGCTGCCGCTCGAAGTGCACGTTCTGCCTGTGGCCGCAGACAGTTGGAGGGCACCGCTACCGCACGCGCTCGGTAGAGAACGTGCTGGAAGAAGTGAAGTGGATCCGTGACAACATGCCCGAAGTCAAGGAGATCATGTTCGACGACGACACCTTCACCGACTTCAAGCCGCGCGTCGAAGAGATCGCACGCGGGCTGGGCAAGCTCGGCGTGACATGGTCCTGCAACGCAAAGGCCAACGTGCCGTATGCGACGCTGAAGATCATGAAGGAAAACGGCCTGCGTCTGCTGCTGGTGGGCTATGAATCGGGCGACGACCAGATCCTGCTGAACATCAAGAAGGGCCTGCGTACGGATATCGCACGACGCTTCAGCGAAGACTGCCGCAAGCTCGACATCAAGATTCACGGCACCTTCATCCTGGGGCTGCCGGGCGAGACGCAGGAGACGATCGAAAAGACGATCGAGTACGCAAAGGAAATCAACCCGCACACGATCCAGGTGTCGCTCGCGGCACCTTATCCGGGCACGACGCTCTACAACCAGGCCGTAGAAAACGGCTGGCTGCAGGAGAACAAGGTGATCAACCTGGTGAGCAAGGAAGGGGTGCAGCTCGCGGCAATCGGTTATCCGCACCTGTCGCGTGAAGAGATTTATCACCACGTCGAGAGCTTCTACAAGCGCTTCTATTTCCGGCCCTCGAAGATCTGGGAGATCGTGCGCGAGATGCTGCTGAGCTGGGACATGATGAAGCGGCGTCTGCGCGAAGGCGTGGAGTTTTTCCGCTTCCTGCGCGCTCACGAAGCGTGATGCGGCGATGAAGTCTCTGCTGTGGTTTGCCTGCCTGATCGGTCTGCTGGTCGCAAGCGGACTGATCGCTGTTGAGGGTGCGCTGCGCGGGGAGCATCTGATCCTTATGGCGCTGGCGTTTCTGTGTGGTACAGGCGCCGTGTTCGGCATCGTTTATACGGTGCTGGCCGGCGCGCTGATTGGACGTTTCTTTGCCCGTACCACCTCGGAACCCACCAGCTTTCCGCCGGTCACCATCGTCAAGCCGTTGCATGGCGACGAGTGGACCTTGCTCAGCAATCTGTCGAGCTTTTGCCAGCAGGATTACCCGGGTCCGCTGCAATTTCTGTTCGGCGTGCACGACTCGGAAGATCCGGCGCTGCAGACGGTCGAACAACTGCGTCTGCTGCATCCTGATGCGCACATAACGGTTGTGGCCGATGCGCGCCTGTACGGACCCAACCGCAAGATGAGCAACATCCTCAACATGCTGCCCGAGGCGCAGCATGATGTGCTGGTGTTTGCGGACAGCGACGTGAGTGTAAGCCCGACCTATCTGCGCAATGTGATCGGTGAGTTGCAGAAGCCTGGCGTGGGACTGGTCACCTGCGTCTATCGCGGTCAACCAGATCCGGGTTTCTGGCCGCGGCTGTCGGCGAAAGCGACTAACTATCAGTTTCTTCCCGGCGTCGTGACGGGCCTGGCGTTTGGGATGGCGCGGCCGTGCTTTGGACAGACCATTGCCATGCGACGCGAAACGCTCGAGAAGATCGGCGGCTTCGCGCAGTTCGTGCATCACCTCGCGGAAGATCATGCGATCGGCGAAGCGGTGCGGATGATCGGCGAGAAGGTGGTGATCCCGCCGTTCACGGTATCGCACGCCTGCGTGGAAAGCAGCGTCACCAAGCTGATTGCGCATGAGTTGCGGTGGAGCCGGACGATTCGGACGATCACCCCGGTTGCCCATCTGGGTTCGTCGTTGATGCATCCACTCGCTTTTGCATTGCTTGCTACAGCATTCTCGGGCGGCGCAGCGTGGGCGTGGCCGCTTGTAGCGGCGGCGCTGCTCGCGCGGCTAGCGTTGAAGGTACAGTCGGACCATGCGTTGCGGCAGGCGTATAGCGACTTGTGGCTGCTGCCGTTATGGGACATCGTGTCGTTCCTGATCTTCGTGACGAGTTTCTTTTCGACGCGGGTGATCTGGCGAGGTTTCAGTTTCGAGGTGGACGGCGATGGTTTGCTGTCGCCGGTTCAGGACGAGTAGCGTAATGAAGCATCTGGGTCGTTTTGCTGCACTGGCGGGTTTGATTGCGTCGCTCTGGCTTGTCGTCCATGACAACCCGGGGGCAGTGCTTGGACTGATGCGTGCCGCAGGCGCGGGGTTGGTGCTGGCGGGACTGGCCCATGTCCTGCCGATGCTTGCCAACGCACGTGACTGGCAAAGCCTCATCCGCGGCGCAAACCGCCCGAGCGTTGCGGGCATGTTGCAGCTGGTCTGGATCCGCGAATCGGTCAACAGCATGTTGCCGGTGGCGCGCATCGGCGGCGAGGTGGTGTCGTTCCGCATGATGCGGCGGCGCGGTTTGCGTGGCTCGACCGCGGCGGCGAGTCTCGTCGTCGATATGCAACTCACGCTGATCAGCCAGTTGATGTTCACGATGGTGGGCATCGGCTTTCTGTTCGCGCAAGCGGCATCCGGCACGCTACGTCTCGCTGCCGATCTGGCATGGGGCATTGTCGCGCTCACACCGCTACTGGTGCTGTTTTCGCTGGTGCAGCATGCGAGCCCGTTCGAACGCATCACACGTGTGCTCAACCGTGCAACCAGCGGCAAGCTGGCCGCGCTCGTCGGTCAGTCGGCGCAGATCGATCAGTCGATCAAACTGATCTGGCGCCGCCGTGGCGTGGTGCTGCGTTACCTCTTCTTCTGGCAACCGTTGCAGTGTGTATTGACCGCGCTGGAGATCTGGCTCGCGTTGCATTTTCTTGGCGCGCAGGTGAGCTTTGTCGAGGCGATAGTGATCGAATCGCTGATCCAGGCGGTTAGCAGTGCGGCCTTTTTTGTGCCCGGAGGCCTAGGGGTGCAGGAAGGCGGCTTCATCCTGATCGGCGGCGCACTCGGTCTCGACCCTTCAACCTGCCTCGCACTCGCTGGCGCGCGACGGATTCGCGATCTGCTGATTTTCGTGCCGGGTTTGTTTGCCTGGCAGATTGCCGAGTCTTCCGGCGAGGCGCGCGGCCGACTGGTCAACGCGCTATCGACAACCGCGACAGCGAACGGCCGCAACGACATTGGCAACTCGCGAACCTAAGTGGCATCCTTAAGCAAACCTTAAGCATCCGCGGTGCACGATACCGCCGTCTGTTTCGGCGCCATGAGATGAGAACTGTCTATGCTGAGCTGTCGCGAGCGGGGATACGCGCGACACCCAATCGAGTCGCCGTCCTAACCCTGTTCCGCGACAACCCCGTCGAGCATTTTTCTGCGGATCAGATCTACCGCAGGCTAGCCGCCGACACGGAATCATTCAGCCTGGCGAGCGTCTACCGGACCTTGTCGCATCTGCTCGAGATGGGTTTGATCACGAGTGCCTTACTCGGTGATTCGCGCGTCATTTACGAGTTGAATCGCGGAAAACCTCACTATCATCTCGTCTGCAATCGCTGCGGTACAATTCGTGACGCCTACGACGCGACGATAGAGGCCGCGTATCGGTCCATGGCGGCCGAGCACCGGTTTGCCTACGCCAGCGCGTCTGCGATTGTCTACGGCGAGTGTCCTGACTGTGAGGAGGCTCGCAGGCGCAAGGGCTGAACCGGCCGGTGCGATACGAACAGGATCTACCGTGAACAAGCCTGAATCGCGAAGTGACCTAACAGAATTGCGCGACCTCGTTCGTGAGTTTGTGAACGAACGCGACTGGGACAAATTCCACACTCCTAAGAATCTCGCAACGGCGCTCAGCGTCGAGGCGAGCGAGCTGCTTGAACCGTTTCAGTGGCTTGTTTCGGGGGACAAACATGAAATCGACGAAGCGAAGCTGACCGCTATTCGCCACGAAATGGCGGACGTGCTGGTCTACCTCGTTCGCCTCGCCGACAAGATGGAGGTGGATCTTTTTCAGGCAGTGCTAGAGAAGATGGCCCTCAACCGTGCGAAATATCCCGCCGACCAGGTGCGTGGCGACTCGAGAAAATACTCCGAGTACAAAGACAAAAATCAATAGTGCCCGGAGTTTTTCTCGCACACCCGCCTAATGCCTTAATGCGTCAGGCAGATCTCATGTAGCGCATCCAGCCGCCGTACAGGATCGGCGACATACGGATTCGATTCATCCCACGCATACCCAGCCAGGATCGCACTGATCATGCGGCGAATCAAAGTCGTCTGACGCGGATAAAAGATGATGTCCTGCAGCGCGCCCGTGTACCACCGCTCCACGAACGCACGGAACGTATCGATGCCCTTACGCAGCGGTATGTCGTACTCGGCCTGCCAGTCGACCCGCTCGCCGTTCAGCTGACGCTCGAGCGTCTGCACTGCCAGATGCGCCGAACGCAGCGCAATCGTCACACCGGAAGAGAACACCGGGTCCAGAAACTCGCCCGCATTGCCAAGCAGTGTGTAGCCCGGCCCGTGCAGATGCTCCACGTTCGCCGCGTAGCCGCCAATGTGGCGCACCGGCATCAGGAACGGCGCATTGCCGATCAACCTCGCGAACGTCGGCTCCTGCTGCAGTAGCGCACGCAGTTTCTCGTCGCGTTCTTCCTCGGGACCGTCGAGGAACTCAGCCTCGGCGACGCACCCTACCGAAGAACGGCCGCCCGCCAGCGGAATCATCCAGAACCAGACGTCGCGGCGGTCCGGATGCGTGGCGACGCAAATCTTGTTGCGATCGGTAGCGTCGAGCGTCAGGCCGTCGCGCACGTGCGTGAAAATGGCCGCGCGGGTTGGCATGCGCGTCGGCGCCTCGAGATTCAGCAGGCGCGGCAGCACGCGGCCAAACCCGCTGGCGTCGAACACAAAGCGGGCCTGTACCTGATATGCCTGGTTTTCCTCATCGACCACGTCCAGCACTGGCGCGTCGCCGGTTTGCATGGCCCGGACCGTATGTCCGAAGCGCACGTCGGCACCCTGTTCCGCGGCGCAGCGGATCAGAATGTCGTCGAACACAGCGCGTTCGACCTGGTATGTCGTGCCCCAGCCCGGCGTATGCTTGTCGCGGAAGTCGAACGCAGATGACTTGTCGCGCCAGATGAAATGCGCGCCGTTCTTGTGCTGGAAGCCTGCCTGCACGACCGCCTGGAGCATGCCGGCTTCTTCGAGGTAGGCCATGCTTTGCGGCAACAGGCTTTCGCCAATCGAAAAGCGGGGAAAATGCTGCCGCTCGAGGACGAGCACCGAGCGGCCCGCTTTCCTCAGCAAAGCTGCTGCGACCGCGCCGGCGGGACCCGCACCGATGATCGCTACGTCGACGATGTTTCTCGATGAAAGGGAATTCAATCTTTCCTCAAACGGTTATCTAAAGTGAAGTGAACTGCGCCCGCACGGGGCCCAGAGCCATTATTCTCCCGCAAGCCATTACAATGGCTTGCGTTCAATCAAAATTCAGAATTGCCAGGTGAAACATATGTCGTCATCTGAACTGTCCCGCGTGCCGTTCGTGCATGAAACGGCCTTCGGAATCTGGTTCCTGCGCACCCATACCTGGGAGCATCACGTCCTGCGTGTCGCGATCAACGACCTGAAGGGTCTGATCGACACGCCGCTGCCTGACGCACCCGTTATTGCCGACGTCGGGTGCGGACAGGGCATTTCGTTTCGTCTGCTAGCCGAAGCGTTTCGCCCGAGCCGCATCGTCGGCATCGATTACCATACACCTTCGCTCGATCTCGCCGCACAAGCCGCTCGCGCTTGCAAGGCCACGAGTGCCGGCAGTGCGACCGACATCGAGGTGCTGCACGGCGATTGCGCGCAGCTTGCGCTGCCCAGTGCGAGCGTCGATATCGTGTTCTGCCATCAAACGTTTCATCACCTCGTCGAGCAGGAACGTGCGCTAGCCGAATTCCACCGGGTGTTGAGACCGGGCGGCGTGCTGCTGTTCGCTGAATCTACCGACGCCTACATCAAGTCCTGGGTGATCCGCCTGTTGTTCCGTCATCCTATGCATGTGCAGAAGAGTGCCGACGGCTACCTCGACATGATCCGCCAGGCGGGCTTCGCTTTCACGACGCGCAATGTTTCGCTGCCTTACCTCTGGTGGAGTCGCGCGACGGACTTCGGTCTGCTCGAGCGGCTCGGCCTGCATCGTCCGAAACCCGGCAAGCGCCGCGAGACCTTGGTCAACGTTGCGGCCGTTAAAGTGGGCTGACGCGCACCGCACCTGCACTGCACCTGCACTGCCCAAGGCGGGGCGGGAAACGGACACTTCTCCGCTTGCCGCCACCGGCCAACACTTCGCTAATACCTTCTTTTACCGCCCTTTCAACGTCACCACATCGCCCACCAGCGCTACGCCGGCGATCACCGCACCTGCGCCACAGGTGAATTCGGTGGGGCTTTCCGTCAGTTCGTTCTTGTAGTTGCTCTTGATGTTGATGACCGCATTGCCGCCTTCCTGGCGCGCACGGTTCTGCAGTTCGATCACGGCAGAGAGGAACACGTGCTGGCAAGCTTGCAGATCGCTCTTGCCGAACGCATTGGTCTTCTTGTTCGTGGCGAACGAACCATACGACTTTGCGACTGCCGGATGGCTCTGACCGGCGAAGTACAGCGCGACGTCCGGCGTGACTTTGCCCGGTTCGCTCGCAATGGCAGCCTCCACCGGATAGCTGGCGACGGTGTCCCGGGCGAATGCGTGTGACGTAACCAGTGTGGCGCACAACGCGGCAAGCATGAGATGGCGTTTCATGGGGCTCCTCGTTCTAGTTAGTACGGTTGTGGGTAAGGTGGCTAGTTGGTTTGCAGCACGACGAGATTGCCGCGCACGGCGACGGCTGCAGCGCTTGGACTCACGCCGCAGGTGAAATCGGTGGCCGAGCTGGTCTCGGTGGTATGGAAGCGCGTTTGCACATCCACTACGGCGTTCGCGCCATGTTCTTGCGCATCGGCGCGCAGCTTCGTCAAAGCCTCTGCCAGCGCTCTGCTGCAGGAGTCGTCCTGGCTGCCTTCACCGCGGGCCACGCGCACCGAATACTTTGCTTCGCCAAGCTGGGTTTGTACGGCGGGATGTGCCTGCGAGCCGAAATAGACAGCAACGCTGCTTCCCCCGGCGGGCTGGTGCACGACCGATTGCAACGGCACCGACCTGACCTGGGTCGCGCATCCGGCTTGCGTAATCACCACCGCAGCCAGTGCCCCGAGCACGAGACCATTCCTCATGGTGTTTTTCCTTTGTTAATTGTTAAAGTCAGCGGAAACGTCATGCGCCGTTCCAGGCGCGAAATATCAGGCTCGCGCAACTGCCGCCGAACCCGAATGAAACCGACATGGCCGTCTCGACGCGCGCTTCGCGCGACGTCCGGACGAGCGGCATGTCCCCTACGGCAGGATCAATCGTTTCGATGTCGCGGGTCCCTGCGATATAGCCGTCCCGCATCATCAGCAACGTGTAGATCGCTTCGTGCGCACCGCAGGCGCCGAGCGGATGGCCGGTCAATCCTTTGGTCGACGAGAACGGCGGCACCTGACCGCCAAATACCGCGCGCAACGCATGCAGTTCTTCGAGGTCGCCGCGCGGGGTCGAAGGGGCATGCGTGTTGATGTAGTCGGGACGCACGCTGGCTTCATCGAGCGCCTCACGCATCGCACGCGCAATGCCGGGCGCGCGCGGCGCGACCATATCGGCGCCGTCGGTGCAATGACCGAAGCCGATCAGCTCTGCCTGGATGCGCGCACCGCGCGCGAGCGCGTGCTCGAGCGATTCGAGCAGCAATACGCCTGCGCCCGAGGCCATCACGAAGCCGTCACGCGCGACATCATAGGGACGCGATGCGTGTTCGGCGTCATCGTTGGAGCCTCGTGACAGCGCGCCCATGGCATCGAACATCAGCGTCATGTTGTCGTGCAACGCTTCGCTTCCGCCCGCGAGAACGATCTGCTGACGGCCCGTCTGGATCAGTTGCAGTGCCTGGCCAATCGCGAGCGCCGATGTCGTGCAGGCCGACGACGGCGAGTAAGTCGTGCCCTCAAGCCCAAACACGTGCGCCACATTCGCGGACGTCGTGCTGCCCATGCATTGCGGCACCGTGTACGGCGGGACGCGGTCTATCCCGCGCGCCGTGGCGATCGCCATGGAGACGTCGTAAGTCGACATGGTCCCGACGCCCGAGCCGATCACAGCGCCCGCTTGCGGCGAATGCAGGGCGGCCGGATCGAGCCCGGCATCGTCGAGCGCGCTGCGTACTGCGTGACACGCGAAGCGGGCGGTGTCGCCCATGAAGCGTTCGAGCTTGCGTTCGAAGGGCGGCTCGTCTTCCACCAATGCAACGCCCGCCACCTGGCTGCCAAACCCGCGTTCGCGCCACGCGTCGATGCGCGAGACGCCGGAGCGTCCCGTTCGTAAGCGCGCCGATACGTCGTCAAGCGTATTGCCGAGACAGGACACGATGCCCATGCCCGTGATGACGACGCGGCGCAGGCCGCGCGCGGTATGTGTCGCCTGGCTCATCCGGCGCGCCTGAAGATCAGCGAAGTATTGATGCCGCCAAACGCGAAATTGTTGCTCATCACGTATTCGGCTTCGAGCGTGCGGCCCTCGCCGACGATGTAATCGAGTGCCGCGCAGGACGGATCGACGTTATCGAGATTGAGCGTCGGAGCGAACCAGTTGCGCTTCATCATTTCGATGGTCCACCACGCTTCGATCGCACCACACGCGCCGAGTGTATGGCCGATATAGCTTTTCAGCGAACTGATCGGCATGCGTGAGCCGAAGACCTGCGCGGTGGCAAGGCTTTCCGCGACGTCGCCCAGATCGGTTGAGGTGCCGTGCGCGTTCACATAGGCAATTGCTTCGGGCTGCAAGGCAGCGTCCTGCAGCGCAAGCTTCATCGCGATCGCCATGGTTTCGGCGGTCGGCTGCGTCATGTGCGCGCCGTCCGAATTGCAGCCGAAACCGACGATTTCCGCGTGAATGCGCGCACCGCGAGCCACTGCGTGTTCGTATTCTTCGAGCACTAGCGTGGCCGCGCCTTCGCCCACCACGAGACCGTCGCGCTTCACGTCGAAGGGGCGCGGCGTCAGATGCGGTTCGTCGTTGCGGGTGCTGGTGGCATAGAGCGTGTCGAACACGGCGACCGCGGGCCCCGACAGTTCTTCCGCGCCGCCCGCCAGCATCAACGTTTGCTTGCCCTGAGCGATCGCTTCATACGCGTAGCCAATCGCCTGGCTGCCCGACGCGCAGGCCGACGACGTAGGCACGATGCGCCCTTTCAGGTCCCAGAACAGGCTGACGTTGACGGCCGTGGTGTGCGGCATCATCTGCACATAGCTGTTCGAGGTCACGTCGCTCATCGAGCCGGTGTCGAGCATTTTGCCGAACGCCCGGATCGGATCGACCGAGCCCGACGACGAGCCATAGGCGACGCCCATGCGTCCATCGCTAATGGACGGTTCGTCGAGCAGGCCTGCATCGCCCAGCGCCAGTTCGCTCGCGCGCACCGCATACTTCGAGACCGGGCCCATCGAGCGGGTCTTTTTGCGCGGATAGTGCTCGGGCGTGATGAATCCCGGCAACGGAGCCGCAAGCCGTGTATGCAGCGACTGGAAGTAATCCCACTCCGGCACGCGCCGCACGGCATTTTGGCCGCGCTTCAAGGCCGCCTCGATGTCGTCCCATTGGCTGCCGAACGCGGACACACCGCCCATTCCCGTTATGACGACGCGCTTCATCACACCATCCCGCCGTTGACGCCGATCACCTGGCGCGTGATATAGGAGGCCGCATCGGACATCAGGAAGCCCACCACCGCCGCTACTTCGACGGGCTGGCCGACGCGGTTCATCGGTACGGCTTTCAGCGCGTGCTCGAGCGGCAGTTCGTCGAGCATGCCGGTGTCGATCAGGCCCGGCGCCACGCTATTGACGGTGATGTTGCGGGTCGCGAGTTCGACCGCAAGCGCTTTGGTCGCACCTATGAGCCCGGCCTTCGCCGCGCTGTAGTTGACCTGGCCGCGATTGCCGGTCACACCGGAAACCGACGCGACGGTTACGATCCGTCCACCCTGGCGCGCGCGCACCATCGGCATGGTGAGCGGATGCACGACGTTGTAGAACGCATCGAGACCGGTTTCGATGACGATGTCCCAGTCTTCGTCGGTAAGCGCAGGGAAGGCCGCGTCGCGGGTCACGCCTGCGCAGCAGACGATGCCGTAGTAGGCGCCATGCGCATCGACGTCCGCTTCGAGGGCGGTGCGGCACGCAGCGCGATCGCGCACGTCGAACTGCAATACGCTCGCCGTGCCGCCTTGCGCGGCGATGCCCGCGGTGACCGCTTCGGCTTCGCTGCGTCCGGTACGGCAGTGAACGGTCACCGCAAAGCCGTCGCCGGCCAGTTGATAGGCGATCGCGCGGCCAATTCCACGGCTTGCGCCGGTAACGAGAACACGCCTGCTCATGACCTGAAACCCTCTTCGATAAATGACTGAAAATCACGCGGCCGAAATACCTTGATGACGGCTTCGGCACCCACGAGATCATCGTGCCGGATGACGCATTCATAGGCGCCGTGGCCTTCTTCGCCGCGCAATAGCTCTTTGACTTCGATCCGCAGCAGCGCGTCGTGCGCAAATGCCGGGATGTGTGTTTCGTAGCGGTGCGAGCCGAGTAGCACGCCGGGGCGCATCTTGTTACCCGCGCGCATCTCGAGCAAGCCGACGTGCGCCGCGATGGCTTGCGCCATCAGTTCTATGCCGATCCACGCGGGCATCGCGCCGTCTGCGTTGGCGTACCACGCGTCGCTTTCTACGTGTGCCTGGGCCGTCAGCGATTCGTCGTCGCATGCCAGCACCGCATCGATCAGGCGCATCGTCCCGCGGTGCGGCAGGATGTCCTCGACAGGCGGAAACGCTTCGCCTTCGACGTTTTGACTGGGTGGATTGGACTGGATCATGACGTCGCTCACCGTCCGAGTATCACGCTGACGTTGCTGCCGCCGAACGCGAAAGAATTGCTCATCACGTATTGTGCGCCCGCATGGCGCGGCAAAAAACGTTCTGTCTCGACGAGGTCGAGCACCGGCAGTTCTGCATCGGCCTCGCCATCCCACAGATGACGCGGCAATGCGACGTCGTCGCGCGCGAGTGTGAGCCACGCGAAGCCGAGTTCGTTTGCGCCCGCCGCGCCAAGTTGATGGCCGGTGAGCGGTTTGGTGCCGCTGGCTGCGACACCGCCGGGGAAGACCCGCGCCATCAGGTGCGCTTCCATCTGGTCGTTCTTGCGAGTGGCCGTTGCATGCAGGTTCACGTACCCGATCGACGACGGCGCAAGACCTGCATCATCGAGCGCGGCGCGCAACGCCTGTTCACCGCCGACGCCTTGCGGATCAGGCGCTGAGATGTGATGCGCGTCGCTCGATTCGCCGGCGCCCGCGAGCACGACCGGTCCTTCGTCGCGGCTCATCAGAAATACTGCTGCCCCTTCGCCGATATTGATCCCGCGGCGATTGCGACTCAGTGGATTCATACGTGTCACGCTGGTCGATTCGAGCGAGGCGAAACCCTGCACTGTCAGTTCGCACAGCGAATCGACACCGCCGGCTATGACTGCGTCGCACAGGTTCAATTCGAGCAGCCGGCGCGCCGAGATCACGGCCTTTGCGCCCGAGGTGCAGGCCGTCGATACGGTGAACGCCGGTCCTTCCACGCCGAGCGCCGCAGCGGCGAACGGCGCAGCCGTGCCGATTTCCATCTGGCGATAGTCGAAACCGGCAGGCATCTCACCCGTTTCAGCGTGTTGCGTCAGAGCGGCTTCGGCTGCGCTGATGCCCGACGTGCTGGTGCCGAGCATCACGCCGATACGGCGGGCGCCGTATCGTTCGCGCGCCGCTTCGATGGCAGGGCGGATCTGCGCGAGCGCGGCCAGTAGCAAACGGTTGTTGCGGCAGTCGTAGTATGCGAGGGCAGCGGGCGGCGCGAGCTCCAACGCGCTCGTGACGCGCCCGACGAAGGTCTCGCCGAGGCGAGTTCGCAGCGTACCCATGCCGGGAGCCTGTCCGTTAGCGAGCGCCACGACGATCGACGGCACGTCGTTGCCGAGTGCGTTGATCATGCCGAGCGCATGCAGATAAACACGTGACGTGCTCACGCCGGTTCTCCCTCAGTGCGAGATGTTTGTTGTTTCGACGGAATGCCGATGGGCGCGAGCAGCACGGACACCATGATGCCCAGCGACAGCGTCGCGCCGAAGCTGCGCAACGCCGGCATCGAGCTCATGCCGAGCATGCCGAACGACAGCAGCGTCGTTGCCGACGACAGCAGCACGCCGGTCCACACCGCGCCGGGGTCTGCATCGACGCGCAAGGTGCCTTCGCGCAGGAACACGGCATAGTTTGCGCCTACGCCGAGCACAAGCATCAGCGCAAGCCAGTTGAACAGCGTGAACGGGACGTGCGCGTAACCAAACGCCCCGAGCGTGACGCCAACCGCCAGCAACACCGGCAGCGTCACGGCGAGGCCGCCGCGCGCCCGGTAGCGCACCATCAGCAGGATCAGCACCAGCAGCAGCGCGCCCGCGAGCCAGACGGCGGCATCGACGCGATATTCGCCGAACAGCTTCGACACGCTCGCAGCCTTGTCGACGAAACTCACGCCCGGGACTGCGTGCGCGGCGTCGAGCAGTGCGGGCTCGTTAGCCGCTGTGACGCTTTGCGGGATCACGACCGCGGCGAAAGCGCGGGGTGTCGTCTGCGTTTCGCCGAGCCACAAATGACGGAACGGCTGCGACCATGGAGCGGCGAGCCAGCGGTCGATGGTGAGCACAGAGGAGGCTGATTTCCCGTAGTCCGCGAGCCAGGTATCCACGACTTCGTCGCGAAACCCGGCCTGCAGCAGCATCGTGCGCAAGGCCGCAGGGTCATTGAACACGTGGGCGGCCAGCAGCGCGTGATCGGCTTGTTGCCGCTGCGCGGACGGCACGAATGACGTCACCGATTGCCAGTTCCCCGCACTCGACGCTCCAGTCAGCGCATCGAGTTTCGTACCGAGCGCTTCGGCACGTTCCAGCACGATCTCCGGCGTTTCGCCACGCACCACGAAGAACTGCGCCGTATTGTCGACGCCCACTGCGCGAGCGACTTCGCGCTCCTGGGCGACGAGCGTCGGGTCGCGCTGGATCAGCAGGTGGATGTCGTCATCGCTTCTCAGTTGCAGCCAGCCCGGCGCGGAAGCGATTATCAACAACGCAGCCAGCCACACAGTCCGGCGGCCGCCGATCAGCGCATGCCATTTCTTCAGGAGACGTGCCGCGGCCTTGAACACGGACTGCGGGCTGCGAGCCGGTGCGCGGATAAGCAGCGTCGGCAACAGCAACAGGACCGAAGCGAAGGCGATCGAAATCCCTGCGATGGCAAAGCACGCAATCTGCTTGAGGGCGGGGAACGGTGCGCAGGCGAGGATCGCGTAACCAAGCAGGCTCGTCGCGAGCGCAACGCTCAGCGCGGGCGCAACTGCCCGTGCGCCGCGTTGCGAATCCCAGCCGCGTTGCGCGCCCAGATAGACGACAAAATACTGGATCGAGTAATCGACCGCTTCGCCGATCAGGCTCGCGCCGAAGACGAGCGTCAGCAGATGCAGTTGCCCGAAGACGAGCAGCGTCACCGCGAGGGCGCCGACAATGCCGAGCGCTGTCGAAACGAAACCGAGCAGCAGCAACCGTGGCGAGCGAAAGATCCACAGCATCAGCAGCGCGATGCCGCACATCGATACGAGGCCGATGGCGTGCATCTCATGTTCGGAGGCGCTGCGCGCCGCCTGGGCGTAGAACACGGCTCCGGTTCTCGCGAGCGTGACGTCAGGGTACGTCTGCTTCAGTTCTGCTTCACCGTGTGCGACAGCAGCGAGCACCGCGCGCTGGGTCTGCGTCTCGTAGGCGGAGCCGGGCAGTGTTGCCATCACCAACACGCTTGTCGACGCGCCGCGATGCGAGACCAGCAGGCTGTCCTCGATCTGCAGATTGGAGGTGGCGAGCGGCAAACCGTCCAGCCAGTGCTCGAGCCAGCCGAACGGGTCGTCCCCGAGCTGGGTGGCGAGGCCGCCTTCGGCGGGTGCGTAAAGACGGCGCTGCAGGATGTCATGCAGATTCTGCGGCGCGCCGGCCAGCAGCGTGCGATCAGCTGGTGCGAGCAGGCCGAAGCGGTAGGGCATGTACAGCGCGCCGATCTGCGACATATCGAATGGCGGCAAGGTCGCCGTCACCGAGCGAAACGCGCCAGTCGCGGACAACGTCGCGCCCAACTGCTTTGCGGCAGCCTTCGCATGGGCCGCGTTGTCACTCGTGACCAGCAATACCGTGCGGTCGCCGAGCGCGGCGGCGAGCTTGTCGACGGCTTCTTCTGCGACCGGGTCTGCCTCTGTAGCCGGCAACAACGCGAGCAGATTCGTCTGCAGCGGCGACGGGCCTGCGAAGCGCCAGCCGCAGTACACCGCCGCGGCGAGCGCGAACACCAGCCACGCGGCGCGCATGCCCCATGCCTGTTTCGCGCTTCGCGTGTGCAATACGTCCACTAGGGCGCTCCGAACAACTGCTTCTCGGCGGGCGTCAGGTCGGTCACCGGCGTGCTGTCTGTGAAGTCCAGGCTGGTGACGTCGCCGCTCGCGAGCGTAATGCGCAAGGTGCGCAGATAGTTGCCGCCGCTCATCTGCAATTCCTTGATCGCCTGGGCGAGCTGCGGTTGATTGGGCGTGAGTTGCATCTGCCACAGCGCCGACGTGCCCACTGCTTGCACGTCGAATTGCGAGTAGAGAGCCGAAAGATCGCCACCGAGCATCGCGCGCATCATCCCCGACACCTCGGCGACGCCGTGCGGACCTGACGCGCCGTGAGGGCTGGCTCCCGTCACGCGCTGCCCAGCCGCGTTGACTTCGCTCACGCCTGCATCGGTGATCAGATAGGTTGCCTGGTACGGCGTCTCGACGTGCCAGACGACCCCACGTCCACGCATCAGCAGCAGAGATCCTGAACTGACCAGCGGCTGTTTCAGCGCCGCGCGGGTTTGTGTCTGCGTGAAGCGCGCGCGGATGCCATTTGCGCGCCCCAACTGCGCGGCGATCTGCGATACGAGATTGGTGCTTTGAGTCGAGCCCGAGGCTGCGGAGGCGTTTGGCGGCGCGGCCGCAGCAGCAGCGGCGCGTGCCGGTGACACCGAGAGCTGCAGAGCGAGGCTCGCAGCTGCTACCAGCATCACATGTGCGACGCGTGGTCTTAACGTGCCCATACGCGCTCCAGCTTTTCGAAGACGACAGGCGGCGAGACGAACTGCAATTCCTGAGTGGCTGCGTTGACCGCGACCTGCGTCGTATAGCCTTTCGTCAATCGCGTGCCGGATGCCAGATCGACGATTTCATAGCCTATTTTCAGGCGGTTTTCGTATTCCAGCAGTCGCGTGCGTACTTCGAGTTTTTGGCCGTAAAGGGCCGGGCGCACGTATTTCAGATGTGCTTCGACGACAGGCCATAGATAACCGGACGCCTGCATCTCCGGGTAGTCGTAATCGAATGCCCGCAGCAGCGCAGCGCGGCCTGCTTCGAAGTACTTCAGGTAGTGACCGTGCCAGCAGACGTTCATCGCGTCGACATCGTGAAACGGCACTTCTACGGCCGCGCTCGCCGTCAGAACTTTGGATGAATCGCTCATTGCGCGCCTCCGCCAGGGTGCTCGACCAGCTTGCATGCAGCGATACGCGCGGTCAGGGCGCGCAGGTCCGCCTCGAGCGCGCGGTCTTCGTCAACGAAAGGCGAGCTTGCGCTCACGCTTTCCACAAACGCTTGCAGCGGATGCGGGACGAACGTCGCATCGTTGATCCGCAGACGCAGACGGACCGCCTGCACGGTGGCAAGCGTATGCGCCGCGGCGACCTGCTCGGTCAGTTCCAGCACACGCAGGCAATCGCGCGCGGCGATCGTGCCCATGCTGACCTTGTCCTGATTGTGCGCTTCGGTGGAACGCGAGAAGACGCTCGCGGGCATGGTCTGCTTGAGCGCTTCGGCCGTCCACGCGGACGACGAAATCTGCACGGCCTTGAAGCCGTGATTGATCGGCGCGCGCGCCGAGGTTGCACCGGAGAGGTTGCGTGGCAGCCCGTTGTTGAACTTGTCGTCGACAAGCAAGGCCAGTTGCCGGTCCATCAGATCGGCGAGGTTGGCCACGGCGGTCTTCAACGCGTCCATTGCGAAGGCGATGTGACCGCCATAGAAGTTGCCGCCGTGCAGCACGCGTTCGCTGTCCGGATCGATCAACGGGTTGTCGTTGGCGCTGTTCAGCTCGTTCTCGATATCGCGGCGCATCCAGCTCAGTGCGTCACACGTCACGCCGATCACATGCGGCGCGCAACGGATCGAATAGCGGTCCTGCAGACGGTGGCCCGGCGTGTCATCGCGGCCGGTGAGGTCGTCGCGAATCCAGGCGGCGGCTTCGGCCTGCCCGGCGTGCGGTTTCGCTTCGAACAGCAACGGATCGAAATGCGCGGCGCGGCCGTCGAGCGCGATGGTCGACAGTGCGGTCAGGCGCGCAACGAGCCGCGTCAGATGCGCGGCACGCGCGAACGCGAGACATGCGAGTCCCGTCATCACCGCGGTGCCGTTCATCAGCGCGAGACCTTCTTTCGGCGCGAGCGTGAGCGGCTCGTGTCCGAGTTCGGCCCACACTTCCCGCGCCTCCTGCAGGCGGCCGCGGAACAGCACCTCGCGCTCGCCCACGAGTGCCGCCGCGACGTACGACAGCGGCGTGAGATCGCCGCTTGCGCCAACCGATCCTTCGGCCGGAATACGCGGCAGCACGCGATGGTTGATCAGATCCGCGACACGTTCGAGCAGCACCGGCCGCACGCCGGAGAAGCCGTAGGCAAGCGAATTGAGGCGCGCGGCGATGACCGCAAGGGTCTCGTCGTCATCGAGGTGCCGGCCCATGCCGCAACCGTGATAGCGGGTGAGCTGAAGCGGCAGGGCTTCGACCAGCTCCATCGGCACATCGACCACGCAGGCATCGCCATAGCCGGTGTTGACCCCGTAGACGGTCGCGCCTGCGGCAAGATGGCGGCGCAGGAAGTCGGCGCCGCGCGCGATGCGCTCACGCCAGGCAGGATCGGTGCTCAGAGCGACCGGTGCACGTTGCTGTGCAATGGCAACCACCTCTTCGATCGTCAGCCGCCGGCCGCCGATCGTGATGGGTCCCGCTTCCGCTCGCGTCACTTGTCTCACGTCCTGAGTCAAATCATTTTCGGCCATGTGCGCCTCCGCTGGGGCGCGCCCAGAAATCGAAAAAGTTGAACCATTGATAGGGCGCCTTACGGCAATAGTGCTCGAGGCGCGTGGCATAACGTTGGGCCCACGCGGAAATGTGCCGCTCGCGTTCGCGGCGCGGCAGTTCGATGCGCTCGGCGAACGGCTCGAAATACAAGCGGTAGCCGCCGCGCTCCTTCAGGCAGAAGAACAGATAGACGGGACACTCGAGCGCATGCGCGAGCACGTAGGGCCCCTGAGCGAAGGGCGCGCTCGCGCCGAGAAACTGCGCGGTCGTGGTCCGGCCCATCTGGCGGGCAGGCGTGCGGTCGCCTACGATCACCAGCAGTTCGCCGCGCGCCACGCGCTCCTGCATCATCATCGCGGTTTCCGGGCCGAAGTCGTTCACTTCCAGCAGATGCTGCGTGAATTCGCGGTTCGCCGAGGCCAGAACGCTGTTGAAACGGCGCGCATGCTCCGTGTAGACGATTGCTGTCACCTTGGTTTGCGCGCCGCGTACCGCGAGCGCGCGGGCCATCTCCAGATTGCCGAGATGCGAGCCGATGACGAGCGCGCCGCGGCCGCTCGCGAGCAGGTCGTCCAGTGCGCGGGCATCGTCGAAATTGAAGTCCGCCGGTGCGATCCGGCCCGACCACGCCGTCAGTTTGTCGAAGCCGGACTGCGCGAACGCGAGCATGTGCCGATATGCGGAGCGCCATCCCGGATGTGGGGTTTCCTGCTGTGGCGAAGCCTGTGCAAGGTGCTCGAAGTAGCACCGCGACGCTTCGCGCGCAGGGCGGCCAGTCAGCAGGAAGTACGCGACGATCGGATGCAGCCACCACGCGGTGAGCCGTGGGCCAATTGTCTTGCAACCGAGCACGAGCAACATCATGCCGAGGCGGCTGCCGCGTTCGGCCATGCGCCACCAGGCGGCATGGCCTTCGTTGCCATCGTTGCGTTCGTTGGCACCGGTAGCGCTTGTCGCGCTGGCGTCGTCGTCGGCCTTAACGGCTTGCCGCGGCATCACCTTGTGCAGCAGCAGTAGCGGCAAGCGACACAGCATCCCGGCGACGAGCCGCGTATGCGTGCGGCTGATCCGCACGTTGTCCCACAGCACGTCGAAGTGGGACACCCCGTCCGTCGCATAGGTCACGGGCGTTGGAATCGCGATGAATTCGACGCGGCGCCAGTGCAGACGCACGAGGATTTCGATGTCGAAGTCCATGCGCGTGCCGAGCTTTACCTTGTCGATCAGCGCGCAAGCAATGTCGAGCGGATACAGGCGGAACCCGCACATCGAATCCTGAATCGTCAGCGAGAGCGTTTCGATCCATACCCAGACATGCGTCACATAGCGGCCGTAGAGCCGTGATTTCGGCACGCTCGCGTCATACACCGGCCGGCCGAGAATCACCGCGCGCGGGTTGGCTTGCGAGGCTTCGAGAAAACGCGGTACGTCGGCGGCATCGTGCTGACCGTCGGCGTCGATTTGCAAGGCATGCGTGTAGCCTGCCGCGCGTGCGGCGCGCAGACCGGCCATGACCGCCGCGCCTTTGCCGCCATTGACCGGCAAACGCAGCAGCGTGAGTTGGCCGGCGTATTGCTGCGCCAGCGCGGCGAGCACCTGTTGGGTCGCTTCGTCGCTGCCGTCGTCCACGACGTAAAGCGGCAGGCCGTGCACGACCAGATTCGCCACAGTCGCGCCAATCGCGTCCTTGTGGTTATAGATAGGGATCACGATGCAGGCAGCGTTGCTCATGCAGGCTCCCTGTAGACGATCGCGCCCGAGGCGCAGTCGCGCTCTCCAAGACGATAAGTGAACTGGATTCGTTGACGCGACGCATCGTGCGTGAGCGTCAGCTTGAGCTGCGCGCCGGGCGGCACCGGCGCCATGAATTTGAGGCGGTCTATCGAAGCGACATTGGTCGCAGCGGGCACTTGGACTGCAGCGAGCTTGATGGCCCAGTCGACCTGTACGACACCGGGCAAGATCGGCAAGCCGGGGAAGTGCCCCGCGAAGTGGACCAGCGTGTGTGGCACGTGCAGTTCGTAGAAGAACACGTCGCCCTGTCGAGCCTCGGCCAGCACCTCGACACCGTCCGCGCGCGCCTCGAAGGTTGCGGCGAGCGCGGCGGCCGGAAGCTTGCCGCGCGCATCGAACGGCAAGGCGAGGCGAAAGCGCCAGTGACGCGGCAGCACGACGAGATCGAAATACGCGGCCAGATGCCGGCGCAAGGCTTTCACAAGCGCCACGCGTCCGCTCGTGCGCAATGCTTCGATGCCTGCTTCGGTCAGCACCACGACAGCGCCGGCCCGTTCGCGCGAGGCGTTCGCGAGCCGCGTCACCGCAACCTGCGCGACAAACGGATGCTGCGCGATACGCGCTTCGAGCTCGGCCAGCGAGAGGCGCTTGCCGTCGAGTTTGATGACGCGATCAAGGCGTCCCAGCAGACGGAAGCGGCCGTCGCTGTCGAAGGCGGCTTCGTCGTCGGTGCGGTGCCACTCGTCGTGGCCGAGGTGCGGCGAGCGCACACTGAGTGCGCCATCTTCGGCACGCTGGACCAGAATGCCGGGCATCGCCCGCCACGCGTCCGACTTGTCCTGCTGGCGCCACGCAATGCCGCCGGTTTCGGTGCTGCCGTACACCTCGAGCGGCGCGGCGCCGAAACGCTCGGCGTATTGACGCGCCGTTTCGGCCGCGAGTGGGCCGCCCGACGAGAAGAATGCGAGCGGCGCCGGCGTCAGTGTCGCGAAGGCCGGCAGATCGGGCCAACGCGACAGTTGCGCCGGCGTGGACACGACGACTGCCGCGCCGCATTGGGCGATGCGTGCCTGGAGCGCCTGCGGGTCGGTGCTGACGGTGCGATCAAATGCACGTCCGGCCGCCAGCGGCCAGAACACGCGAAACAGAATCCCGTAGATGTGGTGATGCGGAACGCTCGCCAGAACCGTCGCCTCGCCGAGCATGTCTCCCCATTGCTTTTCAAGCGTATGGACTTCGGCGTTGAACTGGGCGAGCGTCTTGTGAACGGGCTTCGGCGCGCCGCTACTGCCCGATGTGAAGAGCGTCAGGCGAGCGAACGGATCGATTGCCCACGTGTCAGCTGGCTCATCCTGGCGCACCGCTTCATGTTCCAGTGTCGCCAGATCGGCCGCCGTGAAGAGGCAGTCGTAGGCATCGGCCAGATCCGCGAGATATCCCGGCGTGGCGTTGGCCGGAATGACCGGCTCTTTGCCGCTCGCGAGCAACGCGAAGAGCGTGCAGGCAAAGTCGAACGGATCGTCGAGACACAACGCGTAGCGCTTTGCCGGCTGCGCCCGCAGCGCGGCAGCGAGCCGCAACGTGCGGGCCCGGAAGAAAGCGAAATCAAGGACGGTGTCGGCGTCGCGGCACACGGGTGTGTGATCGGCGCGCGCCGAGACCAGCAGGTCATGCAGCGCGATCATGATGCCCCCGAACCCGCGGCTCTCGGCAGCATGACGAAGCGGCGCCACGCGATCTCGGCTAGCAGCAGCACGCCGATCAGCACATAGGCGAGCGCACCGTTATACAGCGACCAGGCTTCGCGCCGCCAGCACAATGCGGTATAGACGGAGAACGCGCTATTCAGCGTGAAAAACACACACCAGAGCTGCGTGATGCGACGGGTATAGCGGATCACCTGCGGAGTCGGATCGGGATTGTGCAGACGGGCGAATTTTTCGACCATCGACGGGCCGTCGACGAGTGTGGCGCCGAATGCGACCAGCAGGCCAAGATTGACGAGCGAAGGATAGAGCCGCAGCAGCAGTTCGCTGTTGGTCCACACGATCGCCACCGACGCGACATTGAGCACCGCGGCGACGCACCAGTCGACCGGCGTTAGCCGCCGCAGCGAGCTCGCGAACGTACCGGTGCCGGCCCAGCGTTGCAGCCAGAGCAGAGCGAACAGCATACAGCCGACGTAGCGCGGCGCATCCCAGTGCCAGGCGCACAGGATGACTAGCGGATAAGCGAGCTTGGTGGCGATGCTCAGCGGGCCGCTGAATTTCCCGCCTGGTTTGCCACTCCGGTTGCCACGCATTTTGCCCTCGCCATGCACGGCGACCGTCGCCGGTGCAGCGAGGTCCTCATCAGCCTCGGTATCGTGCGCGGCAGCTTCGACGACCTGCTGTTTGCACGAGGGGACGGACAGCATCAGTCCTGTGCCGCGAGCAGCGATTCGATCGCACTGATCACGTCGCCGACCGTGCGGACCTGCTTGAACTCTTCCGGTTTGATACGGCGGCCTGTCATTTCCTGCAGCTTGATCGCGAGGTCGACGGCGTCGATGCTGTCCAGATCGAGTTCTTCGAACAGATGCGCTTCGGGCGTCACACGTGCCGGCTCAATAGCGAAGTTCTCTTTGAAAATGGCGCGAATGCGCTCCAGAATTTCTGCCTCGGTCACGATTATTCCCCTGTGCTTGCGGTTGCGCCGACTGCGGCGGCCGTATCCTGCTGACTGGCGATCAGCGCCGCCAGGCTGCTGACCGAGCGAAAGTGATCGCGCATGCGCGGGTCATCTGCGCTGATAACCAGGTGGTATTGCTTGCGCAGCACGATGCCGATCTCCAGCGCGTCGATCGAATCCAGTCCGACGCCGTCCGTTTCGAAGAGCGGCGCGTCGTCGTCGATATCCGCGGGCGTCAGGTGTTCCAGATCGAACGCGTCGATCAGGAGCTGCTTAATTTCCAGTTTTAAAGAATCCATAGTCGAACAGGTGCTGGGTAATGTGCTTCTCGATAGCATGGGTCACGCTTCGTGCTGCAAGGGACGGCGGTTCATCCTGAATCGCGAGCTGCTCGGCCCCGACGGGATCGAGCACGTTCACGCTGATACGGAACGGACGCGGCGGCACATCGTACCAGCGCATTTCCTTCGTAAAAGCTGGTGGATTGCAATTCATCAGGACCGGGACAATCGGTACCCCCGCATCCAGCGCAATATAGGCAAAGCCGCGTGAAAACGCGTGCAACCGGTTCGGCGCGGGACTGCGCGAGCCCTCGGGGAAAATGATCATCGTATGGCCCGCGGCGAGCTGGCGCGAGCAGTCCGTGACAAATTCGACCGGGTCTGCGTTGCTCACATAAGCGGCCGCGCGCACGATGCCCCAGAAGCAGGGATTACCCCAGTGTGCGTTCTTCACCACGCAGCAGGCCGACGGTACCAGCGAGAGCAGCACTACGACGTCGAGATACGTCGGATGATTGGCCACGACGATGGCCGGGCCGCTGGCGCGCAATCTCGCCACGCCTTCGACTTCGAGTTCCATCACGCCGGTCCACTTCAGAGCCGCGACGAGTGCCCGAAAGAAATAGTGAATCACCGTCGTGACCGCACGTTGACGGGACGCGGCATGCGGCCACAGGCAGACGAGCGGATAGGCGAGGATCGAGAACAGCATGCCGCAGATGCCGAACACCACGAAGCTCATGCCCGTGGCGAAGAGCCGCCAGCCGTAATTAAGCCGTGCGGCCATGCCATCTCCATTGCCAGCTGACGTTCGCGCTTTGCCACGCTGCGGGCTGGCGGGAGTCGAGGCAGCGGACAAGCGCCTCGCTTTGTGTGGAAAGGCGCGGATCGGCCCCGTTTGCCTCGTCCATTCCGCTGACGGCGCATTCCAGGTGACCTTGGGCGGTGTCTGCGTCGACCAGGATTGCGAGGGCGCCTTCCTGGATTTCGTCCGCGACGTTGCCGTACACCGCATCGGCGGGCTCGTCGGCATAGACGACCAGCACTGGCGGCGAGGGCTGCTGCATGTGTTGCGCGTAGGCTTCGAGCAACGCGTAGCCTAGCGATTCCGGGCCAGCCGAGATGGCCGTCGCGGGCGAGCGGTCGCCGCGCGCAATGCCGAAGATGCCGGACATGGCGTTCAGGACAGACAGGCTGAAGGCGTTCGGCGAGACCTGCTCGGCCGCGGTGATGTTGCGCAGGATGTCGGTGGTGCGCCGCAACTCCCCGTGTCGCGATGCGAACACCATGCGTATGGCCTGTTTCCCGTCCGTACAGTCGTGCGCTACCTTGAGCGCCGCCTTTGACAGGGAGCTCAGGCGTCGACGCACCATCGGCTCAATAAAACCTGTATCGGGTTTCGTCGCGGACATGGGGGACCAGAAGGACCAGTATGCTACCGGCATGGTCCAGCGCAAATCGGGCATATCGGTGTTCTTATATTGAGGCTGCAACTGCTTCGGGTTTAGCCGTCAGAACGAATTGGCAAATTTCGTTAAAAGACAGCGCGTTACGGACCCTAACGATGTGCAGCACGGATACAGCGTGTTTATCGATAGGTACGTTAACGGCATTTTGCGCGAATTATATAGGGCCGGGAATAGAAATAATCTGCCTCGGCCGATACTGACGAGGTTTAACGCGTACTGCGAAGCAAATTGGCATTAAGCCGGAATCGTCGCGAACTTTTTACTCGGAGGTGAAAGCCTGACGTAATGTGATAAAGCGAAGCCCTTGTTGCCTGGCCGCTTCAATCACATGAGGCAGGACAGAGAGCAGAACAGGCTGGCCGTTAGCGGCGGTCGCGGCATTGCCGTCGTGCACGAGAAGGATGTCGCGCGCCGCGAGACTGTCAAGCAAGCGTTGCTGGACCCGCACGGGATCCGTTTCGCGGGTGTCGAAGCCGCGTTTCGTCCAGGCCACGAGGCGCAGATCGAAGGCCTGCAGCACCGGTTCGAGAAGGACGTTGCGCAGACCCGCCGGCGCACGGAAGAATAGCGGGCGCTCGCCGGTGAGCTCGGTCAGCGTGCGTTGTGCCGCTGCCACTTCCCGGGCCAGTGCGATTGGACCTTTTACCGAGAACGTGTGACGGTGCGTCTGCGAATGATTTTCCACTGCGTGACCGCGCGCCACGATCTCGCGGGTGAGCGACGGATAACGGCGGGCCAGCGTACCGATGCAGAAGAATGTGGCGCGAACGCCATGTCGATCGAGCAGATCGAGTACTTGCGGGGTGACGACGGGGTCCGGGCCATCGTCGATGGTCAGCGCGATGGAGTTGGCGTTGCCTGCGACCTCCGGCAACCGGGTCCAGTTTGGCCCGAGCACCGATGAGCGCGGCCATAGTCCCGCCGCCGTGACAGCGGCATGGTTGATGGCGGTGCCCGCAAGCCACCACGGCCATGATGACGGCGCGAGTGCACAACCGGCCAGCGCGGCGGCATGCCAGGCGGCGGTCAGCTTCAATGCATTGGGGTGGCCTGTGACAGGCCAGCGACGTGAGGACGTCGTGTCCAATCCGAGGGGCACCCGCGAGACGGGCTCGGTCATCCTGCTTCTTCGACTCTCTAATAGACGGCCGGCTACGCGGTGGTCTTCCCGACGCAAATTACGTTTGCGAAAGGGGCGGATCCGCGATGTCCGGCGCATTCGCTCAAGTCCGAAGTTTATTGCATGAGCGGGGATTGGTGTAGCGCCAGACGACGAGGTGTGGCGTGAGAGCCGTTTTATTTGTGGCGGGACTTTACGCTCGTTCGACTCTGTGCAAACGGGAAGTACGTTGCGGGTGGAAGGCGTCGTACGTTGGTCGCTCGCTGGTCAATGTATTGGTTAAGGTGAGAGGATTCGGGATGGTGAGGACTTCCAGGAGTTGCTGCTTATAAGGTGAGGAGTTCCAGGAGATCCCGAACAGCGCGTGTTGTTGCTCGAGACGAACTCAAGCGCTTACATCGGCTTACTTAGAGCAACAGGAAGTAGAAGCATCGGATTGCGCAAACGATGTCTCATGTCTTGCTAAAGCGTGTGTAAACAAGGGTGATTCAGCGAATACCCGCGTACGCTGGCGACAAACTTCTGTACGGTTTTGTAACTACGTTCTCAAACGCGATCCTTCGTCGGTTGATATGTTCTGGGCATTGCATTTCACGGATTCTGAAGCGACGGTATCCGTGCTCGCAATACCTCACGAAGGAGAAAAGCATGAGAAAGTTAGCGATAGTAGCGGCCCTGGCTGCGTTGACGGCAACCCTGAGCGGTTGCTGGTGGGGACCGGGCCCAGGTTGGGGCGGCCCCGGTGGCGGTGGTCCTGGTGGTCCCGGCGGCGGACCGCATGGCTCGATCGCGGTGCCCACCAACACTGCTCAAGGATAAGCCTTGGCTATGGATGGGCCGGCGCATCCTGCGCCGGCTTTCTGCGTGTGTGCGGCTAGCCTCGCACGTACGTGACGATCTCCACGCGACGATCCGGTTGCAGGCATCGAACCAGATCCGCGTTATCCATATTGCCGCATTGGGTCACGGGGTCCTGGCTGCCGAGTCCGTCGGCGCGAATCTTCTGCGCCGGCACACCTTGCTGGACCAGTACCGCCTTGACTGCTTCGGCTCGCCTTCTGGATAGCTCCATGTTGTAGGAATCGGACCCGAGCCGGTCGGTATAGCCGCGTACCTCGACGTGACCGAAAGGATTCGCACGCAGTCGTGCCGCGATTTGCGAGAGGTCTTGCAGACCCGCGGGGCGAATGTCGTTGACATCACCCCGGTCGAAAGGAAACAGCGCGTCCGCAGACAGACGCTCGACGCGCGGCGGCGGGGGCGGCTCAGGCGCGGGTTGCACCGTTGCCGGATACACACCATAGGCAACACGCGGTTGTGTGACCCACCCACCGGTAACCCACACATAACGGCCATGTTCCCACTGCCAGTAGCCGTGGTGCCACATATATCCAGGGCGGGGCGGCGGAGCATATTCGCGAACCGGAGCAGGAATCGGCACGAGCACGACCTGTGCGAAAGCGGCTGGCGCCGTTGCGGCGAGCGCCGCGGCAGCGATCAGCGTGCGTACCATCACGCGTGAATATGAGGCCCGTTGACGGGAGGAGCGCGCGCGGTCTTCGACCGGTTTTGATTTTAGGAACGTCATGAGACAACTCCGGATTGTTGTGGGGCGCCTTGGTTGAAATCGGCACATGCGCATTCTAGAAAGAGCGCATATGACAAGCTCTCTCGGTTTGTAACGAGACGTGTGCGGTGTTACGGATTCTCGGCTCAGGCGCTGTGGCTGGGGCTGAAGCAATTGAAAACAATGGTTAAACGGCTGAGACCGAATTGACGAGGGTGAGGATATTCGGGGGCTGCCGCAGAAAGCACAGCGACGTTAAACATGTCGCGAGTTTAACCCGTTGACATCTCAATTGCTGTTTAAAGGCCTACCTGGGAATGCAGATTAATTGCAGCTGCGCCCGAAGGTGAGGTTTTTCGGGAGCCAAGGCTCGCAACGAAGAGGTGCGGCTTTAAGCTCGTGTCGCCTTCACCTTTCGACGATCTTCGGTGAGGATTTTCCTGGGCATGCTTATCACCTTGCCGATCAAAATCAAACCTGATTTGCTCCTCGACGAAGCGCGCGTTGCACATCCCTGACGCCGGACTCATAACCTCATGCGTTTCAACCACTTGCGTGGTTTGCCCGCGAGTTATGCACACCCTTGCAAACAGAATCTGTGGACAACTTCGTTGCCGTAGCGGCCTCCATCCCTGTGAATGGAGAAATGGGATAAACAATATATACTGTTTTGCGTATTTCTCACCCGGAGATAACCATGGCCGCACCCAGCACCAGGAAGCCGAGCAAGAAAACCACTCCCGCATCGAGTCGCGCAAACGGCAGAACCAGGCCCGCTGTTGCCCCCGCTGCGGCGCCGGAAAAGCCCGCGGTGCCTGCCAGAGCGGCCAGGGCGGCCAAAACCGCCAAGCCGGCCAAGCCGAAGGCTGCGGCGCCGAAAACTCCCCGTGTGAAGCCAGCCAAGTCTGTAGAAACGAAGCCAGATAGCGTCACGGCAGAACAAAAAGCAAAGCGCCTGAAGAAGGAAAAGGTGGTCCGCGACAGCTTCACCATGCCGAAGTCGGACTACGAAAAACTCGCAGCGCTCAAGCAGAAGTGTCTGGATGCGGGCGTGGCCGTCAAGAAGAGCGAGTTGCTGCGCGCGGGTCTGCTGCTGCTCGAAGGGGTGCCGATTGCACGATTGCTCGATGCGATTTCGGCCGTCGAAACGGTCAAGACAGGGCGGCCGGCGAAATCGCCGCAGCACGACGCGGCGCAGTAAGCGGCGAGACTGCTGGGTGCCAGCAAAGCAGCCTTTTTAGTCTCCGTCGCAATGCGCTGCTGGCGAAAGGTGAGTCTTTTCGGGAGCGTGGTTTGAGCGATGCCGCCAACGCTCGAGCGCTGTGCGACGCAGTTGGTTTTCATGGATCACCGCACGCTGCACGCCGCGCGCCATGAACCGGCCCGGCCAACCGTCACTCACGGCAACGGCCCGAGCGTATGCGCAAAGCGCCGAGCTGTTTCGAGACCGAAGCGGCTCGGCAGCAACTTCGTGTCGCGATCGTGCTGTACCTCGAAATCCATGCGCCACGCGGCAATCCGTTTGCCGTAGCAGATCAGTGTATCGAGCGACTGCATCACGAATACGATGCCGGGCAGCACCTCGCGATACAGCGTCTCAGCGCGAGCCACATCGCCGTTCGCAAATGCTTCGTAGACACGTTGTTGCCAGTCGAAGCAGTCCGGCGCCACGATCATGCCGGCGCAGCCGGCGCGCAGATTGTCGAGCAACTCCAGGCCGCCGCGCCCGTTCAGTACCGGCATCAGATGGCCGACGCGTGCAATGGTCTCCGCGAGCACGATCGACGGCCCTTCGCCTTTGAGCAGCTGGAAGTTCGGACATCGCACGGCGAGTCGTTCGAGACTATCGGGCGAGAGTCCCACGCCGAGATATTCGGGAGCGTTCTGGATGCCCATGGGTACGTCGAAGCCGTCCATCACGGTAGCGAAAAAATCGAAATAGAAAGTCTCAGGTTGAGGCGCGGTGCCCGGCGGCAACGAGGGCGGCTGCAGGATAAGCCAGCTTGCGCCTTGCGCGGCAGCGAAGCGGGCCAGTTCGCGTTGAGCCTCGACCGAGGTGCCGCTGACAGTCACCGCGAGCGGCAACGCGCCGCCGCTATCTTCAATCGCCCACTGGATGACCTGCTCGCGTTCGACGCGCGAGAGCTTGTTGACCTCGGTCGCCAGTCCCAACACGGCGACGCCGGGCGCACGGGCCCCGACGACAGCTTGCATCTGTCTGCGCATGGCTTCCCGATCGAGCTGGTTGTGACGATCGAAATACGCGTAGAGAATCGGATAGATGCCTGCGATTCGAGGTTCGCTGGTGCGGGACGAGTCCATGGCGTCGAGCCACCTGTTCAATGAGAATCGCGCGGCACGGCTGCGCCGCTCGAGCCGACGAGAAATTCCAGATCGGCACCGAGGTTGGCCTGCTGGACGCTATTCACGTACAGCTTGTACCAGCCGCGCTCAGGTGACGGCGGCGCTTGCCAGGCCGCCTTGCGACGCGCCAGCTCGGCGTCGTCCACATCGAGATGGAGTCGGCGTCCCGTTACGTCGAGTTCGATCATGTCGCCGTCCTGCACGAGTGCCAGCGTACCGCCCGCGGCCGCCTCCGGGGCGACGTGCAAGACTACCGCGCCGTAGGCCGTGCCGCTCATGCGGCCATCCGAGATGCGCACCATGTCCGTAATGCCCTGCTTCAACACCTTGGGCGGCAGCGGCATGTTGCCGACTTCGGCAAAGCCCGGGTAGCCCTTCGGTCCTGCGCCTTTGAGCACCATGACGCAACTGGCGTCGATATCGAGGTTGTCGTCGTTGATCCGTGCGTGCAGATCTTCAACGCTTTCGAATACCACCGCGCGGCCTCGGTGCTGCAGCAGCGCCGCCGTTGCCGCCGACGGTTTGATCACAGCGCCGTCGGGCGCCAGGTTTCCCTTTAGCACCGCGATCCCCGCCTTCGCTTTGAACGGTTCCTCAATCGGGAAAATGACCTTGCGGTCGAAGCATTCAGCCTGGCTCACGTTGTCCCAGATCGTGCGGCCGTTCACGGTCAAGGCATCGCGATGAAGCAACTCCGCTTGGCCCAGTTCGCGCAGCACCGCAGGCAAACCGCCAGCGTAATAAAAATCTTCCATCAGGAACTCGCCCGACGGCTGCAGGTTCACGAGGCAGGGCACATCGGAGCCGTATTCCCAGTCTTCCAGCGTCAGGTCGACGCCGATGCGTCCGGCAATCGCCAGCAGGTGAACCACGGCATTGGTCGAACCGCCGATCGCGGCGTTGGCGCGAATCGCGTTTTCAAAGGCCGCACGCGTCAGGATTTTGTCCATCGTGAGGTCTTCGTTGACCATCTCTACGATGCGGCGCCCCGCCATGTGAGCCAGGACCTGGCGGCGCGCATCGACGGCGGGAATGGCGGCGTTGTGCGGCAATCCCATGCCGAGCGCCTCGACCATGCTGGCCATGGTCGAGGCTGTGCCCATGGTCATGCAGTGGCCGCGCGAACGGTTCATGCAGCTTTCTGCCTCAATGAACTGCTCCATGTTCATCGTACCGGCGCGAACCTGCTCGGACATTTGCCACACGCCGGTGCCCGAGCCGATTGTCTGGCCGCGATAGCGGCCGTTTAGCATCGGACCGCCCGAGACGGCAAGGGTCGGCAGATTGCACGACGCTGCGCCCATCAGCAGCGCAGGCGTGGTCTTGTCGCAGCCGCATAGCAGAATCACGCCGTCGATCGGATTGCCGCGAATCGACTCTTCGACATCCATCGAAGCCAGATTGCGAAACAGCATCGCCGTGGGCCGCAGGTTCGACTCGCCCAGCGACATGACCGGAAACTCCACCGGAAATCCCCCCGCCTCGTAGACGCCCTTCTTGACGTACTCGGCCAGTTCCCGAAAGTGGGCATTGCAGGGTGTGAGTTCCGACCACGTATTGCAGATGCCGATTACCGGCCGGCCGTCGAACAGATGGTGTGGCAGTCCCTGGTTTTTCATCCACGAGCGGTGAATGAAGCCATCCTTATCGGCTTTGCCAAACCAGGCCTGGCTGCGCAGAGGTTTTCTGGTGGGACTGTTCACAGGTGTCTCCTTTGATGCGCTTCAATCAAGCTCTTTGCAACGCGACGCTTGCTGCGCTGTTTGCAATGAACTTTAGGAGCGGCCCGGAGGTTCGTCAATCAAAGTGCGGGTGTCCCCATATCTGAAGCTGCCTCGCTCGACCTTGACACGTCGTGTCACGCGAGAACGCCCGGTGCGAAACGACGACGCCAGGTCAAAGGTGAGTACTTTCGGGAGCGCGACGGCGTCGCGAGATGTCGTGACTTAAGGTGAAGAAATCGCCTGACGGAGACGCACTGCTTGAGATGCGAGCCCGCGGACCGGCAGCCGAAATGGTGAGGATATTCGGGAGCCGGACGCCGCAGGCGGTGCAAGTGTCAACTGCGCTGGGTCAAGTCGCGGATATCCGCGACGGGCGTTTCTCCAAACGCATCGCTCAAGACGAAGTCGATCAACTGGGTAGCGCACGCCGCAGGTGTAGACAGCTGGCCGTTGCGTTTAAGTTCTTCGAATCGTTCGCGCAACGGGAATTGCTCTTTGCCGCTGCCGCGAATTTCCGCTTGCATGTCGGTATCGATCACGCCCGGCGCGACGCTGCAGATACGTAGTGCGCGATTGGTGTCGAGAACGACTGCGCGTGCGTGGTGATCCAGCGCGGCTTTGGTCGCGCAGTAGATGCTCCAGCCCGGATAGGCGTTGCGCGCCGCACCGCTCGAGATATGCGCGATCCGCCGGTCGCTTGCTGCCACGCTTACTTTGGCGACAGCGCTCGCGAGCATCAATGGTGTCGCCACGTTCAGGCCTACCGCGCTGGCGATTGCGCCGGCGTCCTGCGTGTCGATGGGACCCACCGGCTGCACCGTACCGGCATTGTTGAAGAGCAGCACGCTGTGCGCACCGTCGACGAAGCGGCTCAGCGCGTCGCCAGCGAGCCATTGCGCGACTCGCGAAGGATCGGCCAGATCGACTTCGATTTCTTCGAGTGTCTGCGGGAAACGTTGCGCGAGTGCTATGTTGCGCGAACGCGAAAGTCCCAGCACGGCTATGTCGCGCGACAACAGCTGTTCGGCAAGCGCAGCTCCGACGCCACGTGTATGGCCAGTAACGATGGCGCGAGTAATGGATGTGGTCATGATGATTGGCGGCGAGCGCCTGAGGCAAGAGGTGAGGCTGAGCATTTTCTCACGATGCACCGTGAGTCTGCAGCGTCGCGCCGTTCACGCCGAGCGGAAGCGCTCCCGATACTGCATGGGCGTAGCGCCGATGCGCCGCATGAACACGATGCGCATGCGGTCGGCGGTGCCGAAGCCGCAGTCGTAGGCAATCGCCTTAAGCGCCGCCGGGCTGCTCTCGAGCAGTTTGCGCGCCGCGTCCACCCGTGCGCGCTCGACAAATTCATGTGGCGTCACGCCGGTCTCCTGCACGAAGACGCGGGCGAAATTGCGCGCGCTCATACCCGCGACGTCCGCGAGTCGTTTCACCGTGAAGTTTTCGCCGATATGGTCCATAACGTGCGCCTGCACTTTGGCAACCGCCGATGTTTCATCCGCAGGCGCGGTCAGATACGGACTGAACTGCGATTGACCCCCTTGGCGCTGGGCAAATACGACGAGGCGCTTGGCGACTGCGAGAGCGGTGCGTGGCCCGTGATCCTCGGCGACGAGCGCAAGCGAGAGATCGATGCCGGCCGTCACGCCCGCGGACGTGACGAGCTGTTCGTCACGCAGATAGATGCGGTCGAAGTCGACGCGTGCGTGAGGAAATTGCGCGGCCAGTTGCGCGGCGTGTTGCCAGTGGGTGGTCACGCTGCGTTCGTCCAGCAAGCCTGCGTGGCCGAGCGCGAAGGCACCCGTGCAGATCGACCCGTAGCGCTTGCAGCGCGCGGCGACGGTGGTAATCCAGGCGGTCAGGCGCGGCTCGGGCTCGTGCTCGGGCAGCGCGGGGCCGCCGGCCACCAGTGCCAGGTCGAAGCCTTGCTCGGCCTGCTCGAAGGTCCGATCTGCGACCAGCGTCATACCATTGGAGGCGCGCAACGTACCTGGCTCGGCGCTGACCAAGGTCACGTGGTAATGCGCTTCGGGGGGAAGAAACAGGTTGGCTTCCGAAAAGACATCCACGGGTCCCGCGACGTCGAGCGCTTGCACACCGGGGAAGATCGCGACGGCGACGGTTGGCATTGAATGTGACCTCGAATGGTGTTGTGTCTACGTCGAAAAGGTGAGGATTTCCAGGGAGTTGGTCTTCACGCTCGTGTGATGACTCCGATGTCTTCACGCGCACTTGCCGTGGTCCCGAAAAGTCTCACCTTGAAGTATTTCACACCCAGGACTTTGCGCGTTGCGTAGTGCGTATGTTGCACGTGTCACGTCAAAGGTGAGGTTTTTCGGGATCTCGATTCGGAACCTCAAATCAGCCACGCCCGTGTTGCGCGGCAATCTCCTGCAGATCAAGATCGTGCTCGAGGATAGTGAGCAGGTCATCATCGATACACCCTGATCGATGCATCCGCAACAACTCCGTGCGCCCGGCGGCAATCGCGGCCAACACGACGTCATAGTGCGCGGCGCGTTCGTCGACGGGGTACGCGGCGTCGAGCTGATGCGCTTCGGTGATGCGCGCGCGTAGCTGTACTGTTCGAGCAGGCGCGGATGAATGACGTTGCCCTGGGTATCGTGCACGAGCGGCTGGATAGCGGAGAGTTGCGCGGTCTCGAGGCGCGCCCAGGCTTGCGGCTCGCTCAAAAGGTTTTCGTCCCGCCCTGCCGTATGCGCTGGTTTGACCCATCTGATCAGCGGTCCGATGGTGGTGCCTTGACCGAGCACCGTCACCAGAATCACAGCGAACGAGGCGACCAGAATCAGATCGCGGCCGGGCATCTCATCGGGTAAGGACAGGGCGATCGCAAGCGTCACCACTCCGCGCATCCCGGCCCAGCTCATGACAGTTGCCGAGCGCCAGTCGGGTGCGGCGTCGCTGCGTCGCAGGAGTGTGCGAAACGCGGTCTTCAACGCTTCGGAGCCGAACACCCACACGAAGCGCGAGAGTACGACGGCCGCGAGCACAGCGGCAACCGCCGGCGCGAAGGCGATCAGTGCATCACCCACGCCACCCAGACGGACAATCACGCCGCGCAGTGACAGCCCGATCAGAATGAACACCAACGCTTCCATCAGGAAGATAACGACCTGCCAGAACGCCGTACCGCGTGTGCGTACCGCGGCGGAGAAAATCTCGTGCTGATACCAGCCGAGCGTCATGCCGCAACTGACCGTAGCGATGACACCGGAGACATCGAGCATTTCGCCGGCGATATAAGTGATCCACCCGGCGAGTACGGACGCGGTGATCATCAGATAGTCGTCGTCGAGATAGGCAAGCAGCTTCACGACGAGGAAGCCGATTGCTCCGCCGACGGCGACACCGCCCAGCGCGAGGATCGCGAAGCTGGCGACGGCGTGGCTGGTGCTGAAGGTGCCTGTCAACGCCGCGGCGACAGCGAAGCGAAACAGGACGAGACCGGCGGCATCGTTCAGCAGGCTTTCGCCTTCTAACAGCACCATCAGCTGACGCGGCAGCGCGACGCGCTCGAGCACCGCTTTGGCGGCGACCGCATCGGGCGGCGAGACGATCGCGCCGAGTGCAAAACAGGCACCCCACGGCAGGCCCGGCACGACCTGATGCGCGACTACGCCGACCACCAGCGTCGTGAAGGCAACTGCGCCGATCGCAAGCAGCAGGATGCCGCCGAGGTTGCGTTTGAAGTCAGCCCAGACGGAGAAATAGGCGCCGTCCATCAGCAGGGGCGGCAGGAACACGATCAGCACGAGAGCGGGATCGAGCGTGACGGTGGGCAAGCCGGGAACGAAGGCCATTGCTGCGCCGCCTATCAACAGGGCGGCGGCGGGTGGCAAGCGCAGGCGCTTTGCGAGCAGTTGCAGTCCGATCATTGCGATGAGCGACAACAGGACCAGTTTGAAGGCCACAACGGAGGACATAGGGTGGTCTCGGCGAGTTCACGTTATGGGGTGGTGAACCTGCTTTCTACCATAGGTCGGTGGCCGCACTGAATGCGGGGGCGGGGAGGGGCTCCGCGTGGTTGAGCGATGAGCTCGGTGCGCCGTAGTTAGCTCTTCAAGCCTTCAGCGGCGAAGCCGCCACATCCTCCTGCGACTGCACCTGCAGTACCGCATCGCGCTTGTCCAGCAAGTGCTGCCGCAAGATCGCGCTCAGCCTTTTACCGTCGCGCGCTTCGAGTGCCTCGAGCATCTCGCCGTGATCGTGAACCGCGCGATCCCACTTCGGAATCTGAAAGTTCGACCGAAACCGCAGCGCCTGCAACCGTCGGTTCACCGAAATATAAGTCTGCCGCAACGCCCCATTGCGCGCCGCTTCGTTGATCTTGTCGTGAATCGCCTGATTGCGGCTGTAGTACCCCGCCAGATCGTTCTGCGCGCGACACGCCAGCATCGCGTAATGCAACGCCTTGATCTCAGCCAGCTCTGCCGCGGTGATACGTTCGGCCGCCAGCTCGCCCGAGAACGCTTCGAGCCCGCTCATCAGCTCAAAGGTCTCGCGCAACTCCGCCTCCGACATCTTCGACACCGACGCGCCGCGGTTCGGCCAGATCTCGATCAGCCCTTCTGCCGCGAGCACCTTCAGCGCTTCGCGCAACGGCGTGCGCGAAATGCCAAGCGTCTCGCACAGCTCGCGCTCATTAAGCTTCTTGCCCGGCTCCAGTACGCCTTCGACGATAAAGCGCCGAATGTGCTCAACTACGGTGTCATGCAACCGTTGCCGCTCAACCTTCGGCATCAGCGGGCTGCTGGCGGTATCCGCGTCAAATTCCGAATTTTGCATACAAAAACCCTCACTATCATTGGAGGCGATTTTATAGGAAGCCGGCCCTTTAGGTAAGATAGCGGGTAAACACTGGTGTCAGCAACCCACGTTTGCCTTGGGTTAGTCATCGATCGTCTGATATAGTTTTTTGCATGCAAAATTCAATCGGAGAAGACCCATGCTGAAGCTCGACTTTCATCCTGCGGGCCGTCACTTCCTGCAGATTCCGGGGCCGAGCCCCGTGCCGGACCGCATCTTGCGGGCGATGAGCTATCCCACCATCGATCACCGTGGCCCGGAATTCGCCGCGCTCGGGTTGAAGGTGCTCGAAGGCATCAAGAAGATCTTCAAGACCCAGCAGCCGGTGGTGATCTACCCGGCTTCGGGTACGGGTGCATGGGAAGCGGCGCTGTCGAATACGCTGAGCCCCGGTGACCACGTGCTGATGTTCGAAACGGGCCACTTTGCGACGCTGTGGAAGAAGATGGCGGAAAACCTCGGTCTGAAGCCGGAGTTTCTCGGCTTGCCAGGTATAGAGGGCTGGCGCCGTGGCGTGCAGCCGCAAATGATCGAAGCGCGTCTGCGCGAAGACACGCAGCATGCGATCAAGGCGGTCTGCGTGGTGCACAACGAGACCTCGACGGGCGTCACTTCCGATATCGCCGCCGTGCGCCGTGCGATCGACGCGGCCGGTCACCCGGCCCTGCTGCTGGTCGACACCATCTCGGGTCTGGCCTGCGCCGACTATCGCCATGACGAATGGGGCGTCGACGTCACCGTGTCGGGCTCGCAAAAGGGTTTGATGCTGCCGCCGGGCATCAGCTTCAACGCGGTGTCGCCGAAGGCCGTCGCCGCCGGCAAGCAGGCGAAGCTGCCGCGCAGCTTCTGGGACTGGACTGAGATCATCGAGATGAACAAGTCCGGCTACTGGCCGTACACGCCGAACACGAACCTGCTTTATGGTTTGTCGGAAGCGCTCGAGATGATTCTCGACGAAGGGCTCGACAACGTCTTCGCGCGCCATGAGCGTCTCGCCGAAGCCTGCCGCCGCGCCGTGCGGGCGTGGGGTCTCGAGATCCAGTGTGCTGACCCTGCCGTGTATAGCCCAGTGCTGACGGGTGTGATGATGCCTGAAGGTATAGACGCTGACGCCGTGCGCAAGACTATCTACGAACGCTTCGACATGTCGCTCGGCACGGGCCTTGGCAAGATGAAGGGCCGTATGTTCCGCATCGGCCATCTGGGCGACTGCAACGACCTCACGCTGCTGGCAACGCTGGCCGGTTGCGAGATGGGCCTGAAACTGGCGGGTGTGCCGGTTGCGGCGAGCGGGTTGCCGGCGGCGATGGAATGGTTGACTGCTGAGGCACAACGGGCTGGTCTGAAAGCCGCGGCTTGAGCTGTCTGCATCACGGGTAAAGAGTAAAGGGGGAAGAGGAGGAGTCTTCCCCTTGCAGTAAACGGTCTTAGCGGCCGTAGCGGTCCACAAGGCGCTACGGCCACGCAGCGCACGCCAGGGAAATAACGACGCAGCGCGCCGTTTCAGGCACGCCGTCGATCGCAGCAACGGAGACAGACGATGAAGCGGTTTCGTGTGACCAGTGCGAGCAGTATCGTTCTAGTGATGCTCTGCATCATGTACTTCATTACCTATCTTGACCGTGTCAACGTCAGTACCGCAGCAGCTGGGTTCGGTAAGGAGTTCCAACTTTCACATACACAGATCGGTCTGGTCTTTTCCGCATTTGCGTATCCGTATCTCGTGTTTCAGATCATCGGTGGCTGGGTAAGCGATCGCTTCGGCGCGAAGCGGACTCTGATCTGCTGCGGTGCGGTGTGGGCGGTGGCGACGATTCTGACCGGTCTCGCCGGCGGCCTCACATCGCTGCTCGCCGCGCGGTTGCTGCTCGGCTTCGGTGAGGGCGCGACGTTTCCTGCCGCGACCGCCGCGATGGCGCGTTGGGTCGCGAAAGAGAAACGCGGTTTCGCGCAGGGCATCACACACGCGGCCTCGCGTATCGGCAATGCGGTCGCGCCCGGCGCGATCGTTCTGGTGATGGCCACCTGGGGCTGGCGTGAGTCGTTCTACATCTGTGGGCTGTTCAGCCTGCTCTGGGTGATCGTCTGGGCGGTGACCTTCACCGAGCATCCGAAAGACCATCCGCGCATCACGTCCGATGAACTCGAAGTGCTGCCGGTACCCAAGCCGAGAGCTGCCAAGGTGCCGTGGATGGCCCTGTTTCGTCGCATGGCCCCGGTCACGATCGTCTACTTTTGTTATGGCTGGACGTTGTGGCTGTTCCTGAGCTGGATCCCCCAATACTTTTTGCATAGCTATCACCTCGACCTGCAGAAGTCGGCCCTGTTTGCCTCGACGGTGTTCTTCGCGGGCGTGCTCGGCGATACCCTCGGCGGCATCGTCACGGACAAGATTTTCACTCGCACAGGCAGCCTGAAACGTGCGCGTAGCTGGATGGTGTCCATCTGCATGCTGCTGACGCTGATCGTGCTGGTGCCGTTGATGTTTGCGCACAACCTGTACATCTCGATGGCGTGTCTGTCCGCTGGGTTCTTCTTTGCGGAAATGACGATCGGACCGATGTGGGCGATCCCGATGGACATTGCACCGGAATATTCAGGCACTGCTAGCGGCATGATGAACACGGGCTCGGCGCTGGCTGCGATCATTTCGCCGGTCGTGGGCGGGTTCCTGATTGACCGCTTCGGTAGTTGGGAACTGCCGTTTCTCGGCAGCATGCTGTTGATGGGGATCGGTGTCGTACTGGCCTTCCGCATGCAGCCGGAAAGCAAGTTCGGACAGAGCGCGGCAGCGGGCGCTCAACCGGCGCCGGGCCTTAATGTCTGAGTCTGTGACAGGCTCTCGCGTCACGCAATTTCCAACCAATCACTCATCAAGAATCAAGATGAACTTTACCGATACCTCCCCCTTGAGCCAGCGCCTCGCCGAAGCGCGAGCACGTCATCAGACGCTCGACAGCCTGCCGCCGGAACAGATACCGGCCGATTTCGGCGCTGCCTATGCGATCCAGCACGAGATCCTGCGCTTGTCGGGCTCGGAGATCGGCGGCTGGAAGATCGGTTCGAAGTCCGAAACAGGACCGATCCAGGGTGCGCCGCTGCCCGCAGCCGACGTCTACGAAGATGGCGCCAGGCTGCCGCGCGACGCCTTCACGCCGCTCGCACTCGAGCTGGAAATCGCGTTCCGTTTCGGCCGCCGTTTCGAACCGGCGCAGGAGCCTTATAGCGAAGCCGAAGTGCTGGCGGGTATCGGATCGTTCGGTACAACGATAGAAATCGTCGCAAGCCGCTACGCCGCATGGCCGAACGTCGACAAGCTCGCTCAACTCGCCGATTTGCAGAACAACGGCGCGTTGGTGGTCGGCGAGTTCGTGCCGTATCGTGAAGATTTTCCGTTTGTCGCACCGTCGCTACGGTTCAGCTTCGAGGGGCGCAACGTGGTGGTCGAGGCCGCCAAAAATCCGGCCGGCGATCCGCGCCGGCTGCTTACGTGGCTCGTGAATCACTGTGCAGTGGTTCGGGGCATTGCGGTCACTCCGGAGATGGTGATCACGGCCGGCTCGTACACGGGGATGTTCTTTCCGCAGAGCGCAGGCACGGCGAGCGGTCGTATTGAAGGGCTTGCTCCAATCAGTGTGACGCTGTTCTAAAGTTTTTTTCAGGCTGACGCTATGACGAATGCCGCTTCCCCCTTACTCGTCAAACCGATTCATCTGGTGCCGTCCAGTTCCCGGATGACAACGCCGCTTGCCAGGCGATTGCGCGAAGCCCTACGCGGCGATGTGCTGTTCGACTCCGCAAGCCGTGGCCGCTACTCGACGGATGCGTCGATCTATCAGATCACGCCGATCGGCGTCGTGGTGCCGCGCGATCAGGACGACCTGCGCATCGCGCTCGAAGTGGCACGCAGCGAAAAGGTGCCGCTGCTCGCGCGCGGCGCCGGCACGAGCCAATGTGGGCAGACGGTCGGCGAGGCGCTGGTGATCGACACCAGCAAGTGGCTAAACAACGTCGTCTCGTTCGATGCGGAGGCACGCACGGTCACGGTCGAGCCAGGCGTCGTGCTCGATCATCTGAACGCCTGGCTCAAGCCGCATGGATTGTGGTTTCCAGTTGACGTTTCGACGGCGGCGCAATGCACGATCGGCGGGATGGCGGGTAACAACTCGTGTGGCTCGCGCTCGATCGAATACGGCAACATGGTGCACAACGTCGAGGCTATTGAAGCGATCCTCGCCGACGGCAGCGAAGCGCGCTTCGGGTCGCTGAGAGACGCGCCGCAAGGGGCGCGCTTGCAGGAGATCGTCGAAGGCGTGAAGCGCATCGCGACGCGCGAACGCGACGAGATCGTGGCGCGCGTGCCGAAGGTGTTGCGGCGCGTCGCCGGTTACAACATCGACGTGTTCGACTGCCAGAATCCACGCGCCTATACCGATGATGGCATTGCCAACCTCGCGCATCTGCTGGTCGGCTCCGAGGGGACGCTCGCGTTCAGCCAGCAGTTGACGCTGAAGCTCTCGCCGTTGCCCGCGCACAAGGCGCTCGGCGTGGTCAACTTCCCGACCTTCTGGCAGGCGATGGATCTGACGCAGCACATCGTCAAGCTGAAGCCGGTGGCGGTAGAACTGGTCGACCGCACGATGATCGATCTGGCGATCAGCAACCCGGCCTTCCGCCCGGTCATCGAGAAAGCGCTGGTGGGTCGTCCCGAAGCGATCCTGCTGGTGGAATTCGCCGGCGAAAATCGCGACGAGCAATTGGCCGGTCTCAAGCAACTGACCGAACTGATGGCCGATCTCGGCTTGCCCGATTCGGTCGTGCAGATGCCGGATGCCAACGAGCAGAAAGCCTTGTGGGAAGTCCGCAAAGCCGGCTTGAACATCATGATGAGCATGAAGGGCGACGGCAAGCCGGTGTCTTTCATCGAAGACTGCGCGGTGCCGCTCGAACACCTGGCCGAGTACACCAGCAAGCTCACCGAAGTATTTCACCGTCACGGTACGGAAGGCACCTGGTACGCGCACGCGAGCGTCGGTACGCTGCACGTGCGGCCGATTCTCAACATGCGGCAGGACGGCGCGCTCAAGATGCGAGCGATTGCAGAAGAAGCCGCGGCTCTCGTGCAGGAATACAAAGGCGCGTATTCGGGCGAGCACGGCGATGGGCTGTGCCGTGGCGAATGGGTGGCATGGCAATACGGCCCGCGCCTGAACGAAGCGTTCAGCGAGATCAAGACGCTCTTCGATCCTGACAACCGTTTCAATCCGGACAAGATCGTGCGTCCGCCGAAGATGGACGACGCGCGCAATTTCCGCTTCGCGCCGGGCTATCGCGTACGGGCGCTGGATACCGCTCTCGATTGGTCCGCGTGGAACGTCGATCGTGATCCGCTTACCGGCGAGGAAACGCTGCCGGGTACCGGCAACGATCTCGCTGGCGGCCTCGGCAAGGCCGTCGAGATGTGCAACAACAACGGCCATTGCCGCAAGTTCGACGCGGGCACCATGTGCCCGAGTTATCGCGTGACGAAGGATGAGCAGCACGTGACGCGCGGCCGCGCCAATACATTGCGTCTGGCGATCTCAGGACAACTCGGTGAAGAAGGATTAGCGAGCGACGACGTCAAGGAAACGCTCGACCTGTGCGTCTCATGCAAGGGCTGCAAACGCGATTGCCCGACCGGCGTCGATATGGCGAAGTTCAAGATCGAGGCACGGGCGGCGCGCGTCAAGCGGCATGGTCTGAGTGTGCGCGACAGGCTGGTCGCGTTCATGCCGCGCTATGCGCCGTTCGCGAGCAAGGTGCCGGGGCTGATGGCGTTGGCTGAGAACGTGCCGGTGCTGTCCGGATGGTTCAAGCGCACGGTGGGTTTTGCGCCCGAGCGCACGCTGCCGCGTTTTCGCAAGTCGTTCCTGGCAGGGGCCGCTTCGACACGCGCGGCTCGCCCGGTTGGTTCGAATGCGCAAGTGAAAGAAGTCCTGTTGTTCGTCGATACGTTTAACAACAACATGGAACCGGAGAATGCGCGCGCCGCGCAACAGGTGCTGGAGGCTGCTGGCTATACCGTGCACTTCAACACTCGCCAGGGCGAGCGGCCGGTGTGTTGCGGGCGTACGTTCCTCGCCGCAGGCCTAGTGAACGAGGCGAAGCAGGAAGCGCGGCGCATGCTTGATACATTCAAGCCGTTTGTCGATCGCGGTGTGCCGATTGTCGGACTCGAACCGTCGTGTCTGCTGTCGTTGCGCGATGAGTTTCTCCACTATGGTTTTGGTGAGGAAGCGCAACGGCTGTCGAAGTCGGCGTTCCTGTTCGAAGAGTTTCTGGTTAGCGAGCAGAAAGCCGGGCGCGTGAAGCTCGACCTCAAACCACTGCCGACACAAAAGGCCCTCGTGCATGGCCATTGCCATCAGAAAGCCTTCGACGCTTTCACGCCTGTGCAAACCGTGCTGAAGTGGATTCCAGAGCTGACGGTGTCGACGGTCGAGTCATCGTGCTGCGGGATGGCCGGCAGTTTTGGTTACGAAGCTGAGCACTATGCGACTTCGCAGGCGATGGCGGAGTTGTCGTTGCTGCCGGCGGTGCGCAAGATCGGCGCCGATACGGTGATGGTGGCCGACGGCACCAGTTGCCGGCATCAGATTCACGACGGCGCCGGCGTCGACGCTGTGCACGTGGCGCGTGTGCTGGCGATGGCCTTGAAGTAGGCAATAAGCCTGGCGTAGTTGACTTCAGCTGACCTTACGCCGCCGTGCTCATCGCCTGGCGGAACAGCATCGGCGCCACGCCCACCGCTTCGCGGAAGCGGTGGCTAAAGTGGCTGGCGTTCGCATAACCGCAGCGCGCCGCGATCTGGGCGAGCGGCAACGCCGTGGTGCGCAACAGCAGCCGAGCCCGTTCGATACGCTGCTGGGCGATCCACGCAGCCGGCGGCAAACCGAACGATGTGCGGAACATACGCGCCAGGTGGTATTCCGACAGACAGGCCACATCGGCCAGATCGCCCAACGTGAGCGGCTGGCTGAGATGCGCGTCGATGTAGTCGCGTAGCCGCCGGCGCGTCGCCACCGAGAGACCGCCTCTGAGCTCCGCATCGGTACGGCTCACGCCTTGCGACTTCAGCAGCAGGCTCAATACTTCGTGCGCTGTTTCATTGGTCCTTAGCAGACCATCGGCGTCGTCCCATCTTTCCTCGGTTAACGACTGACACAGCGTAGCAATGCGCGCGTCTTCGAAATAGGTGCGGTCAGCCAGCGTCACTTCCCGCGGCTCGCGGTCCAACTCCCTCACGGCGCGTTGCGTGAAGTGCTCGGGCAAAAAATACAGATGCATGAAATGCATCTTGCCGCGCACCCACCAGCGCGATTCGTGGTCGCCGGGCAGCGCGCACAAGCGGGTCGGCGCGCCATACAGCCCCGGCATCTTTTGACGCTCAGTGCGATATCCGCCGTCGATATAGCACGACAGCGTGTGATGGCCCGGATTTTCATAGACGGTTTCGGCTTCCTCCGTCTCGCGAGTCCACTCCGCCACCGCCAACTGGTCGCCGAGCCACGCGAAGCGCTGCAGCGTCGCGTTGGCGTCGCGCAGCGTGTGACATACCGACTGGATGCCAAATGGCGTCTCGGTGGAGTCGATCGCGGTGCCGGGCTGGATGGCGGTATTCACGGCTGAAGAAGTGGCGGATTGCATGGCTTACAGTATAGAGCGGACGGCGCAGTCGCCGCTCCGCACGGCCAAAAAGTGCGCAATCCTGGACAAGTAGTGGCTGGTCCGCAGGCGCAGACTCGGGTGGTCGAATCCCCGATTTTCATCCCGCAAGCGTTGCCATGAACCTGTTTCTTTATGCCTTAACCGTTCTGATCTGGGGTACCACCTGGATCGCCATCAAATGGCAACTCGGCGTGGTGCCGCCGCCGGTGTCGATTGCCTGGCGCTTCGGGCTCGCCGCGCTGATCCTGTTCGCAGTGCTGCGCATCATGCGCCGGGCGATCTGGCCGCCGCGTGCCGCTTGGCGATATCTGGCGGCGCAGGGCCTGGCGCTGTTCTGCTGCAACTTTCTGTGCTTCTACTACGCCGAGCAGGTCGTGCCGAGCGGTCTGGTTGCGGTGATCTTCTCGATCGCGCCGCTGCTGAATTCGATCAACGGCCGGCTGTTCATGGGACGGCCGCTGCAACCCACGGTCATCCTGGGCGCATTGCTGGGCCTGGTGGGCATCCTGTGCCTGTTCGTGCCGCAGATGGCTGGACACCTCGGCGACCAGACCGCGTGGCTCGGGATGGGTGTCGCATTGCTCGGCACGTTGTGCTTTTCCACTGGCAGCCTGCTGTCGAGCCGGATGCAGTCGATGGGTCTGCATCCGCTCGTCACCAATAGCTGGGCCATGCTGATCGGCGCCAGCATCCTGACCGTGGGCAGCGCTTTGGCAGGCTTGCCGTTCAGCGTCGAACCGGATGTGCGGTATCTCGGTGCGCTTGCGTATCTGGCCGTGTTCGGCTCGGTGGTCGGATTTACGGCCTATCTGATGCTGGTGGGACGCATGGGCCCGGAGCGTGCCGCCTATTGCACCGTGCTGTTTCCGATCGTGGCGTTAGCGGTCTCTACCGTATTCGAGGGCTATCGCTGGACTGTTTTGGCCGTCGTTGGTCTGGTACTCGTGGTGGCAGGCAACCTCGTAGCGTTCGATCTGACGCGGCGCTTCTTCTCGCGGCGCGCCGCTACCTGATCCGTCGCTTCCCCGCCGATTCCTGTGCGATCCACGGTGAGGCTTGAGTAGCCGCACCGTGCACCCTCATCTCGTTGAGGTGAGTCTTTTCGGGAATCGATTGCACTCAAGCCAATGCATCGACGCGTAAAGGTGAGAACGTTCGGGAGTGGCGTGCGGCGGATGGACGATTGATCCTGATCGGTATATAACAACATTAGAGATTCATTCACCACCGCCACAACTGAGAGACGCTCCATCATGACGCGTGATGTTTCGCAAAAGCAGGAAGCGGGCGAACGGCCTGATCTCGAACACCTTGACGCAGCTGTCAGCCACGTCGACCAGTTGGTGAGTTCGGGCGGCATTGCATCGGGCGCAGCCAGAGGTCTGCTGTACAGCCTGATCGAGACGCTCGGCACCCTGGTGGGCGACCCGGATTTGCCCGAGCACGCCCGTTCCGGCTATGAAGGCCTGCTGGAAACGGCGCGCGAATTACGGGTCAAGCTCGATCACTGAAATTGATCAGTCGATTCAGGCTTCCACACTTTCCTGCGCTGCTAACGCTTCGAGCAGCTCGGGTGGCGCCGACGTGATCTGCACTTCCGGCGTGCCATGCCAGTCGGCGCAACGCTGGATGGCGCGCCGCAGATCGGCGGCGAGACGGCCGCTGACGCGTACTCCCGGTTCCAGATGAAGCGCCTTCAACTCGAAGATGCCGCTCGTGCGATGCGCCTTCGCATCGGCCCGGCCAATCAGCTTGCCGCGGTTCAGAATCGGCAGCACGAAGTAGCCGTATTTGCGTTTGGCCGCGGGCGTATAGCACTCGATCACATAGTCGAAGTCGAATAGCGCCGCGGCGCGCTTGCGATCCCACACCACCGGATCGAACGGCGAGAGCAAGGTCGTGACCGTCGAGGTCAGTTTGCCGCTCGCCGCATCGTCGATCAGCGGCGCGAACTCCTGATGCACGTACGTATCCTGCTTCCATCCTTCGACGCGAACCGGAACCAGCTCTCCTTGATCGGCCAGCGCGTGCAAGGCTTCGACATACGGTCGGCGCGGCAGCCGGTAGTAGTCAGCCACCCAATCGGCGCGCGCCACGCCTAACGCCCGGCAACTGCGTCGCAACAGTTCCGGCTCGACCGCCGCCGCCGGTTGCAGATCGCGTTTGTCGTTCCAGCCCGGCAGCACCCGCTCGGTCAGGTCATAGACGCGATGAAAATTGCGCCGCTCAGCCACCATCAATTCGCCGATGGCAAACAGCACTTCGAGGTGGCGCTTCTCCGGCTTCCAGTCCCACCATCCGTTACTCTTGCCGGCCTCGCGGACGAAATCTGCCGAACGCACCGGCCCATTCGCGCGGATCTGCTTGAGCAGCTGGTCGATCTCCTTGCGGTACTGCTTGTGCCACTCGCCTGCGTATTTCCAGCCCATCCCGCTCGGGTCGAGCATGCGGTGACGTAGCAGACCGTAGTCTTCGATCGGCAACAGGCAGGCCTCGTGCGACCAGTATTCGAACAGCTTGCCTTCGGCCAGATGCTCGTCGAGCCACTGCGGCGTGTACGCACCGAGGCGGCTGAACAGGACGAGATAAGGGCTGCGCGCGACGACGTGAATCGTGTCGATCTGCAACTGCGCCATGCGGCGAATCGCGTCGATGACGTCGGCTTTGGTGGCTTTGCGGCGCGGCGGGGTCAAGAGACCTTGCGCGGCCAGATGGAGGGTGCGGGCGGCGGATAACGGGAGAGTCTTCACGCGGTCGATCGCTGAATGGATGGAGCCCGCGCAGTGGCGCGCTGGCGTAGTAGCGGCGTGAGGCTGACCGAAGATGCGTCGCCCGGCCGGACAGCCGCTACTTTAGCGCGAAAGCGTCGTGCGTCATGCTCCCAGTGCCACCGCCTCCTCTGCGCTCACCGCCAGCATCTGATGGATCTGCGACACTACAGCCGCCCCTTCACCGACTGCTGCTGCCACGCGTTTGGTCGAGCCGGCGCGTGCATCGCCGATCGCGAATACGCCGTCAACCGTGGTGCCGAGATCGCAGGTGGAGTTCAGGCCTCTTTCACCGGTCAGCACGAAGCCCTTGGGATCGAGCTGCACGCCGCAGGTTTGCAGCCATTCGGTGTTGGGATCCGCGCCGGTGAAGAGGAACAGATGACGTGTGTCGAACCGATCCGTGCCGTCTGGTAACGGCTCCTTCAGCACCACCGATGCGAGGCCGGCCTCATCAGCTTCGAGCTGACCGATCTCCGTGTGAGGATGCACAAACACATTCGGCAGCGAGCGGATCCGGTCGATCAGATAGCGCGACATGGTCGCTTCGAAACCACTGCGCCGAATCAACACGTGCACTTTCGCCGCATGCGTGGCGAGATAGACGATGGCCTGCCCAGCCGAATTGCCGCCGCCCACCAGCACGATTTCTTCGCGCTTGCACAGCTTGGCTTCAACCGGCGACGCCCAGTAGTAGACGCCCTTGCCGTCAAAACGCTCGAGACCTTCAATAGCCGGCCGACGATACACCGCGCCGCTGGCAATCACGATGGTGCGCGCCTTCACGCTGCCACCGCACTTGAGCTCGAGCCGGTGCGGCGACTCCTCGCAATGCAGGGCTTTGACCCTGACCGGAATGGCGACGTGCGCGCCAAACTTCTGCGCCTGCACAAACGCGCGTCCGGCCAGCGCCTGACCGCTGATGCCGGTCGGAAAGCCGAGATAGTTTTCGATGCGCGAACTGGCGCCCGCCTGACCGCCCGGCGCGCGGCTGTCGAGCACGATCACCGAGAGGCCTTCCGAAGCCGCATAAACGGCCGTGGCGAGTCCTGCCGGCCCTGCGCCGACGATGGCAACGTCGTAGATCAGCGAAGCGTCGAGTTCGGGCAGCATGCCGAGGCAGGTTGCAAGGTGAGGATCGCTCGGATGACGCAGCACGGTACCGTCCGGGCAGATCACCAGTGGCAGGTCTTCAGGCTTTGCACCGAACTGCTCGATCAGGCCGAGCGCCTCCTCATCACGTTCGTCGAGTACCGAATGCGGATGACCGTTGCGCGACAAGAAGCCCTGCAGCGAGACGAGCCGCGAGTCGTTGCTCTTGCCGATCAGGATCGGGCCGCCAGCGCCCTTTTCGATCAGCGAGACACGCCGCAGGATCAGCGCACGCATGATGCGCTCGCCAAGCTCTGCTTCCGCGACGATCAACGCGCGTAGTTTGATAGGTGGAATCAGCAAGGCATCGACGGGTTCCAATGCCACGCCGCTGACGAGGCAGACGCGTCCCGACAACTGACCCACTTCGGCGAGGAATTGCTTCGGACCACGTTCGGAGACCAGGCGCTCACGGCCGAGGCCATCGCGTTGGAACAGCTTGACGCGCCCCGTGAGCGTGACAAACATGCCCGGTCCGACACGACCGGTTTCGAACAGCAGTTGACCGGGTTCCCAGTGCTGCACCTCGCCGAATTTGCTCAGCCGCTTGATTTCTTCCCACGTCAGTTCGGGGAACATCTGATGTTCGCGTGTCGCCAACGAAGAGAACGGCGCGTCGGCGACCACAGCTTGTTGTCCTTCGGCTTCTTGAATCTCAACCATCAAACCACTCCTTCTGTCGTTTGATCCAGCATGGGGTACTGCGAGGCAGCGCAGGCGACAGACGAACTGCTGGAGAACCGGACGTGCTACACCGCCGGCGCTACGCCGGGATGCACTTCTTCCATCGGCTCCTCTTCCAGTGGCTCGAGTTGCCGTCCCGCGTCGCGCCACGCGTCGAGACCGCCGCGCAGCGGCAGGACGTCGGCGAAGCCTGCTTCGTTGAGTTGTTTGGCCATCCACGCCGCCGAAATCTCATTCGGGCAGGAACAGTAGATGACGAGTTTCTGGTTCGGCGGATACTTCGCGATGATCTCGTTGAGCTGGCGCTCGTCGGCAAACTGGGTGCCCGGGATCACAAACGGATCCAGCTTGCGCTTCTCGCGCGAACGGATGTCGAACAGCACCGGCGGTTGGCCGGATGCGATCAGGTTGCCCAGCTCATCTATCTCCATGCGCGCGGTAGCCAGTTTGCGGATGAGCTGGCGCCGCCGGATCCACCGGTAGGTGGCGTAAAGCAGCAGCAATGCGACGATTACCACGCCCGCCATCTTGCCCAGGCGTCCGGCGCCCGCCATCAGCATGTCGATTTGCTGCGCGAACAGGGCGCCAATGATGAGACCCGTTCCAGACCAGAGCGCGGCGCCGATGCTGTCGTAAGTCAGAAAGGTGCGATACGTGGTGCCCATCGCACCGGCCATCGGGATGGAGACGATCGACAGGCCCGGCACGAACTTCGCCACGGCCAGCACGCGCACGCCCCAGCGGCCGAAGAAGCGCTCGGTCTTCTTGACACAGGTGTCGCGCGAGAGAGACAGCTTGCACAGCGTCTTCAATGTGTTGCCGCCGTAAATGCGGCCGGCGAGGTACCACGCGCTGTCGCCGATCAGCGTGGCGAAAATGGCGAGGATCAGCACCGACGCGAGCTGCGTGCCGACGGTGGCCGGATGCATGGCCGCCATCGCGCCGAACAGGACGAGACAGGGCATCGCGGGCACGGGCAACCCTAGCGATGCGGCGAGCACATTAGCGAAGACGAGAGCAGGCCCGTACTGCTCCACGAGGTCATGTAGCATCGGCTTACTTCCGCGACCGTTTCCGGCGGGAAGCGAAGAAGTAACTTAAGGATTATGGACGCATTTCCGAGACGTGCAAGCGTCCGGTAATGTGGGGCGCGGATGAAGCGGGAGAAGCTTTGCCGGGTCAGGCACGGCAGGCGCGGAGCGCGATTGGGCCGAGGCTCCGGACTGCCGTTTGTTGCTGGTCATTCAACGCTGAATTTCTCAAGCGGGCTGGGCGGTGGGTGAACGGCGTTCGCGTGCACCCGTACCGCTGCCACCTCCGTTTTACGTCCGGTGATTGTGTTGTTCGCCCGGCAATTCGGCGCCGTGCGCGCGAATGGCCGCAATCAGTTCCGCCGGCGTGATTTCATAACGCACTTCGCGGTGGATGCCCGGCTTGCGCTCGTCCACTTCGATCAGAAGAATACCCTTGCCGTCTTCTGTCGACTCGAGGCGCAGTGAGCGAAGTTCGCGCGCCGTCGCGTCGTCGAATTCGGTGAGCAGGGCCATTGACCCGGAAGACCCGGTAGTGCGCATCGAAGTTGTCCTCGTTCCGTTGTTTATCAAGCCATTGTACGGGCAGCCTGGTGCACCATGTGCCGCACACCGCCAAACCCATAGCATCCCACAAACTGCCGAAACCCGCGCTGCGCTTTGCTATGCGCGATGCGAGGATGTCGTGTCAGCCAGTTTAACGCGACTCATTGTGTCGCCGGATGCATTTTTCGTGCCCCGCTGCGGTGCAACCGTTCCACCCGATTGTCATGGCCCTGACGCGTAGCCGGGTTAGGGCTTGGTATCGGGCGAATGGGCGGCGCGCGGCTCCGCCGCCCGCGGGCAGGCACCTGTGCTGTAAACGATCCACCCCGCGCAGCCGTTGACCAGCACACGAGGCAATGCGCTACATTGATGCTATGAATCGGGACCGTGAAATCTGCTGTAAGCCGACGCCCTCGGGCGCCGCCCCATGCTTTGACGGCGGCTTCTCTCTGGTGGTGGCCTCGGCAGGTATTTATTGCCGCCCGTTGCGTCCCGTGCGTTGGTCGGGATTCGCAAATTGCCGTTTCTACGTGAACGCCGCATGAAACACTACTTGACGATTCAGAGCCCGCTCGGCGCGATGTGGCTACGCGCCGAGGACGATGCGCTCACGGGCGTGTACTTCGTCGGCCAGAAGTACTTCCCGCCGGACGCCGTCGACACCGCAAGCGGCACGGCGACGGGTCGCGACGCCGATACATTCACGGGTGTATCTATGGGCAAGCCGCCGCGCGTGTTAGCGGAAAGCGCGGAGCAACTCGCCGAATACTTTGCTGGCGAGCGGCAACAGTTCACCGTGCGCCTGCAGATGGCCGGTTCGCCATTCCAACGAAGTGTCTGGAGCGAACTCGTCAAGATTCCGTTTGGCGAGATCGAGAGTTATGGGCGGCTCGCGCAGCGGCTCGGTCTCCCGATCGGCAGTGCGCGCGCAGTGGGAGCCGCGAATGGACGCAATCCGGTGTCGATCATCGTGCCGTGCCATCGCGTGATATCGAATGCGGGCGAGCTCACCGGATATGCTGGCGGACTTGAACGCAAAGCGGCTTTGCTCGCGCTCGAGCGGCCGGCATCGAAACTCCCCCGGCAGCTCGAATTGCTGGACGCCGACGACGCTTTCTAACGCAGTGTGGCGTGCACGACGTGCGCCGAAAGTACAGCCACCGGCATCTGCCCGGCAACAAAAAATAGCCCGTCCGAAGAGGGACGGGCCGCTAAAACGCCGTTTTACATGGGTCAACCACCCCGCACAACCAGGGCGCTGACGGACTTATGCTGATCCGCGCCGAACCCTTTGTCGAGGTGGGAGTAACGCCGATCTATCAGACTAAACGGCATCCGGCGCCACGGTGCCCGGCGGTTTGTTTCGCTATGCCGACTACACGACGTTTGCCGGATGCGTCGAACGCGCTACACTGCGCCGGATAGTGCGGTATGGCCTCAGACACGGCTGCTTGCAAACATTATCGCCGGTAGCCCGTCTGTGCGAATGACGCGAACGACGTGACCCGATGCTGAAGACCCTCGACCGTACCCATGCGTCGCTCGCCGAAGCTTTTGCTTCGCTGGCAAAGAACGCACAGCGTCAGCGCTACCACTACCTCGCGGCGGTACTTACGCTGATGGTCATCGTGGCGGTCTCCGCGGCGCTGGCTGCCGTGCTGGCCGCCGGCAAGCAGCTCGACTATCGCCGCGGTCTCATCACCCAATACGTCGCCGAAATCTCGCTGCTGTTGCATGGCGAGGTTTCATTCCTGCGGCGCACCGAACTGACTATCCAGTACTACCAACAGACCGGCGATGTGCGCAGCCTCCCCGCTGGCGTCGAGGCTTCGATCCGGCAAACCGGCATGGCGCGCGGCGATGCAGGCACGGATGGATCGCACTTCGATCTGCTCGTGTCGCAGGCCGTGCGTGACGCATGGAGCGCGTCGCTCAGCGACAAGCTCTGGCGTCTATATGAAGCGGGTCAGTCCACACTTTCCACGCAGCGGGCCTTCGAGCTGAATCATCGCGCGATGCTGATCGGGCTGACTGACGACTATGCGGTGATCACGCCGTCGGTAGAGGGTCGGGAAGGCGGTCGCGCGCGGCCGCTGCAGCCGTCCGACGTTCCGCTAATCCGCGCCAGGCTCCTGCAACAGCTGCAGGAGCAGACCGGCCGGCGCGTGCCTGCCAGAGACCAGCGCGTGTGGGTGGGTCCATATGTGGACACAGAGTTGGGCGTGCCGGTCATGACCGCACTCAGCGCCTACTACGAGGGCGATACACCCACGATGCTCGTGACCATGAGCATTCCCGTCGATGCGCTCGTGGAGCATCTCTCGCGTCGCTTCCCGAGGGGCACCCTGATGCTGCTGACCGACGATCAGCGCATCGTCGTTTCCTCACGTCCGGTCTCTGTGGAAACCGGGCACATGTTGCAGACGAACGCCGCGCAGATGGCGAACGATACGTATCGATACACGCTCCACGGCGCGATTCTGCGCGAGCCGCTGCTGTCCGGCTTCGGTCTGGTGATCGCCTATCTTCCCTGGAGCGGGTTGGCGGCGATCCTCGGCTGGCAATTCGCGGCGATCGCGTGCGGCGCGCTGCTTTTGCTGGTCGGCATCGCATTGACCGCGCGTTTCTGGGGACTGCGCCTGCTGCGCACTGCTTACGATGAAGCCACGCGCGCGCTGGAGAACGAGGCCATCAACCATGTTCTCGTGAGCGCCACGCCGATTGGCCTGTGCATCGTCCGGCAACGCGACTATTCGATTCTCAGCGGCAATGCGCTCGCTGCACAATGGCTCCAGCGTGAGCCATCTGCGGATACGCTGCCCACGCATATCGTCGCGGCCTTCCGGGCCGCGTTGCCCGCTGTCGACGAGGCGCGGACGGTCGTGTTTGCCGCGCCGCTTCAACCCGACGAAATTGACGGCGCGGGCGCACAGGTTCTGCAGTTCACCTGCGCGCCGGCCCGCTATGCGGGTGAAGACGTGCTGTTCTGCGCCATCCTCGATATCACTTCGCAGCATGCGCTCGAGGCGCAACTGCGCACCGCGCAGCGCGCCACCGAAACGGCGATGCGCGAGCGGTCCAATTTCTTTGCGTCGATGAGCCATGAGATTCGCACACCGTTGAACGCATTGCTTGGCAATCTGGAGTTGTTCGTGCGCACGCCGGGTCTGGAGGCGCACGAGCAGCGCGTGCGTACGCTCGGCGTCGCGGCCGATGCGCTGCGCCGCATCGTCAACGATATCCTCGACTTTTCAAAGATCGACGCGGGCGAAATGAAGCTGGTCACGGAGTCTTTCCGGCCCATCGACGACTTCGAAAATCTTGCGCTGTCGTATGCGCCGATGGCGCCGGGGCGGCCGATTCGTTTCTACTCCCACCTTTCTCCGACGCTCACCCAGACTTTGCGCGGAGACCGGACCCGCATTGCGCAGATCGTCAACAACCTGTTGAGCAACGCTTTCAAATTCACCTCTGCCGGCAAGATCATGCTCGGCGCCGAGGTGCTGATCGATACGCAGGGCCGCCGTATTCTCAGTTGCCGGGTTTGCGACTCGGGGATCGGCATGGACCCGCCGATGGTGTCGCGTATTTTTCACCCGTTTGTGCAGGGCGAAGCGACGACGTCCAGCCGCTATGGTGGGACGGGACTCGGCTTGTCGATCTGCGCGAGCCTGTGTGAATTGATGGGCGGACATATCTCCGTCGAAAGCGTGAAGGGGGTGGGGAGCGCTTTCAGCATCTCGATTCCCATGGCGGTTCCATCCGACGAAGAGCGTGTCGCGCAGCCCGTGCCTGCGAGTCGCGGCAGCGTGCTGGTGTTGTGTCAGGAGACGGTGTCGGGTCAGCTCATCGGCGAGTGGCTCGGGCTTTACGGATGGTTCTGCTGCAGTGTTACTTCGGCGCGCTCCGCGCAGGAGTGGTTACAGACTAACCGGCCCGAGGTGCTGGTGGTGACCGGCGAGTATGAACTCGACGTAATCGCAACGTTGCGCGCGGTGCGGCCAGTGAACGCTGTGTGGATCACACGCGGCGGACCTGATCGTCCAACTTGGCGCTGCGAGGGAGTACTCGAAGTGAGCGAGTTCAGTCATACAGCGATTGTCGCGGCGGCGGATCTTGCCGCAACAGGCGCGCAAGACGGCGCAGGGCGCGTCGACGCTCTACTCGTTGCTCCGGCATCCACTCGGGAAACAATGAAGACCGTTGCACCTTCAACAGCTCCCGAGCCGACATTGCTGGGTCTGGTGGTGCTGGTCGCCGAGGATAATCCGCTGAACCAGTCCTTGATTGTCGAACAGTTGCAGACGCTGGGATGCGAGCCGATTCTTGCCGGCGATGGCCGCCAGGCGCTCGCGATACTCGAGCATACGGAAGTTGACGTCGTATTGACCGATATTCACATGCCGGTCATGGACGGTTATGAACTGCTGGTGGCGCTGCGACGGGATCATCCCGGGTTGCCGGTGTTCGCGTTCAGCGCGGTTACCGACACGCAGCAAACTGACGAATGGGATGAGCGCGGCTTCACCGGTTACATTCCCAAGCCCACGTCGCTTGGAGAGCTGGAAGCGGCGCTCGACGTGTTGGGTATGAACGCAGATGAGGCGGTAGAGCCGGCGGTAGCCCGCGAACCGGCGATTGCCTCGGACGCCGCGCCGCAGGTGCCGCTCAAGCCCACGCCCGAGTTCGACGCGCAGACCAAAGCGCGTTATGTCACCATGCTTAAGGAACATCTCGAGACCGATTTGCCCAAGCTGTTGGCCATCGTCGAGAGCCATAACCGCCTGGCGCTGCGCGACTGGGCGCATAGTGCCGCGGGCGGTTTCCTGATCGTGGGCGAACCGCAGTTCGCGACGCAATGTCGTGAGCTCCAGGATCTGTGTCGCAAGCAAGACCCGTGGAGCGAGCAGATGGCCAGTCTCGCCCTGGCGTTGCATGAAGGTCTGCGCAGCCACTTCGGCCTCGACGAGGCGTCGCTGCGCTGAAGGGAGCGCCAGGCGGCGCCTTCCCGTGTCACCCATCAAGCTTCTTCGAACCTGAACCTCAAGATTCCTGTGCGCGCGTCGTAAACGAGTTTGCGGGCCCTATGCGTCACGCATGTGGCCTTGTCCCCTGGGTAGATCTACCCGCCTCGGTCCTCTCGCCACGTCTAATAAAACGCCACAGGAACTTGTACGATGAAACGCTTGGTTGTCGCTCTGTTTGCAGGCCTTACCGCCGTCTATGGACCGCTCGCGATGGCGGATGAAGTGTACGGGCAGATCGGCACCGAAGGCGCCGGTATTGGCTACGGTCACCCGCTCGGCTCACTCGCCAACGTGCGGGCTGAAGTCAACGGTGTCAGTTTCTCGCATAGCTTCAACTCAGGCGACCTGCACTACGACGGAACGGCGACGCTCATCCATGCCGGCCTTTATGGCGACTTCTTCCCGATGCCCAGCGTCGTGCCGTTTCGCCTTACCGCCGGCTTGCTGATTGGCGACGATCATGTGAATGCGACCGCAACCAGCCCGTCCGGTACCTACACCATCAATGGCGTCGCCTATTCGACGCTGGGTCAAAGCATTCACGCGAAGGCCACCTACCCGGCCGTGCGTCCGTACCTTGGCATCGGCTTCGGCCATTCGCCGCTCGCCACCAAAGGCTTTTCGATGTTCTTCGACGCGGGCGTTGCCTATGGCAAGCCGCATCTGGACTTCGATGTGCCCGCCGATATCGTGGCCGAAGCGGGTCAGGCGAACGTCGACGCCGAGAAGCAATCGCTGCAGAACACTGTAGACCGTTATCGTTTCTATCCGATCGTGAAGGTCGGCGTGACGTACCGGTTTTAAGGCACGCCTTCGTGCTTTCGTTCGATCTATCGCGCCGCGGCCGTCTTTAACCAGGCCGTCGCGCGATGAAGTCGATTTCCACGAGTGCATCGCGCGCCAGGCCTGTGACGCCGATACAGGTTCGTGCGGGCAGGGCGCCGGGCGGAAAGTACGCCCGGTACGCGTCGTTCATCGCCGCGTAGTCACGCTTGAATTCCGTCAGGAAAATGCGTGCGTTCAGCACGTGTTCGAGTCCCAGTCCAAGGCCTTTCAGCACAATCTTCAGATTGTCCATCACGCGCTGTGTCTGCGCGACGACCCCCTCGGGTAGCGGGGCTGCGTCGTCGGTGGGCGAAGTGGGCATCTGTCCCGTCACGAATACCCATCCATCAGATTCGGCTGCGTGTGAAAACGGGGCCACGGGTGTCGGCGCGTCCGGGATCATCCAGAAGGTGGGGCCTTGCGTCATGCTGTTTCTCCGCTCAGATCATTGATGATGAAATAGCCGGACTTGCCGGCGAGGTCGAAAGTAACTCGCCAAAAACGGGCCCGTGCAATGTCACGCGGAAGGCATTTTGCGCATGCTACGATGGGTCGCGATGTGACGGAGGGTTGGGCGAGCAATGGCAACACTATACGAGAAGCTCGGCGTTCAGCCGAGCGCGACTGAAGACGAGATCAAGCGCGCCTACCGGAAGGCGGCCATGCGCTGGCATCCGGATCGCAACGCCGGTTCCGAAGAGACGGCACGCGCGGCGTTTCTGGATATCAAGGACGCGTACAACATTCTGTCCGATCCAGCGCAACGCAAAATCTACGACGACGTCTTCGCCCAGAAGATGCGTTCATGGGAAGCCCGCGTTCAGCGCATGGAGCGGGAACGCGCCGAGCGGGAAGAAGCGGCTCGCGCAGCCGAACAGGCGGCGTACGCGAAGTTGTTGGCGCTCGCGATGCGTTTTGCGGACGAAGGCTACAACCGCGATGTGGTGTTCGGCGTGCTGCTCGGGCAGCAGTGCGAGGCCAGCCGCGCTGGCCAGATTGCAGACAGCGTGCTGGCGCTGCATGCGTCACGTCAGCAAAAAAACGTGTCCCCCGGACCGGTGACTAATAACGACAAGTCGGCCCAGGCTGCGGACCACGCCTCGGCACGGAGTGACAGTGCCACGGCTACGAGCGGGAGTACGCTCGGCGGGCTGTGGTTTCAATTCCTGAACGGCCTGCGCTTCTGAGTCGCGCACAGTTTAGTTTGTCGCCCGCTTCAAAAAGAGCGCTGCCGTTGCGCTCCGATTGCTTATAGTAGAAGTGTGCCGGGTCGACAGAAGAAACGGGTCTGCCGTTTCCTGACTCGCACATTTGACGGGGGAACGGTGCGATGACAACAGCAACCGGTTCAGCCTACACGATGCGAACGAGCACACCCGCGTCGTTGCGGGAGCTTGCCAACTACCTCGAACTGGCGCTCGATGCCGGTCAATCCGTGGTCGTGATGCGCTATGGCGAGGGTCATCGCTCGGTGTACATCGGCGACCCGGCCAACTCGCTGGATGCGCTATCGAGCAGCGACGCGGTCGCGGCCCACCTCGCGGATGAGATGCTTGCTTTGACCGAACCGGGATTGAACCGGATCACCGCTGATGGCCAGGTCTATCGCTTCACGCGGACGCACCGCTATATCGAGGACCGGCAGGCCGTGATCTTTGCGCCGGCATGAGCGGGCTGCCGCGACTTCATCGTCAATCTCACGCCAACCGCTCCAGCACGCTCGCACAATAAAAAAAGCGAACCGAAGTTCGCTTTTTGCAACGGTTCGCCGCCCGTGGGCAGCGACCGAAACATTTCGTTTGCGTCTGACGCTTTGCTTTATGCGCCGGCCGAAACGGTTGCCACGAATTGCTTGGCAGCCTTGCTAGCCGATTCGTACGTAGCGTTGGCAGCCGAAAATGCCGAGTTCCATGCTGCTACCGCGCCTTCGCTGCCGGCCGGTGCATTCTTTGCCAGGCTTTCGATAAAGCCTTGTGCGTCTTTCTGGGCTTTCTGAAACTGTGCGGTAGCGGCGCTCGAGAATTCGGCTTGGGCGCCCGACAGGATTTCATGCACATGGCGGCCGTATGCAGCTGCCTTTTCCGATGCCGGTTGCGACAGGCTGGCCGACAGCGCGACCAGTTCGCTCGGATCTTTCACCGAGAGAGCCTTGGCTGCGATTTCCTGCGTTTCGGCGAGCGATGCCTTGCCGACTTGCAGATTCAGTGCGACCAGCTTCTCGAAGCTTGCGAACGCCAGGTTCGTGAAGCCGAAAAACGATTGCAGGCTGGCTTGCTGTGCGGCGATCAATTGTTGGGGGGTAAGCGTGCTCATCACTGCTCCAAAGGGTAAGGCGGCGAGTGCGAGACGGCTCTAAGTGAACAAAATCCGCGCGCCGCAAGGGCTGAAAGTGGTTTGTTGCAGTGCAACAAAAACTCATTGTACGGGGTAATTTTGGGAAGTCAATCAATTTCGAGAGAAGGGGAGGCAAGGCTGTGCAGCCGCCGTGGCGGGTTGCGGATTGGTTGAAACTGGCGTGAAATGCCCATGCGGCCGGCTTGCAGCAGACGCGAGGCGGATGTGACGGTAGCCGTCGCCGGGCCGCCCGTGGCATAGTGCGACCCATTCACGAGCGACTGCGTACAGGAGTAAAGCTAAGCCGATGACCAGCCCCCTCGATTCTTTCCAGCAGGACCAGGTCGTTTTGCTGGACGACGTGCCTAGCCCCGCCGCCGATACCCCGGAACCGTTTGTCGTCGCAAATGAACGACGTGTGGTGATTGCCTATCGGATTGCCGCGACGGATTTCGAGCGCTTCGGTCCGTTCGATGAAGATGACGATCCGTTCTGCGCGGTGGAGTTTTCGGCGGCGGCGTTTCATCAGTTCGGACCACCCAACGACGAAGGGCTGTACGCTCATCCGTTGTCCGCGCAGGGCCTACGCGGCTATTGCGCGCATGAAATCGTGAACTCGTCTCTGGTGGCCGATTCGTGGGGACCGGCGGCTGCGCAAGAAGGCTATCGGCACTACGTCCTGACGTTCCAGGACAGCACGTATGAATGCGTGGCGGCGGACTGCACGGTGGTGGGAATCTACGGCAATGGCGACATTGCCGCCCGTGAAGCGTTTTCGTTATGTAAATGAGTCTCCTCAGCCTGGCCCGCGGGCGGTTACCGTGGGCCGGCGCGTCTTGGCATTGCGCGTTGCGTCGCTGCAATGCAACTCCTCCTGGTCCATTCTCTAAAAGATTCGTATAATTTACTTCTTTGTGACATTTGGCGGTAAAAAATACCCATCCCCCATTTGAAGGCTGTGAGTTAACGAATCGAACCGGTTCGCCGGATTACCTGCGCACCATCACGACGGTTCGTCTGGCAGTGGGCTTTCCGACGAGCCGCGATTCGAAGTCGAATACCGCTTTCGCGCAGAGAGGGCGACACGACGGTTCGCTTGCTAAAGTCAAAGATACACGGCGCGCGTGAGTTCATGCCATTGAAAAAAATATGTAGTGCGAAGGATTAAATCAGGCGAGATCGAAGTCTGTCCCAATGCACCTGCGCGAGGAAGCCAGCACGAAAACGTTTCACTATCTGGCTCGCCTTCGAGCGTGGCGAGATCTCGTAAGCAAAGAAAGCTTCTTGACCCCAGCACGCGGGTCGATATTCGATTTTTACTGGCTTTAGAAATCTGGCTGCGATATCTATAGGAAAGGTCAGTCTGCGTGATCCCTATCCATTCGTAGAATCCCGTGATTGAAATTCCTTTGTCCGATGACGACTGGATGCACGTCGAGCATCTATTTCGTGAATCCCCGTCGCCACGTGGGAGACCGCGCCGCGCTGCGCGCGATATTTTGAATGCCATTCTCTGGATTCAACAAACCGGAGAAAAGTGGCATCGGTTGCCGGCGAACTTTCCGCCGCAACAGACCTGCTACGCGAAGTACATCGCGTGGCGCCGCTCAGGTGAATTGCAGCGCGCCGTTGAGCTTCTGTGCAAGCGGCAGCGCGGCTGCGGCTGATTCTCCCGAGATATTTCTGCGCGATCCAGCGGCCTTCCAACGGCTGGCGCCGCGCGTACGTGTTCGCGCCGCCCGGCCGTAACACCGTAACGTGGCCGGCGTAACAACACGGCCATAACAGCCTATCCCTGAGCTTTATGTGCACTCGATGCCATGTTGAGCTCGCAAGGTAAAGCCATGTTTTGCAAAGGCTTTGCCCTCGTTCAGTGTCCACGCAGAGCATAGCGGCCTTGGCAGCTTTGTCGGCGCCACCGTGAGTTTCCCGCTGACTCCGCGTCAAGGCATGAAACCTGGCATCACGCAGTTGTATGGCGACGAGAGCTTTGGGCTCGACTTCCGCACGCGTGCAGGTTCCACCAATTATCTGCCAGGCAATGCGGCTGAGAACGTCACGTTCGCTTATGGCGCGCAACAGTATCTGCTGAATCAAGGCCGCTTTAGCGGCGAGTACTTCTCGACACAGCTTTACCGCATGCGTGACGCCTATCTGCGTTACGCGCAACCCGCCGAAGAGGCACACGAACCCGGCGGGCCAAGCCCGGCTGCGAGCGTGTCAAAGACAGTGCGCTTACGGTGCGCTCCCGGCATGGCTGATGATCCCCCACACGAAACAGCAGACCAAGAACCTGGTTCTGTCAATTGTGCATTACCTTTTCCTGGAGAGAATGAATGAAACTTCTTAACGCTTCAATGCGGCGCACGTTGCAATTCGGGTCTGTAGCTTTCCTAACCAGTACGATCGTGGCGTGCGAGCAATTCGTCGTTTCAGGGTGCGTTGACCAACAGCGCTTTGATCGCAAGCGCGGAAACTGCGGTTGTGCAGATACTTGAGCAAACGTATGGCATTTCGCTCTCGACTACATCGTTTTTGACGGCGTCGTTCACACCGGGTCAGCCGGGTATCGACTCGGAGCTCGATGCTTTGCAGGCTGCAGGCGCAATCAATAGCGACGGATCTCCGTCCGCCACCCTGGTGGCGTCGGTGACGGCGGCAGGTGCAGCGGTGGGTAAAGGCGCTAGCGGCGGTACGACGCCGACGGGTGGAACCGGAAGCAGTACCTGAACGCAGGACGCAGCAGCCGCATCGACATCTTCAGCAAGCTAATCGTCCTTCTGGAGTTTGACTGGCCTGATGAATACCATTCTTGTGATCTGCACAGCCAATGTCTGCTGTGGCCCGATGGCGCAGGGGCTGCTTACCCGCGCGCTACCGGGTACGCGGGTGCTGTCCGGAGGGTTGTTTGTCGTGGAGGGAGCGTCGCCGAACGGCGAGGCCGTGGATTTGATGGACTCCGAGGGCCTCGATATTCGACATCACCGTGCTCACGCCGTCACCCCGTGGATGATCGATGCGGCGACTTTTATTCTCGTGATGACCTCGCGGCAGAAACTCACGATTGAGCGCCGTTTTCCACCAGCGTACGGCAAGACCTTTCGTCTGCTGGAGGAAGGCGATGTGCCGGAACCTTGTATGAACGGTCGTGCTTGCCACGCCGCAGCCTTGCTCGACATCCGTGAGGGTGCGGAGCGCTGGGCGTGGCATATGTCGAGGTTGAAGATGGAGGCGGCTTATCTGGAGGCGATCTATGACGTATGAAGATTGGCGAATGAGGATCGCTTGAGACTACTCAAACCAGCCCCGTGGTGTAGTACACCGCGATCACAAAGAACACGGCCAGGGTCTTGATGATCGTCACCGCGAAAATCTCGCGGTACGACTCGCGGTGCGTCAACCCCGTGACGGCCAGCAGCGTGATCACCGCGCCGTTGTGCGGCAACGTATCCATCCCGCCGCTCGCCATCGCCACCACCCGGTGCAGTACTTCCATCGGAATATGCGCCGCGTTCGCCGCGCTGATGAAGGTATCCGACATGGCGGCGAGCGCGATGCTCATACCGCCCGATGCCGAACCGGTAATCCCCGCGAGCGAGCTGACCGACACGGCGGCATTGACGAGCGGGTTCGGAATGCTCTTGAGCAAATCGCTTACGACCAGAAAGCCGGGCAACGCCGCGATCACACCGCCAAAGCCATATTCGGACGCCGTGTTGAGCGAGGCCAGCAGCGCGCCCGCGACGGCTGCCTTGGTGCCGGAGGCGAAGCGCTCGCGCATGCGGGGAAACGCGGTCAGCATGACCATCACGATGCCCAGCAGCAACGCGCCTTCCACAGCCCAGATCCCGACGACGGCCTTGATCGATGTCGTGACTGGCGCATGAATGCCGGGCAGCACTTCCGGCGCAATCGTATATGACGCGCCGTACCAGTCGGGGATCAGCTTGGTGAGCGCGAAGTTCGCCACACCTACCAGCACGAGCGGCGCCACGGCCAGCAGCGGATTCGGCAGTTGTTTCGATTCGACGCGTTCCGGCTCATTGACGAGCGACGTGCCATAGCCCTCGCCCTTCTCCATCGCAGCACGCCGGCGCCATTCCAGATAGGTCAGCCCGACGACGATGATGAACACCGAGCCGATCGTGCCAAGCACCGGGGCGGCCCACGAGGTCGTCTTGAAGAAGGTGGTCGGGATGATGTTCTGGATTTGCGGAGTGCCCGGCAGCGAATCCATCGTGAAGGAGAATGCGCCCAGTGCGATCGCCCCCGGCATCAGGCGCTTCGGAATATTGCTCTGGCGATAGAGTTCGGCCGCGAACGGATACACCGCGAACACGACGACAAACAGCGAGACGCCGCCGTAGGTGAGCAGCGCGCAGACCGCGACGATCACCGCATTGGCGCGCGAGCGGCCGATATAGCGGATCGCGGCGGCGACGATCGATTCAGAGAAGCCCGACAGTTCGATGACTTTGCCGAACACCGCACCGAGCATGAATACCGGAAAGTACAGCTTCACGAAGCCGACCATCTTGTCCATGAAGATGCCGGAAAACACCGGCGCGACCGCCGATGGATCGGTCAGCAGGACGGCGCCGAGGGCGGCGATTGGCGCGACGAGAATCACGCTGTAGCCGCGATATGCGGCGAGCATCAGGAACGCCAGGGCGGCGAGGACGATGACAAAGGACATTGAGTCTCCGAAAGCTGGGTTGTTCTACTTGTACCGATGCGACCGATTGTACCGAATCGTCTCAATGGAGGACCAGGACGCGTCACTTCTCTTGTGTCCGCGCGCGCGGCCCGGCAACATGCGGGAATTGCGCAATATGAGCGCTGGTGCGATCTCGAAGCAGTCGGGAGGTGCGATGAAGACCTGGCCTGTCGCTACATTGCTTTTCCTGTTTGGCATATCGCTGCATGCGCAGCAGAGTGACCTCAAGAACTGGTATAACGATCCGTTCTTCACTCTCTCGCAGGGCTTTGCCGATTGTCCGGTGCCGCTCGGGCCGCTGATGACGCACGCGCAGATGGAAAGCGATGCGCACTACCGGGTCGAGCGCGGGACAACCTGCTGGCTTGCACATAAATGTTCGAAGCCGAACTCGTACCTGTACGACGCACCGATCGCCGACGCGATTCACGCGCGTTTCACGGATCCCCACGCGTTCGACGGCACGAGTATCTGGATCATGGTGCAGCGTCGCTTTGTCTACGTTGACGGCTGCGCGCCGCGCTCGTTCGATCGTCACGCGCTGCAACAGGAGCTCGAAGCAATTCCCGATGTCGAGCAGGTTTTCATGCGTATCGGCGCGGATCCCCACGGGCCGCTTCCCTACAAGACGCTTGCTGCGCCTGACGATCCGGCGAATGGCCATGCCGACGAAGACACGGCTCCCAAGTGACGCAGTGCAGCGTGCGCATGGCACAATCGCTGGGTCAAAGAATTAGAAAGGGACCGGGGTTCTCAATGAAACGCAGCTACTCATTTTCTGCTCGAATGGAACATGTAATCCGCGCGAAACGTGCGGCGCTTGGCGCGGCTTCCGGGTTCGCCTTGCTTGCGGCGCTGGCCGGTTGCAGCAGCAGCCCGCCGCTGTTCCTGCCTGACGGCCGGCCCACTACGCTGGTCCAGTGTCCGGAGGGCTCCGATTCGTGTACGCAGCAGGCGCGCGCCAGTTGCGGCGGCCAGTTCGACGTGGTGCGTCAGTCGAATGACGAGGGCACGCACAGCCTGATTTACGCGTGTCCTGCGAAGTCGGGCGTCCAGTAGCGAGTAGTTCGCCCGGAAGATGCCGGGCGAAGTGCAGCGGCAGGCGCGGTGTAAGCGGCTCAGGCGGCGCCCAGGCCGGAGCGTTTCTTTTTGCCGCGCGTCGATCCGGGCCACCCACTGCGCTTCATAAATGCGGCGCGCAAAGCGATCGTATTGACCTCGGCTTAATTCCCTATACCGCGGCGCTCAGGAGGCGATGCCATGAGCGCTTTGCGAATCTATGAATGCTTTCCCCCGAAGAATCAGGAATACATAAGCGAGGTTATCGCAGCTATTCCTCTTTTCCTTACGATCTATTGCCTCGTTGCTTTATCGATAGGTCTCGACGGCACGCTTCATGCTTTAAGGTCGGATAGTACCTGGGAATATCGGGGGAGACGTAATGAATCATCATCAATTAGAAAAAGACATTCAGCATCTCGAACACGTGATTACGCGGATTTCCGCCGCTGACCGTATTCCGCTGTCGTATTGGCGCAACCGGCTCAAGTCGGTATCGGACGCGGCATTGGTTCCGTCGCTGGCGAGCCGGGTCAGACGGCTCCATGTGGCACTGAGCGCGCTTGAGGCGCGAGAAGGAATAGCGCTCGCGTCAGCCAATGTGCGGTAACGTCGTCGCTGACGATGACTTAACGTTACGTATCATTCATGCCGGATGGCGCTCGGGTGATTGCCGCGTTGCTGACTCAGGATGCGTTTCACACGCATCTAATCCGAAAACGGACAGGAGATGCTACCCGGCACTTTTTAGGTCTGATAGGGTCACACTGCAGTTATCCAACCGACTGGAGGCGATTCTTCATGGCCACTTACAAACAATTGACTGCGCAGCTCGAAAAACTTCATAAGGAAGTCGCGGTTGCTCGCGAAAAAGAAATTGAGCAGGCGATTGCCGATATCAAGCAGAAGATTGTGGAATACGGCATTACCGCAGAGGAACTTGGCTTTTCGAGCAAACGTTCAACGCCGAAAAAGGCACCTTTACCACCGAAGTACCGCAATCCGAAGACGGGCGAAACCTGGAGTGGCCGTGGGCGTTCGCCGGCCTGGCTGGCGGGTAAGAATCGCGAACGCTTCCTGATCGCCGAGTGAAGTGATGCGGCGGTGAGAATTTTTCGCACCGCCGCGGTGGTCCCGAAAACTCTCACCTTTGCGTTTGGTCGCAGCCACTGATTCCGCGGATGACTGCATTTTGCGTTTCGCTGCCTTGGGCTTTTGCGAACCGTTTTTGTCGAATGCTCGCGGTGCGATTGCGCAAGCCTTGATTGAGTTGACGTCTGCGTCGACGCCGTCGTTGCGAAGTCGGAACACCTTATCTGACAAGGCTTTGCGCGATTTATCCATCGCACTTTCTGCGGTGAATGAGTGATGTCCGATGCGCTCTTTTGCTCTCCTCACTTCGTTTCGAACTACTCCCACATCCAAAACGTTCGGTGCATGCGCAATGAGGTTGGCCGTCACCTCAAGCGGTCTTTTTGCGGTTTGCTGTGCAGGTCCCGAAAACCCTCACCTTAAGGAATGGGGAAGAATGTCGGGACCTTGGCGATGAGCCGCGAGACCGCGCGCAAATTGCAGTCTGTCTAGCGGCGTAACGGGCGATACACGTCGGCTCACGTCTGGCCAGCGGGCAGGTATACCCGGAGTTGAGCGCGTCTCATACCCCAGATCAAAAAACATCGATTCATGGTCGCTCATCTCGAATAGCACAATCCGCTCATCCACCTAACCCTTGATGGGAACAGACATGAGCGTAACGACAGAAAAGCAACTTTTTATCGGCGAGGGCTTCGAAGGCCCGGGCGTGAATCTCGCGCACATCAACGTTCTGGTCGGCCCGCGTAATGGCCCGGCAGGCCAGGCGTTCGCTACCGCGCTGTCGACGCCGTCTGCGGGTCACGCGCCGTTCGTCGTCATTGCCCGTCCGGGTATCCCGACCAAGCCGCTCACGTTATATGTGAACAAGGCGCAGATCGACAGCGACTTCCATGGCAACGCCACCTGGGGTGCTTCGCAAGCGGGTATCGCCAAGGCCGTGGCTGAATCGCTCGAGAACGGCACGCTGCCGCCGGAAGCGGAAAACGATTGGGTTGTCGTGTCGGCGAACTGGGTCAACCCGAAGACCGACGATCTCGACGCCGTGTTCGAGAACAACTACCGCGCCTGCAAGAACGCGATCCTCGCTGCAATGAAGGGTCTGCCGCATCGCGACGAAGTATTTGCCGCCGCGCGCGAAGTGTCGAACCCGTTCTATACGCCGAAGCAACGCTAAAAACGCTAACTGGCGCGCCGCTGCTCGCGCCACACGAGCGCCGCCGCCATCAGGAGACAAACAAAATGGAATACATTCGCCTCGGCCAATCGGGCCTGAAAGTGTCGCGCCTATGCCTCGGCACGATGAACATGGGCACACCCGACTGGAAGCCCTGGATTTTCGACGAAGCGCAAAGCGAGCCGATCGTGCGCCACGCGCTCGAAGCCGGCGTCAACTTCATCGATCTCGCGGACTTTTATTCGACGGGTGTCGGTGAAGAAGTCGTGGGCCGCATTCTTAAGCGCATCGCGCGACGCGAAGAGATCGTCGTTACGACCAAGGTCGGCTACGACATGGGCACGTATCAGAACGCCGGCGGCCATTCGCGCAAGCACATCATGGATGGCATCGACGGCTCGCTGAAGCGTCTGGGCATGGAATACGTCGATATCTACATGCTGCACTTCTTCGACGTCAACACACCGGTCGAAGAAACGATGGGGGCGCTGAACGATATCGTGCGTGCCGGCAAGGCGCGCTATATCGGCGTATCGACGATGTACACATGGCAGTTCGCCAAGATCATGCAGGTATGCGAACGCAACGGCTGGCACAAGCCGATCAACATGCAGTTGCAACTGAATCTGGCCTATCGCGAGGAAGAGCGCGAGATGATTCCGTATTGCGACGATCAGGGCGTAGGTGTCTCGGTGTTTAGTCCGTTGGCCCGTGGTCTGCTGACGAGCGATCCGAACTCGACGCGCAATCAGACCGACTTCTTCACCGCGCAAATGTACGGCGATACGGCCTCGCGTGAGATTGCCGCATCCGTAGCGCGAGTGGCCGCAGCGCGTGGCGTGTCCGCCGCGCAGGTCGCGCAGGCGTGGGTGCTGAATCATGGCGGCGTGGCAAGCATGCTGGTCGGCGCAGATACGCCCGCGCAATTCGACAGCGCGCTCGCCGCACTCGACACGAAGCTCTCCGCCGACGAACTCTTCGAACTCGAACGCAACTACACGCCTTGCGATCTCATCAACGATTACACGGCAGGTAAGCGCATCGCCCGCGAGCCGCGGCCGGCGCAAGCGGCGTTCGCCCAAACTCTGGAAAAAGCAGCATGAGCGATTTTCTCCGTACCGGGCATTACATCAACGGCGAATGGTATCAAGGCGCCGAGACCTATGCCGTGTCGAATCCGGCTACCGGCGAGCTGATTGCCAACGTGGCCAAAGGCGGTGCTGCTGAAACCGCTCAGGCGATTGCCGCCGCCGAACGTGCATTCCCTGCGTGGCGTGCGTTGACCGCGAAGGAACGCGGCGCCCGGGTGAAGCGTTGGGGCGAGTTGATGCTCGAGAACCGCGATGCGCTCGCTGAACTGATGTCGCGTGAACAGGGCAAACCGCTTGCTGAAGCGCGCGGTGAGGTGGGTTATGCGGCGAGCTTTTTCGAGTGGTTCGCCGAAGAAGCGAAGCGCGCTTACGGCGATGTGATTCCGAGCCCGAATCCGAAAGCGAAGATCATCGTGACGCGTGAGCCAGTGGGCGTCGTCGCGGCGATTACGCCGTGGAACTTTCCGCTCGCAATGATTACGCGTAAAGCGGGCCCGGCGCTGGCGGCTGGCTGCACGATGGTTCTCAAGCCATCCGAGGAAACACCGCTGTCCGCTTTCGCGTTGGCCGTGCTGGCCGAACAGGCCGGCGTTCCCGCTGGCGTGTTCAACATCGTGTCTGGCGATGCAGTTGCGATTGGCGGGGCACTGACGGCTTCATCGGTGGTGCGCAAGCTGTCGTTCACCGGTTCTACGCGGGTGGGCAAGCTGCTCGCGAAGCAATCCGCGGATACGCTGAAAAAGCTCTCGCTGGAGCTCGGCGGCAACGCGCCGTTCATCGTGTTCGACGATGCGGACATTGAAGCCGCCGTGCAAGGTGCGGTGGCTTCAAAGTTTCGCAACACTGGGCAGACCTGTGTGTGCGTCAATCGCTTCTACGTGCAGGACGGCGTCTACGACGCTTTCACCCAGGCGCTGACGAAGGCCGTACAGAAGATGCGGGTCGGCAATGCGCTCGAAGGCGAAGTCGAACAAGGTCCGCTCATCAATGCAGCCGCCTTGAAGAAAGTGGAAACCCATGTCGCGGATGCTTTGCAGAAGGGTGCCAAGGTGCTGACAGGCGCGAAACGTCACGCGCTCGGCGGCACGTTTTACGAGCCGACGGTGTTGATCGACGCGGCGAAGTCGATGCTGGTTGCTGGCGAAGAAACCTTCGGCCCTGTCGCCGCCTGCTTCCGCTTCAAGACGGAAGAAGAAGCGATCGCAGCGGCTAACGACACGCCGTTCGGTTTGTCCGCGTACTTCTACACCCGCGATCTCGGCCGGGCGTGGCGCGTGGCCGAAGCCCTGGAAAGCGGCATGGTGGCGGTCAATGAAGGCATCCTCTCGACGGAAGTGGCGCCGTTCGGCGGCGTCAAGGAATCGGGCCTGGGCCGCGAAGGCTCGAAGTATGGTCTCGATGAGTATATGGAGTTGAAGTACATGATGATGGGCGGCCTTGGTCGCTGATCGTCGCATTATTTGTAACGGTCCGCTTCGCGTTGCGCATGCGCGAAGCGGATGACGCAGTACCGTGCGCGATGACCGGCGACAAGCTGGCTGCGCACGGCTGCTCGAACAAGGAGGAGACAGCGTGAGTATTCAGGATATCCAGGTAAGTGCACTTGATCTTGCCTCAACGCCGCCGCGTGCAAACCACACCGCGTCCGCACATGATTGTGTTCCCCTCGACGACGTTCCTCTGAACGCCTTCCACGTCAAGATTGCTGGCCTGACCTTTGGGGCGCACTTCACCGAAGGCTACGCGCTCGGCACCATTGGCTATGCGCTTGCCTCGCTGAATCGCCAGATGCCGCTCGACGCGTTCTGGATGGGCATGATTGGCAGCTCCGCTCTGATGGGCATCTTTCTGGGCAGTCTTGTGTTTGGGTGGCTATCGGATCGCATGGGCCGCCAGAAAATTTTCCTGCTGAGCTTCCTGATCATCACGGCAGCCGCGTTCGCGCAGTTCTATGTGACCTCGCCGGCGCAGTTGTGCGTGTTGCGGGTGTTGATCGGATTTGGCATGGGCGGCGACTTCGCGGTTGGCCATGCGATTCTGGCCGAGTTCTCGCCGCGCAAACATCGTGGGACGCTGCTCGGTTCGTTCAGTGTGGTGTGGACAGTCGGCTACGTCGTTGCGAACGTACTCGGCATGCAGTACGCGCACGCTTCACCGGATGCGTGGCGCTGGTTGCTGGCTTCGGCGGGTGTTCCCGCGCTGATCGTGCTGGTAATGCGTATGGGTACGCCGGAGTCGCCGCGCTGGCTCCATGGCAAAGGGCGTATTGCGGAGGCCAAGGCCGTCCTGCTCAAACACTTCGGCCCGAACGTTACGCTCGACGGCAACGGTGCCGACGATCACAGCAAAGTGCAGGGCGGATTCGCACGCCTGTTCAAAAAGGATCTGATTCGCCGTACGCTCTTCAACTGCGCGTTCTTCGTGTGCCTGGTGATTCCTTATTTCGCGGTCTACACATTCCTGCCGACCATCCTCAAGGCGATCCATCTGAACGACGGCTCTGGAGCGGATCTTCTGCTGAATGGATTCCTCGTGCTGGGCGCGTTGATCGGCATCTGGCTTACCATTGCGCTGCCGCGTCGCGTGTTTCTGATTGGTTCGTTCGCGGTGACTTGCCTGTCGCTGGTGGCGCTGAGTCTGCTGCCGGAGTCGTCGACGATTGCGATGATCGTGGCGTTCGCGATCTTCACGCTGACCATGTCGGCGTTCTCGAATCTGGTGGGCGTGTTTCCGCCGGAGTGCTTTCCCACTGAGGTGCGGGCATGTGGTGTGGGTCTCGCCATTGCCTGTAGCCGGCTCGGATCGGCGGTGGGGACGTTTCTGCTACCGCTGGGCATTGCACAGCTGGGTTTCCACGCGACCATGATGGCGCTAGCCGTAGTGCTCCTGATTGGCATGGTGGTGTCGATCGCATGGGCGCCGGAAACGAAGCACCTGACGTTGAATGAGGCGAGCGGCGCATAGCGTTGCATTGCTTCAGACAAAATCCATCGTGGCCAAAAAATATGGCCGAACGTTAAATGTTCGGCCATATTCCGTAACAGCAATGCTGATAAAATAGAAACAGTCTTTGGTATTGCACCCTTTCTAGAAATTAACTGCTCGGCCCCTTTCTACGGGAAACGCGCGATCAAGCACGGATCGTAGTAGTTTCGTATGCGTTTCGCTTGCATCCAGAATGAGCAGATTATCGTCGAACGCTGTGTCGATGTTTAATTTCTCATTCATAATGGCCTGCATCGTTGCTTCGGATGAAACAAACACCACATCGCGATCAGCCTGATTTTCCGAGGTCACGTCGGGTGGTTCGGGCTGAATGTCGGGGTCGAAGCCAGTCTCAGTAGCATGGAAAAATCCCCAGGTTCCGATTTCAATCAGAAGCACATAGAAATCAGGGAGCGCCATTAACTGCGTAGTCGGCACAGCGGCTTCTAACCGGTCTTGCAGGCCCTTGAGCGCATCAATAGCCGCCAATCGCAGCTTCATATTGCTCAACGCGCCCTCGGCCTGCGTTTCCGGCAATACTCCGGTATCCATTGCTTCTCGCGTCGCAACGGCTACCGTGAGCGCCTGAGGATGCCCGATATTAAATTCAATCTTCAGCTCGCAGATTGCACACATCGTCTTGATTCCGTGTTTAGGGCTAGTCGGTTTTTACGGTGTGACAATATTGAACCAGAAGTCGAAATTATCGAGCCAGGAGACAAATTCACCTAATTTCGGTGCGCTCCCGCTAATCTTGGCTTTACCAGCCATGACCAGTTTCTCCATTGACGTATTACCCATCATCACTTCGTTGAGATCAGTGCGCGTCATCGTCACTGACGCATCCGCCGTATCCGAAGTTTTACCTTTGGAATAATGCAGAGCGGAATTTTCGACACCGACCACATAACTCTCATTCGTGTCGGTCATGACGAAATTGAAACTGATCGTCTTGCCAGCCGCGCGCGCTCCGTTCAGGCGCACACCCTGGTAGTCGAGGAACATCTCCAGAGGCATGGCCTTGATGGTGTCCGGGCTTTGCGAGCTGCCGAACGGCACCTTATGGACGCCGTTACGCAGCTCCATTGCGCCGGTCAGATAGAAGTTGCGCCAACTGGCCGACTCGGCCTGATAGCCCATCTGCTCGTAAGCGTCGGCCAGCATGTGCTTGGCGGCCACGTTGTCTGGATCGGCAAAGACCACGTGGTTCACCACCTCGGCGACCCAACGGTAGTCGCCCTTGTCGTAGTAGTGCTGCGCCTTTTGTAGCACCGCTGCGGGGCCACCCATGAACTCGACATAGCGCTTGCCGTTGTCGACCGGCGGCAGCCGGTGAAGGTTGGCGGGCACGCCGTCAAAGAACCCCAGCCGCAAGTTGTACTGCGCGATCAGGTCATGAAAGACCGTGCCGTAATAGCTCCGACAGTACCAGTGCCTGGCGAGGCTGTCGGGCAGGTGCAGGGTGTCGGCGATTTCCAGCGGGGTCAGGCCGGTATTGGCGAGACGCATGGTCTGGTCATGCAGATACCGGTACATGTCCCGTTGCGCCCGCAGGAAGTCGACGATGCGCTCGTTGCCCCAGGTCGGCCAGTAGTGCGAGGCGAACAGGACTTCCATTTCGCCGCCGAACATATCGATGGCAGCCTGCAGGTACTTCGACCACAGCAATGCATCGCGAACCTTCGCGCCACGCAGCGTATAGAGGTTGTGCAACGTGTGGGTGGCGTCTTCCGAGGCGCAGAAGGCCTTGAACTTCGGGATGTAGAACATGAACTCTGACGGCGCTTCGGACTCCGGCGCCATGATGATGGTCATGTCGATACCGTCCAGGGTCAGCTTCTGGCCCGTCGAGTTGGCGAAATCGGTTGGCACGATGAGCGTGATTGCGCCGATGGAGGTCGTCTTGCCCAACCCGCCGTCCACCACGCCCGTCGGGCTTCTCGGCAGCAGATTGCCGTACATGTAGGCCGCCCGCCGGCTCATGGCGTTGCCGGCAATCACGTTTTCGCCCACCGCGGCTTCAGTGAAAGCCGCTGGCGCGTAAATCTTTACCTTGCCGGCCTTGATGTCCGCTTCGTCGACCACACCGCGAACGCCGCCATAATGGTCTGCGTGACTGTGGGTGTAAATGATATGGGTAATCGGGCGATCGCCCAGGTGCGGAATAACCAGCTGCTTCCAGACAACCACGGCAGCATCTTCGGTCATTAGCGGGTCGATAACAATCCAGCCGGTATCGCCGCGAATAATACTCATCACCGATAAATCGTAACCGCGAACCTGCCAGATACCGTCGACGACCTCGAATAATCCATGATTCATATTCAGCTTGGCGTTTCGCCATAAGCTGGGATTAACCGAATCCGGTGCGTTATTTTCTGGTCCGCCTGTAATAAATGAGAATTGGCCTAAATCCCAGGCGGCACCGCCTTTAGAGCTGGGAATAATGCCAGGATCGGGTAATGTAGCAATCAGTCCACGCGTGGCGTCCTGAAAATCCTGCGTATCGTTAAATGCCAGCTGATTGGCGTAAACCGAATTGGCATCTCGTGTTGCTTTAGTAGGCGGCTTTGAGCCAATTCCGGTTGGCCTAGGCGCTGCGGGGCTTTGCGCCAACGCCTCACCCACTCCTGCACCGAAACCCGTCGCAATGCTAACGGTGGCGACACCTCTTAAAAATTCCCTACGTTTAGTCGAGGAAGCCGGATTGTTATCGTCGGACATACACATACCTCCAGGTTTTCCGAAGGTCCCATGGCGAGGAACCAATGGGGGTTAGTGATCGTTAGGCCCTTCAATCACCGCGATTAATCCTAGGTGATGTAGTAAAAATTCGCAAACAAGTTATTTGCTTGCATCTTCCGGTAATTGCATGTAGCTCTGATTCATCTGCAAGTCGCCGCCGTGTTTTCAGGGCCGTTAAGCCTTTTGCGATCATTGTGTTTTTCGATTCACCTGTTTCTTAGACCGCAGTGTCTTATCTGCCAGGACATTGGCGGTCGACGTGCGTGGTTGTCCCGACACGTCGCGTCGCAAACTGCCGCTGCGGCCGCCGTCGTCGCCCCCCGTTTCTCTACGTCGTTTCCCATGACGTGTATCATTCGTTCCCTGCGCGGTTCTGCGCCGGCGATGCCCCGTATACCGCTTGAACCTCTATCTGTGACCGCCCGATCCGATGTCAGTCTCTGAACTCAAACGCCGCCGCACGTTCGCGGTCATTTCCCACCCGGACGCGGGCAAGACCACGCTGACCGAGAAGCTGTTGCTGTTTTCGGGCGCGATCCAGATTGCCGGCACCGTGAAGGGCCGCAAGAGCAATCGCTACGCGACTTCGGACTGGATGGAGATCGAAAAGCAGCGCGGCATTTCCGTAGCCAGTTCGGTGATGCAGTTCGAGTATGGTGATGCCGTCATCAACCTGCTCGATACCCCAGGCCACGAGGACTTCTCGGAAGACACCTACCGTGTGCTGACGGCGGTCGATGCCGCCGTGATGGTGATCGACGGCGCGAACGGTGTCGAAGCACAAACGCTGAAGCTGCTCGAGGTCTGTCGCAGCCGTAAGACGCCGATCGTCACCTTCATCAACAAGCTCGACCGCGAAGTGCGCGAGCCGCTCGAGCTGCTCGACGAGATCGAACAGCATCTGGGGGTCGCCGCCGTCCCGTTTACATGGCCGATCGGGATGGGCAAGGACTTCCAGGGTGTCTACGATCTGCAGCGGGATCAGGTCCGTCTGTTCCGCGCCGGACAGGACAAGGCGGGCGGCGAGGTCGAAACAATCCACGCGCTCAGCGACGAAGAAGGCGAGCGCCGCTTCGGTCATGCCTGGGTCAAGGCGAAGGAAGAAATCGATCTGATCACCGGCGCCTCGCCTGATTTCGATCGCGAGCAGTTTCTCGCCGGTCAGCAATCGCCTGTGTTGTTCGGTTCGGCGATCAACAACTTCGGCGTGAAGGAAATTCTCGACGCACTGGTCGATCTGGCGCCGCCGCCGTCGGCACGCATGGCGGTGCAGCGTTCGGTCGAGCCGGATGAGCCGAAATTCACCGGTGTCGTGTTCAAGGTGCAGGCGAACATGGACCTGGCGCACCGCGACCGTGTGGCGTTCATCCGCGTCTGCTCGGGGCATTTCGAACGCGGTATGGCGCTGAAGGTGACGCGCTCGAACAAGACGTTCCGCGCCAATAACGTGGTGACGTTCCTGTCGCAGCGTCGTGAGACCGTGAGCGAGGCGTATCCCGGGGACATTATTGGCATTCCGAATCACGGCACACTGAGCCTCGGCGATACGCTGACCGAAGGCGAGACCCTGCAGTTCGTCGGTTTGCCGTTCTTCGCGCCGGAAATCTTCCAGACGGTCGAAGTGGTGGACCCGATGCGCGCCAAGCAACTTGGCGAAGCGCTCAAGCAACTCGGCGAAGAGGGCGCAATTCAGGTGTTTCGCCCGGTGGGCGGCGGCTTGATGATTCTGGGCGCGGTTGGCCAACTTCAGTTTGAAGTGGTGTCGCACCGTCTGTCGACCGAGTACAAGGTCGATGTGCGGATGGCGTCGGCGCGCTATCGGATGTCGCGCTGGGTGACCTGCGACGACGCGGCTGAATTGCGTCGTTTCACCGATGCGTATGCGGCGCGGATTGCGCTCGATGCATCGAACGCGCCGACGTATCTCGCCTCACACATCTCCGAGATCGAAGTTGCGCAGAAGGCGTGGCCGAAGATCGTCTTCAACGAATTGCGCGAGCATTCGGGCGCGCCATTCAAGAAGGCGATGTAACGCAGCCCTCAGTGCTTCGTCGTCGTAGACGGCGCGAGAATCGTGACCTCGGGAGCAGGCTCGTCGCGTTGTTCGTGTTCCCGACGCAATTGCTGCTTCATGACTTGCCCGTCGCGCAATCCTTCGAAAAATTCTGCGTCGAGCCTGGCCTCGGCCTCGGCGCTGCTGGCAAGTTCTTCGAAGCGGAACAGCATCTTTGCGCGCGCGGCCGGCGATGAATTGCATTGCTCGATGGCCCGGGCGAGCGCAGCGAGCTTGGCGAACTGTTCCGCGTTGCGCTGCCCCGCGTTGGCGGCCTTTGCGAGGATGCCGTCGAGCAGTTGATCGCTGGCGGGTGCTTCCAGCGCTTCTGGGAGACGGGGTTTGCTTTCGTTCATGATTGGCTTCCTTGGACAGGGTTCCGGGCAGTCCTGGACAGATCCGGCCGTCGAACCCCACTGCCGCTGTATGGACGGCAACGAAAGTATAAGGTGTCGAGCGTAGTGAAGGGCTTTCCGATTGCCGGCTCCGCCTCCTCACCCCATCTTCAACACCTCTTCCCGTAACCATCCGGCAAACGCTTGCACATGCTCGAGCGCCTCGTGCCGATGCGCGATATCGAGCCAGTACCCAAACGGCCCGCTGACCTCGATCTCGGAGATCTGCGCCAGGCTTCCATCCGCCAGTTCTTCGACGATCATGTTGCGGTCGACGATGGCCAGTCCCACGCCTTTACGCGCGGCGTGAATGGCCTGCTCCAGATTCGAAAACTCGATGCCGTTCTCAGCGTAGTGCGCCGGCATGCCTGCGGTTGCAAGCCAGTTCGGCCACAGATCGAGCCGCGTTTCGTTGTGCAGCACATGCAGCGCGGGCATCGTTGCGAGCAGCGTGTCGAGCGGGCGCCCGGGCAACTGCGGCGCTCCCACTAGTGTATGGCGCTCCGTCATCAGCAACTCGGAATGCGCGTCCGGCAGCGCGTCGCGTCCAAAGCGGATGTTGCAGTGGCAATCCTCAGTCGGCTCGGTGCGGATGGACAGTTCGACATCGGGCAGTTCCACCGCTAGCGAGCCGAGTCGCGGCGAGAACCATTGAGTCGCGAAGGTAGGCGGCACCGACAGCACGAGACGACGCCGGCCTTTGGCGGTGGTGATCTGACGCGTGCCGCGCTCGATCGTATCGAACGCTTCCGACACGCACGGCAGCAACTGCAAGCCCGCCGCGGTCAGGCGGATGCCCTTGTGGTCGCGCTCGAACAGCTTCGCGTCGAGCGACTCCTCGAGTATCTTGATCTGGCGGCTTACGGCGCCCTGCGTCACGCACAGGGCGCTCGCCGCGCGATTGAAACTCAGATGACGTGCCGTCTCCTCGAAGAAGCGCAACGCAATCAGCGATGGCAAGCGCCGCATAACTTCACCTTCCGTTTTTCTGGTCGTCCGGCGGTGCGCCGGGTTGGCGCGGTCCTACCGCCCGCAATGATTGTCATGGCGTGGATTGTCGCATTTCGGATGGTGTTTGAGCGGGCGCAAGCAACAAAATTCGCTCGCCTGGGAACACGTCTGACAGTGTGCGCCGTCGGTGCGCTTTCCTGACCCGAAGCGCCGCACAACGGTGCCGGCATCGCCTATCCTGAGGGGATGCGCGTTGCTCCTGAACGCACCCTCTTTCGACTCGCGGAGTGTCCCGTGACCGTTCGCAATCTCGATGCGCTGTTTCGACCCAAATCCGTTGCCGTGATCGGCGCTTCACGACGGCCGCGCAGCACGGGTGCGATGGTATGGACGAGCCTGCTGGGCGGCGGTTTTGATGGCGCCTTGTGGCCTGTGAATCCGAAATACGACGCACTGGACGGTCACGCCGCCGTGGCCGATGCCGGCGACCTCCCGGAGGCTCCTACGGTGGCGCTGATCTGTACACCGCCGTCGACGTGGCCAGGCATCATCCACAAACTTGGCGGTCTGGGCACGCGCGCCGCGATCATCGTCGGGGAAGTCCACACGGACGAGGACCGCACCGCGCTCAGGCACGCGCTGTCGGCGGCGCGGCCGCATCTGCTGCGCATTGTCGGACCCGGCAGTCTCGGGGTGATGTCGCCGGCACTGCGGGCGCATCTGGGCGCGCCGTCGCGCCTCGTGAAGGCGGGAGGGGTGGCGTGGGTCTCGCAATCCAATGCGCTGACCAATGCCGTGCTGGGCTGGGCGTATGCGCGTGGACTGGGCTTTTCGCACGCGGTGGCGCTCGGCGGTGAGGCGGATGTGGATGCGGGCGACGTGCTCGACTACCTGGCGAGCGATCCAGGTACCCGCGCGATCCTGCTCGAACTCGATACGGTACGCGCGGCCCGCAAGTTCATGTCGGCGGCGCGGGCGGCGGCTCGCAACAAGCCGGTCCTGGCGCTGCGCTCGGGGCGCGCCGATCCCGCCGATGGCTTGTACGCAGCTGCGTTCCGCCGCGCGGGGATGGTGCGCGTCGACTCGCTCGACGATCTGCTCGACGAGATCGAAACGCTCGGTGTGGGCCGCGTTGCAGCCGGCGCGACGGCGACGCTGATCACCAGCGACCGCGGCGTCGCGACGCTCGCCTGCGATGCGTTCGCGGCGGCCGGTGACACGCTTGCGCAGTGGCCCGCGGAGACCGTGGACGAGGTCGCCAAGGCGTTGCCGCGCGCGGTCCCAGGCAACCCGTTGCTTCTCGGCGACGACGCTCGTGCCGAGCATTTCGGCACGGCGTTGCAGGTTCTCGCGCAGCAAGGGGCGACCGGGACGGCGTTCGTGGTTCACGCGTCGACTCATAACGCGCCGGTCGGCGAGGTCGCGCAGGCGCTGATCGCGAATCAGCGATTCGCGTATCGCGGTTTGCTGGCGTGCTTCTTTGGCGGAGTGGACGCGGCGACGCGCGATGCATTGCATGCGCAGGGCATTCCGGTGCATACGACCCCGCAGCGCCTCGCCCGGGCGTTCGCTCGTCTGGTCGATTACCGGCTGGGGCGCGAGTTGTTGATGCAAACGCCGGAAGGGCTGCCGGCGCAGATCCCCGCTGAGACCGACGCCGCTCAGGCGCAGGCGCGCGCGGCGTTGGCTGCGGGTGAGGACACGCTGACGAAGGAACCCGCGGCACATCTGCTCGCGCACTTCGGGTTGCATGTCGAACCGCTCGATGCGGTGCAGGGCAAGATCGTCGACATCGACGTCGAACTGCACGACGACGATAACTTTGGTCCCGTGTTCCGTTTCACGACGCCATTGGCGGATGGCGTGTCGGCGCCGGAGCGGGTCTTCGGCTTGCCGCCGCTCAATCCCATGCTGGCGCGCGATATGGTGATGCGCTCGCCTTACGCGCGGGTTGCTGCGCCCGAACCGGTGCTGGCGGCTTTCACGGCGCTCTCACAGGCGGTATGCGATGTACGCGAGATAGTCGGCTTAAAGCTCGTGCTGCGGGTATTCCGCGAGCACGTCGCTGTCATCGCGCCGTCTATCCGGCTCGGCGCCAAGCGCAGCCGGCTCGCGATCATGCCGTATCCGCGCCGTTACGAGGAGACGCTCGATTGGCACGGTCTGCAGATCACTGTAAGACCTATTCGCCCCGAAGACGAGGCGGCTCATCACGACTTCGTCGAAGCGATGACGCCCGACGATCTGCGTCTGCGTTTCTTCGGCGCCGTAGGCAGTTTCGATCACTCGCAACTCGCGCGCATGACGCAGATTGACTATGACCGCGAAATGGCGTTGATCGCGACGGTTCCATGCGAGGAAGGCTTCACGCGGACGTTAGGGGTGGTGCGCGCCGTGGCGGATCCCGATAACGAAACCGCTGAATTCGCGGTGGCGATTCGCTCCGATCAGAAGGGGCGGCACCTCGGCACACTGCTGATGGAGAAGATCATCGCTTATGCGCGCTCGCGCGGCACGCATTGGCTGGTGGGCGAAGCGCTGCGCGAGAACGGACCGATGATCGCGTTGGCCAGAGCGAGTGGATTTACGGTGACGCACACCGAAGATCCAGGTGTGGTGGGGTTCAGGATGGCGCTGGATGACGCAGAAGCCGCGCAAGGTTGATTCGGAAGCCATTGCGTCGCGCGTCGGTTTCTTGTGTCGTCCCTTTGAGAATCGTCCGAGTGTTTGCCGCGCTCGCTTCCAATATATTTTTATGCTCCCTTCAGCGATCGCAATCACGGCGTCGTTTAGCACGCCCACGGCGTGAACGCATATGTCGTTCGCCGTCCCACGGGCAAGTCCGAATCGCTGAGCTCACCACGATATATCTGGACCGATACTCCCATGGATAACTTCGCCGACTCCGATCAATTCATCAAATCACTGCTGTTCGCGTTTCTCTTCAGCGCTGTTTCGATCTTCGTGCTTCAACTAACTAATCTCGTCGATCCAGACCATCTGTTGGGCCGCGAAGGCGTTGCATGGCTTGCCGCGACCGTCGTTTGCACCGTCGAACCGCTTCTGCGTCATCAGGGAATTCTGAAGGGTGGCGTTGAATGCCAGATTGGCGACTTCACCAAGGCGAGCGCGCTTGGACGTCTGATTGGCGCGCCGGCAGGTTGCGCCTTTGCATGGGCGATCACGATTATTGGATCTTGAGCTTATCTCGTGCGCAATGTTGCAAAGAATCGTCAAGGATTCCAGATTAAATCATGAGTGAGTCAACGGCTTCCGCAGAAGGCCGTTAAACACACGACCGTTATCAGGTCGTACCCTCAACCGAGATTTTTCAGGAAGGACTAACGATGAATAAGCAGATCACTATCGCCGCTCTCGCCGGGTTGTTTTCGCTCGGCGCGTTTGCACAGGCATCCGCACCCGTCGCCGCGCCCGCTCAGGAGCAGAGCGCCGCTCCGGCCGAGGCAGCGTCCGCTGTGAAGCATCACCACAAGCATCACAAAAATCATAAGCACCATGCATCGGCAGCGGTTGAGGCATCCGCCGCAATGGGCGCTTCCAATACGGCCACGAAGCCGTAAGGCCTCGGCCGGCCTTGCAGCCTGATGACGTTGAGACTGGGACTCAATGTTGAGTATTGGGAAGTCGTTCGGGCGCAGTCGTCAAGCAAAGATAGACCATCACCATCGCTGAGACGGCCGGATCGTAACGCCGGATGGCAGCTTCATCCGGCGTCGTCATCACGGCAGCGTGCTCAGGCCGGCAGTTTGCCTGCCGCCTCGTCCACCTGGCTGCGCGACACTGACAACTCTTCGAGCCACGCCTGCGCATACACGGCACCCGTCTCACGTTCGAGGCGGGCAATCGTTGCCGCGCAGCGAGCGGCGTCCTTCGGCGTCGCGATGAAGTCCTTCACCGATTGCCCCGCCTTGAAGGCGTCGAACAGCGGTACGCGGATATCGTCGGGCAGCGCGCGCGTCCATTGGTACGGCTTGCCGTTATACGTGAACGACGGCGGCAGCACGCGTTCCTTCTTCGCAGCCGGAATCAGGCCATAGGTGCGTGCGGCGTCGCCGATCTGCTCCGGCGAAAACAGTTCGTCCGGGCTGATGTCGAATTGCTGGATGTACGCTTCCATCGCCTGCATGGCCGCGGCGCGGTCGTCGCGCTTTTGCTGCGCGCGGGCCACGATGTCGCGCAGTTCGTCGGCTTCTTCGCTGGTGATCGTGAAGCTCGCCTGCTTCTGCTGGAGTTCGGAAAAACGCTGGAATTCGGAATCGGTCAGAAGTTTCGCCATGAGGTATCGATAGCGCGCGCAGGTCGTTGCCCGCGCGGCGACATTTTTGAAAGGGTCGCCATTCTAAACCATGCAGACTTAAACCATGTGAGTGTGGCGAAAGACCTGGCGGGCTCCACGCCTGTGCGTGCGTCCGGGCGGCTCCGCCTTATTGAATCGGGCCTTCCTGCGCGTGAGCGGCCGCCCGCTCTTCAGCCTGCTTTTTCTTCGCCAGATGGTGTCCGACGATACATCCGCCAACCGCGCCGACAACCGCGTGATGGCCCGCATAGTGACCCGCGACACCGCCGACCACGGCACCCTTCAGACAGCCGGCCGCGGAAGCCGAACCTGCGAAACCCGCCAGCGCAAGAGCCAGTAAAACGAGAGAACAAGACGATTTCTTCATGATGATGTATCGGTGTGAAGCTTGAAACGTAAGGCGAAATACGCCTCATCCTGGGTCCGGCCGGTGGAGCCTTTGCAGCCCTTCCGGCACGGACGCAGGATTGTACGACGGTCAATATTTACTGGCAGGCCTTGCCAGCGTCGGCGCGGTAGCCCTTGCTCTTCGCGTCCGCTTCGCTCATGTACGAGCCGTGCTTGGTTTTGCCGTAGTACTTGTCACCCGGGCAGTGGTAGACCTTCGTGCTGGTGTTGACCCACACCTGGCCGGGGCCGCCGCCAGGGGCTGCCTGGGCGGTGCTGGCCGCTGCAGGCGCCTTGGAGGGTGCCGCTTTGGCGCTGCTGGCTGCCGCCGGCGCCATGGCCGGTGCTGCTGCCGGAGCCGAAGCCGCGGCTGCGCTCGACGCTGCGCCGTACCAGGTCTGGACACCTTTATGACCCTTGCACGCACCCTTCTTCGTCGCACCGGAATAGAACGAGCCGTCCTTGCAGAGACCCGTCGTGCCGCTCGGCGCGCTCGCGGGAACCTGCGCATAGCTGGCGCTCGCTGCGAACAGGCCGGCCACGGCGGCCATGGAGAGAATGAGTTTTTTCATCGTTTTGATCCTGTTGACCTGCCGCGGCATCGCCGCGTTCATCGGGGAGGCGCAGACAATCCGGCCTGCTAGAGAGCCGTGCATGCTGCGGTTTTTGTACGCGCATGAGCGCGACCCTGATAAAACGCGCGAGCCCCGTGATCGGCTGACGTGCCGCTTCCCGGAGACTGTCAAATATTGCCAGGCCAGGCCGACGGGGGATGCTAGCTTGCTTCTTCGCGATACATCGACAGCGCCGCGACAGTTTCCCGCAGCATCGCGGTCGCTGCGTCGAGCGCGGGCGCGACGTATTCGTCGATACGCCGCAGGTACGGACAGGTCAGCACGGCGATCGCCTGCCCGGACGGCCCGAGGATGGGGAACGTGACATCGGTGACGCCGAAGATCTGCTGGCTGTCTTTCTGCGAGAACCCCGCCGCGCGGATCCGCTCGCAGGTCGCCTCGAGCGCTTCCTCGTCGATCGTCACTTCGCCTTTCACCTTCGTATGCTCGGCGAGCATATGGGCGCGCTGCTCGGCGGTTTGGAAAGCCAGCATGACGCGGCCCGAGCCGGTATCGATGAGACCGACCCGCGAACCGAGCCGCACCGACATCCCCCACGTGCCCGGACCGTCCACCTGCGCAATCACCAGAAGATTGCCGCGGTCGTACACCACCAGGTGACACGACTGTTCCGCGCGGTCTGAGAAACGCTGCATCAGCGGCAGCGCTTCGTAGATCAGCCGGTTCATCGGCGGGTGCCGGTGCGCAAGCGCATACAGCTTCAGGCTCAGCGAATAGCGGTCGCCCCCCGCCGAACGCACCACATATTGACGGGCGACCAGCCGCTCGAGCATCCGGTACATCTCGCTCGCATTACGTCCCAGCAGCTTGGTGATCTCGGCGCGCGTCAATCCATCTTTCTGCTCGGCCAGCAGTTCGAGGATATCGAGCCCCTTGTCCAGCGCGGGCGCCCGGTAACGGTCGGCGTCGTCTCTTTCTTCCGCATCCATCATCGGTGGAGTTCCATGTGTCGACCTGAGTTGGCGCTTTGGTGCTTACGCCGCTCCCATGCAAAGCAGTGCAGGTTTCATTGTCATCTGGCGCGTGAGTGTAGAGCGCAATTGGCGCGTGCGGCCAGGGAAAGTACGGACGGCTGTTACACCGGACATGCCTTGACTTCGAATGATGCATATATGAATAATACGTTCATTGGTGAATTGTCGTGCACCAATATCGATAAGAACGAAGAACGCGCAGGGCGATACGCCGGCCGCTGAGCGGAGCGGCGGGGTAGTTCAACAACACCTATCAGGAGACAAGACATGACGTTCGCTAAGGGGCCGCGCGCGGCCCATCGCTTCATTCGTGGCGCTTTATCAGTTGGGGTAGCGGCCACATGCGTGGCCGGCCTCGTGACGAGCGGCGCTGCCCGCGCTGCCGATTCGGGCAAGATCGGCCTCGATCTGCCGCTACTCACCTCGCCGTTCTGGCAGTCGTACAACAACTACCTGCCCGTCTACGCGAAGCAAAGCGGGCTCGACATCCTCGCGCCGGTCAATTCCAACGGTGACCCTGCACAGCAGATCACCGATATGAACAACATCCTGAATCTGGGTGCGAAGGGCATCGTCGTCGGTCCGCTGGATTCGGCTGCGATCAGCCGCGCGCTCGACGCCGCCTCCGCCAAGAACGTGCCAGTGGTGGCCGTAGACGTCGCGCCGACGCAAGGCAAGGTCGCGATGGTGGTCCGCGCCGACAATCACGCGTACGGCGAGATGGCCTGCAAGTACATCGGCGAGCATGTGAAGTCCGGCAAGGTCGTGCAGATCGAGGGCGATCTGGCGTCGGTGAACGGCCGTGACCGTTCGGAGGCGTTCCGCACATGCCTGAAGCATTACCCGTCGCTATCGCTGCTGGAAATTCCGGCCGCGTGGAAGGGCGACGTCGCGGCCACCGCGCTCGACAGCCTGTTGACCGCCAACCCCGACGTGAAAGCGATCTACATGCAGGCAGGCGGGGTTTATCTGTCGCCCACTCTACAGACGCTGCGCCGCAAGCAGATGCTGTTTCCGGTGGGTGACGCGAAACACGTCGTGATTGTCAGCAACGACGGCATTCCGCAAGAGTTCGAGGCGATCCGCAAGGGTGAGATCGACGCCACCGTTTCGCAACCGGCTGACCTGTACGCGAAGTACGGCCTGTTCTACATCAAGGCCGCGCTCGCCGGACAGACCTTCAAGCCGGGTCCGACCGATCACGGCAGCACGATCATCCAGATCGCGCCGGGCATGCTGGAAGATCAGTTGCCGGCACCGCTCGTGACGAAGGCGAATGTCGACGACAAGAACCTGTGGGGCAATACGGTCAAATGAGTGAGCTCATGCACGCGCCTGGCGTTGTGGCGGCTGCCTCTGGCCAGGCGATGGTCGAAGCGCTGGAAGTGACCAAGCGCTTCGGCTCGTACGCCGCACTGAACGACGTGAGCATCCGCGTGATGCCTGGCGAGTCGCATGCACTCGTCGGGCGGAACGGGGCCGGGAAATCGACGCTGGTGTCGATCCTCACCGGCCTGCGCAAGCCGGATACCGGCGAGGTGCGCTTCGGCGGCGCGCCGGCGCCTTCGCTCGCCGACCGCGATGCCTGGCGCGAGCGTGTGGCCTGCGTCTATCAGCATTCGACGATCATCCGCGACCTCAGCGTCGCGGAGAATCTGTTCATCAACCGTCAGCCTGAACGGCGCGGCATGATCGACTGGCAGGCCATGCGCCGCGACGCGCGTGAACTGCTCGATCACTGGAAGATCGACGTGCGCGAAGATGCGCGCGCGGGCGATCTGAGCGTCGAGGCACGTCAACTGGTGGAGATTGCGCGGGCGCTGTCGTATGGCGCGCGCTTCATCATTCTCGACGAGCCGACCGCCCAGCTCGACGGCGATGAAATCAAGCGGCTGTTTCGTCGCATCACCGAGTTGCAGCGCGAAGGCGTGACATTCCTGTTTATCTCGCACCATCTGCAGGAGGTGTACGAGATCTGCCAGGCGGTGACGGTGTTGCGCGATGCGCGGCATATCGTCAGCGCGCCGGTTTCTGCGTTGCCGCGCGAGCAACTGATCGAAGCCATGACCGGCGAGCGCGGCGGCCTTGAAGTCGCCGACGCTGCTTCGCGCGAGCCGCTACCGGCCGATACGAAAGTGGCGCTGGAAGTCGCGGGTCTCGGCGGCGCCGATTACGAAGACGTGTCGTTCACGGTGAAGCGCGGCGAGGTCATCGGTTTGACTGGCGCGACGAGTAGCGGCCGCACTAGTGTCGCGGAAGCGATCGCAGGGTTGCGCTCGCCGACCCGTGGCGACATTCGCGTAGCAGGTAAGTCGTTGCCGCGTGGTGACGTGCCGGCGGCGCTGGCGGCCGGTATCGGCTGCGTGCCGAAAGACCGGCATCACGAAGGCCTGGTGCTGACGCAATCGGTCGCGGAAAACGCCTCAATGACGATCACGCGCCTGCTCGGCAAGTTCGGCCTCGCCTCGCCCGCAAAGAAGAACGCGTTCGGCCAGAAGATGATCGAGGCACTCGGCATCGTCACGCCGGGCCCTGAACACGTCGTATCGGGCCTGTCCGGCGGCAATCAGCAAAAGGTCGTGATGGCGCGTGCCTTGGCGACTGATCCGAACTTCCTCGTGCTAATCGACCCCACCGCCGGCGTCGACGTGAAATCGAAGGAAGCGCTGCTGTCTGTCGTGGACCGTGTGCGTGAAGAGGGCAAAGCGGTGCTCGTGGTCTCGGGCGAACTCGATGATTTGCGTACCTGTGACCGCGTGCTGGTCATGTTTCGTGGCCGCGTCGCGGCCGAATTTCCCGCGGGTTGGCAGGACCACGACCTGATCGCATCCGTTGAAGGAGTCAGTCTCCATGAAGAATAGTGTGCCTAGCCCTGCATTCGCTACGGCTCAAGGAGCGGCCGGCGCGCCTGCCGCGCGCAGCCGCCGGGCGCGGATCGAGCTCGCGCGTCTGCGCGACCTCGCGTTGCTGCCCGCGCTTGCTTTACTGCTTGTGATAGGTGCTTTCGTCAGCCCGAGTTTCTTGACCAAGGCGAATCTGATCAGCGTGCTTGGGGCCTCCGCGGCGCTCGCGCTCGTCGTGCTCGCCGAATCGCTGATCGTGCTGACCGGCAAGTTCGATCTGTCGCTCGAGTCGACGGTGGGGATCGCACCCGCTGTCGGCGCGATGCTCGTCATGCCGGCGGCGTCCGCCGGTTTTGGCTGGCAATGGCCGGCTGCGGCAGGTCTGTTGGCGATTCTCGTCGTCGGCGCGGTGATTGGTTTTATCAACGGCTTCCTGGTGGTGCGCTTACGGCTCAATGCGTTCATCGTCACGCTCGCGATGCTGATTGTGCTGCGCGGCATGCTCGTGGGCGCCACCAAGGGCGGCACGCTGTTCGATATGCCGCCGTCGTTCTTCACCCTCGCCACCACGATCGTGCTTGGGCTGCCTGTCTCCGTGTGGCTCGCCGCAGTGGCCTTCGCTGTCGCCGCGTTCATGCTGCGCTACCATCGTGTTGGGCGTGCGCTGTATGCGATCGGCGGCAATCCGGAAGCGGCGCGCGCGGCCGGAATTCGCGTCGAACGCATTACGTGGGGCGTGCTCGTGCTGGGCAGCGTGCTGGCGTCGCTTGGCGGCCTGATCGTCACCGGCTACGTTGGCGCGATCAACGCGAATCAGGGCAACGGCATGATCTTTACCGTGTTCGCGGCGGCAGTGATCGGCGGCATTTCGCTCGACGGCGGCAAGGGCACGATGCTCGGCGCGCTATCCGGCGTACTATTGCTGGGTGTCGTGCAAAACCTGCTGACGCTCGCACAAGTGCCGTCGTTCTGGATTCAGGCCATCTACGGCGCCATTATTCTCGGCTCGCTGATGGTGGCGCGCCTCGCGAGCGGCGAAGGCCAGAACTAAAACGGACCCATTGCGGAGACAATTTTGAGCAGCCCATCGCATACCGACGCCCGCCTGATCCTGCTAAGTCCGCAGGACAACTGCCTGATTGCAGGGGCGCGGCTCGAAGCCGGCACCGAGCTTGAGATCGAAGGCGAGCGCGTCACGCTCGCCAAGACGATCGAGCTTGGTCACAAAGTCGCACGCGGCGCGCTGGCGAAAGACGACAAGGTGCTGCGCTACGGCGCGGTCATCGGTCACGTGACCGGAGCCGTCGCGCGCGGCGAGCATCTTCATACCCACAACCTCGAAAGCGACTACCTGCCCACGTACACGCACGATGCAGGTCACGAGTTCGTGCATCATTGATGCGGTGCAATACCGCGCTGGAACGATCATGACTGACACTTCCGAAGCAACGGTCTCCACGACCGCCGGCACGCAGCCGATGCTGCAAGGCTATTTGCGCAGCGACGGCCGCAAGGGCATCCGCAATGTCGTTGCGGTCGCGTATCTCGTCGAGTGCGCGCATCACGTGGCACGGGAAATCGTCACACAGTTTCGCGAACCGCTCGATGCGTTCGATGACCCCGCAGCCGAGCGTGATCCGGCGGTTCATCTGATCGGGTTTCCCGGCTGCTATCCGAATGGCTATGCGGAAAAGATGCTCAAGCAGCTCACTACGCATCCGAATGTGGGTGCGGTGCTGTTTGTGTCGCTCGGTTGCGAGAGCATGAACAAGCACTATCTCGTGGACGTGGTGCGCGAGAGCGGCCGGCCCGTGGAAGTGCTCACGATCCAGGAAAAGGGTGGCACCCGCAGCACGATCCAGTATGGCGTGGACTGGGTGCGCGATGCGCGCAAACAATTGGCGGCGCAACAGCGCGTGCCGATGGCGCTTAGCGAACTGGTGGTCGGCACGATCTGCGGCGGCTCGGACGGGACCAGCGGCATCACCGCGAATCCCGCCGTGGGCCGCGCGTTCGATCATCTGATCGAGGCTGGTTCGAGCTGCATCTTCGAAGAAACGGGCGAACTGGTGGGCTGCGAGTTCCATATGAAAACGCGCGCCGCGCGGCCGGAATTGGGCGATGAAATCGTCGCCTGCGTGGCGAAGGCCGCGCGCTACTACTCGATTCTCGGCCACGGCAGTTTTGCGGTGGGGAATGCAGACGGCGGGTTGACCACGCAGGAAGAGAAGTCGCTCGGCGCGTATGCGAAGAGCGGGGCGTCGCCGATTGTCGGCATCATCAAACCGGGCGATGTTCCGCCGACCGGCGGCCTTTATCTGCTCGACGTGGTGCCGGATGGCGAGCCGCGCTTTGGCTTTCCGAACATTAGCGACAATGCCGAGATCGGCGAACTGATCGCCTGCGGAGCGCACGTTATCCTGTTCACGACCGGACGTGGATCGGTGGTGGGCTCGGCCATTTCGCCGGTCATCAAGGTGTGTGCGAATCCGGCGACCTATCGCAATCTCGCGGGTGATATGGATGTCGACGCGGGCCGGATTCTCGAAGGACGTGGCACGCTGGAAGAAGTCGGCCGCGAAGTGTTCGAGCAGACGGTGGCGGTGGCGCAAGGTGTAGCATCGAAGTCCGAAACGCTTGGGCACCAGGAGTTTATCCTGACGTACAAGACATTCGAGCCGGTTGGCCCGGCGTGTCTACCGTCGAGCGCGGGGTCTGCGCAGCGGGTGGTGGAGATCGCTTCGCATTAAAACTGCATGAGGCGCGAGTAAGCGCTAAAGCGCTAACTCGTGTCGACAATGGAGACATCTGCATGACAGCAGCGATTGATTCAAACGTCGTAAAGCGCCGCCAGATTGGCCGGCGCGATCTGCAGGTGAGCGGGCTCAGTCTGGGCACGGCGCCGCTCGGCGGCCTCTACCACGATCTGACGGAAGAACAGGCACGCGCCACGGTTGCCGCAGCCTGGGACGCAGGTGTGCGTTTCTTCGACACTGCGCCGCATTACGGCCATACGAAAGCCGAGCACCGGCTGGGCGATGCGCTACGTCGCTATCCACGTGACCAGTATGTGCTGTCCACCAAGGTCGGCCGGCGCTTTGTGCCGCGCACCAACCCGTATGACGGCAGCGAAGGCTGGCAAGACCCGCTGCCGTTCGAGGCCATCTTCGATTACACCCACGACAGCATCCTGCGTTCGTTCGAGGACAGCCAGCAGCGGCTGGGCATCGTCGAGATCGACATCCTGCTGATCCACGATATCGGCCGCGTCACACACGGCGATAAGAATCCGGTCTACTGGAAGCAACTGACGGAAGGCGGCGGCTTTCGCGCGCTCGATGAATTGCGCTCGGCGGGTGTGGTCAAGGCTGTTGGCCTTGGTGTCAACGAAGGCGCGGCGGTTCTCGAGATGATGGCGGATTTCGACATCGACTGCGCGCTGTTGGCGGGCCGCTATACGTTGCTGGAACAGGCAACGCTCGACGACCTGTTGCCCGCCTGCGAGGCGCGCGGCGTAAGTATCCTGCTAGGCGGAGCATTTAACTCGGGCATTCTGGCGCGCGGTGTTCAAGGGGATCTGAAGTTCAACTATGGCGCTGCGCCCAAAGAAGTGATCGAGCGCGTGGCGCGGCTCGAAGCCGTATGCCGCGCGCACGATGTACCCTTGGCCGCGGCGGCGCTGCAGTTTCCCTACGCTCACCCAGCCGTCGCAACCGTGCTGACCGGGGCGCGCAGTGTCGAAGAATTGCGCGAGAACGTCGCTTCGTTCGATCGCCCGATTCCTGCTGAACTGTGGACGGCATTGCGCGACGAAGGTCTGCTGGATCCGCGGGCGCCGGTGCCCAAGGATTGACTACCCATGCACATCGACGCTCACCAGCATTACTGGGATCCGGCCCGCGGCGATTATGGCTGGCTGACGCCCGATCTGAAATCGCTGTACCGGACCTTCGGGCCACAAGATCTCGCCCCGCTGCGTGAGCGCGCCGATGTGCAGCGTACGGTCGTCGTCCAGGCGGCGCCCACGGTTGAAGAGACCCGCTACCTGCTCGATCTCGCGCGCGAAGAGGCGTCGATTGCGGGCGTGGTCGGCTGGGTGCCGATGTTGTCCGACGATGCACCCGCCCTGATCGCTGAACTCGCACGTGACGCGAAATTCAAGGGCATCCGGCCGATGCTGCAAGACATCGCTGACGACGACTGGATCGCCAATCCCGATCTCGCACCCGCCGTCGAAGCGCTGATTGCTCACGACCTCGCGTTCGATGCGCTGATTTTTACGCGCCATGTCGACGCCCTCGAAATCTTCGTCAAGCGCTTTCCCAAGCTGCGCATCGTGGTCGATCACGGCGCCAAGCCGCCGATTCGCGACGGCGGCCATACAGGCTGGCAAAGTTGGGCCGACGGCATCACACGTCTCGCCAGCTTGCCGCACGTCCATTGCAAACTCTCCGGGCTTGCGACTGAGGCCGCGTCCGGCTGGACGGAGGCCACGTTGCAACCCTATGTCGACCATCTGCTGAAGTCATTTGGTCCGGCGCGTCTGATGTGGGGCAGCGATTGGCCGGTACTCGATCTGAACGGTGACTACCTGCTATGGCATTCGGTGGCGAATACACTGCTCAGCGGATTATCCGACGCGGAACGCGAAGCGGTGTTCGGCGCGAACGCGACGGCGTTCTACCGTCTGTGAAATTCATGGCAAGCTATCCCGTATAAAACTTCGCAAGCCATTTCAACTGGAGCCGTAGATGACACAAAGACTGGCCGGGAAGACGGCCCTGATTACTGCCGCCGGACAAGGCATCGGTCTTGCCACCGCCGAACTTTTCGCCAGCGAAGGCGCGCGGGTGATCGCTACCGATATCCGTATCGATTCGCTCGTCGGCAAGCCGGTCGAGGCGCGCAAACTCGATGTGCTCGACAAGGCCGCGATCCACGCGCTGGCCGCCGAACTCGGCCCGATCGATGTGCTGTTCAACTGCGCAGGATACGTCCACGCCGGATCGATTCTCGAAGCGACGGAAGAAGATTGGGACTTCGCGTTCAACCTGAACGCCAAGGCGATGTACCACACGATTCGCGCGTTTTTGCCGGGAATGCTGGAGAAGGGCAACGGTTCGATCATCAATATGTCGTCGGCGGCGTCGAGCGTAAAGGGCGTGCCGAATCGCTTCGTGTACGGCGCGTCTAAAGCGGCCGTGATCGGTTTGACGAAGGCCGTCGCTGCAGACTTCGTCACACGTGGTGTACGCTGTAACGCGATCTGCCCGGGCACGGTGGCTTCACCGTCGCTCGAACAGCGGATTGCGGCACAGGCGCAGGCGCAAGGCGCCACCGTCGACGCGGTGCAGGCGGCGTTCGTCGCCCGCCAGCCGATGGGCCGCGTCGGCAAGACCGAAGAAATCGCGGCGCTGGCGCTGTATCTCGCCTCCGACGAGTCGGGCTTTACTACCGGCCAGGCGCACGTGATCGACGGCGGTTGGTCGAACTAGCCTGTTTTTTCACTGAACACTCTGGATAGATAGGGAAGTGCAACGATGAAACTGCTTCGTTATGGGCCGAAAGGTCAGGAAAAACCCGGCTTGCTCGACGCGCAGGGCAAGATTCGCGATCTGTCGAAGGTGGTGGCCGATATCAATGGCGACACGCTGACGGACGCCGGTCTCGCGCAACTGCGCAAGCTCGACCCGGCATCGCTGCCGGTGGTCGAAGGCAATCCGCGCCTTGGGCCGTGCGTTGGCCGGATCGGCAAGTTCATCTGTATCGGCCTGAATTACGCCGATCACGCGGCCGAGTCGAATCTGCCGGTGCCTACCGAGCCGGTCGTGTTCAACAAGTGGAATAGCGCGGTCAGCGGCCCGAACGACGACGTCGAGATCCCGCGCGGCTCGAAGAAGACCGACTGGGAAGTCGAACTGGGCGTGGTGATCGGCAAGCCGGCCAAATACATTGATGAGGCGAACGCGCTCGACTACGTCGCCGGTTATTGCGTGATCAACGACGTCTCCGAGCGCGAATGGCAGATCGAACGCGGCGGTACGTGGGATAAGGGCAAGGGCTTCGACACGTTCGGCCCGATCGGCCCGTGGGTTGTCACGCGCGATGAAGTCGCCGATCCGCAGAACCTGAACTTGTGGCTCGAAGTGGACGGCCACCGTTATCAGAACGGCTCGACCAGGACGATGGTGTTCACCGTCGCGAAGCTCGTGTCGTATCTGTCGCAGTGCATGAGCCTGCAACCGGGCGATGTGATCTCGACCGGCACGCCGCCGGGCGTCGGCATGGGCGTCAAGCCGAACCCGATTTATCTGAAGCCGGGTCAGACTATCCGCCTCGGTATCGAAGGCCTGGGCGAGCAGCAGCAGAAGACTTACGCAGCAGAGTAATCCCTCAAGGCGACGGCACCGTTTCCCCGCCGTCGCCGATCCGGTTGATTGTCCCCTGCGCGACGGCGACGAGCCGCTCGCGATCGCCGTCCATCACAAAGATGTTGCACTGACAGGTCGCCTGATGCCGCCCGGCATAGACGACCTGCGCCCGCGCGACCAGCATGCCGTTCATCGCGGGCCGCAGATAATTGATCTTGTACTCGCCCGTGACGACCCGCGGCCCGAGTGCGAGCGCTCCGGCGAACGTGAGCGCATTGTCCGCCAGGTAACTGATCACTCCCCCGTGAACGAAGCCGTGTTGTTGCCGCAACTCGTCGCGAATCGGCAGGCATAGGGTCACCTCGTTGGCACTGGTGTGCATCAGCTCGGCGCCGAGGAGCATGCTGAAGGGCTGGGCATGGAGTGCGCCTCGTGCCCGGTCCAGTAGATCTGTCATCGTCGAATCCTTCGGGGCGATGCCCGTGGTGGCGTCCCTACCCACTCTAGGAAGCCCGTACGCGCCACGTCAAGGTGAATCGCAAAAATGACGCGCGGATTATTGTGTAAATCAATGTCAATAGAGTGATTGCGTCGCGAATCAGCTTGCAAGACAGTCTTTCACCGGGTTTTGCTCAAGAGAACGTTGGTGTTGCCGTAAACAGCGTCGTGGTTCTCCCGTCATTCAATGCAATTCAGGTGTTCACGATGTTTAGCAAGATCAAGGTCGCATCCGGCCTGCTGTGTGTTTTGGCCGCTTTTTGCCTGCTGCAACTGGTGACGGAAGGTTTGGGGTTCTGGTCGTTGACGCGTACCCATGACGACGTTGGCGAGCTGTCGAATGTCGCGTTGAATCAGGTCGATGCGGTGAATCGCACTACCCAGGCGCTGATGGACGCGCGCATCAACCTGTCGCGCGCCAGCACACGGATGGTGAAGGGCAGCGCCGAACCGGCCGACATCGTGCAGCACGCCCGCGACCAACTGGTGGCGGCGGATCAGTCGTTCACCTCTTTTACCAATGCCACCAAGACGAGCGACGAAAACAGCGCTCGGGCCGCCGCGCTCACTGACCGTTATCAGAAATATCACTCGGCGCTGGTCGAGCTGACGCAGGATCTCGACTCGGGCAACATCCAGGCCTTCCTCGATCAGCCCACTCAGTCTTTCCAGGACGCCTATCTCGGCGAACTGCATACCTTCGTAGAGTTCGCGGACGCCGCGAACCGGGCTTCTCTCGAGTCGATCGACAGCCGGCTTGCGTTGTTCCGCAGTGTTGGCGCGGCGATCCTGCTGTTGCTGCTGGCGGGTACGGTGGCAGTCTACCTGGCTCTGCGGCGCGGCGTGGTTGCGCCACTCGAAGAGGCGGGCCGTCATTTTGACCGGATTGCGCAAGGCAAGCTGGATCAGGCGATTAGCGCGCGTGGCACCAACGAAATCGGCCGTCTGTTTTCGGGGCTGGCGAGAATGCAGGCAAGCGTCGCGCGCACAGTGAAGACGGTGCGTGAATCGGCTGACTCGATTTACCTGGGCGCTAACGAAATTGCCACGGGCAACGCGGATTTGTCGGCGCGTACCGAGAGTCAGGCTGCCTCGCTGGAGGAAACCGCCTCGAGCATGGAAGAGTTGACTGCGACCGTGCGGCAGAACGCCGATCATGCGCGCGAAGCGAACGCGCTGGCGCAGACCGCACTGGATGCCACTTCGCGTGGCAGTGAGGTCGTGAATCAGGTGGTCGACAAGATGCGGGGGATCGCGCAGAGCTCGGACAAGATCGCGGAAATCATTTCGGTGATCGACGGCATCGCGTTCCAGACCAACATCCTCGCGTTGAACGCGGCGGTCGAAGCGGCACGGGCAGGCGAGCAAGGACGTGGCTTTGCGGTGGTGGCAGGGGAAGTACGCGGGCTCGCGCAGCGCAGCGCACAATCGGCCAAGGAGATCAAGACGCTGATCAGCGAGTCGGTCACAGAGATCAAGGGTGGCTCGACGCTCGTCGAGCACGCGGGCGGCGCGATGCGCAATGTCTCGGAGTCGATCTCGCGTGTCACGCAGATGATGGCGGAGATCAGCGCATCGTCGCTCGAGCAGAGCACTGGCATCGAGCAGGTCAACCAGGCCGTGGTGCAGATGGACGAGATGACGCAGCAGAACGCGGCGCTGGTCGAAGAAGCTGCTGCGGCCGCGGCCTCGTTGCATCAGCAGACGCAGCAACTGAAGGCGGCCGTCTCGGTGTTCGAGATTTCCGATGTCGTCCTAAGGATGCAGCAGTTCGACGAGTTGCGCGGCGAGCACGAGCGGGAGTTTTCGTTCGGTGCAGCGGTTTAAGCAGGCTTTTCTTAGGTTTATCCAGATCTAGCCGCGTCAGGCAGGCAGCGCTGCATACGCGGTGGCGAGATGATAAGGCGTCGTCGACGGCATGTCGGCGCGCGAAACCTCGCCTGTAGCCGTTTTGCACTCGTACCATCCTTGCGGGTGCAGAAAGCGTTGCTGGAAATGTTCGATCTGCCTTGGCAAGACAGCGCGCGCCGCGTCGTCATTCCGTGTAGCTAGAGCGCGCAGATATTCGCTCTGTGCCCAGATCCGCTGCGTCGCGTCCTTGACGCGCCCAGCTTCGTCGAGCGATGCAGCGACGCCGCCTGTCACCGGATCGACGCCATGCTGTTGCGCAAAGTCAAAAGCGCGCGTCAGAGCCTCGTCGAGTCCCGATCCTTCCAGCAACGTACCTGCCTGTTTGACCAACCAGAACCATTCGAACTGGTGACCCGGCTCCAGACGATTGTCATCCGCCCCTAACGGCAGCTCCGCGATGGAGCCCGTCGGCGCATGCACGAAAGTGCGTTCGATCGCGCCTGCCAGTTTGCGCAGCGCTGTATCGAATGCGCTATCGCCGGTCGCTGCGCGCGCGGCGAGCCACGCTTCCGTGAGGTGCATCAAGGGGTTTTGCACAGGCGTGCCGGTCACCGTCGAAAACGTTGCGTCCAACGCGGCGTTGAGCAGACCATCCTGCGCCGCGAAGCGGTCTTCGATCAGCCCCGACGTACTGTGCACCAGGTCCAGCGCATCCCGATTGCCCGAACGCGCGCCGTATTCGGCACACGCGAAGACCAGGAAAGCGTGCGTATAGAGGTCCTTGGTCGTATCGAGCGGCGTACCTTCTGAATCGACGCTATAGAACCATCCGCCCCGCTGCTTGTCTTGAAAGTAGTGCACGAGCGCATCGAACAGGCCTTCGGCGTGGGCCGTATCACCTGCCTGGGAGAAAACGAACAATTGCCGTGCGCAAGCCATCGCGCGGTAGCGTTCGGCCGGCAGGGGGCGATGGCTTTCGGCGCTGACTGCCTCGTACGGCAGTTTCAATGCAATGTTGAAGCCCGGCCCGCGCCAGATGGGCAGAACGACGCGTGCAAAATGATCGCGCAGGGCGGCGGCAAGGGTGATCGCGGAGGCGGGTGTGTTCATGCTATGAATCTGCTTGGGGTAGAGCCGTACAAGGTTGCGGGCGCTGGGTCCGGCAAGGCAGCGCGGGTCCAAGCATAAAGCAAACCGTCAGCGAGGGCACGTTTGCGACCCTCTCAAATGCGGTTCCAATAATTTCAGATAAGGAGGAACAACCATGCTGGGCAATGTCGAACTGGTCTCGCGGCTGGTGTTGGCCGCGGCGCTTGGCAGCGTCATCGGTATCGAGCGTGAGCGGCTGTCGTGGGCCGCGGGCTTGCGCACGCACATGCTGGTGTGCGTCGGCTCGGCGCTCATCATGATTGTCTCCGCGTTCGGTTTTGCCGATGTGCTCGGCGCCCAGAACGTCGTACTGGATCCCTCGCGGATGGCTGCCCAGGTGGTCTCCGGTATCGGCTTTCTGGGAGCGGGTTCGATCCTGATGCGCGGCGAGATCGTGCGCGGGCTGACGACTGCGGCGAGCCTGTGGTCGGTGGCGGCGATCGGGCTGGCGGTGGGCGGTGGCATGTACACGGCGTCGATCGCGGCGACCATCATCATCCTGATCATCCTGGCGGGGATCAAACCGCTCGAGCGGCGTTTCATCACAGTCAAGCAGCGGCGTCAGCTGACGTTGCTGGTCGAGCGCGGTGCGCTCACGTTTCACTCGCTGCACGATGCGCTCGGCGCGGCGAGCCCGCGTGTCAAACAGTTCGTGATGCAACAGAGCGACGATGCGCCCGAGTTCGATGTGGTGATGATCACGCTGCACCGGGTCTCCTCAACCGAATATGCTGCGATTCGCGATCGCTTGCGTGAACTGCCTTGCGTCAAGGAGCTTCGCGAGGACGATCCGACGGTTTAAATCGGCGATGGGCTTTAGCTGGCGCGGTTGGCCGTGAGACAATGCGCTCTCGAAAAAACTGATGGCATTTTGTAGCGGCATTCGGCGCCCGGTGGCCGGCGACGACCGCTTCTTTCTCTATGGCAGATTCCGCAGCATCCACGCAGTCCCGTACACCCCGCGCCGGCTCGAAGAAGCGGCGCGCCAATACCGTCTCCACCGAGACCGAAAATAAACTGGCACGCGCTGCCCGCTCGGCGCAGCGCTTAGCCCAACTGAGCGACGCGTCGCGCGACGACAGCACGCTCGACATGTTCCCCGACGATCCCACCCGCGCGACGCTGGAGGCGATGAATATCGACATCCGGCAAGGCACGCTGCATGGCTTTGAATTGCCGGACATTGTACTGGCTGCGGTTGGTGCGGCGACCAGTCTGGAGGGCGCGGCGAGCACTTCGTCCGAAGCGCGGGCGGCGCGCCGTGCGCCGCGTGAGAGGACCGAAGCGGCTTATGCGGCGGTGCCGTTGGCCGGGTTTGAACGTATCGAGCCGACGCAGAAAGTGAGTGCGCCTAAGGATTTATCTTCCGATGCTGCGGGCGCTGGCGGGGTGGTGCCTGAAGTGGTAGACGTGGCGGATGGGCAGGCGATACGGGTGGACGATTCGCAGCAGACCTCGCCGGCTGTTAGCTCGACGCTCGTCTCACCGTCGATGGCGGCGGCGAGCCTGGTGCGCAGCGTGACCGCACGGCGTCCGAGCGGCGATTCATCGTTCAGCCCGACTGTGCCGGCTACGTCGATCGCCACGACTACGCCGAGCCCACCGACTACGCCGACCTCCACGGCCGACAATTCTAAGCCGGCGGCTTTGCCGTCTCAGCGCATTGCTGCAAGCTTTGCGAAGTCAGCAACCGCCTCCAGCGAGACGGCGGATGTGAACGGCGAGGCATTGGATCGCGCGTCGACTGGGCCCACGACGGTGGAGGCCAAGCCCTTGCCCAACGACGCGGCGGGATTATCCACCCCGCCGGCGAGCGCACCGGAACTCGACCGGGCTCGCGCGACGGCATTCGCCGACACAGTCGACGCGCTGTACGGCGTGATCTCCGATCAGCGCCACGCGGCGACCGACCATACGCGCCGGATGAAATGGATGCTGTCGATCGTCGTCGGGGCGCTGCTGATGACTGTGGCGATCGGCATCACGCAGACCGTTCTGCTGATGCGTCTGACTCGTGAAACCACGGCGCAGCAGCACCGTATCGAACAGTTGATGCAGAACGAGCAGACGGCAATGACGAGTCTGCTCGACGCACACCTCGCAATGGCGAATCCGGTAGCAGGTGCCGCGTCTACTGCCGCGGCGCCGATTGCGACGCCTCCTCCCGCTGTTGCTACCGCGGCGCCTGCTGCTGCACCCGCCAGCAAGCGAAAAGCGCACACGCACGCTCACAAGCCTAAAGCGCTTCCCGCTGCCCACTGATCGAATCGGGTCGGAAGACGCGATGCCGCTTGCGGCATCCGTCGCCCGCTCAACCTGTTGCCCCTCTTGTCGTCTCGCAAGGCCAAGCCACCACGCCGCTTTCAAAGACACGGCGCGCCGACGCTCGCAAATGATAGGTGCGGTAAGGCGAGGCGACGCCAGCACGCCTCCTGAGGCGAATCGCGGGATTTAAACTTGCATTGTCAAAGCACAAACGATGGCCGGACCCCCGGCCGGCTTTCTGACGAGCGCAAGATGGCGACCAGCGAACACAAATTTTCAATCGACGAACTGATTCAGGCGCTGCTGCGCGCCCAAGGCATCCACGAGGGTCACTGGGCATTGAATGTCGAGTTTCTGGCGAGCGGCACCGCCGCGAATTCCCCGACCGACCCCGCAAAGACGTTGCCGGCGCTGTTGGTATCGGTCGTTAGCGCCACGCTGGTCCGTACCGAAAATGCCGCGCGGGGTACGTTGGACGCAGCCGTCGTCAATCCGCGCAAGCGTGTCGCAGCGGCGAAAACCGCGCGGACAAGGAAGGCGCACCCCAGTACGCTGCAATGATCGCGGAGCTGATAGGGCCGAATCGCGTGTTGTTCGCCTGCGCGCCGGCATAGCTTTCTTGTTGTAATGACGCAACGCAACATCCCGTCGAATGGGTGCGACAAGCGACCACAGTCAAAAAATGTTGCAACGCACTAGCTTTTCCCTAGGGAAAACCCCTATAATGCTTCTTAAGGGAAAACCCTAGCAACCAATCAACCGGGAGTCGCCATGAGCGTTATCTTTGCATTGTTCCAAAAGGTCAGCGACCTCTTCGCGTCGCCCCATCTGCCGATGGATTCGGATTACTCGTACGAAGCGCGTAGCCGCGAAGCTGAACGTCAGCGTCGTGCGCAGTCCACGCTGTTCGGCATCAAGCTGAGCGACTAATTCGCTCAGGTCTGGCGCGGTGAGCCGCGCCGGGTGCGCGCCCTTGGCGCGCGCTGCTGCATACGAGCCACGGCCTTGCCGTGGCTTTTGTTCGTTTACGGCCTGGCATTCGTGCATCTACGGGCCTGAATTAGCTGTCAGAAGAAAAAACAGGGCTTTCGAATGCATTGCTGAATATTTCAACGCCGAAATGAATGTAACGATGACTGACTGCCGTAGCGCGCTGGATCGGCGTAGAGGGGCTCGCCAACGTGCGAAAAAGCTTGCACTTTCCCGACGGAAAGGCTCGTTCATCGATCCCCGAATATTGATACTTCTTCTTACAAGCGCTCACGTCTTTAATCGTTTGGCCCCGTTAAAGTTGTTTTCAAGCGCAGGGCACCGGGCGTCGTGGCGATCAGCCAGCCTGCACCTGAGCAAACCTTGAATCGGAGGTCTCACTATGAAAACGTTGAACAAGACATCGCGTACCATCCTCGCCGCTCTGGTAGCTGGCGGCGCATTGCTCACCGCAGGCAGCGCTTTCGCACAGGCAGACCGCGTCGTGATTTCGGCGCCGGGCCCGGTTGCAACTTATGACCAACCGCGAATGATCCCGGTGGGCGTGCAGATCGATATCGGCTGGCACGGCGACCGTTATTGGGACGGCCATCGTTATTGGGCGCACGACGACTGGATGCGTCACCACCCGCACGATCGGGATCCGTATCGGCACGACGACCACCGTCAGTAATGGTGCGGTGGTAACGGCGCCTTTGGCGCCGATGTGAGGTCTGACGAGGCCGGTCTCTCATGATGAGGGGCCGGCTTTGTCGTTTTGCAATTCCGCCCAGGTCGCCAGATTGCTAAAATATGCGCAAATAGCGTATATTTCGAGATGAGAGCCGTTTTTGTCGAGTTGGTAGCATTCCGGAAGCATCGTAGCGACTATCTGTCGGATGATGAATACAGGTTTTTGCAAGAAGAGTTGCTTGCCGAGCCTGGCGCTGGAGATGTCATTAGAGGCACGGGTGGTCTGCGCAAGCTTCGTTTTGCCGATAAGCGGCGAAACAAGGGCAAGCGTGGCGGTCTGCGCGTGATTTACTACTATTGGGTCGGTGGCTTCCAATTCTGGATGTTCACGCTCTACGACAAAGACGAAATGAGCGATCTAACGAACGACGAGCGCAAAGAGCTGGCGCGCATGCTCGAAGTCGAAATTGCGCAACGGAGTGCACGATGAAGCGGAACCTGTTTGCCGAATTGAAGGAAGGCATGGCTGAACTTGCCGGCGAACGCGAAGGCAAACTGACGCTGCGCACGGTAGACGTCGAGGTTCCTGACGCACTTGACGTTTCGCCGGAGGAAATCAGAACTGTTCGAGAGGCGCTACACGCATCGCAGGCGGTGATGGCTCGACGTTTGCGCGTTAATCAGCGTACGTATCAGAATTGGGAGCAAGGAAAGGCAAAGCCCAATGCGCAAGCGGCCGTTTTGATCAAGCTGGTCGAGAAACATCCAGAGACACTGAGACTGCTCGAAGCACTGTGACTTCCTAAGTGATTAGGCCGCCTTCGGGCGGTTTTTTATTTCCGCTATGTGTTCTCTGCTTTTCTTGGCGCTTTCGCCTGGACTCATCTAGCCGGAGCCGCCGCCATGATGCGACAGCCATCACAAGGCAGCGAGCGAGGTTGACGTCAGCCCGTCCGTCGCAAATCCCGCCTCTGCGCTATCCTTAAACGCTTTCATCGACGCCCCAGCGGGAGAGCAGCTTGGATAACGCAGTAGTAGGTGTGGTAGGCACGGGCCTGATGGGCGTGGGTATTGCGACGCAGAGCGCGTTGCATGGATATCGGACGATCGTGCATGACGTCGACGCAGCGCGTCTCGCCAGCGTCGCGCCCAAAGCGGAAGCGGTGCTCGACGAACTGATCGACGCTGGCCGCATTGATGCAGCAGCCAAGCGCGCGGCCCTCGCGCGCATCGAAACGCACACTACGCTCGAAACGATGGCGGCCGCGCAATTCGTCATCGAAGCGATCCCCGAGGTACTGGAGCTGAAGCATCGCGTTTACGCGTCGCTCGCTCAACTGCTTGCTGACGACACCATTCTCGCCAGCAATACCAGCGGCTTTACTCCCGATCAGCTCGCCGCTCCATTGCGTCACAAAGAGCGCTTCCTGATCGCGCATTTCTGGAATCCTCCGCATATGATTCCGCTCGTCGAGGTGGTGCCCGGCACGCTCACTGACCCGTACGTTACCCAGCAGACGGTGGCCTTGATGAGCCGCATCGGCATGGAACCGGTTGTGCTGACGAAGGCGATACCGGGCTTTGTCGGAAACCGCCTGCAGTTTGCCGTGCTCCGTGAGGCGCTCAACATCGTGCGCTCGGGCGCGGCGACGCCGGAGGTGGTGGATCGTGTGGTGAAGGCTTCGCTTGGACGCCGCTGGGGTGTCGTGGGACCGCTCGAGGGCGCCGACCTCGGCGGCCTCGACACCTTCCTCGATATCGCTTCCCACTTGATGCCTGAACTCGCAAAAGATGAGGACGTACTCGATCTTTTACGCAAGCAGGTCGGTGTGGGGCGCGTAGGCGTTCGCAGCGGCGCCGGCTTTTATGATTGGGACGATGCGCATCTGGCGCAGGTGAAGGAAGGACGCAAAAAAGTGATTAGCCGCGGTTGATCCGCCGTGATCCGGATGGTCGATGCCGTGAAGCCCGAAGGGTTTGCGACACCGCTCCACAAACCAGGCCGCCAGACACGAAACCGGCGCCAGCCATGCAATTAACCCAAAAGTTCCAGACAACCGCTCCCTCCAACATGAACGACACCTACTTCTACGACCCGGCCACAGGCCACGGTCTCAAGCACGATCCGTTCAAGGCGATCGTTGCTCCGCGCCTGATCGGCTGGATCTCGACCCGCAGTGCTGCCGGCCACCTCAACCTGGCGCCGTACAGCTTCTTTGGCGCCTTCGCGACCTTCCCGGCCATCATCGGTTTCTGCAGTGAAGGCCGCAAAGACAGCATCGGCAATATCGAGGAAACCGGCGAATTCGTCTGGAATCTCGCCACCAAGCCGCTTGCCGAGCAGATGAACCGCAGCTCCGCACCGGTTGCCCCCGAGGTCGACGAATTCCAGCTCGCCGGACTCACGCCGGTGCCGGGCCGCAGCGTTTCGGTGCCGCACGTCGGCGAATCGCCCGCAGCGCTCGAATGCAAGCTGCTACAGATCGTGCGCCTGAACTCCCTCGACGGAACACCGATGGATAACTACCTCGCCCTCGGCCAGGTGGTCGGCGTCCATATCCAGAATGCCTATCTCAAGGACGGTCTGTTCGACACGCACGCGGCCCAGCCGATCATGCGCGCGGGCTATCGCGCCGACTATGCGCAGATCGGCGAGATGTTTCAGATGATCCGTCCGACTGCGTGAACCATTGTGGTTCGCCGGTTTGAAAATAGCCACCAGCGAAGCTGGAACGCTTGATGCTTGAAAACGGCGCTCACCGTGCCGTTTTCCTTGCCCGTTCATCTTCCTGGAGCGCGATCATGTCTACCGAATTCGCCACGCAGTTTTCGCATGTCCGTCCGCAAGACACTTCGTATGAGGACCAGGGCCTGCGCGACTTCTTTCTCTATCGCGATCTCGGTATCGCGCAAGCGACGGGAGGCAAGGTTCTGGCGCAACTCGTGAAGGCGAACCATGCACCAGAGCAAGGCACCGGCTGGCACCGTCATGAGGCCGATTTCCACATTGTGATCATGCTGAAGGGCTGGGCGCGCTTCATGTATGGCGAGAAGGAGACGCTTGTCGCCGCCGGCGATTGCGTCCATCAGGCGCCCGGCATCGTTCACTACCTGTTCGACTACTCCGAAGATATGGAGTACATCGAAATTGTTTCGCCTGCGGATTTCAAATCGATCGACGTGGAGGGGCCGTGCGACGTCCCGGCCGTCACGCCGTGGAAAGGCGTAACGGCTTGAACGTGGCAGAAATCGTATCAGGCCGCCGGTAGGGCGCAGGCAACGAAGCGTCTCCTACCGGTTCAACTCAAGCGACGTTGCTTCGTGGCGATGCCAGCGACGCTTTACCCGAAGATGACGCGTCCGCAGCCGCCGCCGTTACAGCAGATGCGGCTGGCGCGGCAATCGGCGCCGCTGCCACAGGCACCGGCCGGATCGCCTGTGCACGTGAGCTGACCGCGACCGCACGCGGCTCGTTGTCGTAGATCACTGCCCGCACACGTGGATAGATATGCCGCTCCCAACGATGGCCGTTGAACACCCCGTAATGGCCGACGCCCGTCTGCACATGATGGGTTTTCAGATAAGGCCGAAGCTTGTCGCACATATCTTGCGCCGCGAGCGTCTGGCCGACCGCGCAGATATCGTCCTTCTCACCCTCGACGGTTAACAAGGCCGTGCGGCGAATCTTCGACGGTTCGATCAGGCGTCCGCCCACCTCCAGCTCATGCAGCGGCAACGCATGGCGTTGAAATACGGTCTCGACGGTTTCCAGATAGAAATCCGCCGTCAGATCCATTGTTGCGAAGTATTCCTCGTAGAAGATCCGGATGGTGTCCGCCTTGGCCGGATCGCCTTTGGCGCGCTCGTAATACATCGTCTCGAACGAATCGAGGTGACGGCCAAGATTCATCGCCATGAACGCGTTGAGCTGCACGAAGCCGGGATACACGCGGCGGTGTGCGCCGGCAAAGCCGAACGGCACCGCGCTGATCAGATTGCGTTCGAACCATTCAATCGGCTTGCTCTTGGCGAGCGCGTTGACCTTGGTCGGATTGATGCGCGTATCGAGCGGTCCAGCCATAAGCGTCATGCTCGCGGGCTGCGCGGGATGGTCGTCCGCGGCCATCAGCGACACCGCCGCGAGGGCGGCAACCGTCGGCTGGCAAACAGCCAGCAGATGGGTACCGGGACCGATTGCTTCAACGAAGTCGATAATGTGCTGGACGAATTCCTCAAAGCCAAAGCGTCCCTGCGACAACGGGACGTCGCGCGGGTTGTGCCAGTCGGTGATGTAGACGTCGTGCTCGGCGAGCATCGTCTTGACGGTGCCCCGCAACAGGGTCGCGAAGTGGCCGGACATCGGCGCAATCACCAGCACGCGCGGCTGAGCGGGTGAGGGGGCCTGTTCCTTGCGGAAATGCAGCAGCGAGCAGAACGGCGTGCGCGCAGCAACTTCCTCGACAAGCTTGATGGGCTTGCCGTCCACCTCGATGGTGTCCAGCTCGAACGGTGGTCTCGAGTGCGTCAGACCGGCCAGCGTGATCAGGTCGCAAGACGCACGTAGCGAACGGCCGTGTGGCGTTTCGCTGAACGCCGGCCATGCGTTCAACGAATGATTGATAAGCGCCGCGCCGTGCCGGGCCGGAAGCATCAGGTCGGCAAACGCCTGGTAAGCGGGATATGCGAACAGGTTCATAGCCTTCGCACGAATGCCCAAAAGGAAGGAGCCCGAATAGAGGCAATACGTGTGCCAATGCGCCAGGCAGTGCCCGGCACCCGCCCACGCTGGCATAGCATTTGCACCATTGCGAGCAGGGTGCTGGTTTTGCCGCGGTTTGGTGCGCGCACGCACCACAGCGTGCATAGGGCGACCCGACACCATGGGCAGCACAGACAGGGCTCCCGCTTAGGAGGAGATTGGTATGGCGAATACGACGCTCACCATCAGCAGCAAGAACTATTCGTCATGGTCCCTGCGGGGCTGGCTGCTGACGAAGTTCAGCGGATTGCCTTTCGAAGAGATCGTGATGCCGGTGGATGACCCCAGCGCGCGCGCCGAACTGCTCCTGCTTTCGCCATCGATTCTAGTGCCTTGTCTGTTTCACGACGGCATCAAGGTGTGGGACACATTGGCGATAGCCGAGTATCTCAACGAGGTGCAGCCCGATGCGAAGCTGTTGCCGGACGACCGGCGCGCCCGGGCGCACTGCCGGGCGATCAGCGGCGAGATGCATTCGGGGTTTGGTTCGTTGCGCTCGGCACTGCCCATGAACCTCAAGGCGCACTTTCCAGGTTTCAAGGTGTGGGCACGCGCGCAGTCCGACATCGACCGGATCGTCGCAATCTGGCGCGAGTGTCTCGAGCAATACGGCGGCCCTTATCTGTTTGGAGAACGTAGTGTCGCCGATGCGATGTATGCACCTGTGGTGACCCGCTTTGTCACCTATGACGTCAAGCTTGACCCGGATATCGTCGAATACGGACAGCGCATCCTCGCGCTGCCGGAGATGCAGCAATGGATCGCCGACGCGCAGCAGGAAATCGACGAGATCGATGAGCTGGACGTCGAATTCTAAGCACCCTCACAACTTCGCGTTTCGCTTCAGACCCGGCACACGTCGGACGGCAGGGCTCCGGATCAATCCCGACGCCCTGCGTCCAGCTTGAACACGCTCACCACCTGCGCGAGCCGTGCGGCTTGATCGCGTAGTTCTGCGGCGGCCTGTTCTGCGTTGCCGACAATCGCGGCGTTCTGCTGGGTCGCTTCGCCGATCTGCGTAACGGCGATATTCACCTGTTCGATGCCGCCCGACTGCTCGCGCGACGCGACGCTAATTTCACCCATGATCGCGCGCACCTGGCCGACCCGTTCAACGATGCCATGCATCGTCGCGCTCGCCTCTTCGGCGATCTTGAAGCCACTTTGAACCCGCGCGGTCGATTCGCCGATCAGCGCTTCGATTTCCTTCACGGCAGCAGCGCTGCGTTGAGCAAGTGCACGCACTTCGGATGCGACCACTGCGAATCCCCGGCCGTGTTCGCCGGCGCGCGCGGCTTCGACCGCTGCATTCAGCGCGAGGATATTGGTCTGAAACGCAATGCCCTCGATCACGCTGGTGATGTCGGATATTTTCTGCGAAGAGCGCGTGATGTCGCCCATCGTCGAGACGACGCGTTCCACTGCGCGGCCGCCTTCCAGTGCTGCTTCAGAGGCGCTCGTCACGAGTGTATTGGCCTGTGCGGCGTGGTCCGCGTTCTGCTGGACGTTCGACGTCATCTGTTCCATGCTCGCGGCAGTCTCTTCGAGGCTGCTCGCCTGCACGGCGATGCGCGAGGCGATATCGCCGCTGTCGGTGGCGATCTTCGCGGTGCCTTGCGTCATGTCGGACGACGCATTGCGCACCTGGACCACAATGCGCGCGATGCCCTCGCCGATGCCGTCTATCGCCAGCATCAAGCGTCCGATCTCATCGGCGCGGGCGCTGTTCCCATCCACGAGCCGCACGCTCAGATCGCCCGCGGCAAGACGCTCGGACGCCTTGGCGGCTTCCTCGATCGGACGACTTACCAGACGCCGCACGGCGATCAGGAAAGCCACGGCGAACGCGACGACCAGCGCGAGGCCAATCAGCAGGAAGCGGTTACGGGTCGCTTTGACCTCGGCCATCACTTCATCGCGCGGTGCAATCCCACCCACCAGCCAGTGCCATTCCGGCACCGTGGCAAACGACACATATTTGTCTTGCGCCGAGCTCTCGCCGAGTGTCGCGTCGGCCGAGCGGTATTCGAGCTGGCCTTGCTGCATGTCGAGCATCTGCTTGTACGGTGCGGTGGTGTCGTCGGCGAGCTGGCCGGCGGCGGCCGGATGCACGAGTAACTTGCCGCGGTCCGCACCGTTCGACGCGTCGAGCACGAAGTAATAGCCGCTGTCGCCGATCTTGAGCTGACGGATGCCGTCTTGAACCGACTGGATCTGCGCGCCCACGTCCACGCCGACGAAGAACGCGCCGATCACCTTGCCGCTGGCGTCCGTGATGGGCCGGTACTGCGTGATGTAACGCTTGCCGAACAGCGTGGCGAGACCGGTGAAGGTTCTGCCTGCAACGATCAGACCGTAGGCCGGGCCTTTACGGTCGAGCAGCGTGCCGATGGCCCGGCTGCCGTCCTGCTTCTTCAGCGACGTGGTGACGCGCACGAAGTCGTCGCCGGTGCGCGCGAATACGGTGGCGATGGCGCCGCTGCTTTGCAGGAATTGGTCGGGGATCGAGAAGTCCATATTGAGGACTTTGTCGCCGGCTTTAATGGTGGGTGTCGCGACGCCGTTGATGTCGACTTTCTGCGATTCGTCGAGCGTGTACGTGGCCGGCAGCAGACTGGCGAATAGTGTCATCGAACGGCCAACTTCGGCTGACAGACCCTGGTTGAACAGGGCGATCATTGCGGCGATCGAGCGGTCTTTCTCGGCAATACGGGCCAGCACCTGCTCGCTCACCTGTTCGCCGGCCGAGCGGGTCAGCGCCCACGTGAACGCGGCAAAGATCAGCGCGACCAGCGTGCACGAAAGCATGGCGAGCCTGGCCCCGACGCTGGCGCGACGCAAAGAGAGTAGTTCCATGGGTTTCTGCGGGTAAGAAGATGAGAGGAATAGAGCGCAGCCGTGCGCCGATACAAAGTGCGCCCTTGCTCTTTTTACGGCAGATCAGGTGATTTCTTGAGGTCGAAAACGTTTGCAGCGGGGAGGGATACAACTCTGGACAGCGCAAGCTGCGGGCGCAGATGAAAAGCCCAGCCCCGACGATTTTGGAGGAGTGATTTAGTCTATGTTGACAAAATAAGGCCTATATTTAGTCAGGATAGACCAATTCTGTTTGGGCTGGAAACTTGATTAACTGTAAAATTTGGTCTATGTTGGTCAAATAACCCGCCTAATTTGTCAACATAGACCTATGCGACGCCAGAACAAGGAATTTGTCTCCCCGGACTTGAGACGCCGCTCCGAAGCGCTAGGTTCGGCAATCTCCGCGGCTCGTATTGCCCGGAACATGAGTCGACAGGACTTTTCAGAGAGGGCCAGCATCAGTCCGAGCACGCTGATGCGAATAGAGAGAGGTGACGTGTCGGTCAATTTTCTGGCGTGGCTTCAGGCCTTGGAACGAGCCGGCTTGCTTGGGCTGCTTGAGCCCTTGTCGCTTCCGCAAGCCGACGTCGTAGGGGAGTCGAAACGAAAGGCCGAGGCGCGCAAGCGGCCTCGCAGGAGCAAGGTAAAGGATGATCCGTACGACTTCTGAAGTAACGGACTGGACGAAAACTGTCTTCATCTGTCTCGACGGCGAGAGTGGGGCCGTTCCCGCCGGCCTGCTTACCATCTATGAGCAGGGTATCAGGCCCGTGCGTTCAACTTTCGTATATGGAAACCGATACCGGGAGCGCAAAAACGCGATTGCCGTCGACCCTGAAAGCCTGGCGCTGGCCGAAGCGAACCGAACAGGTAAGCCTGTCACGTTCGAACCGCCGGCGGGGCTCGCTCTCTTCGGCGCCATAAGGGACGCCGCACCCGACTCGTGGGGACGGCGCGTAATCGAAAACAGTCTCGACGCCGAACCGAATTCGCTGCCTGAGACTGACTACCTGGCCCACGCAGGCCCGCACAGAACAGGAGCGCTCGACTTTCGAGACTCGCCAACGGCCGCAGCGCAAATCGGCAAACTGCCCGACGCGAAAGACCTGAAGTATCTGCTCGATGCGTCCGCGATGATTCAGGAGGGCAGACCTGTACCGCGCAATCTCGACGTGTACTTTACGGTTGGCGCAACATTTGGTGGCGCGCGGCCTAAAGCCGTCGTGCTCGACAAGGCGCGGCAGTGGGTGGCCAAGTTCCCGGCAATCAATGACGGGTTCAACGTGCCGCTGATCGAGAAGGCAACATTGCAACTCGCGCGTCAATGCGGCCTGCGCGTGCCGGATCTCGCGCACGTGCGGCTTGCCGATGGGCGCGATGTGATGCTGATCGAACGCTTCGACCGGTTACCGTTAGCAACAGGCGGGTTCGCACGCCGTCATATGGTCAGCGCGTTGACGATGTTAAGGCTGCACGAGAGCGATACAGCGGTGGCGCGGTACGCCGATCTCGCCGAGGTTCTGAACAATCATGGTGCGAGCGGATTTGTTGCGCTCGATAAGGTCGAGCTTTTCAAGCGGATGGTGTTCAATGTGCTCGTGTCGAATGACGACGATCATTTGCGCAACCATGCATTCGTTTGGGACGGTGCAAGGAACGGGTGGCGCTTGAGTGACCTGTACGACGTAGTGCCGAAACCTCAGGTCGCCACACAACGATATCTGGTTCTTGGCGTCGGCCAGAAAGGCCGGCTCGCTACGCTCGAGAACGCGCTTTCTGCTGCCGGCCAGTTCGGTATCCTGGCCGGCGACGCTGTGGCATACATCAATGAGATCGCGAGCGTCGTGCGTGAGTGGCGAACCTGGTTCGACGAATATGGCGTGCCGCAAAGTGAATGCGACAAGGTGGCGAGCGCTTTCCGCAACCCTAAAGACATAGGGCTCGCGCACATCAAGTAGTCGTCTTTGCGCCGCGCCAGGTTCGCAACAACAGCGCATTGGTCACGACGCTCACGCTTGAAAACGCCATCGCCGCGCCTGCCAGCATGGGGTTCAGCAAGCCGAACGCGGCAAGCGGAATGCCGATCAGGTTATAGACGAACGCCCAGAACAGGTTCTGCTGAATCTTGCGCCAGGTGCGGCGCGAGATGTCGATTGCGTCGGCGACGAGTGCGGGGTCACCGCGCATCAGCGTGATACTCGCGGCATGCATGGCGACGTCTGTGCCGGTCGCCATGGCAATGCCGAGGTCCGCGGCCGCGAGGGCCGGGGCGTCATTGATGCCGTCGCCTGCCATCGCGACTATGCCGGCGGTGCGGATCTTCAGATCGCGGATCACACGCGCTTTATCCTCGGGCAACACGTGGGCGTGGAATTCGTCGATACCGAGCGCCGCCGCGACGCTGGCCGCGCTGCCCTCGTTGTCGCCGGTCAGGAGCACGCTACGGATACCCATTTGCTTGAGGCGTTCGATCGCCGCGCGTGCACTCGGCTTGATGGTGTCGCCAAAGGCGAGCAAGGCAAGCGCTTGTGCGGGCGCGGCGTTGGCGTCTTCACTGTTCGCATGGTCCGCGTAGCTCATCAGCCACGAGACAGTGTTGCCTGCGTGTTCAAGTTGTTGGGCGCGGGCGGCGAGTTCGGGTGTCAGCACGATGCCCAGTTCCTTGAGCCAGCGGCTGCTGCCGATCGCGATAATCCGGCCGTCGATCTCGGCTTCGACGCCACGTCCCGGCACAGCGCGCGCCTTGGAGGATGCTCCAAGGAGGGAGCGGCTGGAAGAGGTCGCTTCGGAGTTCGCCCCGGAGGCCACGGCCGCAAGGGCGTGGCCGGACGCGGCATCCTCGCGGCGCGTGTCTTCATAAGCCTTGACCACTGCCCGCGCAAGCGGATGATCGCTATCCCGCTGCACGGCCGCCGCCAATGCGAGCGCCTCGTCGCGCGCCGTGCCGATCGGCTCGAACGCCGTCAGCGACGGTTGTCCCACGGTCAAGGTTCCGGTCTTGTCGAACGCGACGAGGTTCACTCGATGCGCGATTTCCAGCGCTTCGGCGTCCTTGATCAGCACTCCGTGGCGCGCAGCTACACCGGTGCCCGCCATGATCGCTGCGGGCGTCGCCAGGCCCAGCGCGCACGGGCAGGCAATCACCAGCACGGCGACCGCGTTGAGGATCGCAGTTTCGACGCCCGCGCCGGCGATCAGCCAGCCGACTAGCGTGAGCAACGCAATTACCAGAATCGCAGGTACGAAAATCTCGCTTACCCGATCCACCAGCCGCTGGATCGGCGCCTTTTCGGCCTGCGCCGTTTCGACGAGGCGAATGATCCGCGCCAGCGTGGTCTCCGCGCCGATCGCCTTCGTCGTGATGGTGATCGCGCCCTCGCCGTTGATCGAGCCGGCCGTGACCGGGTCGTCCGGCTGCTTCGGCACGGGCAGGCTCTCACCGGTAATCAGCGATTCGTCAATGTGAGTCCGGCCTTCGAACACCGCGCCATCGACCGGCACCCGTTCGCCGGGTCGCACGACGACGATCATGCCGACCCGCACCTGCGCCAGCGGCAACTCATGTTCCTTCTCGCCGACGCGGATGCGTGCTCGCTCGGGCCGCAACGCGTTCAACGCGCGGATCGCGTCGGTAGTTTGACGCTTGGCGCGCGCTTCCAGCCACTTGCCGAAGCGCACGAGCGTAATCACGACCGCCGAGGCCTCGAAGTAGAGATGTGCCGCGCTGCCCGGATGGGCGACCAGTTCGTAGACGCTGATGCCGTACGCCGCCGACGTGCCGAGCGCAACCAGCAGGTCCATATTTCCCGCGCCGGCCCGCACTGCACGGTACGCAGCCCGGTAAAACCGCGCGCCGAACGCAAACTGGACGACCGTGGCGAGCGCGAACTGTAGCCATGGGGGCACCATCGCGCCGATGCCGTGCGGTGCGAAGCTGCCGCCGAATCCTTCGCCGATCATCGGCAAGACGAGCGGCAGCGTCAGCAGCGCGGAGATCACGACGGCTACGAGTTCGCGGCGGGTTCGGTCCTCGGCGCGGTGTGCGCTGGAAGTTGCCGCGGCCGCCGCGGCTTCTTCGACAATCGGTGTCGCCTGATAGCCGGCCTTGGTCACCGCGGCAATGAGCGCATCGACGCCGGTGGCCGCATCGCTCAGATTGACGGTCGCCTTTTCAGTCGCAAGATTGACCGACACGCTCGCGACGCCTGGCACTTTAGCCAGCGCCTTTTCGACCCGCGCCGAGCACGAAGCGCAGGTCATGCCGCTGATTTCGAGTTCTGCGCTGGCCTGCGTCGCGGCTTCGGGAATGGAAAGATCAGTCATGGTTTGGGCTCGGGCGGCATGTGGCCGCATCATGAGTCCCAGTATTCACCTTCCCATGATGGGAAGGTCAAGGGCTAATATCGGCCAAAATAATGACCGGGGCCAGACCGCGCGCCAAACCACATTTAAAACGCCGGTGGTGCGTTCAGCATTGCCTCGGCGACAGCCTCCTGCGCCTCGCCGCCGCCGGCCAGCAGCGCATCGACCGCGCCACGCCGGTCGCGTGCTTCCTTGTTCTGACCCAGCTTCCATTTGCCGACCAGCCGCGTAACTTCGATCTCGATTCCAACGATGGCCCCGAGCATTTGGGAAATATAGTCAGCCGGTGCGTCCCCCATCTTCCAGGGCCGCGGCTCATTGGCCTCCATCGCGCGGGTGAGCCGCGCCACAAGTCCGCGGACGAACGCTTCATCGTCGCGTACGACGATCTTGCCGTGGGCGTGAACCACCATGTAGTTGTACGTCGGCACCTGACGGTGCGCCTCGTGCTTGCTCGGATACCAGTTCGGCGAAATATAGGCGGCCGGTCCCTGGAAAATCACCAGCGTGTCCGGTTGCGAAGCCACTTCCTGCCAGACCGGGTTGGCCCGCGCCACGTGCGCCCGCAACGTGCCATGCGAACCTTCGGCCGGTGCGAATTCGAACGGCAGATGATTCGCGTCCAGACCGTTGGGACCGGTGGTCACGAGCGTGCCGAACGGCTGATCGGAGATGAGCTGATGAAGAACCTCTGGACGGTTCTCTTCGAAATGGGCAGGGACGTACATGGGCGCTCCGGGGGCGTGAAGGTGCGAGTTGTGCAAAAGGTGCGGTTGTGCCTTTGCGCTTGCTAGCTGTCAAGGATACGATACAACCCGTTGTTGTCGGGATCGAGATATGTGGCGAGTTCGCGGGGGCTTGGGAACCACGTGGGCAGAGCCGCCGCCGACCGACGCCTGTCCCTGGACCGAACGTTCTGCCACCTGAACGAATGATAAAAAATCGCCGAACACTGTTTTCGCTTCATTGGACCTGCGCTTCGTTCGCAGGCTTCGCCTTTCTCGCCGGCTGTGCCTCGACTCACACCGACGCACCCAAGCCCACCGGCTGGATCAAGGACGAGGTGGCCGACTCCTACGTGTTCGGCTACCCGCTGGTGCTGATGGAAGTGGCGCGCGATGTCGCGGTCGGCACCGATCCGGGTCAGGCGCCCCTCAATGCGCTGCGCCACGCGCAGGCGTTGCCGCCGGTCGGCTCGGCGAATCCGCCCACACCCGGTATCGACACGTTCGATTCGAGCGGCTGGCTCGACTTGAGCGCGGAACCCGTGATCCTGACGCTGCCCGATTCGCACGGCCGCTACGTCGATGCCCGCACGCTCGATATGTGGACCAACGTGGTCTGGTCGACCAGCGCCCAGATCGGTCCGCGATCCAGCGGGATCAGGGAGCAGGCGATCGCCTTTGTCGGTCCTGGCTGGCAGGGCGATTTGCCGGCGAACGTCAAACGCGTTGACGTGCCGACCCGCAACGCGTGGGTGACCGTGCGGATCCAGTCGAACGCCGGTCGCGACGTCACGGCGGTGCGCAAACTGCAGCGCGGCATGCGTCTCGTACCATTGAGCGCGTACGCGAGCGATAAGCGTTCGGCGTCGATCGCGCCGGGCGGCAACGCCGCGGCTGCTGCGGCGTTGGCGGCATCCGGATCGCCGGCCGCGCAGGTTGCCGCGCTCGACGCGAGCGGCTTTTTCAACCGGCTTGCGCAGGGGTTGCAGGACAACCCGTCCGTGCCTGACGATCCGCACGCATTGAAGATCCTCGCCGACCTGGGCGTGAAGCCTGGTGAGCCGGTCGAACTGCCGAACGCCAAGGACGTTATTACCGAGGGGATGGCCGACGGCCGTGAGCGTGTGGTGACGCCTCCGCCGAATCTGCTGAGCGTGAACGGCTGGAGCTGGTTCGGTGACGGCGTCGGCAACTACGGTCCGGATTACGCGTTACGTGCTTACGCAGCCTACGAGCAGCCGGGTATCGGCACGAAAGACGACGAAGTGCGCGCCACGGTCACGCTGGATAGCGACGGCCACGCGTTGAATGGCGCCAACCGGTATGTGATCCATTTCGCGCCGAACCAGTTGCCGCCGGTGCGCGGCTTCTGGTCGATCACGGCCTACACGAAGGAAGGCGCGCTCGGTGAAAGCGCGCCGGCACGGCTTGCCGTCGGCGATCGCAACGGCGCGCACCGCAACCGGGACGGATCGCTTGACGTGGTGGTGTCGTCGGCGCACGTGCGGGCGGCCAACTGGCTGCCGGCGCCGCGCACCGACCTTCAACTCGTGCTGCGACTCTACGCACCCAAGCCGCAAGCCACCGACGGCACCTGGCAACCGCCCACCGTCGTACGTCAATGATGACGGGGTGTGCATCGCGCCATTGCGATGCACACCTTCGCTGCTTCCGCAGCAGCGCCGTCAAATAGCCCGCAAATCAATTGTTTCCGAACCCGCAACGCGGGTTCGCAGCGTTGCAAAGATTGTCACAAACGCGTGACTAAACTTTGTGCTCGCGCGCGCCCATGCGCATCGGGTGTTTGTTTGCTTTCGGCTTACATTTCTATCCCGCCTACGTCTCACGACATATACTTGCCCGAGGCAGGACTCCAGTTATCGCGGCGGGCTTGCCGCCGCATCACCCATGACCGAGCATGGCAAGCCTCAATAAAGCAACTCTGACATCTTCCCTGCAGGCCGTGCGCGGTGTCGCGCAGGCGCGTCGTACACGCCGTATCGTGATCGGCCTGCTGATCTTCCTGGTGTTGTTCGGTCTGTTTGGCTTCTTCGCGGCGCCGCCGCTGATTCGCCATATTGCCGAGCAGCAACTCAGCAAACAGCTCGACCGGCCCGCGACCATTGGCCGGATCGCGCTCAATCCGTACACACTCAGGCTCGAAGCCGATCGCATTCATATTGGCGAGCGTGGCGGCCAGGGCGATTTCGTCGATATCTCGCGGTTGATCGTGAAGCCGTCGTGGAGCTCGCTGTTTCGCGCAGCGCCGATTGTCGATGAAGTGCAGCTCGATTCACCGCGCTTCACCATCGTTCGCTACGACGCTCAGCGCTTCAATTTCACGGATCTGATCGAGAAGTTTGCCAAGCAGCCGTCCAGGCCGGATAGCAAACCGACGCTGTTCTCTGTGTCGAACATCAGGCTCGAAAACGGCCAGATCACTTTCGATGACCGCCTGCTCGGCGTGAAGCACGTGATCGATCAGTGGAAACTCGGCATTCCGTTTATCGCCACGTTGCCGTCGAAAACCGACATCTTTGTCGAACCGCTGCTGCGCGCGCGCATTGACGGCAGCCCGCTTGCGATCGATGGCAAGACCAAGCCGTTCGCCGCGTCGCGCGAGTCGGACGTGTCGCTGCGGTTCGATGGGCTGGACGTGCCGAAGCTGCTCTCGTACTCGCCGCAGAAGTTGCCGGTGACGGTGCAGGCGGGCAAGCTCTCGACGGATCTCAAGCTCAATTTCATCATGTCGGACGACGCGCCTTCGTTACGCGTGACCGGTACCGTCGACCTGAACGATATCGACGTCCTCGATGAGAAGAAGCAGCCGTTTTTTGCCGCGCACGCGCTGCATGTCGCGGCGGCCACGCTTGAGCCGATGAAGAGCGTCTATCACTTCGACGATATCCGTCTCGACACGCCTACCGTGAATCTGGCGCGGGACAAGGACGGTGTGCTGAGCGTCGAGCGGACGTTTGCTGCGCCGCCGGCGGCAGCGGCAGCGCCTGTGTCTGCCAGCGAGGCGCAGGCAGCCAGTGCAAACCCAAGTGCGAATGCAGGTGCAGGTGCAAGTGCGCCCGCAGCGGCATCGTCGACGGCTGGCGCAGCCAAACCCGCTGCGCCGCTCGACCTTGCGATCAAGCGCTTTACGCTCAACGACGGCACGGTCAACGTTCAGGATGACGCTGCGTCGAGGCCGGTCGCGCTGGGACTGAAGAGTCTCGCGGTGTCGCTGGCGGACTTTTCGACGATGGCTAAGGCGCCGGCACGCTATACGGTGAGCACGGCATTCAAGGACAGTCCGGGTTCACTGGATGTGGCGGGCTCGCTCGGTCTGGTCACCAAAAGCGCCGATTCGAAGATCGACCTCAAGTCGCTTCCGCTGCCGATGCTGCAGCCGTATCTCGACAGCATGACCGCCGCCCAGGTGACCGACGGCGCGCTCTCCGTGACGACCAACCTCAGCGCCAACTGGGCGAAGTCGCCACCCGACATCCAGGTGGGCGCAACGCAACTGGACCTGCAATCGCTGAAACTGGCAGCGCGCGGCGACAAGGAGGCGGCGGTGGCGCTCGCGCAGGGTCACGTGGACGTCAAGCAGGTGGACGTGCCGGGTCGCAATGCGGCGGTCAATGCCGTTGACGTGACCGGTCTCGTGATCAACGCGCAGCGTATGAAGGACGGCAGCATCGACCTCGCTGCGCTGGCCGGACCGCACCAGGAGGCGCAGCAACGCACCGCGATCCACGCTGCCAAGCAGGCGCAGGAACAGGGGCCGGCGTGGCATTACACAATTGGCCAACTGAGCCTGAAGGACGCGACGGCCAACTTCACCGACAACAGCACGCCGCGTCCGGTCAAGCTCGCCATTTCGCCGCTGCAACTCAAAGTGCAGCAGATCAGTGACGATTTGAGCAAGCCTCTACCGATCGATCTGCAGGCGACGCTCAATCGCAAGGGCACGCTTGGCGTGACGGGCGACGTCACGGCGACACCGCTCAAGCTCGCGCTGAAAGTGGATGCCAACCGGCTGGATGCCGCTGCGTTCGAGCCGTACTTCGGCGGCAAGCTCAACGCGACGATCGCGAGCGCGTTGCTGAACATGAAGGGCGACGTGGCGATGTCGCAGGCATCGAAAGCGCTGAAGGCTTCGTATCGCGGCAACGCGGCGCTCGTCGACGTTCGCATGCTGGACAAGGCGACTTCGGACTCGTTCGCGGGCTGGGGATCGCTCGCGCTGACTAACCTGAAGGCGAACTACGACGAACACGGCACCGATGTCGACGCCGGACGCGTGACATTTTCGAACTTCTACGGGCGTGTGTTGCTGGATCCGCAAGGCAAGCTCAATCTGACGGATGTGGTGGCCCATGAAGGGGGCGGCACGCCGCAATCGCTGACGCGGAGCAAGAGCAAAACGGAGCCGGTGCCGTTGACGCCTGGTACCGCGCCTGAGCCCGCGGAGCCAGCTTCTGCTGGCGTGGCGGCTGTGGTGCCGGCCTCGGAGCCTGCGGTGGCTTCGGCGTCGGTGCCGGCATCCACGGTGGCGTCTGTGGGTGCGTCGGCGCCGCGCGTAGCGTCCGCGAAGGCAGCTTCGGGTGCGACGGTTGCTGCCGGCCAGGCGCAGCCACAGCCGCCCGCTAGTCCGGTTCGGCTGCACTTTGGCCAATTGGTGCTTCAACAGGGCCGCGTGACGTATACCGACAACTTCATCAAGCCGAACTTCACGGCCAACCTGGTGGGGATTCAGGGGACGATTGGCGCGTTCGGCACGCAATCGACCACGTCCGCTCCGGTGGACGTTTCCGCCAAGCTCGCGGCAAATGGTCCGCTATCGATTCGCGGCACGGTTAATCCGCTGATTGCCAAACCTGCGCTCGATTTGACCGCGAGCGCGCACGATATCGAACTGACCAACCTCACGCCGTACTCGGCTAAGTACGCTGGCTATCCGATCACGAAGGGCAAGCTCAACGTCGATCTGCACTACAAGCTCGATAACGACCAGTTGAGCGCGAACAACCACATCTTCATCGATCAACTGACGTTCGGCGATCACATCGACAATGACACAGCGACCAAGCTGCCGGTGCGCTTCGCGATTTCGCTATTGAAGAACTCGAAGGGCGAGATCGACGTGAACATTCCGGTGTCCGGCTCGTTGTCGAATCCGGAGTTCAGTATCGGCGGCCTGATCTGGCATGCGGTGTTGAATCTGCTGGAACGGGCTGTGACCGCGCCATTCTCGCTGCTTGCAAACGCGTTCGGTGGCGGAGGTGGTGAGGAAATGGGCTACGTCGAATTCGATGCCGGGTCCGCGAAGCTTTCGGACGCGGCGGAAAAGAAGCTCGACACCATTGCAAAGGCGCTGGCCGACAAGTCTTCGATCCGGATCGATGTGATCGGACGCGTCGATCCGGCTGTCGACACGCCGGCCTTGCGCACGGAGTATGTGGAGAAGCTGGTCAAGCAGGAAAAGATCAAGGACGTGGTCGGGAACGGTGAAAGCGTCGATCTGTCGACGGTCACGGTTGATCCAAAGGATTACGACAAGTACCTGACCAAGGCCTATAAGGATGCCGACTTCAAGAAGCCGCGCAATTTTGTCGGCCTCACGAAGAGCATGCCTGATGACGAGATGAAGAGCGCCCTGGCCGAACATGCGCCGATCAACGATGCCAGCCTGCGCGACCTCGCGCAGGAGCGCGCGCAGAGCGTGCAGCAGTACTTCGAAGGCAAGATCGACAGCAGCCGGGTGTTCATCGTCGCACCGAAACTCGACGCGCAAGGCATCAAGGACAAGGGCGCCACAACGCGGGTGGACTTCGGCCTGAAGTAATACGCCAATGTCGCGAGGACCGCCGGGCTGCGACGCTCGTGGCGGTCCTGCGCAATGTCATCGCTGGTCTGCCGCTGGTGGGCCCCATTAGCTCTCTTCTTTTTCGGGCACCACTCTAAGACTCTTCCCATTCCATGCCCGTAGACGTCTCCCCATACTCCTGCTCATTACAAAACAAACGCGTTTGGACGCGGGGCACTGATGAGATTTCAGCTAACTATGGTGGCGTGTGCGCTAGCTTTAACAGGCTGCGCGAGTCGGGCCGACAGGGATCGACTGGGCATTGAAGATCCTACAGTTCTGAAGACTGGTCTTGGCACTGCACAAGATACTGCCTCGGGTGCGGTGACGCCGCAATGGCTGAACACCTACGCGCCGGTTAGCCATGGTGGCGAAGCGCTTGCCGCGCTCCAGCAGCGGCTGAACAACCTACCCGCCGACAAGAACAGCTACTTTCACACCAAGGCCCAATGTTGGATCGACGCTGGACGAGTTCAGCGGGATGCGCACGATCAATGGGGTTTTGTTGAGGAAGCCATCGGTCAAGCTGCAATCATCACCTTCGGTCTGGAAAACGACACGCCGCTCTCCGCAGCCAATCCCGAGTTGCGTACTGTATCGACGGTGCGTCCGGATTTGTGGAAGATCGTCAACGTCATCAAGAGCGATCCGGTCACCGCCCGCTGTCCGGAGGCGCAAGCGCCGCTCGCCTGTGCCGAAGTCGAATTGATGCTCGCCGGTCACTACGCATGGACCCGCAATTTCTCAGCTGCCGAAAAGGCGCTCCCCGATATTCAGGGGAATTTGCACAAATCGGCAGAAGCAGCACTGCAATGCGCACAACCATCCACACCCGCACCCGCCGCAAGCGTCGCCGCACCGGCGATTACGCTTAGAGCCGACTCGGCGTTTCGCTTCAACGGTAGCGATGTCGCCGCACTGTTGCCACGTGGCAAGACTCAGCTAAACGGGTTGGCCGCTGCCTTGCAAAAAGCGAAGGGCATTCGTCGACTGAGTATCAGCGGCTATACCGATCGTTTGGGCAGCGATGCATATAACCAGAGGCTTTCGCTTCAACGCGCACTGACCGTGAAGGCCTATCTGGTCAAACGCGGTGTGACCTTGCCGATCACCGTCACAGGACTTGGCAAGGCCAGCCCAGTGGTGGAATGCAACCAGACCGATCGTGTCGCTCTGGTGCAGTGTCTTGCGCCAAACCGGCGTGTCGAGATTGGCTTCGTGCGCAATAGCGACTGAATCGAAATACCGTTAGGAGGACAACTGTATGAGCACCATCCTGATTGTGGACGATCATCCCGCATTTCGGCTCGTTATTAAAATGCATCTCGCCAAACTGCTCGGCGTCAACGATGTCTTCGAGGCCGACAATGGGCAGACGGCCGTTGAGATAGCCCGGCAGCACTTGCCGGACCTCGCTATACTCGATTTGGACATTCCGCGTATTAATGGGCTCGATGTCATCCCACGGCTGAAGCTGGCCCATCCGGATATCCGCGTTCTGGTGCTGTCGGGTCAAGACCCTTCAACCTTTGCGCCGCGCGCCATGCGTGCGGGAGCACAAGGTTTCGTCGGCAAATCGCAGGAGATGAAGGAAATCATGCGCGGCGTCGAAGCGGTGATGGCCGCCTATACAGTTTTTCCGATGAACATCGGGGCTACAGGAACAAGCCCAACCTTGGCTGCCGGTGAAGAGGAGGAGAAGCTTGAGCTGCTCTCTGACAAGGAGTTGATGATTCTGCAAATGCTTGCGAAGGGCATGTCGAATAAAACTATTGGCGATGCGTTGTTTATTAGTAATAAAACGGTGAGTAGTCACAAAACCCGAATAATGAGCAAACTACGGGTTAAGTCATTGGTTGAACTGATCGATTTTGCGAGGCGTTGCCGCGTCTCACCAGCGCAATGAAGTCAACCGATTTGACGACGACATCATGAACCGCGCATTGCTGATGAGCGCCGATAGAGAATGGGTGCAAGCCAGCGGAAGTGAAGCCATGCTCGCCCGTCTCGGATTTACAGTGTCTACCGAGCCAGAAAAAGCGTTGGCCGAGCCGCGACGCATCCGGCTGGTGGTGGAACACCGCTTGTCCGTTGAGTTCGGCATTGCTTCGATGCCCACCGGAATTTTCCCGCTGCCCGCGGAGACCCTGCGCTTTGCGGTGGTGCCGCATCAAGCGCAAGTAGGTGAAGCGTTACCAGGCTTCCACGCCACCTTGAGCTTGCCGATTGACGAATGCGCGTTCGTCGACGCATTGGCGACGTGCCGGTATATCGCCATTTCCGCGCACGAACGCGACTCGCTCCATACCAGAATCGGGGAACTGGCCTGCGACGACCAGGCGGTTGCACGGCAGCTTGTCCGTTTGCTGATCGACACAAATGCTTCCACACTCGCGGCGCTACGCGATGCGTTTAGCACCAGGTCTTGGGATGCCGTTGGGCGCGGCGTGCACCGCATGGCCGGATCTGCCCGCATGCTCGATTGTCCGGGCCTGCTAGCGTTGCTGTCGCGGCTCGAGGGTGCCGCGCGCGCACATCAGGTCGAGCTAGCAAGGCCGCTCTTGCAGGTGATCGTCAATACGATCGACAGTCTGGACGTTTCGCTGCAGAAACTGCTCGATGCAGCGTCAACGTTCTAACCGTATAGAACGGCTCGTTGTCTTTCTCACTCTTCCGCTCTGCCGTTTTGCCGGACCAGCAAAAAGCGGCCTTGGCTCGCATCGGTTCCAGAGTTTGAAATCGGTCCATTCGGCAAGCCCGTTACGTTACGATAGTGAAGATAACGTGCCATCACTCGTGGTACATAGTTCATCGTTTCCGCGTAGGGCGGTATTTGGCCGCCATACTTCTGCACCGCGCCTTCACCGGCGTTGTACGCAGCCAGCGCCAATCGCAGGTCGCCAAACTGCTGCATCAACTGGCGCAAGTAGCGCGCGCCGGCCTCGACGTTTTGCCGTGGATTGAACAGATCTAAGGCACCTTGTCGGGCGCCCGTGTCCGGCATCAACTGCATGAGCCCGGTTGCGCCCTTGCGTGACACCGCCAGCGCATTTCCACCGGATTCGACGTCGATCACCGCCATTAGCAGCGCGCTGTCCACGCCGGCGGTGCGCCCAATTTCGTCGACCATGGGGGCGAGTGCCGTTACACGGGACGCGGTAGACGAGGAGGATGCTATCGATAAGTCTGAAGGCGAGCGGCCGGGCTCCATGATCATGGACAGATGGCCCCCATCATCAGACGGTGCAACGCCTTTGACTTGAACCACAGGTTCTCGGGTTTGCGGGAGAGGCGTGCTTTCGTCGCCGTCCGTCATCCCGCCTATCACCATCACAACGCCAGCCGGTTGACGGGAGCGCAATACCGAAGAGTCGGCTGCTCGCGTGCAGACCGGCGCGCATGTAATACCCACCATCAGCATGCGGAGCAGCATTTGATGCCACCGCGCTTTCCGCGGCAATTCGCGATGCACGGCGCGACGCCCTATCAGCGGATTGCCGTGAGCGTAATACACTACGTTGCTTAGCCGGCAAGCCATCACAAACCCGTAGGATTCGGAGAGTCGTTGATCGCTGAATACCGCAGTGGCGACTGCATGCGGACCATCGCTTCCGAATCGAGTGAGAGCGGCCAGCGGTCCGTGGCGATGCCATCCACCAATTTGGTCTTGCAGAGCGCGTCGCCGTTTAAAGGTGCGCCATATGGATCCTGATTGGCCGGTTCGTGCGTCAGGATGCCCATCGTACCGATGCTGCCAATAACGTTGACGGCGTAGTAGATCACCTTGCTAGCGAGCGGCACATACATGTTGTAGCAGTAGTGCACGTGAATCTTGAGCAGGTTCGCATCTTGGATATTGATGCGAGAGCCCGGCCCTAACGTAGTGGAGTCGCGATACATCAGCGAGTCATTCGGGATTTCGCTATACGTCACACCTTGGTCGGGATAGAAGCGTGGCTGCGAAAAATCCTGTATCGCCGCCTCAGTGGGACTGATGACAGTAATTACCGCAAAATTGCTCGCGTCGGTCTGAGCGGCGACGAGTGCTGCGTCGACGCCGTCAGCATCGGCGTGGCGTGCGTAGATGGGTGTAAGACCGCGAGCAAGACCCGCGCGCATGGCCTTCATGGAACCGTTGTTTACTGCGCCTTCACGCGCGGCCTCCAGCACTGCGACGTCCAGTGTCGACTTCGCCTGATAAAGCAGCACGAACTGGATAATAGCGAAGCAGACGAACAGCAACGCCGGAGCGATGATGATGAACTCCACCATCGCCTGGCCCGACTGCCCTGCCCAGCGCGCACGACGGTTCAATGAAGGCCCACGTAACGGGGACTGCCGCAACATGCCTTGTCGATCACACATACTCATGCGGTCGCCTCAAAAGCAAGCGAAGCCCCGACCGAAAGTCCATGCAGTCGGGCGGCGCCACCCGACATCTCAAGGGTTTGGGTTGCACGCAGGTTAAGCAACATACGCCGCTTCGGCACGTCATGATGAATCGCAACAATGCGCTCATGCCGGTCGAGAAACAGCACATCAATGCTGAATTCCATTCCGAACGTATGAACCGAGCGGCATCGCTTCAGAAGCAGCGCTTCATCCGGAGGCAAGTGGTCACGGCCAAGCAGGCCACGCATGCGCTCATGCGTCGTTTCCGTCACGAAGACCGTGACGCTGGTCTTCTGTCCGCAAACATGCAGGCGGGTCGGTTTCATAGCAGACCCTCCTGTACGAATTTCATCACAATCGGGAATCCCAGCACGATGAAGGTGATCGGGAAGATAAAAAACAAGAGTGGAAACACGAGTTTCACCGGCGCTTCCATGGCCTGCTTTTCAGCCCGTTGAAAGCGTTCACTGCGGCGTTGCTCGGATTGAAATCGTAGCGATTTCGCCAGACCCGAACCCATTCGCTCGGCCTGGACAATTGCGCCGACGAAGTTCGTCACTTCCTTGATACGAAGCCGGTCGTCGAACCGGCGAAGCGATTCAGAGCGATTCAGGCCGGACTTCAGGTCGCGCAGCACGTGCTCGAACTCCCAACGCAACGGTCCCTCAGGTCCTTTCTCAACGGCCTTTTGCAGCGCACCGTTGATATTAAGACCGGCCTCGACCCCAAGGGTGAGGAAGTCAAGATAGATTGGCAAGTGCTTCAGGATTTGCGCCACACGGCGGCGCCGGACGTTCCGTGTCCAGATGCGCGGATAAAAGTAGCCGAGCGTGGCCATCCCGACCAGCACCAAAAACGAGAACATGCCGAGCGCCAGCATGAGCAGGACGGAGATCAGCGCCGCCAGAATCGCGACGATGACGGACAACGCAAGAAACTGTCGCGCGTTCATCAGGAACGTGAGCGAGGTCAGGCGCAATTGCAGTTCGGTTTTTTCGATGAGCTTCGCGCTGAACCGATCGCCGAAGTGGTACACGACGAAGTTGACCAGCGGCCATACCATCCGCAGCGACTTTGGTAGCGGATCGAGGAAGGTACGATCTTCTGGCGGTATCGAACCGGTCAAACCGGTGATCGACTTGTAGCCAATCGCGATGAAGGCGATCAAGCCGATACTGATAACAAAAGCAATAACTAGCAGCATAGGTCACACGTCGATGTTGGTGATCTTGGTGATCGACTTGTAGCCGAGAAATTCCATGATGGAGATAACAGCCAGCGTGGCCCACCCGACGGGTTGGTTGAACAGTGGTGCCATTGCCTTTGGCTCCATGAAACGCAGAACCAGCATGAGGAACAATGGCAGACAGGTCATCACAATGCCCTGCATTCGCCCCTGCGATGTCAACGCCTTGATCTTGCCCTCCATCTGCAGTTTTTCACGCAACGTGCGAGCGACGGACTCCAACGCCTCGGCCAGATTTCCGCCCACTTCCCGCGCGATGGAAACAGCGGCTGTGACCATCATGAAATCGGGTACAGGAATGCGCTTCTCGACGTTGCGCATGGCGACGTCCAGATCGATCCCAAGGCGGATTTCCCGCATCAGCAGGTCGAATTCCTGGGAGATCGGCGCGGCGGCTTCGTGGACCACGGCCTCTAGCGCTGTCGGAAAACTCGCGCCCGCGCGCAGTGCGCCGGAAAGCATCAAGAGTGCATCAGGCAATTGCTTCTCGAGCGTGTCGATGCGCTCTTTGCGCATGTGCGCGAGGTACTTCTTGGGCAACGTCAACGCGATCGGAACCGTAGCCAGCGCAATGATGATGCTATGGCTTAGCAGGAGTGCCAGAATGGGCAGTCCCACGATAGCGACCATGCTCCAAGCGGCCATTTTCTGCCGGTTCACGAACACGAAGGCATCGGCGAGCGACGACTCGATTTCCCCGACCATCTGGCGGGACCCGGCTTTGACCGTGGACGTACCCATCCGGGCGACTATCCAGATGAGAAAGATGATGCCGAAAAACGCCAGCCCGAGAATGATGAAGAGACTCATGACCGACCTCTCATTCCACGCCGGTAAAGATGTCGGTGTTGACCGGAATACGTCTGCGGATCAACTCCTGATAGAAATCGGGAATATACGCAGTCGGAACAAATTTGCCTTGAATCTTGCCGTTTTCCCCGAAACCTTCTTCCCGGAAGACGAACACATCCTGTAGCGTGATGACGCCCGACTCCATGCCACTCACTTCTGTGATGTGCGTGACGCGGCGCGAACCGCAGGAGAAGCGGGACTGCTGGACGATGATGTCGATCGCCGAGCAGATCTGTTCGCGAATCGCCTGTGCCGGCAGATCGAGCCCAGCCATAAGCGTCATCACTTCGAGACGAGCAATGCAGTCACGAGGAGTATTGGCGTGAGCGGTAGTCAACGATCCATCGTGACCGGTGTTCATTGCCTGCAGCATGTCCAATGCTTCCCCGCCCCGGCATTCGCCGATGACGATCCGGTCAGGACGCATGCGCAGGCAGTTCTTCACGAGGTCACGGATGGGCACCGCGCCCTTGCCCTCCATGTTGGCGGGACGGGCTTCGAGTGATACGAGATTCGGTTGGGACAACTGCAGTTCCGCCGCGTCCTCGACGGTGACGATGCGCTCGTTATCGGGAATGTAGTTCGAGAGGACGTTCAGCAACGTCGTCTTACCCGAGCCTGTGCCGCCGGAGATGATGATATTGGCGCCTTGCTCGACAGCAGTGTGCAAGAACTCGAGCATATCTGGCGACATAGAGCCGAACTTGATCAGATCCTCACCTCCCAGCTTTTGCCTGGAGAATTTCCGGATGGTGATGCTCGGGCCTTTCAGTGCGAGCGGTGGGATCACGGCGTTCACACGCGAGCCGTCCGCGAGACGAGCGTCGACCATCGGTGAGCTTTCGTCGATACGGCGGCCAATAGGCGCCACGATCCGTTCGATTGCACCGATTACGGCACGGTCATCGGTGAAGATCACGGGCGATCGGGTCAACTGCCCAGCTTGCTCGATAAAGATTTCGTTGTGGCAATTAACCATGATTTCGGAAATCGACGGATCTGCTATCAGCTCTTCGAGCGGACCCAGGCCAATGACTTCGTCGAACACGCTTTTCTTCAGAATCTCTAGCGGAATATCCTTCGTGTGAAAGGTCGGATCGTGGGCGAAGATGTCGTCGAGTGCCGAACTGACGGTCTTGCGCAATTCCCCGTCTTCCATGCGCGCCACGTTCAGGCGGCGCAAGTCGAGCGCCGCGATGACTTTCATGTGCGCCTGTTTGCGCAATTCGATACCGATCGTGCTATTGATCGGTGCGACGGGCATGGGTTCGGTCGCCGACTTTCTGACGCGCGCTGACGGTGTGCGCGCGGACATTGCCGCGGCATGTGCACCCTCGCGAGCAGCCGGCGAATGGACGACGAACGGGTCCGGGTGGGCTGGTGTGCCCGGCTGGGTTGCGTGGATTTGCGGTTCTGGGGTCGTTGCGTTGTGGGACGACAGGAGATCGTGCACTGTGGTCGCCGGTATCGAGAGCGCCGGATCAGGTGCGAACGGCGCCATCGTGGGCGGCGAGTGGTGCAGCGCGGCGTGGCCGCCATGACCGGCCTGTGGCGCGCCGAGAGCCGCTTGCGCCGCCATGACCGGTTGCATAGCTTGCGCGGTGACAGCGGCACGGACGATCTTGATCGTCGTGTTGCCAATCTCGATCTGGTCGACTTCGCTTAGCGGACCGTATCGCGTGACAGGCGATCCATTGACGAGCGTCGCAGCAATACCACCTTGGTCCTCGATGTAATAGGCGTTACTTTCCCTGACGATACGAGCCTGCGTCTTGCCGACAAGCATTCCCTTCACCACGATATCGCAACTGGCATCTTTGCCGATCGTACAACCGAGATCGATCTGGAACGTGCGGACCGGCGCATTGCGCGCGTGTACTTGCAGATTGAGCATTTTGAGTCTCCGGATCGTCCGGTTAATTGCCTGAGCTACCGAGCACGCCGACCTGTTGCGGAGGGACTTTGCCGTTGGTCGCCGGTTGGGTGCCGTTCGGGACGTTAGCTGGGGAACCCGGTGGGTGTTGAGCGGCGCTCAACATGCGTAACGCCTCGGCGACGCCTGCGGGCGGTACGCCTGTTGTGACCGGAGCGGGAGCAGGAGCAGGAGCGGGAGCGGGAGCAGGAGTGGGCGCCGGAGCCGCGGTCGTGGCCGGTGCCTTTTGAGTTGGCGTACTGCTTGCCGGAAAAGAATGCGTAGCGGGGACGGGGGCAACAACCGCGTCGGTGCTGCGGACCGGCGCGGGAAGGAGCGCAGACGTAGGCTCGATGGCCTGACGCGGTGCGGGCATGTGCGAGGCCTCCTCCTTATCTGCGATCAACGGATTCGGATTGCCATACTCCTTGCGATACCGCTGATCAACGTTGTCAGCGCGCGCGAGAAGATCTGCATTTGGACTCAGTTCAGGGTCCGAAATAACTGGCGTGACGAAAATCACCAGATCGCTTTTCTTCGCGCGGAAGCTGTCCGAGCGGAACAGGTGACCGATGATCGGCAGCTGGCCGAGGAACGGCATGCCGTTGCTGTCATTGACCGCGTCCGAACTGACGAGACCCGAGATGGCGAGTGTTTCGCCTGCACGCATCGAAATATCGGAGGTCGTGCTGCGGGTCAGAAAGCCCGGCATGCCGGCGTAGGTCACCGTAGGATCGATCTGGCTAATTTCGGTTGTCAGATGCGCGGAGATAACGTTATTCGTATCGACGACGGGAATGATGCTCAGCTTGACACCGTACGGCTTGTACTCGACATTGGTGGTGCCGAGTGCGCCGGATTGCGGAATGGGGACTTCCCCACCCGCAAGGAAACTTGCGGTACCGCCGCTCTTGGTGTTCAGTTCGGGCGCTGCGAGGAGATAGGCATCGCCATTGTCGACGGCGAAGTTAATTTGCGAGGTGATATTGGAGGCGAGACCGGCGAGGAAGTAAGTGGTTCCCGCCGTGACGGCCTTTGCAGCGCCGGTCGCAACGCTCGTCGCTCCGCCTACTTGCGGCCCATTGAAACTGCTGTCCCATGCGATGCCAAGGTTCTTCTGCGCATTTCGGGTGACTTCCATGATCTGCACCTTGAAGTGGATGGTCTTCTTGAGCGCGTCCCCTTCATCGACCGTCGTGGTATCGATCACGTTCTTCATGTCTTGCGTTGCCGCCTTGACGATCGACACCATATCGCGATGGACGACGCCCGACAGCACGATGTTCGAACCAATCGCGTCGATGCGTAACCCCGTCACCGATTTCAGCACGGCCCGCAACTGCTCCATTGACGCATTAACCTCGGCTTTCGCGATACGCACGGTGGTTTGCAGCGCGATGCCCTTTTCGTTCCAGACGACGAGCGACGTGACGCCATCCTGTTCGCCAAGCAACATCAGACTGCCGTCGACCACATTGGCGGTAATCAGTTTGCCGTTGCCAATCGCGATACGCTTGATGGTGCCGGGCAGATGCAAAATGCGCACCTCGCCGCGGAACATTTCGAGCACACGGCTGTTGGCGGTCGCGGTGTCGTTGACGGACGATAGAGCAGCCTGTGCGAGCGCTGCGGGCGCGGCATTGCACAAGAGGATGCCGATGAGAACGGATGGCAGAACCCGGTGGCGCAACACCGACGCGTTGTTGTTGACTTTCATGATTCGAAACCTGTGCTCTTTACTTTAATTCTGCTTCGACGTGCTGCGGTCAGCGGCTTTCTGCAGTTGTTGGGCGATCGCGTTGGCCTGCTCGTAGAGGCTCGGCTGATGGCTTGCGGCGGCGGCCGCTGGGTCGGCGAGCGCGCTGGAAGTCGGCTGCGTCGCATTTGACGGCGTGGGGTTGGGCTTCTGCGTATCTTGAGCGGCGGAGGACGAGCCTTGAGGCGTCAGCACCGTGCTGCTCACGCCACCACCCGTGATCACCTCGACACCCGGAACGCTGGTGGCGCCGTTCGTCGTGGTCCGGTCAGGGTCCATGAACACGTCGCTTTCCTTGACCAGCGCGGGGCCATCTGCGCCCTTGTCGTCTGCGTTTCGCAAAATCAGGCGGAGTCCGCCAATCTTTTGCGCAAGAGCCACACGCGCAACGTCATCCACCGGCACCTGCAGCGTGACGGTTGTGAAACCCATGCCTTCCTGCCTGCTCATAGCGCTGCTGTTGGCGTTGGCCTGGTCAGGCTCGGCGGCCTCGCCCGCATCGCGCGCCCTCATGTCCTGGCCGGTAGCGAGTACCAGCACATCCGGCATGATCAGCTGTGCCATCTTCTTCTCGTCGGATGCCTGACCCTCGTGGTAGATCTTGCCTACCCAATAGACGTCGACTCGATTGCCTGGACGGACCATCAGCGCGGTCGAGTTGACCGTGTCGATTTCGACCGTTACGGCGCGCTGGCCGGCAGGCAGAATGTCGGAGAAGTCGCGCCCGCGCAGCGCGTCAATGTCGCCAGCGCGTAACGGCAGGCCACGACGCACCGCCTTGACCAGATGAGAAGCGCGGTACTTGGGGAAGTCGTCAACGCGGATCATGTCGTCGTACACCATGTCCGAGTCGATTTCCCTGGAGACGAAGTCGTTGCTTGTTAGCGGCGTGCCGACGGGAACATCCTGTGCGGGCACAACCACCTCGACGCCAGCCCGCGCACGATGAGCCGTGATGTCGGCTTTGAGCTTGTTCTCACGGTCAGTCAAATACTTGTACAGCAGGAAAGTCAGGCCACCTGCGACCAATACAGCCAATGTGAGCAGAACCCAGGAATTTCCGAGGAGCGAGCGAAAATTGATTTTTTTCAACATGACAAATTGATCCTTGCCGGATCAGGGCAACGAAAGAGCGAAGCTATAAGCACTAAAGAACGATTTAAAACCGGCGATGAGCGCGGCAATCGGGGACATCGTGTCGCCCGCCTCCATTAGCAGGAGACCGGCAAGCGCGGCGGTAACCACGAGGTACTCGGCATAGGCCTGACCGGATTGGCGGCTGCGCGGTGCCCCTGGGTGATTGACCTTTCCCGGTAGATTCATCTCAACGGTTCCTTGTTACGTTGATGACCGCCGCGGTCTTTCCGTCGCGATCCGAAAAACTCACATCCAGGCTGTCGACGCCATGCTGCATGGCGAAGGCAGTGCTCGAGACCATTCGGCCGCCGTCCGACTGATACGTAGGATGAAGGCCGACGCTTACCCATCCTTCCGTCACCAGCAGGTCGCGGTATCTCTGGGCATTCCAGCGCGCACTTCCCGAGATTTCGATTAGCCATGTGCGCCCGGTTTGGCCCGGATCGTGGCTTTCGATATCCGAAACGGTCTTTCCGCCTTCGGGTAGTGGTACGGCGGAATCGGGTATTTGATGTCTTGTAGCGTCACCGCCCATCCTGATCACGCTCATGAGCCCCCGGGTGTGCGCACCGTTTTGTTGTGGCGAGATACTCAGTACATAGAGGCAGTGATCGTCCAGGGCGCTTAGAAGCAGTCCGGATGGGCCGGTTTGAATCTTTGTCCGCACGTTTTCGCGGGACCAGAACTCCCGGAATTCGCTAGACACGTCACCTGGAGTTCCTGCCATCTCGACACCGACGATGGAAGTGGGCACCCCGTTCACGATCATGTCGCGACCGATAGCGACGACGCTTCGTGTCTCGACAGGTTGCTTGTTGCAGGCGGTGTCGGCGAATGCCGCGCCGGAAATCAACGCGCAGGTGAGCCAACTGCTACGCGCGAGACCAGGAATAACTTTCATGGGCTTAAACGGTTCCCAGGTACGACGTCTTGCTGGATGCGACCGAACTGAAGCGTGGAAATCTCAGGCGCATACTTTTGCAGACCCATATAGGTGGACGAGGGCACCAGCGCGGCGTTGGCGGCCGGAACCGCAGGGATAAAGACGGCTTTCGCGTTGTCTGTACCTTCCGGCACCCAGGTGTTGGTCATCAGCACGTTTGTGTCCGTGAAAGTCAATCCGCTGAACGCGGGCAACGAACCGTTCTTCGGCCACAAGCGTTTCAATGTTTCGTTGTTCTGGGCGATGGAAACGCTCAGCGTGCCGAATTGCGTCGTGCGTGTCGGAACGCTTAACTTCGCACCGTATGCGTTGCCGGCAGCGGTCTGTATGGATCCAAACGGTACGTTGGCGGAGCTCGTCTGACTGGTCGACGGATCGTTGCTCACGCCCGTTGAGACAAGCACGTCGCCGGTAGAGGCGAGCAGCGGCTGGCCGCTGTAGTCGTCCCACATTGCCGGCCGGACTGCCGGCAGCTGGGTTTGTGTTCGGTCGGCACTCGTAGGCGTTGTGCTGTCACCCGCCATGAATCGCTGTATGACCTCGCGCTCAATCTCCGTATCCGCCTTTGAGGCTGCAAGAGCTGAACTGCCGTACTTCGTCGACCAGCCTTCGGTGGTAGCAGGATCGCTGGCGTAGTTCTTCGATGGATCGTTGTCCGTCCATACCGTGCGTTCCCATGCCACATAGCGCGAACCCATCAAGGTCCGGTTGCGCACGTCGTTGAACTTGCCGAGCATCACGATTCCGAGGAACAGCACGCTCATGACGGCGATCATCGAAACCAGGAATTCCGCCATCGCCTGTCCAGCCTGGGCGGACCTCTTTGCGTCGATTCGTTTCATTGCTTTGAAGCCTGAGGTGTCGCCGACATCTGGCTGCTTTGAGCGGCTTTGCGCTCGCTTTCGCTCACGGGTGCCAGCGTGGCTTGCCAGTACGGACTGAACAGGCTTGGGTATTCGGTTTTGTTGTCCGCACGAGCCCATTCGTTGGCGTGTACCAGCCCGCCTGCAAACGAACCAGACGACGTTTCATCGGGACGAACGAAGTAGGCGTGCGCGCTCGACAGCGCGCGCATCGCGCCGCCGGCGCCGTTGTTGTCTATTTCCATACGTCCGCCGCCTTGCAGGCCTATGGTTTGAATCAGAGTGTTGGTGTTGCGCGTGACTTCGATGGTGATGCGAGGAGCAGCGTTGGCGAATGGCGCACCGCTTACCTCGTCGTACGGAAGCAAGCCGCCGTTCGCTGCATCAAGGGATGGTCCGGGGCCGTCTCTGAACTGCTCAGCCATCGAATCCGGAACTTGCCATCCGGGTGTCGAGCTTCCCTGATAACCGAAATTGATATAACCGCCATAGCCCGCCCAGTCTTGCCACGCAGCGAACGGTGGATTTGCCATGAAGCTGCTGACGTTGCCATTGGCGCTGCCTCCGGACCCCGACGAGGCCTCAATCGGGCCGATGCAGCTAATCTGCACATGGCCGGTACTGGCATCGATCGATTCCCAGCCGGCCTTGTCGTTGCGCAACTGAGTGCCGCCATCATGGGTAACGTTGATAGTGATGGTGCCGCCCGCGCCGCAGATAGTCGCGGCCGTATCGTTCAGCTGCTGAAAATTTGGTGCGACGCTCCGGCTGGAATCGCGATTTTTAACGAATCCGTCGAGTGTATGGGTGTCTGTGACCACATCGGCAAAGTCGTCCGAGCCGTTTGTGCCGGCGGGGGTGACTGTACCCGCGTAGGAGCGCCACGCAGCAAGCTGCGCCGCGTTGCGTGAGCTTACGAAGTAGCCCTGTGTGACCTGCGTGTTCGGCTGATTTTGTTGAGCGACGACATTGGCGGTATTGGGTACCGCCGCGAAGACCGCCGCATGGTAGCGGACCTGAGCATTGCTAAGTGCACGGTTAATGGAGCCGATGCCTCTTTCCACAGTGGGCAGCAGCGCATCCAGGGCCGCACGCACCGGTGCGGTGTCTGCCTTTCCAGCGTTTCTGGGCGTATTCCATTTGTCTGGATGGTCAGCAAGTCCTTCATTGACGATATCGTCGATCTCCGTCGGACTGTATGTAGAGTCGAGTTCGTCGATCCAGGATTTCAATGCTACGAGTTGCGCGGCAGTGACCTGGTTGGCAACCATCGCCCGGTTCGTATAGGCGGAAAAATTGTAGTCGCGCGCCTGCAGCACGGCTGCGCTATAGGCAGCTGCGTCAGCGGTATTCTGGAGCTTGATCTTGGCGCTCGTCATCTGAAACGAGTTGAACGCCACATAGAGGCCGATACTGCCTACCAGAAGAAAAATCATTGCAGGGACCAGCGCCTGCCCGCTAGCGCTGGCGACCCTGGCCCTGCCCTTGCGGGCAGAGCGTTTCATGTTGGATGTCGCTAATCTGAAGAGATTAGTTGCCCGAGTTATTGCTGTCGTTATACGTACCCATGTTCTTCGTATGGTTCGCATTGCTCGTCGCGGTGTTCGCGTTGGTTTGCGACGTCGTGATGTTGCTCTGGGCGTTCTGGCCGGACATTTCTACTGCGAGACCCGCGGTCTGATTGCGCAGGGTTTGGCCGAACAGCGAGTACACACCGATTGCCGAAACGGCGATCAGAGCGACGATGATGATGTATTCGGTCATGCCTTGACCGAGCTGTGTGCTTTTGCGACGAATTTGAGAAATTTTCATGATCTATATTTCAAATAAATAACGCGGTTATTAAATGTTGCCTGGAGGCAGCTTTAAATGATTTGGTGTGTTGAGCAGGAGTGGGATGAAAACGACTGCTCAAAAAACAGGCGCAACGATGCCGGACCCGAAGTATAGGAACGTACCGGTTATGTAGGAGTGGGAAATTTCCGAACGTGTTGGGCGGAATTCTGCGTGACGGGTGATACGGCGTGTTGACGAGTTGAGCGCGTCTTGAGTTGGGTGAGATCGTTCGCCGAGTTGCGGCTAGTCGAGGGTTCGGCCTGTCAGGTTGTGGTGGCTGCGCATGACTTGGCGTAGGCGTGCAAGCCCCGAATTTTCTAAATTCCGGAAGGCGCAGGCGTGCGTGTTTCGTTGCAACGAGATCACGATGGAGCGCCGCATAAAAAATTGTTCGTTGTACTTATAACTAATGGATATCAGGATCGAAAGCGGCGCGTTAGGTAGCGGTGACATGTCTCGCAGCTGTTCGGAAATTTCCCGCCTGCGTTTCGTGTTTCCTGATTTTTAGGGATAGGTGTGACAGTTAAATTTTGCCGCGTGTGAAAAGTCTGGGTCGAGCCATCGCGGAGCGCGGCCAGTTTTTTGCCGCGACCGTGTTCCACGGTTTCTCAATTCAACTGCAATCGGGACTCGCCCGCTACAGCTACATAGGGAATGCAAGAAAAATGAACAAGTCGTATATCAGCGTCTGGAACGACGCGTCTGGAACGTGGGTTGCTGCGCCCGAAACTGCTAAAACTCATTGCGGTACGGGAGTCGCGACCTCCCGCGCCATCTCGGCAAATGTCGATGGGGTGGACCGGCCGGCAACCCGGTTGAGGGCCTCCTTTATGCCGATTGCTATGGCAATCGGCGCGGCGATGTTGCCAGGCATGGCATTTGCCCAGGCTGCAACCGGTAATGGTGGCCTTGAATTATGTCCAGGGGGAGTAGGTGGAACCGGCTCTTCCTGGGGGATATTGTCGAGTTCGGCGTTGAATTGCAACGGTGCCAATGGTTCTGCCGGGATGTCGTTCTCGTTGAATAACGGTGCAGATACTAGCGGCGCCTGGGGCTTCAACGATAACGCAATCAGTGCTCGCGTGACCGGCTATGACGACGGCCGCCTCGTGCTGGTGGGTGGTGCTGGCATTACGATGCAAGATACCGTCTACATGAGCAGCAATAACATCACGGGGTTGGCGGCGGGTGACCTGTCGACGGCGAGCACGGATGCGGTGAATGGCTCACAACTGTATCAACGCACGCGATACTTCCAGGCAAACTCTCCTTCGGACGACCCATCTACCGATGCAAAGGCAACAGGAGCCAACTCGGTTGCCTCCGGGCCAGCATCGATGGCAATTGGTCGAAATTCGAGTGCATATGGCGCGAACACCGCCGCGATTGCGGCCAATTCAGTCGCGCTGGGCGAAGGTTCGATCGCCAGTCGTAGCGATTCCGTGTCAGTCGGATATCTGTCGGCGGACGGCACCTCGCAGTACACAAGACAGATTACCAACGTGACCGCAGGCGCCGCAGGTACGGATGCCGTGAACGTTAATCAGTTGAATGCCGCGATCGCAAACCTCAGCGGCGGCGGCGGCCCAGTGCCTAACGCCGTAACGTACGACAGTTCCGCGGCTGACCTGATTACGCTGCAGGGTGCAAAGGGCACCAAGATCACAAACCTCACGGCTGGCGATATTTCGTCTGCGTGGAGCACGGATGCAGTGAATGGTTCGCAGCTGTATCAGACGAACCAGAACGTGACGAACGTTGTCAACAACGTCGCCAACGTGTCCGGAAATCTTGCGAATGTGACGAACATCGTCAACAACATCGTGAACAATGGCATTGCCGGGTCGCCCCTCGTGGTGACCTACGACACGTCGGCCCGTGACACGGTGACGCTCGGCGGCGTCGGCGAGACGACTGCGGTCAAGTTGACTAACGTGGCAGCTGGCGATATCTCGTCGGCCACCAGCACTGACGCAGTCAACGGCGGGCAGTTGTACTCGACTAATCAGAACGTCATCGCTCTTGCAAACAACTTGAGCAGCGTTGTGGTGAACATGTACAACAGCGGCCTCAAGTATTTCCAGGCCAATTCGGCGCTTGCCAATGCGTCGGCGGCAGGCGCAGAGTCTGTGGCGATCGGCGGCTCGTCCGTTGCGACTGCAAAAAATTCGGTAGCGCTGGGTTCGAACTCGTTGGCTGATCGTGAGAATGCGGTTTCGATTGGTTCTGCGGGTGCGGAGCGACAGATCATTAACGTGGCCGCCGGCACTGACGATACCGACGCGGTGAACGTCGCACAATTGAATCAGGCAATTGGAAGTGTCTCCGGCGGTGGTTCGGCAGACGCGGTTATTTACGACACGTCGCTGCACAACAAGCTGACGCTGGGTGGCACGGGCGCCACGACTGCGGTAGGCCTGACGAATGTGGCAGCAGGCCAGGTTGCGTCCGGCAGCAAGGATGCGATTAACGGTTCGCAACTGTACGGTACGGCAAACAGCGTGGCCGTTGCCCTTGGTGGCGGTACGGCCGTCAACGCGAACGGCACTCTTTCGGCACCTGCGTACGCATTGGAAGGTACAACGTACAACGACGTCGGCTCCGCGCTCAGCGCGATGGATTCGGCTATCAGCGGCCTCGACAATCAAGTCACCAATACGTCGAAGTACATCAAGGTCGTGTCCTCATCGTCCGCAGCAATCGCAACTGGCGCAGAATCTGTTGCTATTGGTGGGGGATCGTACGCGAGTGGGGCGAATTCGCTGGCTATCGGATCGGGCGCACGTTCACAATTCGCAGACTCTGTGGCGATCGGCTCAGACTCGAGCACCACGGTCGCGAATACGATTTCGGTTGGCTCCAAAGGTTCGGAGCGTCGCATCATGAATGTGGCGAACGGCGTAGCGGCAACTGACGTAGCAACGTTCGGTCAGTTGAGCGCACTGCAAACTTCATTGCAACAGCAGATCACGCAGCAGACACAACAGTCGAGCGGTGTGAAATCGATGCTCCTGGGCGCAACGCAGGTGGGTGCGACACCGGTGGGTGCGACGCCGCCGGTCACGAGTTACATCTCAGTTAGCACGAACGTGACTCCGGGTACCGAGACCAATACAGACAATTCAATGGACGCTATGGCGATTGGTCCGACCGCCACCGCAGATGGTCAAGGCTCGTTGGCCGTCGGCGCGGGCTCTGGCACGTCGCTCGCCGGCTCTACGGCTATTGGTTCTGCCGCGGCGGCATTGGCATTGAATACAACTACGGTGGGTGCTGGCGCGTCGACTAGCAGCAAGGCGACTAACGGCGTGGCAATTGGTTACTACGCCAATGTCCAGGGCGTTGACGCACTAGCACTTGGCTCGAATAGCCAGACGAACGGCGCGGAATCCGTTGCTATGGGCACGGGCTCGTTTGTGGGCAAAACAGGTACGGGTGCGATGGCTTTGGGCGCGGGCGCTACGGTTCGGGGTGCCAACGACGACGATACTATCAGCGTGGCGTATTCGCTTGCATTGGGGACCGCTTCTAGCGTCAGCGTGGCGAATTCCGTCGCGCTAGGTTACGGCTCGACCGCAACTCGCGCGAATACGGTTTCCGTTGGCAGCAGCACGGCGCAGCGCCAAATCGTCAACATGGCAGCGGGTACAAGCAGCACCGACGCGGTGAACGTTAGCCAGTTGGCCGGCGTCGCCGCCGCATTGGGCGGCGGAGCGGGTGTGAATGGCACCGATGGCTCGATCACGAAGCCGTCCTATACCATCGGCGGGAAGACTTATAACGACGTCGCCTCGGCGCTTGTGGCGGTGGCCACAGGTTCTTCGCCTGACTCGGTGCAATACGATACGTCAGCGCACGACAAGGTCACATTGGGCGGTTCTGGCACGACGGGGCTGGTGACGCTGTCGAACGTGGCAGACGGCAAGGCGAACAACGATGCGGTGAACGTTGAACAGCTGAAGGCGATGGGTGCAAACATCGACACCAGCGGTAACATCACGAACGCATTCGTTTCGTACGACAGTTCGGCGAAGAACAAGGTGACGCTGGGCGGAGCCGGTTCGACGACGCCTGTGGCACTCTCGAACGTGGCGGACGGTAAAGCGAATACCGATGCCGTGAACGTTGAACAGCTGAAGGCGATGGGCGCAAACATCGACACAAGCGGCAACATCACGAACGCGTTTGTTTCGTACGACAGCTCCGCGAAGAACAAGGTGACGTTGGGCGGAGCCGGTTCGACGACGCCAGTGGCACTCTCGAACGTGGCCGACGGTAAAGCGAATACCGATGCCGTGAACGTTGAGCAGCTGAAGGCGATGGGCGCAAACATCGACACAAGCGGCAATATCACGAATGCGTTTGTTTCGTACGACAGCTCCGCGAAGAACAAGGTGACGCTGGGCGGAGCCGGTTCGACGACGCCAGTGGCACTCTCGAACGTGGCGGACGGTAAAGCGAATACCGATGCCGTGAACGTTGAACAGCTGAAGGCGATGGGCGCAAACATCGACACGAGCGGCAACATCACGAACGCGTTTGTTTCGTACGACAGCTCCGCGAAGAACAAGGTGACGTTGGGCGGAGCCGGTTCGACGACGCCAGTGGCACT
>NZ_JBNDKR010000014.1:0-225940 GCF_050435645.1 Paraburkholderia sp. GAS206C | reverse complement strand
AGCAGGAGCAGGAGCAGGAGCAGGAGCAGGAGCAGGAGCAGGAGCAGGAGCAGGAGCAGGAGCAGGAGCAGGAGCAGGAGCAGGAGCAGGAGCAGAAGCAGGCGCTGGTAGCGGAGGGGACCATCGTCAGCGAGCCGCCAGTGCGTGGCGTGGCGGCGAGCGAAGGTCTGGCATACGGCGAAGCATTCGTCTATTTGCCTGAAGAGTTGCGTGCGGCGCGGCAGTTTATCGAGCCGGATGAAGTGGAGGGGGAGCTGGCCCGCTTCGGCGTAGCGTTCCGCGAAGCGATCGCCGCACTTGATACGCAGTTCGAAACGATGAGCCAGCATGGCGATATCGTCGAGGCATTGACGGACGTCGCTCAAAGCGACGAGTTTTCCGGCGCCGTCAAGGATCGCATCACGTCAGGCTGGGATGCGGCTGCGGCGACGCTGCAGGTGGGCGAAGAACTCTCCGCCGCTTTCCTCGCGATGGACGATGAATATGTGCGCAGCCGTGCCGACGATATCCGCGGCATTGCGCGTCAGGTGGCGTTGCGACTGCTCGGTCGCGATGACGTGAGCCTTGCTTCATTGACCCAGCCCTGTATCGTGCTGGCCTCCGATCTGAGCGCCCTCGATTTCGCGCGCGCTTGTGTCGCTAACATCAAAGGTCTCGTGTGCATCAAGGGGAGCGCGACTTCGCATCTTGCCATCATGGCGCGTGCGCATGGCATCCCGGCAGTGTTGGGTTTACCGGTGTCGGAGGAGCGCCTGCGCGAAGCGGCATTCGTCGCGCTCGACGGCTCGCAGGGGCACGTATGGTTCGATCCGTCGTCCGGGCTGCAGGCGGACTTTGCCGAGCGTATTTCGCAGGACCGTAACCGGCGCGCCGCATTGAGCGTGTATCGCGACGTCGCTCCGGTGACGCGTGACGGCCGGCACATCGAGATTGCCGCGAACCTCGGTTCACTGACGGAGATCGACGCGGCACTCGAAGCCGGCGCGATGGGCGTGGGCCTGTTCCGCACGGAACTGCTGTTTATGGATCGCCGCAGCTTGCCCGACGAGGACGAGCAGTACGGTGTCTATAGCCGGCTTGCGCAGGCTTTTCATCCACGTCCGGTGGTGATCCGTACGCTCGATGTCGGCGGCGACAAGCCGGTGCCCGGCATCGTCTTTCCGCAGGAGGACAATCCGTTCCTCGGTTGGCGTGGCGTGCGCATGTGCCTCGATCGTCCTGATGTGTTCAAACCGCAATTGCGCGCGTTGCTGCGTGCAGCAGCGGTGGGCAATGTGCGCGTGATGTTGCCGATGATCGACGACCTCGATGAAATTCGCGCAGTGAAGACGCTGCTTGCAACCTGCGCACAGGAGCTGTCCCAGGAAGGTGCGACCTACGCGCAGCCAGAACTGGGCATTATGGTCGAGACGCCGGCCGCTGCGCTTACAGCCGACCTGCTGGCGCCCGAGGTGGACTTCTTCTCAATCGGCACGAACGACCTGACGCAGTATGTGATGGCCGTCGATCGCGTCAATCCGAATCTGGTGGCGTTGTACCGGACCGATCATCCGGCGGTGCTGCGTGCGATTGGCATGGTCTGCGAGGCGGCGAAGAAGGCGAACATCAGCGTGGCCGTGTGCGGTGAGGCGGCGGCGCGTCCGGAGATGATTCCGGTTCTGATCGGCCTGGGAGTCAATGAGCTCAGTATGAGTCCGTCGTCGGTGTTGAGGGCAAAGAAGATCGTGAGCGAACTGTAGGGCGCGTGAGCAAGGAAAGTCCATCGCATGTGACGGCGTAAAAATCCAATCGCTCTTTCGAGAGCCGTCAATGTCCAGGCCTGCTGTAAGGTGCCGTTCGTGCAGCCCCGCGAGCGCGGCGCAATTTGCCTGATGCACCTCCAGCTTCCATTACCGAGCGAATATTTTTTTCCGGTAGATGTCGATCCTGCCGTTGGTCGATCGTCGTTGCCTTGAAACCAACGTAACCCGGGAGAAAATACTGTGGACAAAGCCGACAATCCGATCCTGCAGGTTCTTGACGACTACAAAGCTGCGGTATTCGCGAAGAGCGTCGATTCGCTCGTTGCGCTGTACGACCAGGACGTGTCGGTCTTCGACATGTGGGGCGTATGGTCGTACACCGGCATTGCGTCCTGGCGGGAAATGGTGGTGACCTGGTTCGACTCGCTGGGTACGGAACGCGTTATCGTGGATTTCAGCGACACACAAACGACCGTCGTCCAGGACCTCGGCGTTGTCCACACCTTCGTGACATACCAAGCGGTTAATGCCGACGGCGTAGATTTGCGCTCGCTGGACAATCGGATGAGCTTGACGCTCAGGCGGAAGGGCGACGCGTGGAAAATCATCCACGAACACACATCCTCTCCGATCGACTTCGATACGACGAAGGCTATTTTCAAGCGCTGACAGCGCACGTTCGAGGGGCGGCGCCAGGTCGCGCGGGCGCTTCCTGCTCAAGCGTCTGACTTGACTCATGCATAACGGCCAGGAGAGGCATCATGAAATTTCTTCTCACGTCCGCTGGCATCAAAAACCCGAGCATCCACAACGCGCTGGTCGGAGGCGGCGATTCCCTGTATCTGTCTTACTGGATGCAGCAGTCCGGACTAGTGGACCTCTTGCCGTCGCTGCACAATCTGGTCTACGTCGGATTGAGCGCCGGGAGCATGGTGATGGCCTCCAACATCGGCGAGGAATTCGTCCACTGGACTCCACTGTCCGGGGGCGATAGCACGCTCGGAGTGGTGGATTTTTAGCTCGTCTAAGGCGTCGTGACACAGCAAAGCGGCCCACGACAGGCACTCACGCATTCTGTCCTCCGACCCGTTGCGTCAAAGGTCGAGGTGGTGAGGGTCGTCGTCGGCACGCCGAGCGTCCGGTTGAAGACATCGGATACGCTTTCCTGTGGCGTTGGCTTGTCGCCGTACACAAAGATCGCGTTCGGATGCAGACGCGCGAACTCGATGCGTCGCTGCAAGGCCTGCTCGGCTGCGATTTGATCGGCCTGCGCTTGCGCGCGTTGCGCCTGATCGCGCGCCGTAGCGGGATCGAGCAGCTGGTGTTCGGGTGCGATGGGCCGCGACGGCGTATTGCAACTGAGTACTACCGAGGAGCATCCCGGCTCGGCGGGAACTTCGGAGGCAGCAATCGGAGAGGACACTTCGGGAGAGGCAACTTCGGGAGAGGCAACGTCGACACTTGCGGGCGCGGTATCCGGGGTATCGGCAGTATCGGAAGCCTGGCCAAAACACGCGCTGCTCACGCTGAGCAGCATCGCGACGGCTAGCTGTGCCACCGCAGCAGGAGCTTTAATTTGCCTTACAGAGAGCGCCATCCATTTATCCTGTAACGGGTCTATGCAATTCCGACAAGCGCGAGCCTCGACAGTTCGCGGATCGACGCACCGCGAGTGCACAAAGACAGGAAATCGCCTAGCGCAGCGTTGCCTGGAAAAACTGCACCACGTCGGCGTTGAATTGTTCATGGAACGCCGCTCGGTCGAAGCCCGGCAGGCTGTCACAGATTTCCGGCCTCTTCTGCGACAGACGCGCATCGCATGGTGGCAGGAAGTCGTAGTGGCCTGCGTTGGCGACCACATGATATTCGGGCGGCCGGGGCAGGTCGGCGCGTACGGCTTCCTCGTAGTAGGGATGCGGCTGATGACGATCGTTGGCGGCTCGCCAGAGCTGGACGGGGATGTGCACGCTGCTTAACCCGGCGCGTCCGAAGGCAAAACCGAACGCGGGCGCGGCGACGACGGCGGCCTTGATGCGCGGATCGTGAACCCATGCGCCGGCCGGAACATCTGCCTGGAGACGGGGATCGACGCCGGCCTGCTTCAGCGTCGCGCAGAGGTCATGCTCGGGGTGGGCGTCGCAATACGGGGCGATCTGGGTAAGGTCCGGGGTCCCGCCTGCGGCCACGAGCACGGTGAAGCCGCCGTTGGAAAAGCCGAACGCGCCGACACGGGCCGCATTCAGCCGTCCATGCCCATGCCACTCGTCAAGCATGTAGTCGACCAGCAGGTGAAGCTGGGCGGGACGGCGCCACAATTGCAACACCCGGCTCTGGTCATTGAACGTGTCGCCGGCGTGACTGACCGAGGCCACCACGAAGCCCGCATGAGCGAGAGCAAGTGCCGTATCGTAATGGCCGTCGTACCATCCGCCTCCGCCGTGCGACATCGCCACCAGCGGCAGGCGATGACCCGCGATCGGAGCGCCCGGCGCCACAATCTGGGTGACGTTGCCCAAGGCGTGCGGTGTCGCCGGGGTGCCGGTCGGATACCAGATCCCGGCCGTTAGCGGCGGCTCCGCGCCGTTCGCTATCTTGACCTCCTCGAAGCCGACATCGGCGGCGAAGGCAGGCGTGGCAGCCAGGGCAAAAAGAGCGGTGATCACGGCCATTAATCTCACGGCGGTCTCCTTTGTTGGCGTCGACGTCACCCCGACATGCAAAAGACCGCCGCCGGCCAAAGCGCCAGCAACCGTCGGCATTCAGGAAAGCGCCAACAGCGCGGATTGTACGTCGACCGGCAACGCTGTAGACTCGTTGAGCGCCGATCGCTCTGCTTTTCAGGAATCTGCTGCTCATAGCCGACGAGCAAACTCTCCGACCCGAGCCGGCGCGGTTCCGGGCCATGCGGAACAACCACGCGCGAGGCGCGTATGCCTTCATGGCGGCCACTCCGGCGAGGTGCTGCTAGATGAAACTCCGGCAGTTGCGTTATTTCGTGACAATCGTCGATGCCGGCAGTTTCTCGCGCGCGGCACAGGTCGCCCATGTCGCCCAGCCTGCCTTGAGCCAGCAGATCGCCGACCTCGAAGATCAGCTCGGCGTATCGCTGCTGCAGCGCAGCGCTCGCGGCGTGAACGCGACGGCCGCAGGCGAGCGGCTTTACGTGGAGGCGAGTGCGATCCTGCGGCGCGTCGAGCGCTTGCCTGAGGTCGTACGTGGACACGGCGAAGAAGTGGAGGGGTGCGTTTCCATCGGCATGGCTTTTCCTCTCGCCGCGCAGTTGGCGGGGCCGATCATGGCGGCATGCCGCATCGCGTTACCCAAAGTGCGACTGAAGCTTTCGTCCGCCGGCAGCATTCAGTTGGCTACGAGCATTCGCGAACACGCCATCGACCTCGCTGTGCTCTTCGAAGGTGAGCCGTATGCGGGTTGTGTCCGTGTGCCGCTATTCGATCGGCGGCTCTTTCTTCTGCGCCGGGCAAACGGTTCGGTCAGGCCTGGATCGATCACATTTCGCGAACTCGCGGATCTTCCACTCGTATTGCCGCATCAGCCGAACATCGTGCGGCTTGTACTCGATCGGCTGTTCGCAGAGGCAGGAATCGAACCGCATGTCGCGGCTGAAGCCGACGTGAGTGCCGATATGCTCGCCGCCGTACAAGCCGGTGTCGGCGATACCATCTTGCCGCTTGGTGGCACGGACGAACTGCCCGCCAATATTTCCGCGCAAGCCATCGAACCCTCAGTTTCGCTGACGGCCAGCATCGTCTCTTCTGCGGAGACGCCGCTCGCAGCTGCTGGGGAAGCGGTGCGCGATTTCATTGCTGGCTTTGTGAAACAGCACCTGTCCGAGCACCCGGTGCCGGGCGTCGAACCGGCGGGGGAATGATCCGTCGCGAGCTATCGTGGCCGCTTATACCCGCATCGCAAGACAGTATTTTTCCCGCTTTGAAAAATCGCTCAGACTCGAGCCCTGGCATCCTGGAGACGACATGAGGTCGTCCGATGCATGGCGTGAGGTTTGGTGTGGCGAAATTAATCTATCGGGTGGTAGCCACATGCGGCGCATTGGGCGCCGGATTCCCACAGGAATCGCTGCAAAAGGCGCTGGCTGGTGGGCGTATCAACGCTGTGATCGCCGATGCCGGTTCGATGGATGCGAGCCCGTACTACCTTGCCGGCGGTGGCCAATACTTCGAGCGTGATGCGGTCAAAAACGACTTTCGCAAGATGGTCGAAGCCGCAGAACGTATCGCGGCCCCGGTGATTCTCGGTAGCTGCGGGATGGCTGGTGGCGATCGCAATCTCGACTGGATGCTCGGGATCGCCAAAGAGGTATTCGAAGAACTCGACGTGCGTGGTGCGAAAGTGGCTGTCATCCGGTCTGAACTGGATCCGGCCATCGTGATCGACGAAGCGCGCGCCGGGGCATTGCGCCCGCTCGGCGCGGGTCCCGCGCCCGATGAAGCGTCGCTGCGCGAAAGTACGATTGTTGGCCAGATGGGTATCCATCCGCTACTTGCAGCGCTGCATGGCGGCGCGAAATATGTTTTCGCGGGCCGTTCGTGTGGCGCGGCGCTCTTCGCAGCCGATATGCTCCGCCACGGCATTGCGCCGGGGCTTGCGTATCACGTCGGGCACGTGCTCCAGTCCGGCGCGCTCGCTTGCGATCCCGGCTCGTCATCGGACTGTCTTGTAGCGGAGATTTTCGACGACGGCAGCGCGGTCTTTATCGCGCCCGACGAGAACCGTTCCTGTACGCCGTATTCGCTCGCCGCGCATTCGCTCCATGGGCAGGCTCATCCGCAGTTGCAGTTCTATCCTGAAGGCGTGCTCGCGATGGCCAGGACGGAGTTCTTCGCTGTCGGTGCGCGTAGCGCCGGCATTCGCAAGAGCCGCTTTTATCGCACCGGCAAGCCGTGGCCGTTGAGCATCAAGCTCGAGGGCGCGCGTCGCGTGGGTTCGAGAAAGGGGGCGCTGGGCGAGCGCGATGCGACCGATCCGCCCGATGCATATGAATGGACGCTTTATCACCTTCTTCAAAACGAGGACGTCATTCGCAACCGCATGTTTCCTGTTCACTACTACAGCGCAAACGGCCGCGAATGGAGCCGGACAGGGGAGGCTAGAGCAGCGTACTTCGACGTGGGCGAGCCGGCCGGCACGCAAAATCTCGACGACAGGACGCTCTGCGCGATCGAGGACGTGCCGCCATTAGCGATGCCGTCCGGAAGCCGGCGTCTGCTGGACATCGCCCGCGTGATCCGGAGCAGGAACGCAGGGATCAACCGGATGACATTCGACTTGCTGTTCGTATCGAAGGACGCGTACGAGGCGGCGTTGCGCTCGAATTTCTTCTGCGCGCGCAAGGTGGCGGACGAACTCGGCGTCGAGCTGACCTCAATCGTGGGCACTTATTTCGTCGACAACTGCAACGCGATCAAGATTACCGTGGAGCGGCCGATTATTTCGGTCTCGCTCGGGCCCGGTGAACGCGACGAATTCGGCACTCGACAGCAATCCATGCTGGAGCGGCTGATCATTCCAACCTTTGCAGACAGCTAGCAGATCGCTTCACAACAGCGCAAGACTATTCGGCAATATCGTCGTTGCGCAGACTCAAGAAAATCAGCACGAGCGCAAATGTCGCGAAGAACCGGAACGCGCTTTCTTCTCCATTCCACGTAGTGGACATCCACATTCCGAACCATTCGCCTCCCACCGACATGAACGCGACCTGCCACGTCAGGAACCCGAGCGTGAGTCCGGCAATCGCCCATCGCTTCGAGCGGTTGAATGTGCTGTGGTCCGCGCGGCGCGCGCGCCACATGGTGAACGTGCCGATCCAGCAGCACACAGCAGTCACGGTCTCGAGCGCAATGATCAGCACATAACCAGCATTCTGGATGATGGGCGACGTTATCGCGCGATAACCGATCGCACTGCCAGGAAAGATTGTGTCCATGCGGAAGACGTGCTGCACGAACGCGAGGTTGCTGCCGTAATCGGTGAGATTGCCGAAGCTCACAAGCGACGCGAGCAGCGCCATGGACATCACGAGCAGCAGTTTGGAAACACGGGTAGTCACGATGACCTCGCTTTGGCGAAAACGTCCTGTTGAGCCATAGCTTATAACGGCTGATGAACGCTCGTAGACCTGCCGCAAGCCACGCGGCGGCATGCTGCATTTTCCGCGTCGACACTTAGCGGCGAATTATCGGCACCTGGCCCCAGTCGTTCTAATTCCCACCTCATATTCGCGGCCTAGATTGTCTGCGTGATCAGACCGTCGAGCGACGGCTTGGTCCAGAACGCGTAGACGTGGCCAGGAAAATGCCGCCGTCGTCGGAGCGGCCACCCCCAATTTTCATTTGATTTTTTTGCCAGGAGCTCACCATGCAGAGCCTTAACTGCGAACTTACCTACCAAAGCCGGTCACGAGCCGCGAGAAAAATATATCGCCGCGCTTCGCCGACGGAGATGGTCTACATGCAGACGCACACTAATGTGGTGAGCCGGAGCACGATCACCGGCGCGATCAACCGGGAGCAATTTGACGCTGCCGTAGCGTGTCTGGAAGCTCGCTACGGCATTCTCCGTGCGGTCGTCGAGGATGGGCAATTCATGGAGCGGACGGACAACTGGCAGGCAGTCGAATCGTGGTTGTCCGCCGACAGGTGTTCCGCCGACGTCCTGTATGAGAAGTTACTGAATGCCGAGTTGGATACGCGAAAAAAAGTCTACTCTATCCACGTCATTGCCGGCGACGATACGCTCGACGTCTTCATGCTGAGCACCCATGCGGTGACAGACGCGACTTCGCTGGTCGAACTGCATGCCTGTCTTGCTTACATGTGCGATTGCATTGTGCGCGGCATAGCTCCGGCGTTTGAGACACAGCCCTTTCCGAGCCCACTCGACGCGGCCGTGAGTCAAAGCCTGGCTGCGCTTCCTGCAGACCGTATGTGCGACCCCATTGCGTATTCGGGGCGATTTGCGAAGATCCCGCCGCGGGCACGGGTGCGGCAAGATGGAGAGCCTCCGAGGCGACGCCTCGAGCGGACGGTGATCCAGTTCGACGCCATGCAAAGAATTCACGCCGCAGCCCATGCACACGGCTCCTCGGTGCACTCGCTTCTGCTCGCGGCGTTTGCTCTCGCGATTCGTGACGTGGCGGGGGAGCAGCCACGGCAGATGCTGCTGCGATCGAGCGTGGATATGCGCCGCAGGCTTGAACCGCACGCTTCACCGGAGCTCGTGTTTACGGCTATTACTGGACTCATCACACGGATCCCTGATCTGGATCGCCCATTTTTCGACATCGCGAAACTCGTATTTAACGATATCCACGAGGGTGCGGCCAACGGTTCAGTGTTTCATACTTACCTGAATTACCCGAAATTGTTTTGCGGAATGCAACAACCGCCGGTTGCGCTCAATGTCTCCGACATGCAGGCGATCCGATTTCGTTGGCCGACACAGCAGCTGAAAGTGACTGGCTTTGATTATGCGTGTGGCCTGAAGAATTTCCCCAATGTCTCGGTGGCGATTTTCGACGGATTGCTGGTCGCAAGCACCGTGTACTCGGACGAGTTCATCGACCCCGCGGTCATGCGGGCGATCTCGGAAAATGTCGTGAGGCGACTGGAATCCGCCTGCCAGTAAAGGCAGCCCGCGCTCCGCGGGCTGGAAATCGCCAGGGGGAGTGCGAGCTATATGCGCTGCTTATATTGGCATCAGCAGTCGGTATTTTCGCCATTCCCCAAAATCCTGCACACTGCGCCCCGTAGTATCAAGACGACCACTTGTCGTGATTCGATCCAGGGCAAAACCAGGCGCGGGGATGCGCAAGACTCTTCACAAACGTGAATTCAAGGTGATTTAAGCCCAACACAATACGTTATGCGAATCAACAGGGGGATTTCCAGTTTCAATAGCGCGCGACCCACATGGAGCGAACGCTATTCAGAACGGTGGGACATCATGCGAGTTTTACTGGTTGAAGAGGATATTCAGATTGGCGAAAGCCTGCTTCGCGCATTGAAGGATGCGGATTGCAGTGTCGACTGGGTTCGCGACGGCAAGGCCGGCAGCGTGGCCATCAATACGGCCTATTACGCCGTCGTATTGCTCGATCTCGACCTGTCGGGCGCAGGCAGTCTCGATCTGCTACGTTCGTTGCGTGCGGCGGGCAACGACGTCCCTGTGGTGATTCTCACCGCACTAGACGATCTGGAGACGCGTGTGCGCAGTCTTGATGTCGGTGCCGACGATTGTGTACTGAAGCTGATCGAAGTCCGCGAGCTTCTTGCGCGAATCCGGGCGGTATTGCGTCGCAAGGCCGGCTATGCGACCTCGCGGATCGGCGGCGAGTCGCTCAACCTCGATCTCAACAAACGCCTGTTGTGCTGCAACGGCGTAGCGTCGTCGCTCTCTGCGCGCGAATTCGCATTGATGCACGCATTTCTGGAGCGGCCCGGCATGGTCCTGTCGCGCGGCCAGCTCGAAGACCGGCTATACGGATGGGGCAAAGAGGTGGAAAGCAATGCCATCGACGTGCTGATCCACGCGATGCGCAAGAAGTTCGGCCAGTCCCTGATCCGCAACGTGCGTGGAATGGGTTGGACAGTAGTCCATTGAGATTCTTCGGACTGCGACTCATAGCGCGTTAATTCCGGGCTAATTCAGCGGCTTTAAAGTTTGTATCGGGCAATCAGCCTTATCCGGCAACGCCACGAGAAATGCCAATTCAACCCATATATGGAGTGTCCAATGAAATCCGCAAAAATCCTCTCAGTCGTGATCTGTTTAGCCATCCCTCTCGCAGCCAGTGCGCAAGAGTCCAAAGTGAGCCCGGCGAAAATGACCTGTGCGGACTTTACCGCCGTCGACGAGGCATACCGGCCCGCATTGATCTACTGGGTCGCCGGCGTCGACAAGCTCGGTGTCAGGGAAACCGACACCATGGTGATCGATACGGCGCATCCAGTGGGAGAGGCGGTACTCGAGGAGTGCACGAAGGACCCGCAGGCTCCGTTTATGTCGAAAGTCAGGTCCATGATCAAGGCCAAAAAGATTTCGCTGTTCGCGCATCGGTAAGTCGAGTGCCTTTGATCCCGAGCATCACCGCGGCCAACACCACAATCCCGATGACAATTCCCGATAGCCGCATGAGCGCGGGTATCGGATCGGACGACCAGTGGTGATCCTGGACAAACACCATGATGAACGCAATGGTGAATTGACGGCCTACATAGCTTGCTCCTTCGCGTCCCGTCTGCACGTGGCATCCGGCCCACACGCCGATGGACAGCGCGAGCATGCACAACACCGCTTGCCCGTGCATCAGAGGGAGCAGCGCCACACCCAGCACACCGGCCAGCAGGCAGCCGGCTACACGTTGCACCATCTTTTCCATGACCGGCTGCTGTGTTCTGTCTGCCGCCAGACCCGGCGGCACGATCAGGACCGCGATCGCCGTGACCATGGCTTGCGCGAAACCCGGGAGGTGCAGAACATAAGTCAGGGACGCAAGGATGGTGATGGACACTGCGGCCTGCACGCTCAGCAGCATGCGGGCCGGGTGCGTCGATGCTAAAGGGGGTGTTGAAGCTGAAGCGGAAGGTTCGCCGGAGGTGGACCCGGCCGCGTCACGCGCGCTTGACGTCTCCTCTGGTTTCCTGTTCTTCCGGTACCATCTCGGCCCGAAATGGAACACGCTTGCTATCAGCAGGCAAGCCAGCGTCCCAACCGCGACCTCGGCGACGCGCAATGCCGCAAACAACGCGGTCGCCTGGAAGGACTCGAATTTGTGTGCTTCGTACGTCACCATCAGGGCAGTCACTCCGCCCAGAATCCATGCGTAGGCCGCTTTGGACCCGTTGGCCCCATACACCGCGACACCGCCCATCAGTCCTAACGCGGGCACAAACAGCCACGGACGGTCCCCAATCCACGGTCCCATGAGGGTTCCAAGCGCAGCGCCGATCACCGTGCCCATGATGCGATGGGCGGCACGTTGCACGGAACCGGCAAAACTCGTTTGCATGACCGCGAAGCCGCTGATTGCGGCCCACCACGTGTCGGACAGACCCAACGCGTTGGCCAGCGCGACAGAGAGCGCGACGGACAGCACGGCTTCGGCCGCGAACGTCGCGCGCGCTCTGGAAGGCTTCCAGGCCGCCAGTTCACGCCCGAGCGCGAAGGCAGCCGTGCGGCAGAGTTGGGCAAGGGTGCCGATGAGCCTCATCATCTTCCAATGAACAAGGGGTCACGTCAGGCGAAACGCCTCATTATCCTCCACCGGTTCTTGCACGGTATGAAGCGGAGCTACCCGGAACGGGACGCGGCCCGATCGCAGGTCTTCCTGCAGGATCATCCCGATTGCGGTGCGGTCTGCTTTGCCCTGTTCAGTCAGCGGCACGCGATCGGTTACGACGATGCGAATCCGGTTTGCGACCAAAGCACCGAACTCGGTTTTGAGCCGATGCAGGCATCGCGCGACGTCGAGCTGCCCGGCAGCCCACGGTACGACCAGCGCGTTCCAGACGTATTTGCCGCCAGCGTTGCTTGCCGTCAGCGCTACGGCATAGCGAATGTCAGGGCAGCGGCATAGGACATCCTCGATGTGGGTTGGGGCAATCGTCAGTCCATCGATTTTCGCGACGTCGGCCGCGCGGCCGAGGACGTGCAGATTACCAGCCTCGTCGATAAATCCGACGTCGCCGGTCAGGCACCAGCCACCCTGAAACTTTTGTGCTTCCTCGACGGGTTGATGGTAGTAACCATCCGCCATACCGGCCGACCTGACTTCCATGGTGCCGCACTGTCCCGCACGCGCTAACGTTCCATCGCCGCGACGCAAACGCACCTCGACGCCGGGCCGGATACGCCCCGCACAATCCAGCAGGTCCGGATTCTTTTCGTATGCGGAGGGGGGCAGAATGCTGACGAGCCCGGTTTCGCTCGCCCCGTACATATGGGTGAGCACCGGACCGAGCCGCGCAATCGCACGTTGCCGCAATGCCGCAGGCGCCGATCCGCCGATGTGCGCAATCGAGCGTAGCGACGACAGATCGCGCCGGGAGACGTCCGGGTGGTCCATTGTTTCGAACAGTTGAGGCTCGACCAGCAGCACGTCGGTGATGCGCTCCGATTCGATCGTCGCGAGCGTCTCTGCGGGATCGTAGCGAGGCTTCAGCACGACCGTACCGCCGCCGATGAGCGTGGTATCGACGAGCACTTGCGACAGGTAGGCGAGCGGGCCATTGACCAGTTGTCGCCGGTCTTTGTCGTTGGCCGTGCCGACCATCTTCGAATACGTGGCGAAGGACCGCCGGCTGCATTTGGGGACCCCCGTCGTGCCGCCCGAAGAGACGACTACCGCGAGGTCATCCGGCCTCGGTTGTCTGCGCAGCGGCAGATCTGATTGCACTCGCGCGAGTCGGTCCAGCGATGAAGACGCAAAGCCCACGCCGACGAAGACCACGTGGCCATCGACCGCATCGGGAATGAGGTGAGCGGTTTCCGGGAAGAGAACGAGGAGCGTGGGTCGTACGCGGGCTAGCATCGCTGTGCGCTTGCCGGCATTCACCGACGCCGGCAGGAACATCGTAGCCGCGCCCAGGAGGTTTGCTGCGTAGCGAATCGCCAGCGCGTCCGGGCAATTGGGTGCGAGCATTGCAATCAGGGCGCCGCGGTCGACGCCCAGCGCCGCGAGCGCCCGCGCATAGCGAAAGATGGCGCTTCGCAGCGTTCCGCCCGTGACGTCGTGATCGAGATAGCGCAACACCGCTCGATCAGATTGTTTTTCCAGTTGATCGAGCAAGACGTCAACATAGGAGAGAAAGGATAAATTCCGGCCGCTTTCCATGATCGCTCCGCTGGGTGAGGTGTGATTCGATACGCGAATCAGTCTGTGGAGTGACGCATTGTGGGTTCGGAAAATGAGAGGGGAATTAGCTCATGGGCGGCGGGATCGGTTGCAGCGCAGCTCGAGCTGTCGCAGACCGCCGTTTTGCGACCAGCGTTTCGAGCAGACGCGTTAGCGTGATGAAGCGCTCGTTTCGGCCCGCGGGCAACAACTGATTCGCCGTTGGCCCGCGTCCGTTATATTTTCTGATCAGGAGACCGCGCCGGAGCCGTACTTGCCCACCAGTAGCGCGCCGCTGGCGAAGCGGTCGAGAGCGTAGGGTGCGAGAGAGACGTCGGTGGGCTGACCGAGCGCATGCTGGGCGAGAATTTTGCCGATGCCTGGCGAGAGCTTGAAGCCGTGCCCGGAGAAGCCGAAGCCGACCACCAGCCCCTCGATATCGGCGACCTTGCCCAACACCGGATTCCAGTCGGGCGTCACGTCGTAGACGCCAGTCCACGACGAAGCGAGCCCCGCCGCTTCATAAGCGGGAAAGCGCTCGGCGACCTGAGCGCCGACTTCAGCGACATAGTCGAGCGAGATCTGCCCTTGTTCCGTCTCCGGCGAGTTTAGTGTTTCGCCGACCACCCCTTCGGACACGAGCATCTGGCTGCCGCCATAGCTGCGGTAATAGAGCATGCCGGTCGAGCCCAGGTCCTTGAACGCCGGCATCGTGAACGAGTATGCGGCACCCTCGCATTCGAGGGCGAGCACCGTGTGGCGCTCCGGCTTGACCGGTAACGGCATGCCGATCCAGGCGGCAAGCTCCGGTGTCCAGATGTTCTGCGTGCTGATGAGCGTGCCGCAACTGAAACTGCCTGCACTTGTCTCGACACCGGTGATCCGGCGTCCTTCGCGGACGAGCCCTGTCACCATGACGCCTTCCATGATCTTGACGCCGCGCCGGCGCGCCGAACGGGCAAAGCCGGTGGCGACCAGATAGGCGTCGGCAAAGCCCGCTTCCGGTTCGAAGCCGATCAGCGCGGCGTCGTCGAAGCTCGCAATCGGCAGGCGCTCGTGCGCCTCGCCCTTGTCGAGTAGCTGCACTTCGATGTCCATGTCCTGCTGCGCGGCGAGCGAGGCGCGCAACGGGTCGAGCTTGTCGCCCTCGGGCGCGCAGATCAGATAGCCGCATTTGACGAGGCCGCAGGACGCCTCGTCGTCGCCGACGTATTCGGCGAAATTGTTGAATGCCCACCACGACGAACGCGCAAGTTCCACGTTCTGGCGTACCGAATAGTGCGTGCGCAGCAGCCCGGACGACTGGGAGGTGGTGCCCGCGCCGATCGTGCCCCGCTCGATGACGAGCACGCTCTGCGCCCCGAGTGCCGCAAGATGATGGGCAACCGACGCGCCAATGACGCCAGCGCCGATCACGATGAAATCGTAGTGGCTCATGTGGATATCTGAATGGGCAATAAGGCGAATTCTAGGAAAACGCTGGCCGCGCCAATTTTGTATCAGGCAAACTTATGATGAGCTAATGCAATTGCTCATCCTGTCCTGAACAGCGGCCTGCGAAGATCGGCACCATGTTCTCGTGCCGTGCAGGGCCATCGTCAGTCACCCATGCGAGCGGAACAGGCCATGACACGAACCCCGCCCCCGATCGATCTGCGCGCGCTGCAGGCCTTTGTCGCCGTGTGCGAGAGCGGCTCCATGACGGGCGCCGCGAAGCAGCTCGGTGTGAGCCAGAGCGCCGTCAGCCAGGCGATTGCCGCGTTGGAGCGCGACCAGGGCCTGACGCTGTTCGACCGCGAGAGCCGGCCGCCGCGGCCGAACGTGGCGGGGCGCGCGCTGCTCGAACTGGCGGATCCCTTGCTCGAACATGCGAAGATGGTCGCCGCCCGCATCGGCGATGCGTCGCACACGGGAAAGATGCCGGTGCGGCTCGGATGTGTCGATTCGTTCGCGGCGACCGTCGGCCCGGAGTTGATCCGCGCAGTGTCGAATTCGGAGCGGCAGATTTCGATGTGGTCCGGCCTGACACCGGGCCTCAGCAAGCAGCTGCACGACCGCGAACTGGATATCACGATCTGCACGCAGACCATGCTGAGCGATGCACGGATCGTCGAAGTGCCACTGTTTTCCGAGGCGTTCGTGGTGGTGGTGGCGCGCAGCTATCTGAGTGCACACCGCAACATCGACTGGCGCACGCTGGCGCAGGAAATGCCGTTGATCCGCTACACGGCGCGCTCGGTGATCGGCCAGCAGATCGAGCGTTTCGCCCGGCATCTAGGTATCAACAGTCCACGACGTTACGAGTTCGACGCCACCGATCCGCTGCTGAGTCTGGTGGCGGCACGCGTGGGTTTCGCGATTTCGACGCCCTTGTGTTTGTGGCAGGCCCGTCACTACCTGGACGATATCGCGGTGATGCCGTTGCCGCCTGGCCGCCTCGGTCGGCGCGATTTCTTTTTGCTGCACCGCCAGGGCGAGTGGGATCAGTTCGCGGGCGAGATCGTGATGCTGACCCGCGGCGTGCTGGATAACGCGATCCAGCCTTCATTGGCGCGTGCGCTGCCCGATCTTCCCGAGGACGCGTTGCGCTGAGGCCGGGGGCAATGCGAAGGCGGAGGCAAAAGCCCGCTTTGTATAAGCATTGCTTTTGCTGCAGCTTAACCGCATACCTCGTTCTTGTGCAAAGTCGCACCAGCCGCAATAAAGACGTGCACCGCAGACGAGCCAGCGAGCGTTTCGGCCTGAACGCCGACAAGGTCCAATTGCGCCCGAGGCGTTTATTCAAGGGAACTTTTGATTCACCCAGATAAACATGGCACAAACGTTGCATTGGTTTGCGCATCGGTCATGGCCGAACGCGGCGCGAGATCAGTCGGCGCTCGATTGCGGGTACACGAAGATCGACAGGAATTGGATAGGCGTCTTGATCAGACGCTCAGGACCGTGGGGTATTTCGCCCTGAAAAGTCAGGGTGTCACCGGGATGAAGGATGTAGGTTTGCTGGCCGTGGCGGTATTCGATCACGCCCTTGAGCATGTGGATGAATTCGGTGCCCGGATGTTCGAAGACCGGAAAGCGCTCGGCTTCATCCTCCATCGTGATCAGGAAAGGTTCGAAGAGTTTGCGCGGCCCCTGGTCGTAAGCGAGCAGGTGATAGGTGTGACCGCGTTTGGTGCCTTTGCGGACCACCTCCATGCCGGCGCCTTTTTTGACGAGCTGCGCACCGCCTTGCGGCACGTCGAAATTGCGGAACAACATGGAGAGCGAAACACCGAGTGCCTGGGCGATGCGGTTGAGCACCTCGAGACCGGCAGAGGTCTGTGCGTTCTCGATCTTCGAGAGCATGCCGCGGCTGATACCGGCCTGCGCGGAGACCTGGGCGATCGTCAGGCCGTGGCGCTGGCGTAGCTCGCGAATGGTGATACCCAGGTAGCGCTCAAGCGGCGTTTTGTTCTCTTCACCGGTTTGCATGTGGGCCTCATGAAAAGGGAAAGGGTAGCAGATTGCAGCGCCTGGCCGTGCCCGGAGAGTTTCACTGCGGGAATCATAGTTGCTCACCAATAAAGTTGCTGTTTGCCTGAAGACAGGTTTGAAGCGCGTCGCAACCGGCGTTCGAAAGCGCGTCGCATAGCCTGGTCACATGCGTGGCGTGTGGCTTTTCCAATCGACGAACAATGTTGTTGCAAGGAGTGGCGATGAACCTGAACGATGCGACCACGCTGCCGGTCAACGAACTCGGGTGCGTGCCCCGGTTCGGCTCGGCGGACGAGGCGCAAGCTTATTTGACGCAGCGGGGCGTGAAGTACGTGCTGGCGCAGTTTGTCGATATTCACGGCGTGGCCAAGGCGAAGTCGGTGCCGGTCAGTCATCTGAAGAGCGTGTTGACCGCGGGCGCCGGGTTCGCGGGGTTTGCGATCTGGGGCGTCGGCATCGAGCCGAACGGTCCGGACTATATGGCCGTCGGCGACCTCGCGACGCTCACGCCGGTGCCGTGGCAGCCGGGTCTGGCACGGATCGTCTGCGACGGTCACGTAAATGGCGAAGCGTGGCAATACGATTCGCGCGTGACGCTGAAGAAGGCGGTTGCGCGGATGACCGAGCGCAACTGGACTCTCTTCACCGGTCTGGAGCCGGAATTTTCGCTGCTGCGCCGTTCGGCATCCGGCACGCTGGAGCCGTGCGATCCGAGCGATACGCTCGCCAAGCCGTGCTACGACTATAAGGGTCTCTCGCGCACGCGGGTCTTCCTGGAACAGCTCACCGAATCGATGCGCGCAGTAGGCATCGACGTCTATCAGATCGATCACGAAGACGCCAACGGGCAGTTCGAAATCAACTACACGTACACCGATTGCCTGACGTCCTGCGATCACTACGTGTTCTTCAAGATGGCGGCCTCCGAGATCGCCAATGAACTCGGCATGATCTGCTCGTTCATGCCGAAGCCGTTCGCGAACCTTCCGGGCAACGGCATGCATATGCATATGTCGATCGGCGACGGCGAGCGCAACCTGTTCGCCGATCCGGCGGACAAGCTCGGCATGGGACTTTCGTCGCTCGGCTACCAGTTCACCGCGGGCCTGCTCGCGCACGCACCGGCGCTGACCGCGCTGTGTAATCCAACGGTGAACTCGTACAAGCGCCTCGTGGTGGGCCGCTCGTTGACGGGCGCCACGTGGGCGCCGGCCTATATCAGCTACGGAAACAACAACCGCTCGACGATGGTGCGCATGCCTGGCGAGCGTATCGAACTGCGGCTGCCCGACGGCTCGTGCAATCCCTATCTCGCGACCACGGCGGTCATCGCGGCAGGGCTCGACGGCATCGACCGCGGCATGTCGGCGGGAGAGCCGGCTAACGAGAACCTCTACGGGTGGTCGCCCGCGCAGCTCTCGGAACACGGCATCGGCGTACTGCCGCAAAACCTCGAGCAGGCGCTCGACGCACTGGAGTCCGACCGCGTGATCTGCGATGCGCTCGGCCCCGTCGCCGACGAATTTCTCAAGCTCAAAAGAATGGAGTGGCTCGAATACATGCGCCACGTGTCGGACTGGGAACTGAAGACCTACCTCGAATTCTTTTAAGGAGAACCAGGATGTGCGGAATTGTAGGCTTGCTGGTGAAGACGCCTGCACTGCGCGAGCGGCTGGGCGAACTGATGGTGCCGATGCTGATCGGTATGACCGAGCGCGGACCGGACTCGGCGGGCCTTGCAGTGTTCGGCAAGCCGGTCGACGCGAGCCAGCGCAAGCTGAGCCTCTACGCGGGCTTTACGAAAGAGGGCTCGGACTTCGCGTGGCAGCCGCTGGTGGAAGCGCTGAACGTGGCGATGGACGTCACCGCGCGCGTCGATGTGAAAGGCAATCACGCCGTGCTGACGGTGCAAGGCGATATCGAGGGCGTGAAGACGTGGCTGCGCGAACAGTATCCGAAGCTTTATCTGCTCTCGAGCGGCCGTTCAATCGATCTGTACAAGGATATCGGCTCTCCATCGCAAGTGGCAGGGCGTTATGACTTTGCGAACCTGACGGGCACGCATCTGGTCGGCCACACACGCATGGCGACCGAATCCGCCGTAACGCCCGACCGCGCCCATCCGTTCACGGCTGGCGACGACTTCTGTCTGGTTCACAACGGCTCGCTGTCGAACGCGCATGGCGTGCGCCGCAAGCTCGAACCGCAAGGCATTCACTTCGATACCGACAACGACACCGAAGCCGCCTGCCGCTTTCTCGAGTGGCGGCTGCGCGAAGGCGACACGTTGCCGGCCGCGCTGCAGAAGGGCTTCGAAGAACTCGATGGCTTCTACACATTCCTGATGGGCACCTCCACCGAACTCGCGCTGATTCGCGATCCGTTTGCGTGCAAGCCGGCGGTGGTCGCGGAAAACGACGACTACGTCGCGATCGCCTCCGAGTTCCGTTCGCTCGCGCATCTGCCGGATATCAAGAACGCGAGGGTCTTCGAACCTGCACCCGAGGAGATGTACGTATGGAAAGCCTGACTTTCGATCTGGAGCGCACGACGGTTCGTGAGTTGAACCAGTTCCTGCACAAACCGGCGAGCGAACTGGAAGGCCAGGCGGTGACCGTCGTCGCGCCGAACGGCGCGCATAACCTCGCGGTCGGGGTGGATGCGCCGGTGCGCGTGACGATCGCCGGTCACGCCGGCTATTACGCGGGCGGCATGAACAAACACGCGACGATCGAGATCGACGGCAGCGCAGGCACCGGCGTCGCCGAAAACATGATGAGCGGCAAGGTGCACGTGAAGGGTTTCGCGTCGAACGGCGCAGGGGCTTCGGCGCATGGCGGGCTGCTGGTGATCGACGGCGATGCGGGCCTGCGCTGCGGCATTTCGCTCAAGGGCGGCGACATCGTGGTGGGTGGATCGGTCGGCAGCTTTTCTGCATTCATGGCTCAGGCCGGACGCATGGTGATCTGCGGCGATGCGGGCGACGCGCTCGGCGACTCACTTTACGAAGCGGTGCTGTATGTGCGCGGCGAAGTGAAATCGCTCGGCGCGGACGCGCAATACGAACCGATGACGCAAGCCGATCTCGACACCGTACGCGCATTGCTCGCCGCCGCCGGCATGGACCACGACCCGGCCTCGTTCAAACGGATCGCCTCCGCTCGCACGCTCTATCACTGGAACGCCGACGCGAACCAGGAATATTGAACACACGTTCTCGACGAAGGTCCCCATGGAAGCCAAACCTGTTCACTTTGCCCGCTTGCAGCAGGAAGAGTCGCAAGGCTACGACCGCAAGACTATCGACTATATCCACTCCGCGGCGCAGCGCGGTCTCTATGAAATTCGCGGTCTAGGCGCGAAACGCCACGTGCCGCATTTCGACGATCTGCTGTTTCTCGGTGCGTCCCTGTCGCGCTATCCGCTCGAAGGGTATCGCGAGAAGTGTGCGACGCAGACCGTGCTCGGTACGCGCTTCGCCAAAAAGCCGGTTGTGCTCGATATTCCGATCACGATTGCCGGCATGAGCTTTGGCGCGCTTTCCGCGAACGTGAAAGAAGCGCTCGGCCAGGCCGCGACCGCGATGGGCACTTCGACCACCACCGGCGACGGCGGCATGACGCAGGAAGAGCGCCGCTCGTCGAAGACGCTTGTCTATCAATGCCTGCCGTCGCGTTATGGCTTCAACCCGGACGACGTGCGCCGTGCCGACGCGATCGAAATCGTCATCGGTCAGGGCGCTAAACCGGGCGGCGGCGGCATGCTGCTCGGGCAGAAGGTGAACCCGCGCGTCGCTTCGATGCGTACGTTGCCGGCCGGCGTCGACCAGCGTTCGGCGAGCCGTCATCCGGACTGGACCGGCCCAGACGATCTGACGATCAAGATTCAGGAACTGCGCGAAATCACCGATTGGGAAAAGCCGATCTACGTGAAGGTCGGCGCAACCCGCACGTTCAACGACGTCAAGCTCGCGGTGCATGCGGGCGCGGACGTGGTCGTGATCGACGGGATGCAGGGCGGTACGGCGGCGACGCAGACGTGTTTCATCGAGAACGTCGGCATTCCGACGCTGGCGGCGGTTCGCCAGGCGGTGGATGCGCTCGAAGATCTGAATATGAAAGGCCAGGTACAACTGATCGTCTCGGGCGGCATCCGCACCGGCGCCGATGTGGCAAAGGCGCTCGCGCTCGGCGCGGACGCGGTGGCGATCGGGCAGGGCATGCTGATGGCGCTCGGTTGCAACAGCGACACGTACTTTCAGAACGGCGCGCTGCATTCGGCAGCGGCGGACTACGGGGCGTTGAACACGTCGCCGGGGTTCTGCCATCACTGCCACACGGGCAAGTGTCCGGTCGGCGTGACCACTCAGGATGCGGTGCTCGAACAGCGTGTGCAGCCGGAGGAAGGCTCGCGCCGGGTGCGTAACTATCTGAAGACGCTGAACATGGAACTGACGACGATCGCGCGTGCATGCGGCAAGCAGAACGTGCATCACCTGGAACCCGAGGATCTCGTCGCGCTGACCGTCGAAGCTGCGGCGATGGCGCGCATTCCGCTCGCGGGGACGTCGTGGATTCCCGGCTGGAACAAATGAATTGAGTTGTTTCGAGATTTTTGACTGTGCAAAAGTTGTAGCGCATTCAGCTTTGATTTACCCATCCATCAGGAGCACTACATGAGCACTCCGCAAAGCACTACGCAAGCAGCACCAGCACCTTCCGGAGGTCTCCGCGCGGGCACGTTGGGTTTTCCCGAGGTCATCGGCCAATCCATCGCAAATCTTTCTCCAACTTTCACGCCGTCGATCAATGTGACCGCAATCGCGGCGCTGGCCGGCGCGGGAACGTGGCTGATTTACGGTCTGTCGACGATCGGGCTGCTGCTGGTGAGCATGAGCATCATCGCGCTTTCGAGCCGGATCGCGTCGGCTGGTTCGTTCTTTATCTATATTTCGCGTGCGCTTGGGCCGATGGCGGGTGGCATTGCCGGCTGGGGGTTGATCGCGGCTTACGTGGGTACTGCGATGGGGGTGGGCGCGGCAGGCGTGGTGTTCGTGCAGAACGCTTTTTCGGCCTGGAACATCGCCGTCCCGTCGTGGGCGATCTACACGATCTTTATCGGGCTGGCCTGGTTCTTCTCGGCGCGTGACGTGAAGCTTTCGTCGCGCCTGTCGCTGGCGATCGAAGGCGCTTCGGTAGTGATTGTGGGCGGTGTGCTGATCTATGTGCTCGCACTGCACCCGGACCATATCGTCGACCATGCGCAACTCGGGCTGCAGGGTGTAAGCGGTAAGGGTATGGCACAGGGTATGGTGCTCGGCATCTTCTCGTACGTGGGTTTCGAGAGCGCCGCTTCGCTCGGCCAGGAAACGAGGAACCCACTGCGCGTCATTCCGCGTGCGGTGATCTGGTGCGTGATCCTGTCGGGCCTGTTCTTCATGTTCGTGGCCTATTCGATGACGATCGCCTATCACGACGACGTGGCCAAGCTCGGCGGCGATTCGGCCGTGCTCAGCACCTTGCTCACGAGCGTCGGCGCTTCGCCGCTCGGCCCGGTGTTCTATCTGATTGCCTCGATCAGCGCGTTCTCATGCGTGCTTGCGTGCATCAACTCGTCGAGCCGCCTGCTGTATTCGATGGGCCGTTATCAGTTCGTGCACCGCTCGATGGGCATGGTGCACCGCACGCACCAGACCCCGTACCTGGCCGTTGCATTTTCTTCGATCGTGACCCTGGTGGTATGCATCGCGATGCTCGGCACGGGTCCGCTCAACACGTTCGGCTATACGAGCACGTTTGCGACCTTCGGCTTCCTGGTCGTGTATTTCCTTGTCGCAATCTCGGCACCGGTTTATCTGAAGAAGCAGGGTGAGCTCAAGTCTATCAACGTGCTGTGGGGCGTGCTCGGCGCACTGGCGATGATCGGCGCGGTGATCGGCAGCGTGTATCCGGTGCCCGATTATCCGTATAACATCCTTCCTTATCTGTTCGTTGCGTATATGCTGGTTGGCGCAGTCTGGTTGATGATGCTCAAGAAGCGCTCGCCGCAAGTGCTCGCGAAGATCGAGCACGATCTGGAAGTAAGCGACGTGATGACCCATGGCAAAAAGTAAATGAATGCACCCTTCTCCACGGATAGTTTGCCCGCGCCGAGCACGGGCCGGTTGACAGACGATCCGGAGGGAAGGCCTGCCAGCCGTCGCGGCATGGACGGCCAGGAAATCGACATTCAGTTGCGGCCGGAGCGCGGCGAGTGCGCCGCCATCGAAATCGGCTGTGTTTCTTGCCCTGCCCGCGGACGCGGGCAGGATCACATCAACGAGGACTACGTCGGCGTGATGCTTGGCGATCTGGCGGCGCGCGTGGCGCGTGGCAGTGTGATCGCCCTGGCCGACGGCGTGAGCGGCAGCAAGGGTGGCCGGGTGGCGGCCGAACTCTCGGTGCGGACCTTTATCGACGCCTACTACGGGCTCCCCGACACATTGCAGCCGGGCGTAGCCGCTGCGCGCGCGCTCGAGGCAATCCACGGCTGGCTGCATCAGATCGGCCGCGTCGATCCCGAACTGAAGCAGATGTCCGCTTCCTTTGCCGCGCTGATCGTGCGTCGCGCTACCGCGTATCTGGTGGCGGCCGGCGACGTGCGGCTTTATCTGCTGCGCGATGGTCAACTGACCCAGCTTGGCGACGATGATGTGGTGCCGGTCGCCTTCGGTTCCTATGTGATGCATGCGGTCGGCATGCTGCCGGCGCTGGTCACGCGCGTCGAAACTCTGGAGTTGCGCGAAGGCGACCGCCTGCTGATGTGCTCCGACGGGCTCTATCGCCGCGTGCCGATGCGCGAGTTGCAGACGGTGCTGGCGGCGCGCGGCGGTGCACTCGATACTGCACGCCGGCTTGGCGCTTTGGCGGTGACGCGAGGCTCGCATGACGACGTGACGAGCGCGGTGCTCGATGTGGGTGGCCTGCCTACGCTCGATGTCGGTTACCTTGAGCGCGTGCTTGGCGCTTTGCCGATTCCGGCCGTGCCGGATGCCGGCGAGGTGGTCGATGGATATCTGCTCACGAGCGTGTTGAACGATGGCTTCTACTCGAGGATTTTCGCCGGCTACGATCTGGCCGATCCGAACACGCCGCTGGCGCTGAAGTTTCCCAAGCCGCGCGTTGGGGAGGACGAGAACGTGCGCCAGTCGATCGTGCGCGAGCGCTGGCTGGCGGGCAAGATTGACGACGACGGTGTGCTCGCGCCGATGCCGGTGGACGCCGACCGGCAAACCCGGCTCTATGTAGTGATGCCGCTTGGCGCAGGCATCACGCTCGAAAAAATGCTGGCGGCGCCTCAGCCCATGGCGCTGACGCGTGCGCTTGGGATCGCGCAGAAGCTGGGCCATTCAATCGACGCGCTGAACCGCCGCAATATTTTCCATCGCGATATCAAGCCCGAGAACGTGCTGGTGATGCGGGGCGATAGCACGCGCCTGCTCGATCTTGGCTTCGGTTATATGCCGGGCATGCAACTGCCGGGCCCCGACACCGCTCCGGGCTCGCCTGCCTATATGGCGCCCGAGTTGATGAAGGGCGCGCAGGGCGATGCACGCTCCGAAGTGTTCGCGTATGGCGTGACGCTGTACCGGCTATTCAGCGGCGGCAAGCTGCCGTATGGGTTCAATGGCCGGGTGCCGCTCTATCAGTACCGGGTCGACGCGCCGCAGTGGCTCGACCTGGTGCTCGAGAAAGCGCTACAGCCCGATCCGGCCCGAAGGTATCAGGACGTGCTCGAAGTCTGCGCCGATCTCGAACGTTTTTCGAGCGGTCGGGACGCCTTGGCGCCGGTTCGGCGCAAGCCTTTGCTCGAGAGCGATCCGGTGCTGTTCTGGCAGGTGATCGTGGTGGTGTTGATGGCGCTATTGTTGTGGTCGTTGATGCGGCATTGAGGGGCGGGCACGGTAGGGGCGTTGCGTCGGCACGTACCTCGTGCGACGGTGACGTATCAGAGCAGGGTTTCGTGAACCTGTAGCTGTGTGGCAACATCACGGTGATCTCTCAATCACGTCAGGCCTCGCGCGGGCCCACACACGCCAGGAGAACTCATGTTCGATCACGTCAAATTCGGAGTCAGCGATTATGCAGCGAGCAAATCGTTCTTCCTCAAGGCGCTCGAACCGCTCGGCGTAGCGGTTATCTCAGAGGGAGAGCCGACGTACGGTGTCGAGCTTAGCCCGCCGGGTAAAGCTTCATTGTGCCTGTACCAGACCACGGAGAAGCCGGCGCATCTTCACCTTGCGTTTACGGCCGAAAATCGCCAGCAAGTCGACGCCTTTTATCGCGCGGCTCTGGAGGCGGGCGGCAAAGACAATGGTGCGCCCGGCCTGCGCCCGCGCTACCACGCGAACTACTATGCAGCTTTTGTCATTGCTCCGGACGGGCACAATGTCGAAGTGGTTTGTCATCGCTGATCGAACAGACGCCCGTCAGCGATTTTTTCGATGCCACGTGTCCGTCAGCATGCGGCCCGCGCGTCATTGTAGTGGCGGCCCGATGTAATTCAGCCGCCTCAACCCCATGACGGAGGCTCATATGCAATACCTGTTGATGATTTACGCAGAAGAAATCGGTTGGAACCAGATGACCGACAGCGAGCGGCAGCAAGGCGTCGCCGCGTATCAGGCCTACACCGAATCGTTGAAAAAGGCGGGGGCGCTGGTGGGCGCCAACCGGCTGCAACACACGAACGTGGCGACCACGGTGCGGCTCGTCGACGGCAAGCCGCAGGTGCTCGACGGTCCGTATTCCGATTCGAAGGAGCAGCTCGGCGGCTACTACCTGATCGACGTGCCCAACTTGGATGCGGCGATCACGTGGGCGTCACGCTGCCCAGCCGCGGCGTACGGCGTCATGGAAGTGCGCCCGGTCTGGACTGCACCCTACGACGCGCGATCGGCTGCATGAGTCCGTCCGGCTGCGGCCGTGACGCTGGCGGCGCCGCGCGTTCGATTGCCGAGGCGGTCGCCCGCCGCAGTTACGGCAAACTTGTCGCGCTGCTGGCGATGCGCACGCGCGACGTCGCCGCAGCCGAGGACGCGCTGGCCGACGCGTTTGCCGCCGCGCTGGCCGAGTGGCCGGAACGCGGCTGCCCTGCGAATCCCGAAGCGTGGCTGATGACGGTCGCGCGCCGCCGGGCGATCGACGGCGCGCGTCATCGCCGCGTCGGCGACGAAGTGACAAACCAGCTCACCATCCTCGCCGACGAGATCGACGAGCGTGAGTCAGGCGCGTTGCCCGACCGCCGACTGGCGCTGCTGTTCGCGTGCACGCACCCTGCGCTCGAGGCCGCGATTCACACGCCGCTGATGCTGCAGGTGGTGCTGGGACTCGAAGCGAAAACCATCGCGTCGGCGTTCCTGATGTCGCCCGCCGCAATGAGCAAGCGCCTCGTGCGGGCGAAGAACAAGATCCGCGAAGCGGGCATTCCGTTCAGCGTGCCCGAGCGCGAGGAGTTGCCCGAGCGGCTCGCTGCGGTGCTGGAGGCGGTCTATGCGGTGTATGCGGAAGGGTGGACCGACCCGGCCGGCGGCGATATAGGGAGGCGCGATCTCACCGGCGAGGCGCTGTTTCTTGCGCAACTGCTCGTCGAACTGCTCCCCGAGGAGCCAGAGACGATGGGGTTGCTCGCGCTGATGCTGTATGCGCAGGCGCGTTGTGACGCACGACGCGATGCAGCCGGCGAGTATGTGCCGCTGTCGGCTCAGGATCCGGCGACATGGAACGAGCCGATGATCGATGCAGCAAACGCACTGCTACGGCGCGCGAGTGCTCTCAACGCAATCGGACGCTTTCAGCTGGAGGCCGCATTGCAGTCGGCGCACGTGTACCGCTGCCGCACGAATCTCCCGAACTGGGATGAGATCGTGCAACTCTATGATGCGCTGCTCGCGATTGCAGGCTCGCCGGTGGTCGCGGTGAACCGCGCGATCGCGCTGGCGGAACGGGACGGCCCGCAGGCGGCGCTCGACGCGCTCGAGCCGTATGCGGACGATCCGCGGCTGTCAGCCTACCAGCCGTACTGGGCCGCGCGTGCCGATCTGCTTGCGCGTGCCGGCGCGAGGGCTGAAGCGCTCAATGCGTACGATCTCGCGATCGGACTCGAACGCGATCCGGCCGTGCGCCGGTTCCTGCAGCGCAGGCGCATCGAGCTGTCGTTGGCGAGAAGTTAGATTGGCGGGTTGCGTTTGCCACGCGAGCTCTACTATCCCCTTGGGCGGCAGCTACCAGCGGGACCGAGTCGCAGCCGTGTCACGAATTCAGCGAGATCTTCCGCAACCTTCGGCGTTCAAGGCCGTTGCGCAATTGGCCTGCGGCGAACGCGCTGACGATCAGAGACAAATAGAAGGCCACGAGATCGTGACGCCAGACATCCAGGGTGAGCCGATGCGCAATCAGTATCGGATCGGGGGCCGCGAGTACGACGCTCTTCGCCTCGACAGCCCGCATCATCCGGATAAAGCCTGCCGCGGATAGCAACGGCAATAGGGCGACCAAAGCCAACAGTGCAGGCTTCATGCGGCGCGCCCACGGGAGGTGACGCAATCGAAACCATAGTCCGAGACATCCGTGTATCCATCCAGGCGCGAGCAGCGCAAGCTGCAAACCCTGCGTACCACTCGTTAGCAGGACGATCACCACGCGCTCATAGTCAGGCTCGAAGCCATAGAGGGAGGACGCGAGCCGGGTCGTCACTGCATGGCGGATAAGCAGCAACGGCAGGCTGAGTCCGGCCCACAGGCGGACCCACTCAGCGATCGGTAGCGTCCAGTGACGGCGCCCGTATATCGTGCGCACGGCAAGCGCAAAATGGAGCGTAGCCGCACCATACAACGCGATCGTTCCAGGTGTGCTGCGCCAGAGCCGTAGCGCTAAAACAAGGCCGCGTCCAGCAAGTTCGAGTGACCAGATCCCGAGCGCGTGATTGATCAGATGGAGAAAGAGATAGATCAGCAACACCACGCCAGACCCAAGTTGCAACCGACGCAGGACGGTTTGCATCTGCACCGTCATGGCAGCATCCGGCGAACGTTGTGCGACGCGCGACGAGCAAGCGCCGCCCGGCCGCCAGATTTTCGCGCACCTCCAATAAAGTTGCGGCGTAACCGTCCAGACAGATCGGCCGCTGGGGACTGCAGCGGCGCAGATTCGCACTGGCTCGCTGCGTCCTGACGTACTGCTTCGGCGAATCGCTGTAATGCGGATACCGAACCGCATACGCTCTGGTATTCCTCGCGGCCGATTCTGCCGTCGAGGATGACGGTAAATCCCGATGCATGGGCCATGTCGACGACGTTCATTTGATCACCCGTTGTGAGTCTGTCTTACCTGCAAGACCGTGAGGATGCGTCGGTTATTCCCTGATTTGAGCGGATGCATTTGAGCGAGGTCGAACGCGCGTGATGCCGGCGGGTCGCGGCGAAGGAGGGACAATTGACTCCGTGTCGCGAATTTTTGACGATGCGCCCAAGGGATTCATCCATCGCAGGAGTGCACGAAATGCTTGTCTATATTTTCGTGGACCCGGTCGGTGTTCGACGTTACGGCAGACGCCACGGGGGTGAATCTGCCAGCAAGGGTCGCGCCTTGGGCTTCATGTAATTCCGTGGAACTGAACCTGGACAAACGGAACTTGGGTGTTGGCCCGGGAGAGTGTCTGGACGACATCGAGAAGCATGGGTTCCACATCACCGATGCTCACGTTCGGATTGCGGGCCAGGTAGTTTGATGCCGTCTTGCGCATATGGACTCTCTGGATGGGATACCCAGCAGACTGAAAGAACGCGTTCACTCTGGGACAATATCGATGGGCCGTAAGGGCCGAACTGGGCTGGTCGTCATTGGACTTGGTTCGACCAGTTTCGGTCCTTCGATACTATTGCGAAGATTGTCGACAATCGACGTGCGAGCGTCGGAATTTCCACCCGGAGGCCTACTTTTGGCATACATGAATTTGCCAAAACGATCCCCACCGCCCAAACGCGTTCGTGCTCGTGCAAGGGCGCGGACGAGCACCCCCGCACGAGTGTCTTTTTGAATTCTGACAGAGCGGCCTCCATCAGACTCATATTGAGATCTCTTCAGCGTTTCGCTGCTTTGCCGGATTTCGTGCACGTTCGTCACCGCGGCCAAATATCAATTCAGAACCGGCCCTTGCAATTTCGTAGCGCCACGTTCGTCTATTGAGTGTATAAACCCGTAAACATACGACTCGAATTCCGGTGAGGGTCGACGAAAATGGCGGACGGACACCTCTATATCGTTGTCGCACGCGGCGGCCTTGGCGGCGCGGCACCCGGTCGCTCGTTGGCGATTCAGGGAGCTCGCCCTCTCATCGTGGAACTTGAGGCGATCTTCGAGAGTCGTGTACACGGCGTGGGAATGTACCTACCGGGCGTTGCGGAAGCACGTAGATTGAGTGCTGACGGCCTGTTGTGCGACAGTGGGGCACATAACGTTCGCGATTGGAATCGTTACTTCGGGCCGGTACCGCGAGATTGCCGTGACCTCGTCGAAACAACAGCGGCTTGCAGTAGCTCTCTCAATTTCCGTCATCCTCTCATGCAACGCACGCTGCTCGACGCGGCTGAAACCACAGGCGTAGTGGTACGCCGCGGCACAACTTTCATTGGCGTCGAGCAGGGGAATTCATCAGTCTTGCGATTGAGTTTGGGGATACGACGAAGCTTTGCCACGAGATAGCTAACTTTGAATGCTCGTCCCATAACCGGGAGTCGATATGAGCAGCCACCAGAAGTCGGAGAATTGCAGTCTCTTCCGCCACGCTCGTGTGCGCCGGGACCTTGAGAGTTGCGATATATTGATTGCAGAAGCCCTAGAGGACCATGTCGAACTCGATGCAGAAGCTCTCGCGACTATTAGAAAAGCGAGCGCTTTGCTTACGCAACGAAAATGGACCAGCGAAATAGAGGTGGCATTCTATACCGCGCGAGATTCCATTCGCAGGGCTGTTTTCTATCCCACCGCGCGCGTGCGCCGAGATCTCAAGCATAGTGACGAGTTGATTTCGCACGCGTCGTTGGCCGGTGTTAATCTGGCAGAGAGTGACGTCGAAGCGGTATCTCAAGCACGGCTGGCTCAAAGTAAAAAAAATTGGACCGCGAACGTGGAGGCCTTGTTTTATGCTGCACTCAGTCGAATAGCTTATTCCGTGTTCCCAGTTGAGGCGGCGACGGCTGGGCCTAATGCGCATCGGGGTGCCCGAAAAGCAATAAGAATGTATTCCTACTTCACCATTCCGCTAACTCTTGTAGTCATTGCGCTGTCCTGTTTGCTGTACATCGCAAATCAGCTTTCTCAAGACGTCACAAGACTTGTAGCCGCGAACGATATTGAAGCCATGCGCTTACATAACGAACTTGAGAGCCACGCCACCAGCATTATTGAAGCAAAGCAAAAGGGTGAGCGCGATCTTCGAGAATTAGTTGACTCACCGACACCAATCGACAGTGTGGCTGCGCTAGATGTTAAGCAAAGGAATGATAATGAATTGCGAATGATTAGTAATTCTCCCACTGCGTTGCAAATAAAAGATACTCTTCAGCAGTTCGCCATCAATAATCGTGAGCTTTTTAGTGACGTTCGGCGAACCGATGGGATTGGTTCACGTTTACATATTCCGGTTAATAACCCATATTACAATCAAGCGGAATGTGATAAAAAGAATTCAGGGCTGGATCCCGTGACCAAAGTTTCGGGTGCCGGTGCAATGTCTCAGACGAACTGGCTTTGTGATAATGAAAGAATCAGACAAAATCTTGAGATAACGGTTCCGATGTTAGAGGCAGATCATGTGTTCGGTGAAAAGGATGGAAAGAAGAACATGTTACTTAATCCGGAAGACGACGTTGACGAGGGTTTTCAGAAAATAGCTGCCTATCAAGACATTCGCGCAATGGCGGTGTACGGTCGCGACATCATCCTTTCTCTTGTTGGAATTGTTACTGGATTTGTGCTGCCGGTCTTATATTCTTGGCTAGGGGCCTGTGCATCCATACTAAGAAGAATAAACAATGAATGCTCTTCGAATACCTTTCATCCGGAAAATTCAACCGTTTCGAATAGAGCTCATGTTACGTGCGCGATAATCGTAGGAATTGCAATCGGATTATTGAGCGATTTAATCGAGGGGGGGAAGAGTTTTTCCCCTTTGGCCATAGCGTTCGTTGCTGGGTACGCCTCAAATAAGTTCTTTTATTTCATCGATCGTTTGGTGGACTCTCTGTTTCCGATACATGTTGCAGAGAAAAGGTTGGCTCAAGAAAAATAAGTGACCAGTCTCTCCGCCTATAATCAAAGTTATTAATGACGGCAGAAATTTGTATATCAATGGTTCATTTGTTTTTCAAGGGTATGGCGAACGGTCCGCTCGAACAGCGGGGTAACTCGGATGGCTGTTAGCGAAAATCTGGACTGACGGCTCTGGGTCGAGCACGGAAGTTCAGAGTCGAAGCGGGGAGCCCGAAACCTGCTGCCGGTCTCACCGCTACGCCAGCTTGCCTGCAGCCAGGCGAACGCGTGCATTCGCCTCGAACTTGGCGCGGCGAGTAGAAAAAAATGTGCGCACGTTGCGGATGTTTGCCGAACTCCTGAATAGCTGTCGCGCCAGTTCGTCATATTCGGGCATGTCCACCACTTCGGCTACGATCACGAAGTCTGGACCAGGTGACACGCGATAGCATTGAGTCACCGCGTCTTCGGCGCAAATGTACGACTCAAATGCTTCGAGATCCTCTGTAGTTTGCCGATCAAGGCTTACCTCGACGATCGCGATCAACGTCGAGCCCAGCTTTGTGTGATCGAGGATTGCAATCTGACGCTGGATGACTCCGGCCTCTTTGAGTCCGCGCACTCTGCGTAGACAAGTAGGCGGCGACGCATGCACGCGCGCAGCCAGCTCGAGGTTTGAAAGCGACGCATCCTCTTGTAGGACGCCCAGAATCCGCAGATCCAACTCATCCAGATAAATACCCGCCATCTGATCTCCACACCTCGTTTCGGCTGAAATTAAATTTCACACGGACAATTCGATACTGTCAAATTTCATCTGTTTATTAATTATGCAATTAAATTTCACATATGCCACTCTACCATCGCTTCACTCGTTCGCATGAAGAACAACCCTACGGAGAAGCATCATGTGTGGAATTGTCGGTGCCGTCGCGCAAAGGAACATCCTGCCCAACCTGGTCGATGGACTCAAACGCCTGGAATATCGCGGGTATGACTCGTGTGGCGTCGCGCTTTACCATGATCGGCAACTTGTGCGCTCTCGCAGCGTTGAGCGCGTTGCGAACCTGCAGGATGAAATAACCCGGCTGGGCATGTCTGGCTACACCGGCATTGCCCATACCCGTTGGGCGACGCATGGCAAGCCCGTTACCGAAAACGCTCATCCGCACTTCTCGCCAGGCGCAACCGCGCCGCGAATTGCGCTCTCGCACAACGGCATTATTGAAAACCATGAGGAGTTGCGCGCCACGCTCGAGGCACGCGGATACGTATTCGCCAGCCAGACTGACAGCGAGGTCATCGCGCATCTGATCGATCATCTGTACAACGGAGATCTCTTCGATGCCGTGAAAGAGGCGGTCGGGCAATTGAGGGGGAGCTACGCAATTGCCGTCATTTGCCGCGACGAACCGCATCGCCTGGTCGGTGCGCGCGATGGGATGCCGCTTGTCATCGGTGTCGGCGAAGGCGAGAATTTCCTCGCCTCCGACGCAATCGCACTATCGAACGTCACCGATCGAATTGCTTACCTGGAAGACGGCGATGTAGTTGATGTCCAGCTCCATCGCTACTGGATCGTCGATACGGAAAAACGTCGCGTAGAGCGCAACGTGCATACGGTGGCAGCGCATAGTGGTGCGGCCGACCTTGGTCTCTACCGCTATTACATGCAGAAGGAGATTTTCGAGCAGCCACGTGCCGTTGCCGATACGCTTCAAGACGTCACGTCGATCATGCCCGAGTTGTTCGGCGATAACGCATGGCGCGTGCTGAACGCAGTGGATTCAGTGCTGCTCCTCGCATGCGGCGGCAGTTTCCACGCAGCGCTAACGGCCAAATACTGGATTGAAAGTCTGGCACAACTGCCTGTGAGCGTCGAGATTGCCAGTGAATACCGCTATCGCGATAGCGTGCCGAACGCGAACACGTTGGTGGTCGCCGTTTCGCAGAGCGGTGAAACTGCAGACGTGCTGGGCGCGGTGCAACTTGCGAAACGGCAGGGCATGCATCACACGCTCGCAATATGCAACGTCCCCACCAGTTCACTTGCGCGCGAATGTGTGTTGACTTTCTTTACCCGCGCCGGCATCGAAATTGGTGTGGCTTCCACGAAGGCATTTACAACCCAGCTCGTCGCATTGTTTTTGCTCGCGCTGACGCTTGCGCAAAGCCGAAATCGTCTGTCTGAACAAGACGAGCAGCACCATCTGCGCGCACTCCGGCACCTGCCCGACGCCATGACCAAGGTGCTCGCGATGGAGCCACAGATCATTGCCTGGGCGGAACAACTGACACGTAGACAAGACATTCTGTTCCTCGGACGTGGCATGCACTATCCCGTTGCGATGGAGGGCGCCTTGAAGATGAAGGAAATCTCATACATCCACGCTGAAGCGTATGCCGCGGGCGAATTGAAACACGGTCCGCTTGCGCTGGTTAGCGACGAATTGCCGGTGGTCGCCGTTGCGCCCAATGATCGTCTGCTCGAGAAGCTCAAGTCGAATATGCATGAGGTAAGCGCACGCAACGGGAAACTCTATGTTTTTGCCGACATCGACTGCAGAATAACGCCTGCGCCGGATATCGAAGTCGTTCGTCTCACCGAATACTACGGTTTGCTCTCGCCAATCCTGCACACGATTCCAATGCAACTGCTCGCATTCCACGCAGCGCTAGCGCGAGGGACCGACATCGACAAGCCGCGGAATCTCGCCAAGTCGGTAACTGTCGAATAGCGATGTTTACTCCGAGACCCCTTGACAGTACGATGAGTGGCGTTTAGGGAATGCGGGCCGCCGATAACCATAAGGCAGCGACCGGCCAATATCTGACGTTCGCCATGCCCTCCCAAATCGACAACAATCCGGCGATCCCAATCGCTGATGAGCTATGAAATCACACGCCGTAGTATGCTGGTTTGGATAGCTCAATTGGCGCGTAAGCGCCCTGACGAGAGCAAATACAGCCTCATTTTCCCGATCACTTACGCAACGGACATGCGATTACCGGAGAAAGTATGAACTGGCTCGACAAGCTATTGCCACCACAGATCAAACAGTCCGTCCCGAAGCGCCGCAAGGCTATTCCGGAAGGCCTGTGGCTTAAGTGCCCGGCATGCGAAGCAGTGCTCTATCGCAGTGATTTCGAAGCAAATCTTCATGTCTGTCCGAAATGCGCTCATCACATGCCCATCGGCGCTCGCAAACGCCTTGACCACTTTCTCGACGTGGAAGGGCGCTATGAGATTGGCCGAGAAATACTGCCGATCGACCCGCTGAAGTTCAGGGACAGCCGCACGTACCCCGATCGCTTGAGCAATGCAATGGAAGAAACCGGCGAGACAGATGCCCTGGTGGTTATGGGCGGCACCGTCCACTCCGTTCCCGTCGTGGTGGCATGCTTCGATTTCGCATTTATGGCCGGTTCAATGGGCTCGGCCGTCGGCGAGCGTTTTGTTCGCGGCGTAAGAAATGCGCTTGAGCAGCGCACGCCTTTTATTTGCATTGCCGCCTCTGGCGGCGCACGGATGCAGGAAAGCGTGTATTCGTTGATGCAGATGGCCAAGACGACGGCCATCTTGACGCGATTGGCCGAGGCCGGGCTTCCTTTCGTATCCATACTCACCGATCCGACAACCGGCGGCGTGTCGGCAAGCTTTGCGTTCCTGGGCGACGTGGTGATCGCAGAACCAAAGGCATTGATTGCGTTCACCGGTGCCCGCGTAATCGAACAGTTGGTACATGAGAAGTTACCTGAGGGCTATCAACGCCCAGAGTTTTTGATAACGCGAGGTGCAATCGATATGATTGTGGATCGGCGGCAGATGCGGGAGGAAGTTGCCAGGCTGTTGGCGCTGCTTACGCTGCAGTCGGCCGAAGCAGTTGTTTAGCCACAAGATGAATGCAAGCAAGCCTGAAGGACTGATTCAGTCCGGTTCCATAAGACTTGCTTTGCAGAATCACGGTGGAACAGGACCGGTTATGCTCTTGCTGCATGGAGCCGGGAGATCCGCGGCCGATTGGTTGCCAATGGCGCGTCTGTTGGTATCGCATCGGCGTGTAATCGCATTGGACCTGCGCGGCCACGGACTGTCTGAGTCGGGGGAATGGAATGTCGATCTTGTTTTAAGAGACATCCAGACCGTTCTCGAGAGCTATTCGACATCCGACATTTCGCTGGTTGGCCATTCGCTCGGGGGAGTCCTGGCATTCCTTTACGCATCGAGGTATGGCGGCGTTAGCCATGTCATCGACCTCGACGGATTTGCCCTGCGCGCCAGTGAGTATGTCGGCCTTTCGCCCGCAGAAGCAGTTGCATCTCAAGAGCGAGCGCGAGCCGAGTGGGTGCGACCGCAGCCAACCCTGACCGGCAAAGCGGTAGCTAACCTCGAACGACGTGTTGCCGAGATCTATGGCCTTTGCCCGGCCGATAGCTCGGAGATTGTGAGGCGCCGGCTGAATCCGCTGAACGACGATCGATATTCGTTTCGTGCGGACGCGGCAACGACATTAGGAATTCGAGCCCTGTACGCAGCTTTCCTCAGTGACCACAGCTTCTTCGATTTGGTCCGCACGATTGACGCGCCAAGCCTGATTTTTCGTGCAAATCGGCTAACCCTCCCGCCCGGACTGCCCGAGTGGCACAAGGAGATGCTTCAGGCATACTTTCTCGGTGTTCAGCACCAAACCGAAGAGTTAGTGCAATCGGGTCGGCTCACGCTATCTGTACGGGAAAGCAGCCATATGATGATGCTGGAGGAGCCCGCTGCATTAGCCGCCGAAATTGCCCAATTTCTCGCAACTAGTTGAGCCGATATTCCTGGCGCATTTGCTCGGGACGCCCTTCTTGAACGTCCGTTTTCGGTGCTTGTGGGGACCCCAATGGGTCGACTTGGGCCGAATGCGGCCTGATCGACGACGGGGCATTGCGGCGGTCCGCGTCGGACCGGGGTCGGCCATATGCGGTCGGTCGGGACAGGTGCGCAAAGCGTCGACAAACAGCGGGAACACACGCCACGCGCGTCTCACCTGCTACAGCGGTCCAAAAGTCCCGGCGATCAGCGTTGGCGCAGTTATGGAGCCGTTGCCGACGTCGCCGCGGGTTTAAGCGGATCCACAAGACTGTAGTTGTAGAGTTCCCAGTTAAGGTCATCCGCGCTCGCGCCGTAGTAATAATTCGTGCTCTCGTGCTTGATGACGCGTTTTACGGATGGCGCATACCAGTAGGTTTCCGTGAATGTGCTCCCGCGGTGGTATGCACCTTTTACGACGCGATCAACCTCGCCGCGTGCCACGAGTCTGAAAGCAAAAAAGTCGCCGGCAACCACGTGCACAATCTCCGCCCCATCCACTGTAACGTGATGCGCAACCCAGCTTGTCTCCCGCCCGGTTGCCGTGGCGGTATAGTTCTCGTCCCAGCTTGCCCCTACTGAGAGCGGGAAGTGCACATAGCCGCGCCCAGGGCGATACTGCGTCGGACCGGATACAGTCACGGCGCCCGCGCTATTCAGGTCGATTTCGTATGGGTTTCCGCTGGTCGTTTGCACCGCTATCCGGGTCTGCTCAGGCGTCACCTCGATTACTGTCTGACGCGGCGGATGCTGCGAGCTCGGGTCCCCCCGGGTTGGCCCGATGGCCCATGTATCGCCCACCCGAAAGACAGGCGTATCGGCCTGCGAAACCGGCTGAATCGTCGATTGCTCGCCAGCCGCGATAGTCCCAAACAAGGGTGACAGGACCACAAATAGTGCAATTCTCGCTGCCTTTCGGTGGCCACGAATCACGCAGCATTTGTCGAAAAGAGATCCTTTCATCGTGTTGGTCGCTCTTTGCGAGAACTGGAGAGCCTCTGGCTCGCGCTGGCCATCGTAAGCGATAGAGAAACTACCGAAATCTTTCTGGCCAGTTGCGATGTGGAATTCCTCCAGAAATATTTAACCTGAAAGCGCTCGCGCGATGTGCGGTATCACGCATACGGTGGTACCGGCACAACGACACCGGTCTTAGCCCGATATCGCTAGGGACGCAAGCCGTGATCGCCGCGATCGATGGTTGCCGTAACTGGTCAGTGCGGCATCCGATGCCACGGGTTTTCGGCGATATGCGGCCGCCGACCGGCGGTTCCAGCGGGCTGCCGGACATGAGAACGCGAAGGTTCACGTCCGGCCATGAGCGGTCTTCGGGAGTCGCTCAAGGAACGATTGCTTGCAGCCAGACAGCAGTCGAATTGAGATTACCAACCCAAATCAGCTATCAAATCGAACGTCTCGCAAACGAGCGGCATTGACGCTACGGGCTGTCGCCCTATCCGCTGGCACTCTCTGTCAAAGAACTTCCAGTGCTCCGCGCGCCAGAATTCGAGTGAAAGGTCACCTTCTCCTTCGGCGGCCGCAAACTCGCTAGAAATATTCTCAAAAGAAACTATCTCGACTCTCGTCGTCCGAAGCAGCAGAACGGGGTTATCGAAAAAATCCAGAACAATTTCGATGTCCCCTTCCTGCGGCAGGCGTTCGTCGTCAAATTTCCATGACCACAGCAAGCTACATGTGGCGCGCTTTATGTTGGCCGCTATCAAGGAAATGAGCATTGCAGAAGATTGCTCCGAGTCGCCATAGCTGCCAAATCGAACATTGGCCCCGGCGAGATCGATTCCTCGTTTGCTTAGCGCTGTAATCAAGTCGGGCAGCGTCGGGGTATTGGACATAGACTAGGGCGAGCCACGGTACGGGGTCAGGAATCGAATTCTATTGCATGACGAGGTGTGCACTGGACGTCCGGCATCGAATTGTAAGGCGACGTGCGGTACCGGGACCTTAAGAGCCGGGCTCACCTGCCTTTATCCCGCTGCCAGACAGCGGTCGATGCGCCGTATCCAAAGCTGCCCGGCGTGATATACGTGAGGCGGTCCCCTTCAATGACGAATGGTCTCGCCTGTATTTCGCCATCCCAGTTCGGGAACGTTCCCTTCCGAATGTGCAATTCGATCGTGTGCGTAGTCGGGTCCACTACGTATGTTCCGAAATGTGCGACGCTTCCCTGCACAATCTGTTTGTTTTCGTCCGCCGTCGCTGAAAGACGATCGCCTGATGCGAGCTTCGGCAAGTTGGAGCGGACCGCGATCAGCGTATAGCGCCCATCGTCGCCAAAAACGAGCTGACCTTCTGGATGAAGGCCCAGGATCTCCACTGGGCTACCGCTTTTCAAGACGGTCAGAGAGATCAACTTCCAGGTGTCAACCAGGCTCGCCGCTGTTTGTGCGAAGGCGCTCTGAAACGAGAGCAGTGTCACAGCCCAAAACGCAGCGGCAGAGAGCAAAGTAGTTAGATGACGTTGCATGAGAACCTCCATCACGGACAGCACCGATCAGCGGAATCACAAACGATGGGGCTATTGATTCGTCAAGTCGAGCAACTATGCCCGCGGAATCCCGACACGTGAAAATGCGGAAAGGGAAAGGTCGGGACCACGTTGTGGGAGCACTTTGAGTCTAGACGCGACGGTACTCCACGCAATATACCGTTCGGCATATGCACGACCGGCCTGCAGAAGCAGGAATCACATGATGTGAATGGAACCGGGATATCAGTCGTCGCGTCGGAGGCGACGAACGGCCAGTTACAGCCGTTCGACAACGTCGCTCAGATCCGGGGCAACCGCCACCGCTGGGGACGTGCAGGTCGATGAAGGATAGGATTTCGGGACTATTCAATGGCGTCGCCGGATTACTGATGCCGAGTGTTACCGATAACGCCTCCAAAGAACAAAGGCCGCCTAGTTGCAGGAGGGTGTCAGATCATGGCTTGCTCAATCTGGGAGAAGCTGTAAAGACCTCTCAGTTCAATTCCAATCATAGCAAGCGCTTCTTTGCCGCCGGTTTCGCGATCGATCACGCACAGCGCCACCGCGACCGGAATACCGTCGGCGCGAAGCTTCGCCGCGGCATCTGAAATGGCTCCGCCGCTGGATACGACGTCTTCGATTAGCACGAGTTTTCGCCCAATCAATTCAGGACCCTCCGCATACTGACAGGTGCCATATTCTTTCGGCTCCTTGCGGATGAAAGCAGCTGGCAAACCAGTTACCTGGCTGAGCATGGTTGCGATGGGAATGCCACCCATTTCAAGTCCACCCAACACCTCCGTGTCAGGCGGAAGCAGCGGTGCCATAGCGTCGGCAATCGCTTTGAGCAACGCTGGATCCGACTCGAAGCGATATTTGTCGAAATAGGTGTTGCTGCGCTTACCCGAACGCAGCAGAAAGTCGCCACTCAGTTTGGAGACGGCGCGAATACGGGCGGGGACAGTCATAAGGCAAGATCCGGTTTTCAAATGACAAGAATAGGTGTCGGCAAGAATACAACACTGAAGGTTGTTGAACGCCATAGTTACTGAATTCAGATCCCTTAGGGAAGCGGTCGCCTGCATGGACTTGACCATGTCGAACGGCCGCTCGCGGCGATTTTGTAGGTCCGTTCCGGGTCGCGTGCTGTCGACCACCGCCGTCCAAGCCCAAAGCGGTTATGCGATTTGCATGAGGCAGTGCCCGGCCAGTTGCGGACCTTTGACAACTGCGCGTGAATCGTCAACAACAGCGCCGTTCAGATCGAGTCCTGCTACGATTCCGATTCCGACTCCAACGTCGACAAACAGAAGAGGGGGCGAGTTTGGGGAAAAGGGCAAGCGATTATGACCAACCAATTCGAGTATCCGCGAAAGCGGCGGTGATTTTTGCAGCGCTGGCGGGCTACCTGTACTGGATGTGGATTAACGAGGCGGCAACGGGTGTATCGCAGTGGGGGAAGGTGACCCGGATATACCGCGCTACCGACCCGCAGCACTTCGCATTCAGTCACACCCGGACGCTGATCGAATACGCACTGATAGCAGGAGTCGCTGTGATTTGTCTTGGCTACATGGGGTTTTGCATGATGCGCCGCCGGTCGCTGCGACAAGGACGTTAATAGGGGGAAATTCTGAGCGGCCGTAACGGCCGCTATCGAGCGGATCAATGGATCCGCTCAGGGTCGGCTGCGGAAGTTGCTATGTACTTTGTCTAGCTCCTCGACGCAGGAGGAGCATTGCCTTGTCTCGGTAAGTAATTTCGTCGGTGATGACGTACGAGAGCTTGTTTGCCAGAGCGAGTGATGCAACGTTCTCAGGCGGGATGAGGCACACGGTTTCTCTACATTGGCCGTCCCGTTCCAGCCAAGCCAAGCCAGCTTTCGCGGCTTCGGTTGCATACCCTTTTCCCTGCGAGTCCGGGGTAAACATCCAGCCAATCTCTTGTGCATCGTCAAACTCGGGGCCGAGTTTGCGTTTGAATTTGAAAAACCCGAGCTCGCCCGAAAATTTCCCGCCGTGCTTTTCTCGAACGATCCAATGTCCGAACCCCATGAGTGCCCAGTGTCCGACTATTCGGTGTAAGCGGGCCCAAACTTCCTCTTCCGTAAGTGGACGGCCGATGATTGGGCCAACCACATTCACATCCGACCACATCGCATGCATTTCCTCGAAGTCATCAAGGGTTGGCACGGCCAGAAATAAGCGGTCGGTTTCCAGCGATGCAGAGATATAGGCCGTGTTGTGATCGAGAATCGAAATCATGTTTGGGAGCGTGTTTGCGACTTTGCTATTTTATCGATCCAAATGTCGAGTGTGCCTCGACCTGACTGCGAGAGTCCGCTTTAGAGAAAAGCGACCGTCCCTCGTGGGTCGATATGGTGCGGTCGCTGTCGGCCCGGGTTCGGCCAACAACGGTCATCGCGCTGACCAACGGCTTCGTCATTCTGACGCCTCTTCTTGCCTGGAAGCAGCACGCTTATTTTGACAACCGATGCGGCGCCCCGCCGCTCCATAGCTTCATAAAGCACATCATTCGACTCTCGGGCGAGCCGTTTATCGGATCGCCGGTCGATGCTCCCGAAATGCGGCTGCAAGCGTACGCAAGGCCTCGCGCGACTTCGTATCCGAGAGACTGGAATGCAGCACAATTTCCGACGGAGGAAGCGCAGGCAGGCCCAGTAGCGCGCCGATTTCGATGAGACCGAGCGGCGCGACCCGATGCGCGAACGCTCCAACGGCCAGGCCGGCCGATACGGCAGCAGTAACCGCTGTTGTACCCCCACCGATGAACACATCGGCCCAGGCAATCCCCGCTGCGTCCAACCTGCGCGTCGCCACGTTACGTATTCCACATGTTGCTGAGAGCGACGCGAGCCGCAGCGGCCCCCCTTCGCGATGCACGAAGCCGGGCGATGCAAACCAGCCCAGCGGCTCCAGCGCGAGCATTTCCCCGTTGCGGCGGTCGTCCTCGCGACGCAGGATCGCAGCGTCGAGCTTGCCGAGTTCGAACGCGTCGAGCAGTTCGCGGGACGATTCGATCCGTACTTCGATCAGCAAGGCGGGATCGTAGGCGTGTAGCCGCGTGAGCAGGACCGGCAGGTCAGGACCCGCAATATGGTCGCTAATACCGAGCGCAAGGCGCCGCGTGGTACCGGATAGTTCCGCGAGTGCGCGCTCATGGGCCGCGACGAACTCGCGCGCAGCATCCAGAAACGAGGCTCCGCGCGCCGACAGCCGCACCAGCCGCGGCGTACGTTCGATGAGCTTGTGCCCGAGCCGGTCCTCCAGCCGCTTCAGCTTCATGCTGATCGCGGCCTGTGTCGTGTCCATTGCCTCTGCTGCGCGCGTGAAGCTCTGGAAGTCCGCGACGAGCGTGAAGGCACGCACCGCGTCGACATCGAGTGTTGTCATGTTTATCATCTCTAAAAGTTATCACTGATATATTCACTCATCTCGTTGAGTTATGTCCAGTGGTGTCGCATAGTGCTCTTCACCGACCGCGGACCAGGTCAATCCTCGCGCCCGATCTCCATTCGACGAACGGTGACACCCATGAGCACACTCGACAAAGCGCGCGCGCATTCGTCGCACGACATGAACACAGTTGACCCACGGCGCTGGCTCGCGCTGCCTGTTCTGTTAACGGGGGCGTTCCTGCCGATCCTTGACTTCAACGTTGTCAACCTGGCACTTCCTTCAATCAGGCAGAGTCTCGGCGCCACGTCTGGCGAGATCGAATTCATCATCTCGGCGTATGCGGCAACCTACGCAGTTTTCCTCATCACCGGCGGGCGGCTCGGAGATCTGTTTGGCCGCAAGCGCATGTTCGTGACTGGCGTTGCCGGCTTCACACTCGCGTCGGCATTGTGCGGACTCGCGCCGTCCGCTGCCGCACTCGTTGCGGCGCGCATCCTGCAGGGCCTGACCGCGACCGTCATGGCGCCTCAGGTGCTCGCCTCCATCCGCGTATTGTTTCCCCCCGCGGAACAGGGGCGCGCGCTCGCACTCTATGGCGCCACGTTCGGCCTCGGGAACATCTGCGGCCAGGTGCTGGGCGGCGCGCTCGTATCGTTGCACCCCTTGGGATTCACCTGGCAGGCGATCTTCCTGATCAACGTGCCTATCGGTCTCGTGGCGTTTGTAGGCGGTCTGGCATTTCTGCGTGACTCGCGGGCGGAGCACGCGCAACGTCTCGACATTGGCGGCGTAGTGCTGCTCTCGGTTGCCCTGGGTCTGCTGGTCTACCCGCTCGTAGAAGGACGGGAAACCGGCTGGCCGATGTGGATCATCGCAATGCTCGTCGCAGCGCCGTTTGCTTTCGCGTTTTTCGTACGCTTCGAAACGCGCCTGGCTGCGAAGGGCGGTTCGCCCCTTGTCGAATTCGCGCTCTTCCGCGAAGCGGGCTTCGCGGTCGGCGTCGCCATGGCATTTGCGTTGTATACGCTCTCGTCGTTCTACCTGACCTTCTCCGTGTACCTGCAAGGAGGGCTGCATCTCTCGCCGCTGCAAGCAGGGTTGGCGACGTTGCCGTACGCCGTTGCCTATTTCCTCGCGTCCCTGGCCTCCGCTCAGGTCATGGCGCGGCTCGGCAAGTTCGCACTGACGGTCGGTTTCGCCCTGCAGGTGATCGGCTTCAGTGTCGCGCTCCTTGCGGTGGCGGGAACACTGGCGGGCGGCCTTGATATCGGTCTCGCGATTGCCGGGCTGGGGTTTGGCACCGTCATGCCGTCGGTCATCAAGGCGGTGATCGGCGGAGTCGCGCCGACGCATGCAGGCCTTGCTTCTGGAATTGTCATCTCGACATTTCAGATCGCCTCGGCGCTTGGTGTCGCGGTCATGGGCGGCGTGTTTTATGCCCAACTGGGTGCTGGCCGCGGAGCAGCTGCGTTCGGTCACGCATTTGCCGTCGCGCTCGGCTGCAACGTGGTGTTGCTGGCAGTCGGCGGATTGCTTTCGTTATTCCTGCCCGATCAGCGGCACGCGCTCGCAAAAACGACTTCTACCGGAGCAAGCCGCGGCTAAGTTCGGCCGTTTTGGTTTTATCGGCTACGAACCCTCACCACGTTTTCCACATACCTACCAATTCCGAACAAAGATGAACGACCGCTGTATTTTGAAAGAGGTCTTGTTGCCGAGCTCGATTAAACGGCCGCTCAGGGTCATGTGCTGGCGAACCGCCAATTCACGCTTCTGAATACCATGATCGGGAACCCCTAAAAACACCGTGAACGGCCATTACGGTTGACAACGCGATGCCAGTTTGTATCGGTTGTTCAACATGTTGTCTCACCTTGGGAATGAAGGTGACCTCATCAGGCAAAATCTGTGGCGCATAGATGAGTTCTCGTCCGTATCTTCTCATTTGACGCATGTGGCGAATGTCTCCTTTCGTACAATGCTAAGGTTTCCTGAGGGTCGATTACAGGCGTCGCCGCTCGGCCCAGAAGTAGCGCAGCCACGATGACGCACGAAGCCGTGAATGTGTTTGTGGAGAAGATGGGGACCGCCACCCACTCTGAGAAGCCGGTATATTGCGATGCGAGACATCCCTCTCAGAGATAGATAAAGGCTTATATGCTCGACGGCGTATCCCTCGACCAGCTCAGAACATTCATCGCCGCGGTGGACGAAGGAAGCTTCTCCGCGGCGGCTCGACGCCTGAACCGCGTGCAGTCCGCAGTCAGCGGCTGGGTGAGTGCTTTGGAGGAGCAGATCGGCATCACGCTGTTCGACAGGTCAGGGCGTTTCCCAAAACTAACGCCTGAAGGCGTGCTCCTTCTTGCGGATGCGCGGGCCATCGTGTCGGGTGTTGACACCCTCAAAGCTCGGGCAAAGCTCATGGCCTCGGGGGTCGAGGCCGAGCTCTCCGTGGTGTTCGATGTCTTCTTTCCCACTGCCGTCATCAGCGAGGCAGCCAGAGCGTTCGCCAGGCGCTTCCCGTTGACGCCGTTACGGATCTTCGTGGAGGGTTTGGGTGCTGGGTATCAGCCGGTACTGGAGGGGCGCTGCACGTTGGGAATCCTCGCCTCACTCCCAATGGACTTCCCGTCGCTGGTTGTCGACCGCCTCGGCACCGTCCCGTTGGTGATGGTTGCTGCGCGTGGCCACCCGCTTGCAAACTTCGAGGGCCATATCCCCAGGAAGGAACTCTCCAGGCACGTGCAACTGGTCTTGACCGATCGTTCACAGCTGCTCGCTGGCCGCGACTACGGGGTCCTATCGTCTACGACCTGGCGCCTGGCCGATCTGTCCACGAAATATGCATTGCTCAAGGACTGTGTCGGCTGGGGAGGGATGCCTCTTCACATGGTGGAGAAAGACATTGCCTCCGGTGACCTGGTCGCCCTTGACGTCGATGGTGTCCCGCGCGCTGGAGCCATGCTGACCATTTCTGCCGTCTACCCAGCCGCAGCGCCTCCTGGTCCCGCCGGGCGCTGGCTCGTTGAGCATCTGAAAGACTGGTCGAGCGGAAAAGAGTCGCCTTAACCCGCAAAACTCTAGCGCCAGGCAGCGGCCTTAACCGAAAGTCATTCGACCTGGCGAGCCAGACGGTAGACCACAAAGCCCGTCCTGCGGGGACTCGTTAGGGCTTCACAAACCGATAGGCGAAGCGATCGGTCTCACCCTTGATCGCGGGGTCGAACGCCTTGCTCGAGTGCGGATCGTCCTTGTTGGCGAGAACGGTGCTTTCCGCGTCCAGTACGAAGCCTGCCGCTTCCACCTCCTCGCGCACGGACGCAGGGTCGATCCGATGCAGCGACTGGGCGTTGCTCGTGCCCGCCCCGGCGGCGGTGGCGTGATCGACGATGACATAGTACCCACCGGACTTCAGTCGCTCGTAGACGGCTCGGTTGAACTCCGCCGCCGTCGCGCCTTTGGCCTGCATAAGTGCAGTGTGGAGGTCGTGGTAGAACAGGTGCAGCCACAGGACATCAGCCGGTCGAGTGGCCTGCGGCATCGCCACGAGGTCCGTCGAAACGACCTCGACGTTCTCTCGGTCCGGCTCTTTCGCAAGCGTCCGCATGAGGCCGACCGGATCGTTCTTGAAGTGGGCAACTTCGGCCGGCACGAAGCTGTAGACCCGTCCTTCGGGTCCCACGACGTCTGAAAAGAGACGGGTCCAGTCGCCGTCGCCCGGGTAAACGTCGATGACGGTGGCGCCCGCATCGACGCGTGAGAAACGGATCAACTCCGCCAGCTTGGATTGGTCGTACATGGGATCTCCTTCACGGTAGAGAATTCGACGAGCGTATGACGTGCAAGGCATCGGTCCACGGCTCATTCGCCATAGACCGCGAAGAATGCCGCTAAGGCCGGCGCCTGCGCGTCAATGTACTCCGGGAGGTTCTTCCCGGCGCAGTCCAGCCACAGGACCGCGTCGGGTCATCCCTGCGCCATGCCCCCATCGACGGGAAGATCGATACCGGTGATGTAAGAACTTTCATCAGAGGCGAGGAACGTGACTGCTGCAGCGATTTCCTCGGGCATGCCCCTGCGGCCCATTGGGATCTGCGTGGTGAACTGTGCGACTGCTTGCTCGGCCTGTTCAGCGGTAAGGCCCGTCGTAGTCGCCAGGGCCGGGGTGTCGATTGCTCCGGGGCTCATACAATTCACGCGGATCTTGCGGTCTTTCAATTCCAGGGCCCAGCCGCGCGCGAAGTTGCGCACAGCCGCCTTACTCGCGGCGTAAGCAGTAAATCCTGGAAGCCCGAGTACGTTCGAGACCGAAGAGTTCAGGATAATCGAACCGCCGTCTTTGAAGAGGGGAAGGGCCTTCTGCACCGTAAAGAACATTCCCTTCACGTTCACGTCGAAGGTCTGGTCAAAATGGGCCTCACTCGCTACCGCGAGCGGTGCGATTGTCCCCGCGCCCGCGTTCGCAAAGAGAATGTCGATGTGACCATGCTTCTCTTTCACGACAGCAAAGAGGCGATCCAGATCTTCCAGGCGCGACACATCGCCCACGACCGTCGTAACGTTTTTCTTAATGAGCGTGGCGGCCTCTTTCAGCTCTTTCTCTCGACGCCCAGTGATTACGACATGCGCACCTTCATCCACGAAGCGCTTGGCTGTGGCCAAGCCAATCCCACTGCTTCCGCCCGTGACGACTGCAATCTTGCCTTCCAGGTTTTTCATGATCTTTCATCCTTTCGTAATTGAAAAGCGGGGCGCCGCGATTGGCGCAGCCGAAGTCCAGCAACGGGACGACGACCCAAGCTCCCCGCTAGAAGCGCGAGAGCTTGCAGATCGGCCCGCTGGTCGAACACGAATGGTAGGAGCGCACCGGCCTCCTGAGAAGACGACAAATCGAGATGCAATCCATCTCTTCCGTAGATGGACGTCACTTACGGGCCCGATAAACTTCATGCGCTGACTGTGACGGCGGCTCTGCGGACGAGACCGCAACGAACTGCAAGTGATCTCTCTCGCGTTGTCGACGGCAAGGATAGTTTGTTGGGAATAGTCCCATGGCCGTCTGCTTCAAGGACGTCCAATTGACCGGTTTGGTCCGCGGGCTGCCGATCGCAGTCAGGCAGTAGCCGGCCAGAGACGGAACTTTGCAACGGCCTCGGAAATGGCTTATAAGCGGGCGATTCCATTCATATGAGATCGATTGATCTGGTTAAAGATTGCGAGTAGTGTCGATAGAATCGGAGAACGCAAAGCCAGAGCCGGAATGCGGGAATGAGCGTCATCTAGGCGCTCGACTCAGTTTCAGGCCACGCGGCGTATTTGTGTTGGAAGGGTGGGCGCTATGACACAAGAGCGACAGAACTGCACCGGTCCGCAGCTAGGAACGTGGAAGCTACAATCCTTCACGACTGAAGACCTGGACACAGGCGAGAAGACCGATTTGTTCGGCGCTCACCCAAGCGGTTATCTCAGCTATGGTCCCGACGGCCGGATGTACGCAATTCTGGTCAAGGAAGGGCGAAAGGCGCCAGCCGATTTGGTTCCGACCGACGCCGAGCGCGTCGATCTCTACGGCGGGTTTAGCTCATACGCGGGGACCTACAGCATAGAGGGCGACAGGATTAGTCATCATGTTGATGCATCATGGAATCAGTTCTGGACAGGGACGACCCAGGTGCGTCAGTTCAGCATCGAAGGCAAGTACTTGTACATCAAAACGCTGCCCGCCAGGAATCCAGTAACTGGCAAGGGAAGCATTTCCGTGTTGGTATGGGTCAAGGTCGACTAGAGTTGATCTGCGGCGTGCGTTCTAAACGCACACTCAACACAGACGAGGGCAACTCCGAATCTGCTTCACTGTTCGCCTGCCGAAATGTTCGATACCCATCAGGAGGATGAGCAGGCGTACACGAATAGCAGACGCCGGTGTATCGGACTTGCGATTGGACGGGCGCAAGGCGGAAATCCTCGCGCCCGTATGGACATCAGTTGTGCGGAATACCCATCTTCTCCATCGTCAGGGTTTCGTCGGCGCGTCCCCAACCACCGTCGGCGACCTCGTCCACGAGAACCATCGAGTAAGGACGGACGCCCTCACCGAAGTATTCGACGAACATGGCCGTCGTGCGGTGGATGATTTCTTCTTTTTTCGCGGCATCGAGCGTGCCCTCGGGAAACTTGTAATTGGCAAATGGCATGAAAGACTCCTTTATTGAGGACTGAAAACGAGGTGCCGGCTTTCGGCACCTGGACATTGCGAAGGCGATTCGCAAAACTGGTGTTACCGGGCGCGACGCAGGGGCGCCCGGCTCTAGAGCAGCGGCTCGTCGCCGCGCCGAATCCGCTTGAGGCGCCGGTGATGAGGATAACTGACGACATGCGACGCTACATCAGGAAAAGGTGGTGGGACGGCCTTCGCGCGGGGCTCAGGCGAATCCGCCATTGGCGCGCAGGACCTGACCGTTGATCCAGCCGCCCTCGGAGCCGACGAGATACGACACGGCGTATGCGATGTCTTCGGGCTGTCCGAGGCGTTCGAGCGGCGCCTGATTGGCGATCTGGGCGATCAACGCTTCCGACTTGCCGGCAAGGAAGAGCTCGGTGGCAACCGGGCCGGGCGCGACAGCATTCACGGTGATGCCGCGTCCGCGCAACTCGTTGGCGAAGACGCGCACGAGGCCCTCGACGGCGGCCTTGCTGGCGATATACGGGCCGTAGCCGGGAAAATTCTTCGCAATGACACTCGACGACAGCGCGACGAAGCGGGCGCCATCGGGAAGCACTTGCGCGGCCTGGGACATCATCAGGAACGTGCCGCGCAGATTCACGGCGATCATGGCGTCGAAGGCGAGCAGGTTGCCATCCGCGATCGTGCCGAGCGACATCACACCGGCACTGTTAACCACCACGTCGATGCGCCCGAACGCGTGTCGGGCGTCGGCAAAGATTCGCTCGACGTCCTGCGGGGTGCCGACGTCCCCGCGCGACGCGATGGCCGTGCCGCCGGCAGCGCGGATGGTCTCCACCGCGTCCAGTGCGGCGGCTTCATTGCCGGCGTAATTGACGACGACGGCCAGGCCATCCTGTGCAAGGCGCAAGGCGATCGCGCGCCCGATACCGCGTGACCCGCCGGTCACGATGGCCACGCGTGAAGAACCAGTTTCCATTTTTGCTCCTTTGCAGAGTGACTCTCAGGTGGTCGACTGCCTTGAGAGCGATTATTCCCGCACAGAGTGCCTGGATAAATGGTGGTAAATTGCCATGACTATTCAATGGGAATAACTAATCGAGATCGGCGGATATGGATCGCTTTGACACGCTGCAGTTGTTCGTCCGGATTGTCGAGCAGGGCAGTTTCACTAAAGGCGCGAGCATGGTGGACATCCCGCGCGCGACCGCGACGTATGCCATCAAGGCACTCGAGGCGCGACTCGGGACGCGGTTACTCGAACGAACGACGCGGCACGTGCGGCCGACACTCGACGGCCAGGCTTTTTACGAGCGCTGCGTGCGCATCCTGAGCGAGGTCGACGATGCGGAGTCGTCGTTCTCGCATCAGACCAGCAACCCGCGTGGCGTGTTGAGGCTGGACCTGCATGGCACGCACGCCACACGCATCGTGTTGCCGCGCATCGACGAGTTTCGTGCGCGCTATCCGGGTATCGAACTGGTGGTGAGTAGCGGCGATCGCCTCGTCGATCTCGTGCGCGAAGGTGTCGATTGCGTGGTCCGTGGGGGGCGCCCGCGCGACTCGTCGCTGATCGCGCGGCCTGTGGCCGTCGTACCGCAGATCATTTGCGCGAACCCCGCCTATCTGGCGCGATTGGGCGTGCCCTCGACGCCGGCCGACCTGGCCTCGCACGAAGCTGTTGGCTTCTTTTCCCCGACGAGTGAGTCCTCCTATGCGATCGAACTGCGCATCGAGCGGAAGATCACTGAATTCAAGCTGCGTAATTGGATCTCGGTGTGCGACGCTGAGAATTATGTTGTCTGTGCGTTGCGCGGAGCGGGTCTGATTCAGTTGCCCCGCTTCCACGTGGAGGACGAGCTTGCCGATGGCCGCCTCGTCGAGGTCCTGACGGAGTGGGAGAGTCCGGGCCTACCCATCAATATTCTCTATCCCCAGCACCGGCAGCTCGCTCCGAGGGTCCGTGCTTTCGTGGATTGGGCGAGTCAGGTGTACGCGGCGAAATTCGGCGGTGAGAGCGGGTTGGATGCAAGAGTGCTATAGACCTTCACGAAAGTGTGTGAATGGCGGAAGGCCGAGGAGCCATCGACCGGCATGACTGCCGCGAAACTTGCGGCCAAGCGTCCCCGCAAACCCCTTACGGAATCTAATGCTACTGCGGACAGCGTAAGAAACGCTGCTAGAGATTCCACTTTCGACTTAGCAACTGAGTGGCAAATCCGGTGGAAATTTCACGAATCCCAGAACACTCCACATGCAGTCAAGACATACCTGCGTTAAGGCGGTGAAAGGGCCGAGTAAACGTGAATCCATGGTTTTGCCATACATTGGACGACCGTCTATTTCCAGAGTCCTTCATGGCTTTCGAAGCACCATTTACGCGTCGCCGGTTCCTGTCGGCGACGCTCGTCGTCGGCACCGCGTTGCCGTTGCAGAAGGCAGCATGGGGCGCGCAAACCGATCCCGCGCTATGCAAGCTGAGTCCCGAACAGGAGGTCGGTCCGTACTATCTCGACGACGAGCTCCTGCGTAGCGACATCACGGAAGGCCGGCCCGGTGTCCCGCTGATTCTTGATATCGAGGTGATGGACGCGCGCCGCTGCGTGCCGCTGGTGGACGCGATCATCGACGTTTGGCAATGCGACGCGTTGGGCGTCTATTCGGGTTTCACGAAGAGCGCCCCTCCGCCGGAACCGCCGCCGGGCACATGGCAGGGCGGCCCGGGAGGGCCCGGCGGTCCCGGTGGGCAGAGGCCCGACGGACCGCCGCCGGGCGGCCAACCGCCGGACCAGCCGCCCAGAGGACGGGGCCATCCGCCGGGGCCGCCGCCGAAAATGGAGCCGAGCGACCATCTGACCTTCCTGCGCGGCATCCAGCGCACCAGTCGCGATGGCCTTGTGACGTTCCAGACGATCGTGCCCGGTGTATACGAAGGGCGCACGAACCACATTCATTTCAAGGTTCGCGGCACGGGCTCGACACATGCGGCCAGCCACGTGTCGCACGTTGGGCAAATCTTCTTTCCCGAGAAGTTGATGGTACAACTAATGGATCTTGCACCGTACCGCGATCACCGTACTCTCCGCACGACGCAGAACGACGATCCCGTGTTCTCGAGGCAGCAGGGCCTGACGTCGATTGCGCGCGTCGCGCCGCTATATGGCAATGACCCCGCGAAGGGACTGCGCGCACGGATCGTCGCAGCGGTCGATCCTGATGCCACGCCCGTGCCCGTCGACAACAAAGTCGACTTCAAGACGGTGCCTGCCGGGTCGATCCGCGAGTGATCGAACGTGGACCAAACGATGCCGAGTTGAGGCGCACGCTTTTCCGTGCCCGCTAGCACGCCGCCATATTCACAGCGCCGCAACGCAATCAATTTCGATGTCGAAATGTCCGGGCCACGCCGGCACGTTAACGAAAATCCGTGCCGGCGGCTGCGCGCCGAAGAACTGCGCATAGATTTCGTTGACGACCGGAAACATCGCCACGGAAGTGCAGTAGACGTTGCACTTCAGCACCTGATCGAGCGACGATCCCGACGTCTCTACGCACAGCTTCAGTTGCTCCAGCACGCGCCGGGTCTGCTGCTCGATCGGAGCATCCAGTACTTCGCCGGTCTGCGGATCGAACGGCGGGAAACCGGACACGTAGATCGTGTCACCGTGCCGCGTAACGGCGGAGGTCGGCGCCTTCCAGCGTTCGAGCCAACTGGACAGCGGTTCCACGCGGATGATTTCGCGGGCCATGATGTTCTCCTTGAAAAATGGATTGATGTTGAGCGAATCTCAAGCACCGTCGCGAAACTGCGCGTTGAGCTGCGCGCCTGACGCGGCATCGGCGAATCCGTCGAAGCGTCCGTTCGCGAGCGACTGCGCGGCGCGCATGAAGCCGCCCCACGCAGCCCGCGCCAGCGCGCCGCCGACACTGACACGCCGCACGCCAAGCGCGCCCAGCTCCTGCAGCGTAAATGCGGATTGCGAGCCGATCAGCACATTCACGGGCTTGGGCGCCACCGCGGCAACGACAGCTTCGATCTGTTCGCGCGTCTGGATGCCGGGCGCGTACAGACAATCAGCGCCGGCTGCCGCGTAGGCCTTGAGCCGTGTCAGCGTATCGTCCATATCCGGCACACCGACGAAGAAATTTTCCGCGCGGCCGATCAGCAACGTGTCGCCGCCGTTCTCGTCGATTGCCTGGCGTGCCGCTTTGAGCCGCGCAACTGCGATATCGACCGGAAACAGCGGGCTTGCGGCATCGCCGGTGGAGTCTTCGATCGACAGACCCGCGACCCCTGTTTCAACCGCCAGCTTGACACTTTCAGCGACGTCGGCTGGATCTGCACCGAAGCCGTTTTCGAAGTCGGCATTCACGGGCAGGTCGGTTGCTGCGACCATCTCGCGCAGATGCGCGAGGATGATCTCGCGTGTTACGTGATTGTCCGCGCGACCGGTTGACCACGCGAAGCCGGAGCTGGTGGTCGCGATGGCCTGGAAACCCAGGCTTGCGAGGTAGCGGGCACTCCCTACATCCCAGGGATTCGGCAGCATGAAGCAGCCTGATTCATGCAGCGTGCGGAACGCGGCGCGCTTTTCGGTGATGGTGCGTGACATAACGGACTCCTGACAAGGAAGGGAACCCGTGTGGGCTCCCGAACGCTCTCGGCTTTAGCCAATTTCCGTTTCGACGACCGGAAAATCGATTTCGGTGTCGAACGCGTTGTTGACGAAGTTCGTCAACAGGAACTGTGCGCTGAGTGCGATGATTTCGACGATATTGGCATCGGTGAAGCCCGCCGCGCGTACCGCCTGCAGATCATCTTCGCTGACTTTGCCGTGCGTTTCCATCAGCTTCTTCGCGAACGTCACGGCCGCCGCGGTCTTCGGCGTGCCTGATTGGCCGGCGCGATTGAGCCGGATTTCGTCGTCGTCGATGTTCGCCAGGGTACTCGCCACGTGGGAGTGCGCCGACAGACAGTATTGGCAACCGTTCACCTGCGAAACCGCGAGCGCGATACCGTCGCGCAGCTTCGTGTCGAGCGTCTTCGCGAGCGCGCCTTGCAGTCCGGCCCATCCGTTCAACGCGTTCGGGCTCAGCGCCATGATGCGGAAGAGATTGGGTGTCATCTTCAGTTGCTTCGTTATGGCGTCGACAACGGGGCGCGACGCGGCGGGAATCTGTTCGTCGGTGGGAAGGGCAATGCGGGTCATGATGGTTCTCCTGATGATCGAAAGAGGAAGCGGGTCTGCGTCCAACGCGTCTGTGTTGGCGTTTGCATTGATGGAAAGTCTAGAGGCACATGCCGTGCAAAAAGTCCGGCAAACCGCCGCGAAAGTCCGCTTGTGCGGATCGATGCGGAGCGTGATGACATCGCCGCAAAAAAAACCGGCGCCAGGCATCAGCGCTTGCGCGCTGACACGTGACGCCGGTCGAGAGGTGGGTGACCTGCGTGTCGTCTTCAGACGGTTTTTCGTGCTGCCCGATCTTCCGTGTCAAGCAGTAGGGCTTTGGTTGGAAGGCCACCAGCGAAGCCGGTCAGACTCCCCGACGAGCCGATCACACGATGGCACGGCGTAATGATCGAAAGCGGATTGCGCCCGATCGCCGCGCCCACAGCCCGCACAGCTTGACGGTTGCCGATTCGCGTCGCGATGTCTCGGTAGGTGCGCCGCTCGCCAAACGGAATGTCGAGCAGCGCGTCCCACACGCGCTTCTGGAACGGCGTGCCTTCCATCGCAATGTCGAGATCGAATCGAGTGCGCTCGCCAGCGAAGTACTCGCGAAGTTGCCGGGCGGCGTCCAGCAGCACCGGATTGTCGTCCGCCGGTTGCATCTCGCCCAGCTTCACGCGGTTCTTGCGCTCGTTCTCCCACAGGATGGCGACCAGCTTCGTATCGCGCGCAACGAGTTTGAGCTTGCCGACTGGCGAGTCGACGATCATGTATTCGGGAGCCATTTTGAACCTCCAGTCCATGGGTTGACATGAGTCAGTATGGACGGGAGGACGCTGCATGGGGTCCGCCAGATAGTGCAAATCGTCCTGCAGTTCAGGCGTGTTCGGCGTCTGACCGATACCCGGCCGGGCCGGTGCCGAATACTTCGCGAAATGCGCGGACGAAGGTGCCGCGGCTCGCATAGCCGACATTGCGCGCGACCTGATCCAGCGACAGATCACCGCTGCGCAACTGGGCGGCGGCTTGTCGCATGCGGATGTCGCGCAGGACCTGCATTGGCGAGTGGCCGAGGGCCGCTGAAAAGCGGGCCATGAAGGCGGACCGGCTCAGGAATGCCGCGTCTGCGAGGCTCGCCACGCTGTGCGGCGCGGCGGGGCGGGCGACCATGTCCGCGAAGACCCGCGCGATCTGTGGATCGCCGAGCAGCGCGAAGCGTTCGAGCCAGAGCGCGTTCGTTTTCAGCGAGCGGCGCACGAGCGCGACGATCACCTGTTTCAGCAACGCCCCCGACATGGCGCCCGCGCCGATCTCCTGGGCGACGAGTTCATCGAAGGCGGTGCGCAGGTAGACGTCGAGCCGGTCGGACGCGTCGAATTGCTCGACGATCGGTGTGGACAGCGTTTCGAAGAGATTGATGGATGCGCCAAATGCTGCATTGAAATAGCCGCAGATCATCACGGTCATCGGCTCGGAGGTGCCGGCGCGAAACCGGTTGATCGAATCGACGACCCGCTTGTGCTCGCGCCCAGGCACGACGATCGGCGCGATGCCGGCCTTGGCCGCGGGAACCTCAAGCTTCAGCGGGTGACGGGGCGGCACGATCAGCAGCGTATGCGGTGCAAGCGGCACCGTCTCTGCGCCGTCGATATGCAGCAGCCCTTCGCCAGACAGGATGTAGTGGATACCGGGCGCGTCGTTGCCGTCCAGTTCGAGCACAAAGCCTTGGCTGACGAGACACTCGGACAATCCCAGCACGCGGATCTCGAGCAGTGTGATCAGTTCGTTCAGATCGACGGGGGAGACACGAGGCGAGGGGATCGGCGTTGCGGCTGGCATTCGTATGGGGTGGCGGAACGGAAAAATTGAAAAACTGGTTGGATTCCGCCCTCACTATGTCAGCATATGGGCGAGTTTGTCTATTTTCGATTGGCCTGCAAACTGGCGAGCGTTGCATCGGCCAGGTGTCGCTAGTTCAAAGACTGGGTTTCCTTCACGAACTGTCTTGCCCGCTGTATGAACGAGTCGATGTCCATATCCGAGTAGCCCAGTGCGTCATGGTTATGCCATATCCAACTTGCAATATCCGCCCCGTTTAAACTTGGCTGCACCTGGTCCGGGGCAGAGAACTGCAATGCGATCTCGTTGGTCCGCGGAATGATGTGGAAGTGGATATCCTCAATCGACTCGCCGAATCGCAACACGTATACCCGCTCGGGTGCCAACAGTGTGTGCAATAAAGTATCCGCCAAACGTATGCAAGCGCCAAGGTCAGCGTCCGCCTGCAACGGAAGGTCAGAGAACCGGGAAACGGGCGTGTTGGAACTCAGGATGAGGTAACCAGGCAAGCGAAATCCATGTGCCTGACTCAGGGTGTAGAAGCCGGATTGATAGATCTCGGATGATTCCATGGCGTGGGTCGTCAAGGTCGGGTTGTCCATTCTAGCCAACTGCCACATTTGCCCACTTGCCCGATTGCAACGATACGAAATCGTTGCCTGATTGGTGTCGATAATGGTGGGCAGACTACCGGCGTTGCGCACGGGAACGTCTCTACTTGATATCGCAAACTGAAGCCGGGTAATACGGGAACAGAACACTGAAGAATTCATCCGTCCAGGCGTCGGCGTTGCCCCGTAAACGGTCATCCGATTGTCAAACACGAACGCTCGTTCATCGGCCGAAGCCGCCTTAAGCGGACCTTCGACTCGACGCGAGCGCTATGGCAGCTTCCAGGCGGGAGCTGCCAGGGGCTTACTCAGGCGACGACTTTCTGCTCCCCGGCAGCCTGCTCGCGCATGCGACGGGCTTCGTCGCGCAGGAACTGCTGGTAATCGTCCAGATCGCCGTCGAAGGGCTCGACGCCACCCTTGGTGACGAGCCAGAACTCGTCACATACCGCGCGCAGCAGGGACCGGTCGTGACTGACCAGCAACACTGTGCCTTCGAATTCGTTGAGTGCCATGCCCAGCGCTTCGCGTGTGGCCAGGTCCAGGTGGTTGGTAGGCTCGTCGAGCAGCAGCAGGTTGGGGCGCTGCCACACGATCATGCACAACACGAGCCGCGCCTTTTCACCGCCACTCATCGTGCCGACCGCCTGATGGACCATGTCGCCACTGAAGTTGAAGGTCCCGAGGAAGGTGCGAAGCGATTGTTCGGTGCCACTCTGGCCGGGGGCACGCATGTGCGCCGGCGTATCCTTGGCAAGGCGGATCATGTGTTCCATCGGCGTGTCGAGAGGGCGCAGCACGTCGAGTTCCTGCTGGGCGAAGTAACCGATGTTCAGGCCTTTGCCTTCGCTGATTTCGCCGGCAATCGGCGCCAGCTCGTGCGCCACGGTTTTCACCAGAGTGGACTTGCCCTGGCCATTGGCACCGAGAATGCCGATGCGCTGCCCGGCCAGCACAGATCGGTTGATGCCCCGCACGATGACCGTCGGCGGCGTGCCCGGCGGTGCGCCGGCCGGCGCCGGGTAACCGAAGCTCGCGTCCAGCATCGACAACAGCGGGTTAGGGACGTTGAGCGGCTCCTTGAACTCGAAGGTGAACTCTGCGTCGGCAAGCACCGGCGCGATCTTCTCCATGCGTTCGAGCGCCTTGACCCGGCTCTGCGCCTGCTTCGCCTTCGAGGCCTTGGCCTTGAAACGGTCGATGAATTTCTGCAGGTGGGCGATCTTGTCCGCCTGTCTGGCCATCGCGGCCTGCTGCAACAGCAGTTGCTCAGCGCGCATCTCTTCGAACTTGCTGTAGTTGCCGCCGTAACGCACCAGCTTGGCGTTGTCGACGTGCACCGTCACCTGCGTCACCGCGTCGAGGAATTCGCGATCGTGGCTGATCACTACCATGGTTCCCTGATAGCGCTTGAGCCACGCTTCCAGCCAGACCAGCGCGTCGAGGTCGAGGTGATTGGTCGGCTCGTCGAGCAACAGCAGGTCGGACGGGCACATGAGCGCGCGCGCCAGCTGCAGTCGCATGCGCCAGCCGCCGGAGAAACTGTTGACCGGCTGGCTGAGCTGCGCAGCACTGAAGCCAAGGCCCAGGATCAGCGCCTGGGCACGTGCGGGGGCATCGTGTGCACCGGCGTCGTGCAGGGCCATGTAGGCGTGCGCCATGCGCATGCCATCGTCGCTGGCCTCGGCGGCGGCGACTTCAGCCTGTGCGGCCAGCATGACGGTGTCACCCTCGATTACGAAGTCGGTCGCACTCTGCTCGGTCTCAGGCATCTCCTGCGCGACCTGGCCCATCTTCCATGCAGCGGGAATCGAGAACTCGCCGCCGTCTTCGTGCAGCGTGCCGTTGAGAAGGCCGAAGAAGGACGACTTGCCGGCGCCATTGCGGCCGACAAGGCCAATCTTTTCGCCGGGGGTGAAGGTGACGGATGCGTTGTCGAGTACGACATTGACGCCGCGGCGCAGCGTGACATTACGGACGGAAATCATAAGGAGCTACTTCGGAGGGGATAGGCATGATAGCCGACCGGGGTTACAGGACTGTTTTTTTCTGGTTGCACGAGGGAAGAGCCGCTTGCGCTTGGCGGCGCCCACCGCCCATAAAGCGAGGCAGGGACGGGTACAGGAATCAGTCGGTGGGCCATGGTCGGAATACCCGGAAATGATCCAGGAACCCGCGGACAGAAGATTGCGGGGAATGTTCGTCACGAACGTGTACATCGTCAGCAATCAGGAAATATCGCCCCAAATAAGCTTGAGCTATTAAAGGCGGTTTCATAAGTACCTAGCCTTAATTTTTTCGGTATTTATGAAATCTGTTCTGGTCACTATGCATTGCGTGAGAAACGATGCCCCAGTTCACGCAGCCACGTGAGAAAGGTATTGATGGCGGGATCCCCAAGGCGGGCATTGTGGACGTAGCTGCAGTAGCGCCATGCCGGCAGAGCCGGTCCGTCGAACGGAAACACGAGACGGCCCTCTTCGATATCGAGTGCTACAAGCGCGGTCGGGCCCATCGCGATACCCAGGCCATCAATAGCGGCCTGCAAGGTCAGATAAAAGTGATCCAGTTGCTGGGAATTGCGTGTAGCAAGCCGAGGGTTGCCGCACGCCGCGAGCCATTCGTCCCAAAGGCCAGGATAGGTCGCCGTGTGCAGCAGGGTGTGATGCGCCAGGTCCGAGACATGGTGTATCGGATGAGATTCCAGCACCTTGGGCGAGCACACCGGCAGCCGGACTTCCGACAGAAATTCATTGACTACGTACCCTGCCGCTTTCTGCTCGCGGCCGCGAATCGCCACGTCGCATTCGTCGCGCAGTCTTTCGATCGGTTCATCCGAGGTAGTCAGGCGGACTTCCACCGCCGGATTGCTCAACTGGAAGTGGGAAAGCTGCGGCAATAGCCATCTCAACGCGAACGTGGTCGGCGCATTGACCCTGATGATCTGCTGTCGCGTGACCCGAAGATGTTCGTCGGTCGCCAGCGCAATGCGGTCGAGTGCCGCCGATATCTCCGACAGATAGGCGCGTCCCGGCGCGGTCAGTACCACCCTTCGGCCGCGGCGTTCAAACAGGTCATGTCCAAGCCAGGCCTCCAGTTGTCCCACTTGCCGGCTCACTGCCCCGTGCGTGACGCAAAGCTCGTCGGCTGCGGCTGAAAAGCTCTCGGCCCTGGCGGCGGCTTCAAACACGCGCAGTGCGTTCAACGGTGGCAGACGACGTGGCATACGGCGAATCTCTATGTGAGTTTTGCTGACAAAGGTGATGACTTTATATCGATTTTCGTGGCTGCTGTCGACGCTTATATTGCGCTGGTTGGCAGCAGATCCGGTTTTCGATCTGTTCGATAAACTCACCAGTAAGGCTACCGTATGCGAAATGTTGTCGTGGTTGGTGCGCAGTGGGGCGATGAGGGAAAAGGCCGGATTGTGGATTGGCTTGCCGAGAAAGCGGACATCGTTGTCCGCTACAACGGTGGCCACAACGCAGGCCACACACTTGTGGTGAATGGCCAGACCTACAAACTGGCGCTGCTTCCCAGCGGTATCGTGCGCGGAAAGCTTAGTCTGATCGGCAACGGCGTCGCCCTTGATCCCGAAGCGCTGCTTGCGGAGATTGACCGCATGGCCGCGCTGGGCATCCGTATAACGCCAGAAACGATGCAGATCGCCGAGACGGCCACGCTTGTTCTACCGGTCCATCGCGCGATCGACGCCGCTCAGGAACGCTTGCGCGCCAAACCGATCGGCACCACGCTACGCGGTATCGGTCCGGCATACGAAGACAAGGTGGGGCGCCGAGGCCTGCGCGTCTGCGACCTGGCTGAACCGGCACTCCTCGCGCAAAAGCTCGATGCACTGCTTGAGCACCATAACGCGTGGTTCCGCGGCGTCGGTCTCGAACCTTTCCAGCGAGACCAGATGTTGAGCGACCTGGTTGCCATGGCACCAAGAATCCTGCCGTTCATGGGACGGGTCTGGGAACGACTCGACAGCGCCCATTCATCGGGCAAGCGCACGGTATTCGAAGGCTCGCAGGCCGTGATGCTTGACGTGGATTGGGGTAGCTATCCCTATGTGACGTCGTCGACCACCGTCGCCGCTGGCGCGGCCAGTGGCACCGGCATCGCCCCGTCACGCCTCGGGCAGGTGCTCGGTGTCAGCAAGGTCTATGCAACGCGTGTCGGCGAAGGCCCTTTCACGTCCGAAGTGCACGGAACACTCGGTGACCTGCTTAGGCAACGCGGCGCCGAGTATGGAGTCAACACGGGTCGCCCGCGTCGCTGCGGTTGGCTGGACACGGTACAACTGCGCCAGAGCACCAAGGTCGCCGGCATCAGTCTGCTGGCGCTGACCAAGCTGGATGTGCTCGATGGCTTCGATTCGGTCTACTTGTGCGTAGGCTATGAGCTTGATGGGAAGCGCATCGGTTACATGCCGTCCACCAACGCCGAGCAGCAGCGCCTGCAGCCGGTTCTCCAGCGCTTTGATGGTTGGGACGGTTCCACCCGGGGCATCCGGTCTTATGGTGATCTGCCCCGCGAGGCCGCGGCGCTAATCGAAGCGATTCAGCGGGAAGTCGGCGTTCCGGTGTCAATGGTTACCACTGGTCCTGAACGTGACGATGCAATCGTCTTGCGATCTCCATTCGCGCAAACGGACGATATAGCAATCTGATTGACTCGTGCCGACAAACGATTGACGGGGGGCGTCATCGAGAAAGCTGAGTGACCGTCGTGGGTGTACTGTTTGCGCTGCAAGATAGATGTACCGATGCTCACTGAAGACGAGTGGCAAGCCGTGCATGTGTTTGCGGACAAAGGAGCGCCGATGCATGTTTGGGACACGCGTCCAAGCCATCATCTGGCCAGGTAGAAATCCAGGGGGATAAGCTCGACGGCCCATCCGCCTTCTTCGCCCAGCGTGGCCGCCGGGTGCATGGAGGCGATGCGCAACGCTTCGTCGTGGGTATCCGCCTCGATGACGAACAGGCCGCCCACGACTTCCTTCGACTCGGTGTAGGGCCCATCGATGACGTGCGTCTTGCCACTGCGCGGGCGGAGAGTCTTCCAGGTGTCCAGATCGCCAAGCGACGCGGAAATCAGTACCTTGCCGGTCGCGCGCATCTTGTCGTCCAATGCGGGGCATTGACTGACTAGTTTCTTGACGTCGTCTGGCGTCATCGCGGCGAATTTTTCGGGGGTGAAGTAAGCCAAGCCGAGGTATTTCATGGGAGATCCTTTGGGTGGGAATACCCTGACGACGAATCTGATGATCGAAAATCGACAAACTTCTGGAGAGTTTGTAGCGGGTCTCGCCAGCCTGTTCCCTTTGCGGTCGTGCGGTGCCGACCGTAGGGCTCGTGCTGCACATGCGGATCGCATGAGGCAGTGGTCGGCCATGAGCGGTCGTTGGAACAGTGTTCATAAATCGGCGACAATCGGAGATTTACGCAGAGCCCGAGACACATCGAACCAGTTCGCCACATCATGACCACAACGAGAAGCCTGGCGCTCATTCTGGCATGCGTGTTTGCCTTTTCCCAGCACGCCCACGCGCAATGTGTCGACCTGGTCGCCAGTCTTGACGACGGTCAGTTGATGCAGTCGCGGATTGCGCTGGTCGACCGTGCCACGCCTACCGAGCAGATTCGCATCCTCGCCTACATCTTCGAAATCGATCAGACCGGCGGCCTGCTGTTGCGTCATCTGGTCGAGGCCGCGCGCAGAGGCGTGCCGGTCAAGCTGCTGATCGACGGCATCGGCCCCGAGCCGCACTTCCCGCTCGAGGACGAGTTCATTGTCGCCCTGCACGAGGTGGCTCCCGGCATCGAACTCCGAATCTTCCATCCACGATCAGATCTCGTCGAGATTTCGCATCGCATGCACGACAAGCTATTCCTGGTTGGCGACACGGCCGTGATCGGCAGTACCTCGATCTGGGATGCGAGCTTCCGCAACTGGCTCAGCGAGCGCGATCTGATGGTGTCGGGCGACGCCGGCCAGGATGCTTCCTCCCTGCACGCCATGTCCCAGCATTTCGCCTTGTTCTGGAATAGCCCGGAAGTGGTTCGCCCCGAGCCGGAAAAATTCCTCAAAGTCGCAAGTCCTTATCGCGTCTCACAGGGTTATGCGACGCTGGACCCGGCGCGCATCCATTATTGGCGCGAATGGCTGCTGGCTCCGCTCGACGCTGCAGCCCCGGCGACGGACCTGGCCGCGAGCGATACACCACCTGTCTCCGATGCGCCGAATGATTCCGCCGCTCCGCTCGCTCCCGGTGCGCATTTCGATCCCGCCTGGACGCCGATCGCCTGCGAACGCCTGCGCTATGTCCACGACTGGCCCGACAAACGCCCGCCAGGGACGTTGCAGGACATGTTACAAGCGTTCGATACGGCGCAGCACGAGATCGTGATCATCAACCCCTACCTGATCCTGGTGCCGGAACTGCGCGAGGCGCTTGAGCGCAAGCGGCGCGAAGGTGTCCATGTGGTCCTGGTAAGCGCCTCGCTGGCGAGCCTGACGCAGGAATTCCCCGCCGTCGCGCGCGCCTACGCCGACGATCTGCCCGACCTGGTGAATGCCGGGATCGAGGTGCGCGAATATTCCGACGACGAGAACCGCATGATGCACGCCAAGCTGGTCCTCATCGACGGCCATCGATATTATCTCGGCAGTTTCAATTTCGATTCGTTGTCGGCCCACCTGAATACCGAAAACGGCCTGTGGATAGATATCCCGGAGAACGGGCTCGATCCCTTGCAAGACAGCGTGGCGTACTTCCTGCGCAACTCAAGTTCGGTGAGCGACGCCAATGGCCGCCTTCTGGCGGATCCCGATGCGCGCTGCCGGGCCGCCGGCTGCGGCGGTGCCTGGCAGTGGGTGACGATACTGATCAGGAACTTCCTCTGAGCGCGGCGTGCCCTGTCGCTAAACGACGTCGTCAGTTCGGGGCGCCGTCTGCACGGTGTCGCGCAGTAGTCGGCCATGAACGGCCGTTCGACCCGTCACATAGGTCGTCAACAATCACTTCCTGCAGCTAGCGAACGTGCGTATCACGACAGCCGCAGGCGCCTCACGTCTTGCTGCGGAGGCGCGCCGAACAGACGGCTGTACTCGCGACTGAACTGCGAGGCGCTCTCGTAGCCGACCTGGATCGCGGCACTGCCCGCGTCAATGCCAAGGTTGAGCATTAGCTGCCGCGCTTCCTGCAGGCGCAACTGCTTCTGGTATTGCAAAGGACTTGTTCCGGTGATGTTGCGGAAATGCTGACGGAAGGTCGAAGGACTCATGTGCGCGTGCGCGGCCAGGTCATCCACCTGGAGTCCCTTCGAGAAATTCTGCTTGAGCCATCTCACGGCCCTGGCGATTTGCTGGCTCGGCGATCCGTTGGCCGCAAGGTGCTGTAACTGCGGGCTGTGGGGGCCAGCGAGAAGCCGCACGATGATTTCCTGCTGAAAGAGCGGCGCCAATTGCGGAGCCAATGCCGGTTGGTCCAGCAATTCGATCAGCCGAATCAGGACGCCGATCAGGGCATCGTCAAGAGTTTCGATCGTGATGGCCGTGAAAGCTGGCGTTCGAGGCGGAGCCGGCAACTGCATCTCCGCAGCTGTCTTCACGATGTCACGACTGTCTAGTGTCAGCATCAGGCCCAGCATCGGTTCCTCAATACTCGCGCGCGTGACGTGCGAGATCACAGGCAGGTCGATGCTTGCCAGCATCGACTGGCCGGGGCCGTAGTTCACCACCTCTTTTCCTACCAACGCCTGCTTATGGCCCTGGGCAACGACGCCGAGCCCGAGGCTAAAGATGCAGTGCAACGGCTCGGTTGGCCCCTTCCGGCGGTGAACGGAAAGGGATGGTATGGCTGTGGTGTAGTCGCCGTCGGACTGGGCAAAGCGGGCGATGGCTCGCGCGAGGCCATGCGTGCTTGCAGTAGTCGTACTCATTGGCTCGGAAACCCGCTGTTTCATGTGAAATCTCTAACGCCGACTCGGTGGAAATACTTTACTCCGGTAGAAGGCCATTCGCGTGGCTTTAAGCACGCTTCGTCAGTTTAGGCAAAAAGTTCGGCGCTTTCGGCAACCTCCCCGGTGTCAATCGCGCGACACTGAAGCCGGTTAATTCATATCCGATGCCTGAATTTTGGGGCATCAAGAACACAGAGGACTCGCGTATGAATAGCAAGAAAGTGTGGCTGATTACCGGCGCCGGCCGTGGCATGGGCGTAGATATCGCCAAGGCAGCATTAGCGGCCGGTCACGACGTTGTGGCGACCGGGCGCAATCCTGAAAAGGTCAGGAACGCCATCGGCGATCACGATAATCTTCTGGTCGCCCAGCTGGACGTGACCAGCCCCGCGGATGCCGAGGCCGCCGTCGAAACTACCGTCCAGAGGTTTGGCCGCATTGACGTGCTGGTCAACAACGCCGGCAACTTCTATGGGGGTTTCTTCGAGGAGCTTAGCCCCGTCCAGGTGCGAAGCCAGCTCGAAACGCTTCTGTTCGGTCCGATGAATGTTGCCCGGGCCGTATTGCCGGTGATGCGCAGGCAGCGCTCTGGCCTGTTAGTCACAATCTCATCGACAGCTGGCATTACTGCTGGCGTCTTTTGCAGTGCATATGCCGCTGCAAAGTTTGGCGTCGAAGGTTGGATGGAGGCGCTTGCCCAGGAAATTGCTCCCTTTGGCATTCGCACCATGCTGGTAGAACCGGGTTTTTTCCGAACAGATCTCCTCAGCGCAGACTCAACTACCTACGCTGAATTCTCCATTGATGACTATGCATCCCGCACTCAGGAGACCGTGACTGCGTGGAAAGGCATGAACGGCAAGCAGGGCGGCGATCCGGCCAAACTTGCCGCCGCTCTAGTGGAATTGACGGCACAGGAAGAGCCGCCCGCTCGCTTCGCTGCCGGCGCAGATGCAGTTGAAGCTTTTGAATCCAAGGCGAACACCTTGCTCGCTCAGGCGAATGCCCACCGCGAGTTGTCTTCATCCCTTTCACACGCCCCAGAATAAAGACGGGCGCCGTCGGACAAGGGTTCGTCACCCTGGCCTTTGATGCATCCGGCCAGGGGGCCGGCGGGATGCCTCGACAGAAAGTGCATGCGGCAGACGCGACCAACTTGCGCTCAGACCGGCACCGCACCGATTTGCTGCAAGAGGGCCAACAGGTCAGGTTGCCCGCGTTCTTCGACAATTTTCCCGCTGGAAATGCAATAGAAGCACGGTCTGAATAAAAGTGGGACGCAGTGTGGCCAATTTCGGCCGGTGGACCCCATGCTCCAGTTCGTCGACAATTGCAGTCCAGACAATCCATCGAACCACAAAGCCAGATGCTGAATATCACGTTACGCCCGTCCACTGCGTCCGACTGGAGCTTCTTGTGTACCGTTCAGGAATCGTGCATGAGGGAGTATGCCGAACGTACGTGGGGTAGTTGGATACCGGAACCGCTTGATGATTTCCGGCCGGAGACCCACCAGATTATTCAATGCGATGGAGACGAGATCGGTTGCATCGCAGTGGTCAATGAACCAGAGGCTTTGATGCTGGAGAAGCTCTATATTCTTCCCAGTTATCAAAGGCGTGGTATAGGCACGTTGCTGCTCGGACGTCTTATTGAGCGTGCTAACGCTGTTGGAAAATCCATCCGGTTGCGAGTTCTTCGCGTCAACCGGGCCAAGCAACTTTACGAAAGAAACGGATTTGAGGTTGAGCACTCAACCAATGAGCGGCATTTCATGTCCTATGCAGTAGCGCCGAGGGGAGGGAAGCCTTACGAAGCCAATGCAATCCGGTTGATTCCGCGGCTTGAAGGAACGGTTGATCGACAAGCTCTCTTCGAGCTCTACAAACTCTCGCTGCACGAATACATCGATCAGACATTCGGCTGGGATGAGAATTTTCAACGGGAGCGCTTCGAAAAGTCTTACCCCGATTCTGAATGCACTTTGATCACCATAGGATCGGCGACGGCCGGATATTTTGCACTTAGGAATGAGGTCGAGGCAGTCCATTTATCGCTGTTGCTTCTGCGGCCGGAATTCCGAAATCGAGGGATCGGTCGGGAGGTGATGCAAACGTTGATGTCGCGCGTGGCCGAGTCGGACCAGCCATTGACCTTGTCATGCTTTCTCTGCAATGAAGCAGCGATGAGCTTCTATCAAAAGCTCGGCTTCTCTGTCGTGACGAAGGACGAGCACTTTGTAACGTATCGCTCTCCGGCCCCTGGTTGATGTGGTCGGAGCGTCCGGCTCTGAGAAAGATTGCGGACCGAAGCGGGTCGCATTCCCGACGCATATTTTTCTTTCACTGACATTTACTTCCGATTGAATCCCATGCGCGAACGTCCTTCGGCCAGACTACTGATCACCACTCCAAAGCGGCGAGTGCTGCTGTTCCGGTTCGTGCACAAAACTGGTGTGCTTGCGGGCAAGGTCTACTGGGCAACGCCGGGCGGTGGCGTCGAGCATGGCGAGACGTTCGCGGACGCTGCAAGGCGAGAGCTCCGTGAAGAAACAGGCATTCGAGAGGCGCACGTATCCATGCCGGTCGGGCGGCGCGAAGTGCCCTTGCAGTTGCCAGATGGTGAGCGCGTGCTCGCGGTCGAACAATATTTCGTCGTTAACACGGACACGGAATCCATTTCACGTGACGGCTGGACCGCGGAAGAGAGGGAGGTGATGGCGGATCACCGATGGTGGAGCCGGGAGGAATTGTCTATCACCGGCGAGACTATCTATCCGGAAGGGCTAGTCGAGATGCTAGACGAGGCAGGAGTTTTCGGCGGCTGAGCGGCCGGTGCAGTTCGAGATCACCGAGCAGACCCGCGAAAGCGCGGACGTTTGGATCAAGTCAGCGGGGCTCTTGCCTTCAGACTTCCTGTTTCCGGGCCGAATTGAGACGTTCGCCGTATCCCGCCAGATCGTTGACGATCTACGAGGCCTCCCTATCGAAGTGAGGCGTCACCACCACCAGTTGTAGACTGTGGCCCAGGACTTCGCCCAATCTCCTTGAAGGACCCGAATCATGTGCGCCACGCCTCGAGCGGAAAACTATGCTGTAGCAGCACAGGAAATCGTATCGGCGTTCCTCCACGACGATCTTTTTACCGGTGTAGTTCTGGTCGCCAAAGCGGGAGAAATAATCTTTCGTCAGGGTTTCGGTTTCGCCAATCGGCAGTGGGCTATCCCGAACACACCAGAAACAAGATTTCGCATCGGCTCAATTACGAAACAGTTCACGGCGGCTGCGATTCTCCGCCTCACGGAGCGCGGCAAGCTGGGCGTTCATGACCGGTTAGGTCAACACCTACCCGACGCGCCAGAAAGTTGGCATAACGTCACGATTCATCAATTACTGACTCATACATCGGGTGTCCCTTCCTACACCGACCTGCCGGACTTTTTAACTCGGATTTCGCTCGAGGAGCGAACCCCGAAGGCGATCATGGAGCTGACCAGCGGCCAGGCACTGGAGTTTCCGCCCGGCGAGCGGTTTCGCTACAGCAATACCGGGTACATATTACTTGGCAGCGTGGTGGAAGCCATCAGCGGCCAACGTTACTCCGACTTCCTGGAAAACGAATTCTTCCAGCCCCTTGGCATGGCCGATAGCGGCTATGACCATACTTGGAAGATTGTCGAGCGGCGAGCGGACGGCTATACCTGCATCGGCGGCAAGTGGAGACATGCGCGGTTCATTGCCATGTCTTTACCCCATGCTGCCGGCGGCCTTTATTCCACCGCGGACGACTTGTATCGCTGGTCGCAGGCCCTCATGAGAGGCGATGTGATCGGACCGGCGGCTCTACAGCACATGTTGCGAGATCATGGACAGGGATATGGCTATGGCTGGTTTGTTGGGTCCGCCGATGGGCGCCGCTTCGTCAGGCACGGCGGCGCCATAAATGGGTTCCTGAGCGCTTTGGACCTGCATCCCGACGACGACCTTACCGTCATCGCTCTCGCCAATCTGCAGGCCTCGGGAGTTTTGAAGATCACCGAACGTCTTGCGCACGCAAGTCTCGGTCTATATCAGACGCCTCACGAAATCACGCTGGATGCGTCGAAACTTGACGAATATGTGGGTGTTTTTCGACTTGGCCAGCGGTGCTTTATGGAAATCTCCCTGGATAAAAGCGGGATGCTCTGTGCAAACCTGACTGGTCTTCAGCGGCTAACACTGGCTTGTTCGGAATCCGATGCATTTTTTTCGCGAACTCGCGACATTGAGATTGCGTTCAGCCGCGAGGCAGAAGGAAAGGCTTCTGTAGTGACTCTTCGCGAGCATGGCGTATCGTTCGCAGGACGAAGGATAGACGACGCGGTCTACCGCAAGGTAGACGAAAGGCAGCCGGAAAATGGCAAGGACATCTCGGCAGATTCAACGGAACTCTCGCAGTATGTTGGACGCTATCGACACCCGCTGATGCATTTTGAAGTGACGCTTTGCGGTGAGCAGTTATCGGTGCAAGCGACCGGGCAGCAGAAGTCGAACGCTGTCTTTGAGAGTGGTCGCTGTTTTGTCCTCGATGACACACAAGCCAAGGTTACTTTCGAGTACACCGACAGAGACGGAGTTTGGGGATTGACTCTACGTCACGCTGGAACACAGCTACGCGCATTCAGGCTGTTCGACGTAATTCCCATGACGGCTTGAGTCATAATTGCTGACTGTCTGTTTTGTCGAGCATCAATGCCGGAATTTCTGAATGTCGTCCTACGCGTCGCACTGAGCACGACTGTGTCGTGCAGAGCGTGGCATGAACCGACGTTCGACAGTGACGTTCAGATTGTCGACAGTTGCCAATGAGTGAGGAGAAAACCCTGATGACAAATCCGTTTGTGGTGTTGCTCGGATTAGGAATGGCGTTGGCAACCTCCGTCGCCGACGCGCAAGGTGCCGTGGAGAAGCGCTGTGGCTGGCTCGAAAATCCAACTCCCGCCAACTTTTCGTTAGTGGACCGAAGTGGCGAATGGACAATTTCGGAACAAGGTGGCTATCAGGCCCCTGGGATCGACAACATGCCGGACATGACGACGAAAGGATGGATCGTGACCAACGCTGGAGAGCACGGGTACGGCTGCGCCTGCCTCGATGTACAGGTCGATGAAAAGTCACGCCTTGTGACACGACTGGTATCCGCTCAGCCGCTACCACTCAGACGATGCAAACTCGATCCGAAATTGCCACCGCCTTGACTCGCCATCGTGCAACCGCCAGTGCTTAATTCCCGCGTGTGGCCGGGAGACGTGGTCGGCGGTTCCTCGCCTCCCGAAGAATGCTCACCGGGTAGTCCCGCCGGTTAGATGGATCGCTAGCGGTGCCAGCCGTGTTGCTACTGGATCGGGGCGGTGGCGCCGATCTTCTGCGCCAGCAACCGCTCGTAAGTGCCGAAGCTCAAGTCCACCTCATCCTGAGAGACGGCCTTTACCGTCAACACGACCTGTTCGGGGGTGAGACCGAAGATCGTGGCAAGGGCAGCTTCGATCGGCGGTGCGCACGTGCGGTCTTCGGCGATGGTCGTGCCAATGGAGATGTCATACACGCCGTCCTGATCGCGAAACACCACTTCCACGAGGCGCGCCCGCGCGCTCATGTTGCTTTCAACGGCCAACCGCGCGACCTCGGCCACGATGCGCAGCCGTTCGGCCGGAAAGCCGCGGGTCGCATGCGGTCGGACACGGTGTTTGCCAAGCGTTACCCAGTCAGTATCGAACTCCATATTGCCTCCTTCCAGAACAATCCGCGCGGTGCAAATAAGGGCTCCCGCCGGGTGTTTCAACATATCCGGCGGAATATATTGAGGCGCAGTCAATATTCGATCTGCTGATATTGAAAGTCTTGGGCAAGCGCCTATTTTTGGGTCGCAAAGCCCGCTGCGCGCCGCCCATACCGCGTCTCCAGGTAGTGCGACCGCGTGCGCTTCGTCGGGGCGCGGCAGCAGGTGGACGCCTTTGATCATTTCGCATCACGGGAGATTGAATCATGAGTGACTTCTACTTTAGCAACGACCTGTTTGGGGAACTCGATCGTCTGCAACGGCAGATGTCTGCGTTGTTCGGCAACCTTCCATCGAGCATCCGCTCGAGCCGCACGGACGCATTCCCGCCTCTCAATATCGGCACTACCGACGAGTCCATCAATATCGTTGCATTCGCACCAGGCATCGACCCAGGCACGTTCGAAGTGACCGTCGACAAGGGCACTTTGACCATTGCCGGTGAGCGTAAAGCGCCCGAGTTGGCGGCGGGGAGCGAAACCCGCGCCTACGCCAAGGAGCGCTTTTTCGGCACGTTCCGGCGCGTGATCGAGCTGCCGCAGAACGCTGATCCGGACAAGGTCGAAGCTGGCTATTCGAACGGTTGCCTGACCATCCGGATCGGCAAACGCGAGGCCTCGAAGCCGCGCGCTATCACCATCCAGTAAGCGAGGAGGAAGCCATGAACGACACGACTCAAATCGCACAGCGAGATACCAGCGGTGTGGCCCGTAGTAACCAGGACAGCGCTCGCCGTTTAACGCTTACGCCGGCCGTCGACATCATCGAGGACAGCCACGGCATCACCCTGTGGGCCGACCTGCCGGGCGTATCGCGCGACAAGCTTGACGTGAAGGTTCACGATGGGCGGCTGTATATCGAAGCGGAGGCGGTGGTGCCCACGCCAGGCGACCTGCAGCTGCACCATGCAGAGATTCGTGCTCCGCATTTCGCGCGGGCTTTCACCTTGAGCGAGGACTTCGATACGTCCAAGGTCGACGCCAATCTGCAGGGCGGCGTGCTGAAACTCAGCATCCCGCGTCGAGAAGAAGCGCGTCCGCGCCGCATTGATGTACACGTGGAATAACAGAGTAAAAGGCCGCGGCCGACACGGGTACGAGCGCAGCTGTCCGGTGGATGGCTGCGCAGACATTCCCGCGCAGGCACGCACGCGCGTCGGCGCTCCAAAATGTTCTCGCGGAGGTGAACTCTCCTCTGGTATCAACTCCAGGCATTCTCGCTGATCCACGTTCGGTCGGTCGACGGCGAGCCGCGGATCGTCGACAATCGTGTCCAGTCGCTACGCGGGGACGCCGCGATCCAGTGGCAATGCGTTGACGATGTGGTTATCCATCAACATGGAGGAGCCTGATGCTGCGTACATACCTTGGAGGTTGCCATTGCCAACTAGTGCGGTTTGAAGCCCGGGTTGATTTAAGCAATGGTACGTTGAAATGCAATTGCAGTTTCTGTAGCAGGCTACGATTCTGGCATGTCAAGGTTCGTCGGGAAGAGTTTCGTCTCCTTTCCGACGAAACTGCACTTACGGAGTATCAGGGTAAAAATCCGGTAGCTCACCACCCGTTTTGCAAACGGTGCGGTGTTCACGTGTTTGATCGCGTTGATACACCAAACGCAACAGGGTACCCGTATATCAACGTCAACATCATGTGCATCGAAGAACTTGACATCAATGAAGCGCTAAATGCGCCGGTGACCTACGTGAATGGCCTGCAGGACGATTGGAGCAATCCCCCTTCGGAAAGCCGGCATCTTTGATTTGTTGATCAGGGCGCTCTTCTCAAATGTTGGGGAATCTCCGGTTGGTGGACGTCCAACTGATGGCGTTCAGACATGAATTGGGCGAATTCGGCGTTGAACCGCGACGGATCATCGAGTGTTCCGGCATAAATGGTGACGATTTCCGGTGCGTGATGCGGTGTTCCAAATAGCAAGCTGCCACAATGAGGGCAGAAATTACGCGTTGTTGGCATGCCGCTGCCACCGGTCTTCGTATAAGACTTGATTTCGCCTTTGAATGCAAAATCTGTGGTTCTCACTACGATCACAGGCAACCCAGCCGAGCCGGAAGCGCGCTGACAGTCCCTGCAATGACAGATGAGTTGCGCGAGTGGATCGCCCCGAGATTCATATTGCATCGCGCCGCAAAGGCAGCGCCCGGTCCAGGGGTTTGACATGAATCGTCTCCAGTTGAAATGAACCTGCGATTTGTTTGGCGTGAAGTCGCGACGCCATTCCCGTACATCGCGAGAGCGCTTGCTTCGATGATGCGACATTCGGCAGGGACGCGCCGATCGTCAACAATCAAAGCTTCGGTGCAGCGCGGATCGGCTCATCACCACCGTTTGTTCGTTCATGCTACGATTCCCAATGCCTGACTGACGTAAAGAAATCAGGCTTTGTCTCGCCCCGTAGTTAATCGCAAAAGATTTCGCTCGAACAATGTACGCAGCTGCCTGGCCTCCCTCGAAAACGCACTGAAAGCCTGTGTCGATGCAGTGATTGCATCCACTTTGGCATTCGTCCCGGACCTGTTGTGATAGACGGTCCGGCGATGTCGTTCGAATCGACTTTTTGTATCCAGATTCGTGCGACTGCGTTTTCATGAGACCACAACATGCGTATTCTCAATACGATGGCGGCTCGCGCCATCCCGCTCGTTCCCCGTTCGCTAATCCGTAAGATCTCCCGCCGCTATATCGCTGGCGAAACGCTCTGCGATGCTCGCACGCGCATCCACGCGCTCCACGCGGCAGGCTTCCGTACAACCATCGATGTGCTGGGCGAGACTGCGTCGTCGTCCGAGCAGGCGGAGTCGATGGCTCGCGAGTATCTCAATCTCGTCCGGGCGCTAGGTGCAGAAAATCAACCCACCGAGCTATCGATAAAATTGACCGCCCTCGGACTGCATCTCGACGAAGACGCGTGCATGGCACGAGTCTCTATGGTTTTGCGAGCGGCGGCATCGCACGGAATCGGCGCGTGCATCGACATGGAAGACGTCAGTTGCACCCAGAAAACGCTCGACATGTTCCGGGAACTCGAAGCCGACGGTTATCCAGTCGGGATCGCGCTGCAAGCGTATTTGACGCGCACGAACGGCGACATCGTTCCCCTGCAGGCGCGCAAGAGCCGCATGCGCATTTGCAAGGGGATTTATGCAGAGTCGACCGAGCATCTCGTCGACGGTGCATCGAGGGATCGGGCCGCGATCAATGCGCACTTCGTTCGGCACGTATCGACCGCGATACGGGCGGGATCGTTCGTGGGCATTGCAACGCACGACGCACAATTGATCGATGCGTTGACCGGTTGGCTGCAACGCGAGCAAGTTGACCGCTCGCGATTCGAGTTTCAGATGTTGCTAGGCGTGTGCGAACCGCAGCGTGACGCTTTGCTTGCGGAAGGATTTCACGTCCGGGTTTATGTGCCATATGGTCATGACTGGTATGGCTACAGCACTCGGCGAATTAAGGAGAATCCGCGAATTGCCGGATATATCCTAGCTGCGATGATACGTAGCGCCCGAGCTCGCTAGCGGTTACAGCAAGACCGGTGGATCGGGACCGACCAGATCGTTGGTCCCGGTTCGAACGGCTACTTTCGAGAAATCCGGCCGGCTGCTGTGGGTCGAGCCTGTCCGATGATCGGCTTGGCTCGCCGCGCCACGCTGACGCGCGGCGCGTGGGGATTTCGATTCACGCAGGCGTGTAGATCGCGAGTTTCAACGCGGGGTCGTCATTTGCCTGAAAGGTCGCGTAGTCATAGCGTTGCGCACCGCGCTCCGGATGGATCAGCACCTTCTGCCCGGACGCGCCGCCACGAATATCGTGCGCGTTCCACCATTTTGCGAATTCGGCGCTGTGCGCGCGCAGCCGTTCGACCAGTTCGACGAAGGCCGGATCGTCGGCATACAGATCATGCGTTGCGCGAAACAATGCGATCATGCGACGCGCCTCGCTGGTCCAGTTCGCGCCGAAAAGCCGTCGCGAATCCGGTTCGATGAACATGAACACCAGAATGTTGCGATCCGCCTCGGCAAGACGCTCGAAGCCGAGAAGATCGGCCGCCGCTGCATTCCAGGCCAGCAGATCCCAACGCCTGCCCGTGACATACGCGGGAAGCTCGAGAGTCGCAATCAGATTCGCGATGGGTCCCGGCACGCTCTCGCGAGTGAAGGTTTGCCGATCGCCGCTGCGTGCCAGTGCGCGCAGATGCGCCGCCTCGACTTTGCCGAGCCGCAGCGCGCGAGCCAGCGCTTCGAGCGTGGTATCGGACGGACTCACCGTGCGGCCCTGCTCGAGCCGCACATACCAGTCCACGCCAATGCCCGCGAGTTCGGCAACTTCCTCGCGACGCAAACCGGGCGTGCGACGCCGCCGCCCGTTATTGAGCCCCACCGATTCAGGGCTTAGCTTCTCGCGCCGTGAGCGCAGAAAATCGCCGAATTCGCTTCGGCTCGCGGTTGTCATGACCGTCCGTCCTCCTCAAGCAGGTACGCGGGAATCCCAGGATAGTACCAGGCCTTGTTATCAATGCTACCCCTGTCAGAATGGCCTCGTCCAATGACCATCAATGGGGAACGCAGATGAAAGCAGCGATTTTGAAGACACTCGGCAAGCCGCTTGCGATCGAAGACGCAGCAGATCCTTCGTTGGGCACCGGCGAAGTGATCGTCGACGTCGTTGCCGCGCCGGTGCTGTCATATGCGCAAGAAGTGTTCAGCGGCGAGCGCCGCTACCAGATCGAATTGCCGATCGTGCCTGGCTGCGGGGCAATCGGTCGCGTGCGTGCGTTCGGCCCCGACGCCACGCATCTGAAAACAGGCGACTGGGTTTTCTGCGACCCGACCGTGCGTTCACGCGACGACGCGCTCACGCCCGACATTACATTGCAGGGCTGGAGTGCACGCGGCGACGGCGGCCTGCGGCTCGCGCGCCATTTCCACGACGGCCCATTCGCCGCACAAATGCGCGTGCCGACCGAGAACGCCATTCGCATCGGCGAAATCGATCCCGCCGATGCCGCGAAATGGTGCGCGCTCAACACCATGCTGGTTCCGTACGGCGGGCTGCTTGCGTCGAATCTGCAGGCTGGCGAGACATTGCTTGTGAGCGGCGCGACCGGCAACTTTGGCAGCGCGTGCGTCGCCGTCGCCCTCGCGATGGGTGTGCGCTGCGTGGTCGCGCCGGGACGCAATGAAGGCGTGCTCGCCGATCTGCAAAGGCGCTTCGGCGAACGTATCCGTACCGTGAAGCTCACAGGCAACGAGGACGACGATCGCGAACGGATGCGTGCGGCTGCCGGAGCACCCATCGACTGCGTGATGGATCTGCTGCCGCCTTCCGCGACCACGAGGACCGTGCGCGCCGCGGTGATGGCCGTGCGGCCTTACGGACGTGTCGTGTTGATGGGCGGTGTTGGCATGCTCGGCGGCGATGGTCTCGATCTGCCGTACCCGTGGATCATGCGCAACGACATCACCGTGCGCGGCAAATGGATGTACCCGCCGGAGGCGGTCACGCGAATGACAGGTCTGATTCGCGGCGGTCTGCTCGATCTCGGACATTTCGACGTGACGTCCTTCAAACTCGACGACGTGAACGAGGCCGTCAGTCACGCTGCGGCGAATGGCGGCCCGTTCAGGATGACGGTAGTCCATCCATGAACGCGGTTTCTCCCGCACTTCGGTCAGGCGATGCCAGCGCGCTGGCGTTTCTTTCAAACAATGCCACGCCGGATCGCGCCTGACAGATTACGACTGGAACAGGGTGTACGAGACCTTGTCGCACGGAATTTTTGACCGCGATATGACAGGCGCTCTTTATATTCAGGATGCCGGAGCATGCCGTCATTCGGATATTGCTGACGGGGTGCGTATTCATACGCTGCGCTCAGCGACAGGTTCCATATCGTGGAAGGCAAGATCGGTTCTGGCACTTTGCGTAGGTCCGGTTACAGGTGCGGTCCGGCGGTGCATCATGTGACTGGCGTCGGCTCAGCGGGCTCGACTGCGTCTCGCTTGACGACGGCCGCTTTCGGGAAAGTCGACTGACCGCTCCGGGGCGCGTGCTGTCGATCCCCGGCCCGTAAGTTTCAGGCAACGTATGCTGATTGCAGCGGACGGGCTGCGGCCAGCTACGGCCATTCGCCCACGCCATTGAGCGGACATTTGAACGTCGGCTTTACCGTTGACTGCGGCCCTTCATTGGACGATGCCATCCGGCGCATCTCGGCCAGCACGGTGTCAATTGCCACCTCACCTTGAGGGGCAGTTCCCCAGAGGACCATCGGCAAATCTGGGAGCGTTTCTTGCTGATTTCGACGAGTCCGCCTGCGCCCGGATCGAGCCGGCTCGATTCATTTGCGCGCGCACCTGGCGGTATCCCGTAAGCGAATAGCGCAAGCGTGACCCCAATAAAGCTTATAACGCTGCTTGCGCTGGAAATCATGTCTCGTCGCGGCTCGTCGAGACACTGACGGGCGTCACCGCTGGCTGCCGCCCAAGGAGACATAAGCCATGGACAACGAGAACAAGGTAAGCCACCCTCACGACCGTCGCAGGTTTCTCACTGGAGTCGCCGCCGTTGCGGGCAGCGTCGCGCTGACGGGGTGTGGGGGCGCAGGCAGCTCTAGCAACCCGAACGGCGACGCGCCTGCGCCGTCGATTGCCGATGTTCCCTCACCGGACGGCGGCGACCGTTACAGCCTCGCGCGTCCGGCGTTACCGGCGCCGTCCACGTCCGGCATTGATTTCATCGTGCTCGTGACGATGGAGAATCGCTCCTTCGACCATTTCCTGAGCTGGGTGCCCGGCGCCGAGGGGATGCCCGCGAACCAGCAGTTCAAGGACGCGTTCGGCGCGGTGCAGACGCCGTTCCTGCTCTCGGCGAACTCGTCGTATGGTTACCAGGCGTGCGCTTATCAGGATCCCAATCATAGTTATCAGGGCGCTCGGACCCAGCTGGCTGCCGGTGCCATGGACGGATGGCTACTGACGCCCGATACGAGCGAGGTGCGCGGCGATCTGCTGCCTATCGGCTATTACGCATCCGCGGATCTCGGCTTCTTCAACGCGCTTGCCGGAAGCTACACGATCGGTGACTTTTACTTCAGTGGCGTGCTGACCAGCACGTATCCAAATCGGATCTACCTGCATAGCGGGGCGACTGATCGACTCGACGACACGGTCGATACGTCGACGCTGCGGACGATCTGGGACAACCTGAGCGCGGCGAATGTCGGCTGCAACTACTACTATCACGACGTGCCATTCACGGCGCTGTACGGCACCCGCTATCTTGGCATTTCACATCTGTTTTCGGACTTTCTCTCCGACGCCGCAGCGGGCACATTGCCGCCGTTTTGCATGGTCGACCCGATGTTCGCTGGCGAAGAGCAGGGCGTTTCCGCCGACGATCATCCGCACGCGGACATCCGCAACGGCGAAGCATTTCTCGCGCAGGTCTACAACGCGCTCAGCACGAGCCCGAACTGGAGCCGCACACTGATGATCGTCGTCTACGACGAATGGGGCGGCTTTCTCGAACATGTGGTGCCGCCGATACGGCCGATCAGCAACAATGAGCTCGCGCTGGGCAACGATGGAAGGCTAGGATTCCGCGTGCCGCTCGCACTCCTCGGTCCACGCGTTCGCGCAGGCTCCGTGACGCGCTATCCCTTCGATCCGAGTTCGATTCACGCGCTCCTGCAATGGCGCTTTGGGCTGGCGCCGCTCGGCGTGCGTGGCAGCGATTCCGCGACGTTCAATCTCGCTTACGCGCTCGACTTCACCGACGCGCCGCGCACTGATGTGCCGGCAATCACAGTTGCTCAGGGTCCATTCGGCGGCCTGTGCTCGGGTGCGGCGGCGCCCGCATCATCGAGTTCGGTATCCTCCGTCGATAATTCTCAACTCACCGTCAACCCGACGGCGGACCGCTTTGCCGATCTGCGCGCCAAGGCGGCCTCGTTGGGATTCAAGACGGGACCGTAAGGTTAGCGATAGCTGGACGCTTCGGGAGACTCCGATAGATCATTACTTTGCGTGGGCGTTCGTGTGTTACCGCTGTCTGGGGGATACGAGTGAAAAACCACCATATCGTGACAGCATACTTGTCGATGCTTGCGAGGCAGTCTTGTTATGCAGCACTGTCGCTCGGCTGCCTGGCGAGCCCCCTCGCGGCGCAGGAGACGGCAAGCGCGCCGACCGCTGCTGCACCGAGCTATAAGGTCGGTGACACGTGGACAATTGTTCAACGACGAACCGACGCCGATCCCGGTACCTCCTATGTTCTGACGATAGCTGCCGTAACCGAGGAGAAAACGACGTTGTCGACTTCATGGAACGGTGGCCCCCTGAAGGAGATCGACTTCAACAATCAGGGGAACATGACGCGGGATGCCGCCGGAACAACGTATGAGCCTAGCGAGGAGAGCCTCAATTTCCCAATGACGGTGGGGAAGACTTGGGATTTTCATCATTTACAGCGTTCCGTCGGCGGAACCCTTGACGTCAGCGGCCGCGACGAGATTGTTGCCTTCGAGCAAGTACAGGTAGCTGCTGGTTCATTTGAGGCCTTCAAGATAGTAAGTCATGGGATCAACGCAAAGCAGCAGGTTGAACGTTTGTCCAGTGTCCCCTTCACTCGAACCTATTGGTACGCGCCCAGCGTGAAAAAAGTCATCAAGTCGGACTACACGTTGTATCTCCGGCCGTCGTTTAGACAGAGAAGCGAACTAAGCGCTTTCTGGCTTGCTCCTTGATATTCCTCGACACTCAACCTAACCGTGGCGCTCCATTGGCAAAAGCCATCCAGAGTCCGCGCAGAGCCATATTTTTTGCCAGACCGCTGTTCGCGTCTGCTGGGGTTCGGCCGCTAGACCTTGAAAGCCGCCATCGAAACGGTGTTGGGTCGGACGGCTGCTCCGGGTCGACCGGAGCTGGTGTCATCGGGCTCAGTTCGGCCAGAAGTCGCCGTTCGCCGACGCTTCGACGTGGACATTCAAGGGTCCCTTCAACTCCGAGAGCGGCCATTGACATGGCCGCCGCTTCCACGGCTGCCGAGATTCGAGTACTGTCTATAGCACTTGCGCAACGATCGGCAGCATTACGGCAATGGACTGGAAGTCGAGTGCGTTGCTAGCCTCTAACGTGCCTCAGAGACAGCATCCCGCGTGCGATCAGGCGAATCGGCGGAACGGAAGCGGCTTCGATAGTCAGCCGGGTTGATTTGCAGTCGCCGCTGGAAGGTGCGGCGCAGCCCATCCGTACCATCGAATCCGCAGCGTCGGGCAACCTCGCGTAGAGGAAGATCGGTGCTCTCCAGATAGCGCCTTGCGGCATCGATACGCGCGTTGTTCAGGAACAGTGTCGGACTGAGGCCACATTCCTTCGTGAACAGGCGGGTCATGTTGCGTGCACTCATATGAGCGCGCTCGGCGAGCGATGCAAGCGTATGCTCCACGGCAAGATTGTCGAGCATATATTGCTGGATCTCCACCATCTGAGAATCAGGCGCTGCCTGAGATTCGAGTAGCGGGCTGAACTGCGATTGACCGCCTGCTCGTCGCAGATACACGATCAGATATTTGGCGACATCCAGCGCCATTTTTCGGCCAAAATCTTCCTCGATCATCACCAGGGAAAGATCGATTCCTGCCGTCACTCCTGCCGTCGTGTAAATGCTGCCGTCCTTCACGTAGATGTGATCCGGCTCGATCCGGGCGCGCGGAAACGTGGTGGCCAAACGTGGCACATCCATCCAGTGCGTGGTCACCACGCGGTCGTTGAGCAGCCCCGCAGATCCCAGCGCGAACAGGCCATTGCAAATGGCGGACACGCGCCGGGCATGTTTATATTGTTCCTTGAGCCAGTCACTGAGCGCCGGGTCGTCAAAGGTTTCGAAAATTCCGAGGCCCCCCGGGACCAGCACCGTATCGAAGTGCGGGCACAGGTCGAAGATCGTGCGATCCGGTACGACCGTCAGCCCGCTCGACGACTGCACACTGCCGCGCGTGGTCCCCACAGTGAGCATTTCATATTGGCACTCGCCTTGACTCAATACCTTGACTTCCGCGAACGCATCTTTGGGTCCAGCAACATCCAGCAGCTGGAAGCCTGGGAAGACAATCACGCCGATTTTGATCTGTTTCATCCCGTTCACACGCTCAGGTCGTCATGGTCATGGAGAGTCGGGGGGGCAGTGTCAGAGCTGGTTTGCGCACGGGTTACGCCGAGGCGGCTTCGCGATCGTACCCCTTCATTTTATAGATCAACGCAGACGCCAGCCAGCCGATCACGAACACAGCGACAATGCCATATCCTAGCAAGCCGAAATTGTCGTTGAGACAACCGATGGCCTGCCAGAACGGCCCGGTCAGGCTCAGTTGGTCACCGAGCAGTCCAAGCACCTCGATGCCGCCGATCATCAACGCAACGACCGTGGAAATCAGCGTAATCGTCAGATTGTAGTAAAGCTTGCGCAGGGGCTTGACGAAGGCCCAGCCATAGGCGCCCAGCATCAGAATGCCGTCGGTCGTATCGATGGTTATCATGCCTGCCGCGAACAGGCATGGAAACACCAGGATGGTCCAGATCGAAAAGCCGGCCGAGGCCTGAGCGGCCGACGTGCCGAACAATGCCATTTCGGTGGCGGTTTCGAAGCCGAGTCCAAACAGGATACCCAGCGGCAGCATCAGCCAGCTCGAGCGGACCAGACGAAAGAGCGGCCTGAACAGACGCGCCAGCAGATTGCCCTCGAATTGCGTCAGGCGAAGGTCGCCGTCACGGCGCTGGCCGCGACGCATGCGTCCGAACGCGCGGAACAGACCTAGCAGCAGCACGATATTCATGGCACCGATCATGATCAGGAAGGTCGCTGATACGACGGTGCCGATTGCTTCGCCGGTCTCTTTGAACGCATCAAAGTGATGTGCCAGAGCTTTGGTTGTGAACGCAACCGCCACCGCGCCGAATACCACGGTCAACGAATGGCCAAACGCGAAGAAAAAGCCAACCGCCACGGGACGTTTCCCGTCGTTCATCAGTTTGCGTGTCACGTTGTCGATTGCGGCGATATGGTCCGCGTCCATGGCATGGCGCAAGCCGAAGCTGTAGGCGATGAAGGCGGTACCGATCAGCGCGGGTGAAGCGCGCAGTACGATCCATGCCCATGTCCATGCAAGGATGTTGATGAGCGCAAGCGCGACATACATTGCGCCCACTTTCTGACGTGCAGGTGAGCTGAAGCGCGTCATCACGGCGTTAAGCGTTTCCATGTGTTTCTCCTGGGTTGGGACGGACTCAAGTTCAATGGCTGTTCGAGTGCGGAGATTTAGCGGCTGTGCGCGTCGTGGTCGCCCCGCGTCTGGCGACCACGACCTGCGCGAGTTCGTCACGCGACAGGACACCGCTTGAGCCGACCACATCCAGTAGCGCTTCGAGAAAGCGCTCGTAATAGTCCCAGCGAGGCTGACCTTCGCACGGTGCGGATTCCCAGTGCACAATTGCCGTAATCAGGCTTTGGCGGAAGTCTTCCCACTCGAAGTACCCTGCTTTTGAAAGCGACAACGCGAGGCCGAACACATCTCTTTCCCAGCGATTGGAAAAAAACAGCTTGCCGTCCAGCCGAGGGGGAGAATCATCAGCACCGAGCATCGACGCTGCCGCATATTCTTCGAAGCGCGTAAACATGATTAACCTTATGTGGCAGCGGGAGACGCGACCAGCGCGACACCCATCATCGACTCAGGGGTCACGAGCGCAGCCAGTTCCTGCTCGCTCAGGTGCTCGGTGTTCGCGGGACGCTCCGGCACAACGAACCAGCGGATCTGCGCACTGCTATCCCATACCTTGACCTCGGTTTCCGTTGGTACGTCCACACCAAATTCACGTAGCACCGCTCGCGGTTCGCGCACGCCGCGTGCTCGAAATACCGGGTCCTTATACCAGTAGGGTGGCAGGCCAAGCACGGGCCACGGATAACATGAGCACAACGTACAGATGATCAGGTTGTGTACGCCGTCACCGTTTGCAACGGCCGCCATATGTTCACCTTCCGCACCGGCCATGCCGGCTGGCAGGTCCAGTTCGGCGATTGCCTTCGGCGTATCCTCGACGAGGCGCTGCTTGAACGCAGGGTCGACCCACGCACGGGCGACAATCTTTGCCCCGTTGAACGGACCGGCGACGGTTTCGAAATGCTGCAGCACTGCATCGACCGAGTCGCTGCCGATTACACCTTTTTCGATCAGCAATGCTTCGAGTGCGCGTACTTTGGCTGCGCTCGATGCCTCGCGGTCGTCTTCATACTGAAACAGTGGAGTCATGACGATTCCTTTTTGCGCTGGTTAGAGGGTGGCCTGAAGATAGGCTTCGTACAGGTCTGCGTAGATCGTGGTGTGGGGCTCGCTCTTGCCCTCGCCCCAGATGTCGGCGGCGTCGAATGCGACCCGGTAGACCGCCATCGGCTCACCGATTCCGTCTACACCGGTTGAAACGAAGTACGAGAACGTACCAGGATAGACCTCCACCACCTTGCCGGTCTTGCGGCGCAGATAACCCGGTAAACGGGTGTGATCGACCGCTTCAGGATCGGCGACCCGTATTGTTTCTCCGTTCGAGAAGCGCGCCTGGGCACGCCGTTCGTGATAACCGGAATCTCCTTTCTCGAGATACGCATCGATCTGCTGCTTGATCGGAGCACGAGGGCTATCGGGCATCGGAGCCTGGGGATCCGCCCGGTACAGCGAAGTGCGTTCGGTCAATTCATCGGCGGTGATGTACCCCTGATCCACGAAGAACTGCGAGATGCCCATCAGCCATTTCTCGTAGTAGCGGTACTTGAAGTACTCGAAGGGCTGCATGTCTTCAGCGCCGGTGCGCAAAGACGCCCATGTCCACGTGCTTTTGAACGCAGTCGGTAGTTCCTGGATTGGGTAAGCCGGTAACGCATCGCCGAGGTGGCTGCTCTCGGCCATCATTGCCGTGTGAATGCCAAAGATGCGGTGTTCCCACGGCTCCACGAAGACACGCGTTTCGACATTGACGGGGCCCAGATTCTCGATGCCCCCGAGGTGGTGCTGTAGTTTCATGGTTCGCTCCAGAAAGTTAGCGACTGGCAGCCAGTCGGCGTACGCCTTATCCCAGCTTGTGCTCGCGCTTGAATGCAAGTGCATCGCCCAGCACTTCTGACACGAACCCGAATGCGGCACCCGTTATGAGCGCGGCGGCGGCGACGAGGCCTGGGTTGCTGAGTCCCAAGGTGGTGATGGGCTTGCCTGCGGCCACCGTTGTTCCGACGGTCGATGCAAACCCCCAGACGATGGCTGGCAGCACATCCAGCAACTTGATCTTCGACGCCTGTACCATCGCAGCGCTGCCGATGCCGACCAGCACCGCAACCGCCAGTGCGCTACCGTTCGTTGTTGCGATGGCGAGCAGGGTGAGCGAGCTGATCACAGCGCCGACCAGATTCGAGGCCACGCTTTTGACGAAACCCGCGCGCCCGGCGCCTAACACGAAGAACGATGCCCAGGCGATGAACGTGACCCACACGGGCACGGGAAAGACGGTGGCCGTGAGCCATGTATCGGCCACCGCGAGGACACCGATGCTGACGGTGTAGGCTTCTGACTTTTTCATCTTCGTACTCCTGATGTGTGTAACAGCGGTAGGGAAAACGTTTCGTTCAAGCCACGCAACCGAGCAAGCCCTCGCGCATGGCTGGCATGTCCAGGTCGCGCCCGATCATCACGAACTTGCTGTCGCGCGCTTCGTCATGTGCCCACGCTTTTCCAAAGCTCGAGTCGAGCAGCATGTGAACGCTGTGGAAATGCAGGCGGCGGCGCTCTTCGTGCAGGTTCAGTACACCTTTCATGCGCAGGAGTTGTTGCCCGTGGGTTTGCACGAGCTGATTGGCCCAGCGATTGAAGCGCGTAGCGTCCAATGGTCCCGGAATGACGAACGAACACGACGCAATGGAGTTGTCGTGCTCATGCTCATGCGCGCCTTCGTCGAGCAGATCGGGCTCGACACGGAGCAATGTATCCAGCGAGAAGTGCTTGATGCCAAAGACTGCTTCGACGTCGACCGCGCCATGACGCGCGATGTCGATCGCCGCGGTGGGATTGAGTGTGCGAATACGTGCGATGAGGCTCGTCACCTCTTTAGCACTGACGAGATCTGTCTTGTTGACAATGATGTGATCCGCAAACACGACCTGCTCACGGGCGATCTCATCGTAGAGCTGCTCATGGAAATGATAAGCGTCCACGACAGCGACCACCGACTCGAGTTCAACGCGTTCCCGCACATCAGGGTCTGCAAGAAATGTTTGCAGTACGGGAGCCGGGTCGGCAAGCCCCGAAGTCTCAACGACCAGCCGCGCTGGAGGCTCGCCGGCGCGTGCCAGTAGTTCGGACACGCTCTTGACGAGGTCTTTGCGGACGGTGCAGCAAACGCAGCCGTTATTGATCTCCACCAGCGCGTCTTCATCGGCGACGATCAGGTTGCCGTCAATGCCGACTTCACCGAATTCATTTACGACGATGCCGACACGCGCCGGTCGCGCATGTTCGAGAAGATGATTGACCAGTGTCGTCTTGCCGGCGCCCAAAAAACCGGTGACGACTGTAGTCGGAATTTTGTTGAGTCGCATCTCCACTCTCCTCATGTTCGTCGGCAGAAATGCCGGAAGTTCAGACGGATAGAGCGACTTCCGGGCCGAGAAAACCCGCGTGTCCTAATGCCCGATGCATTTGGCGTGATTCGCCGGGCTACGTGGCCAGATTTTTCGAAACCGTGAATTCCAGACAGACAGCGCGCTGTGGCGCACTTTGATGAGCCTGCAATGTCCTCCGCTAACGGACCCTGTATCGGTGCACGTTTCCCAGAAGTTGTGCCGAGAGCGCAGCGAGATGACTCTTGACAGGGCGATCTGATGCAGCGCCTAACCAATAGCAGTAAAAACGACGAGTGTTGACCTGTGCGGTCAACAGCAGGACCGGGTGGTGCCCGAGCCGCGTGCGCAACTCGTCGACATTGACCGCTGGAAGGAAATGACTGGCCGAAAATGACTTGGCTAATCAACAACGGCCCTTGCAGGAAAACGACACTCCGCCGAATGGGTAGTCGACCTGCGCGAGCGAATGTCCGTTGGACCTTAGAAGCGGTCGCTGCTCCCGCTTTGGTCTGAATGACGGCAATGGGTCGCATGCCGTCGAGTAAGCTCAACGAAAGAACCCGGGAACCATTCGGTTTGCATGGGACAGTGACCGGCGAGGTAGGGACGTTCGAGCGTCGGCTCCGCCCCTGTCAACGGACCTTCGTGCGCCGATCATGACTATCGCAGTCGAAATGGCGCGCCGTCTGTCGGCATGGTCGACCATGCGTGATCGGGAATACGGTTCGCCGGCACGATGGACGCTATGTGCGCGACTTGCTGGTCAGCACCATCGCGATACCACCAAGAATCGTTGCGGAAGCCGCAGCCAGGCGCGGCGTGATCGCTTCCGAAAGGAACGCCACTCCGCCAAATGCAGCGATCAGCGGCACCGACAGCTGTACAGTGGCGGCTCGCATGGCGGTAAGCTTGCTCAGCGCCGCATACCAGATGACATACCCGATGCCGGACGTGAGCGCGCCGGAGGCAATCGCCAGGGCGATCCCGGCCCCGTTCGCGTAAGCGCGGGCGTTGGCGATGAAAAGCACGCTCAGCAAGAGGGCAAGCGGAGCCGCCCGCGCGAAGTTTCCCGCCGTCGCTGCGAGCGGGTGGGCCACTCCGCGGCCACGCAACGAGTACACGCCCCATGCGACGCCCGCTATCGCCATCAACGCCGCGCCGACGAGCGGCGGCGCGGCGATCCCCGGCGACACCAGGTAGACAAGCCCTGCGACAGCCAGTGCGAGACCGAGCCATGCGACGGATCCGAACTTCTCGCCGGAGCGCAGACCCACGCTGAACATCGTCAATTGAACTGCCCCGAACAGAATCAATGCGCCCGTGCCTGCGGACAACGTGAGATACGCGAAGGAGAAGAAGGCGACGTAAACAAACAGCATGGCAGCGGCGAGCCAGTCGGCATGGCCGGGCGCTGCCCGTTCTGACCTGAACCGCACGATGACGGCGAGCACGATCGCTCCCGAAACCAACCTGATGCCGGCGAAGCTGACCGGATCGATTTCCCCGCGCTGCAGCGCGAGCCGGCACAGCAGCGAATTAGCCGCGAAGGCGAGCATCGCCACAGCAGTGAGCACGATCGTCTGCAAAATGAGCAGGCTACCGCGCGCGTCATGCATGGGTCACCACCAGAACGACTGCCCACGACAAAAGCGCCACGCCGAGGGGCGTGCTGAGACGCTTGCCCCAGCGAACGTTCTTTTCGATCGCCATCACGGCGGCAAGCAGGAGCATCCAGCCGAGGCTGCCGGTACCGAGCGCGAACATCAATAGCATCAACGCCCAGCAGCAACCGACGCAGAACAGGCCGTGCTGCGCGCCTAGCGCAAACGCGTTCCGGGCCTGCGCGTGCCCACGCCAGTGCTCGATGACGAAGCTCAAGGGCGTGCGGCATTTTTCAAGGCACCGGTACTTGAGCTTGCTGAACTGAAATGCGCCAGCCACCGCAATGACTGCGACGCCGATCAGCCAGCCGTGCCATGCCAGCGTGGGTACGCTGGCGAGCAGGGACAGCAATGCACTGTGAAGTGCATGCGCCAAAAGTCCGAAGGCTCCCCACACCGTCATGTAGCCCAGGCCGAGCAACATAAGAAGGTACCAATGGTCAGGGCGGCTCGCCGTCAACCGGTCGAAGGCATTGAACAACGGTAACGTGGTCGGCAGCATCATGGCCGCTGTCATAAGGATCCATGCGACTGCGTAGAGCACCACGGGCACGACCACGTAGCCCGCAGGAACAACACGGCACAGAAATGCCGCCGGTCCCGACGCTGTCCAGTCACCGTGCTCGAGATAGCGTCCGTATGGACTACGCGCCCACGCCCATAACACCACCCACGCGAGCGCAATCAGCGCAACCAGGACTGGCAGGAACACGTGAACATGGCGCGAGGCGTGGGCCGACGTTGGGCCGGCCATCGGGCTCATGCATCGAAGACAAACGTGCTCTGCAGGGCGTTGTGATTTTTGATGTCGAGGTCGATGCCGAGTGCGGGGTTCTTCGATCGATAGGTCGGGGCCTTGCCCACAAACACCGGAGCGCCGGGCACTGTCGAGAACACGGTGTCGGACAGCGTGGTCTGGCCCCCGGTCGCGCCGAGATAGGGTTCGAGTTCGGCGTAGTAGTTTGTGCCGATCTCGAGTTCGCCTTTGCCTGCAACCACGGTAAAGCGGATCGGCGCTCGCTCTACGGATACGACCTGGCCAATGAGCTTGGCGAGGTCGGCGACCGGTCCGCCGGCCTGCCCGGTATAGACCTTCAGTAGTGCCTCTTCCTGCGCCTTTGAGGCTTGGTCGTCGACATAGATCGCGGCAGTCCAGTTGCCTTGCAGGATGTTGCCGGGCACATGAGCGACGGCCGCGATGGTATTGCCGGCTACATCGACGCCGTCGACCGTTCCCTTGTCTATACGCCACGCGACAATGGTGTCGCAGGTACCGTTGTCAGGGTCCTCGCCGATCCAGCAGGGGCAAAGCACCTTGCAGTTGCAAACTTCGAGTAGACGACCTTCCAGGTGATAACTCATACGAACCTCCATTGAAGGCACGCGAACACCGACTTGTCGCCGCGGGGCGCGGCTGCAAGAACTCCTAATTTTCCCGCTGCGGGTTGCGACAAGTCAAGTTCGATGACGTCCAGGCCGTTCGATAACGGTCAGACCAGCGGTTGTGCGAGGTCATTGCGTCGTTCAACCCGGGTGACGAGAGGGCTCTTCGATGTCCGCGCGGGGTCTCATCATCGAAGACAGGTTTTGTCGGCGTCAGTATTTTAGAGGCGAGTAGCCTCGCTTGCCGGCCAGTACATAGAAGATGACCGCTGGAATCCAACAAGCCGCCGCTGATCTGGGGCAGGCCCAAACGGCGGGAGTGGGTCGCGTGCTGCCGATTGTCGGTTCGTTCAGCGCTCACCATATAAAGCGTTGTTTTTGCATTCATATGGGAGCCGCGTGATGGTGAGCCTTTTGGTTTCCTGCTGTTAGACCATACTGCTTTCGCCGACAGTGGATACCCGTTACATCTCCATACATTTCTCGGTGCTGAAACAATAGCCATCGACATTTCTCGCACTATTATTGTTGTGAAGATTGTGCGGACGTGAAGCCTGCCACCAGATGAATCCCGGCGAGCTCGGCAGATCCTGGGCCAAAGTGTTCAGTTAGTTTCTCATTTATTAATAAGTTATCCTGCATAAGCTACGAAAAATCTAACCTCAACCCGTGTGCATAAGCTGCCATTCAGGAGAGGAGCGATCGATGAAAGGCATTCCCATTATCCTGGCCATGCTTGCTGCGTCGACCATCGCTGGTTGCCAGACATCGTGCAGTTCAAGCACCGCCGGGGCTGGCACGTCTGTCAGCAGTTCTTCTACGCCGGATCGCAGCGAAGCAACACTCGTTGGGACGCAGGGAAGGGCTCGCGTCGGCAATGACATCGTTGAACTGAAGAATGGCTCCGTTTTCGTAAATGGCGAATCGTATGGCAGCGTCACGGCGACGCAGAAAGTGCAATACATCGTCACGGCCGAGAAGCGCATGCTGCTGGTAGACGGCGAGGTTCGTGCGCCCGTCAGATAGTTTGGCGCAAACGGGTGCACCGTTCGTTGCGATCGTGTCGACAATGGCGTTGGACTCGCGTTGGTGCCGGATAAGCTAAAGCACGCCGACGTGCGAATGACCCGAAAGCGATGCTTAGCCACTTGATCAACGCCGATATTCGAATGATGACAATGATCGAAGCGTGCGCATAAGCTGCCCCGGCAGGTTCCGGGGCCCTACTATCGATCGGTTGCGAGGGCGAGCCATGCGCACATGTACCGCAAAAGCGCTCTAAAGAATACTGTCCAACGCCTTGGCGAGCCTGGCGACTGCGCCTTCGACGTCATGCAGTTTGTCCAGGCCAAATAATCCGACGCGGAAGGTCTTGAAGTCTTCAGGCTCGTCGCATTGAAGGGGAACGCCGGGCGCGATCTGCAAGCCGGCCTCGGCGAATTTCTTGCCTGATCGTATGCCGTCATCGTCCGTGTAGCAGACTACGACGCCCGGAGACTGAAAACCTTCGGCCGCCACGCTTTTGAAACCTTTGCTACTCAAGAGTGAGCGAATGCGCTTGCCGAGTTCAAGCTGCTCCGCTCTTACTTTGTCGAAGCCATACGCCTCGGTTTCCTTCATGACGTCACGCAGCGTCGCGAGACCGTCCGTGGGCATCGTAGCGTGGTACGCGAACCCGCCGTTCTCGTAGGCTTCCATGATTTGCAGCCACTTGCGAAGATCGCACGCGAAACTGGTGCTGGTTGTTGCGTCGATTCTTTCGCGGGCGAGAGGACTGAGCATGACCAGTGCGCAGCAGGGTGACGCGCTCCATCCTTTTTGCGGTGCGCTGATCAGGACATCGACGCCACTGGCCTGCATGTCCACCCAGATCGTACCGGAGGCGATGCAATCCAGTACAAACATGCCGCCGACCGCATGAACAGCGTCGGACACGGCACGCAAATAGGCATCAGGCAACATCATCCCGGATGCAGTTTCGACATGCGGCGCAAAGACCAGATCCGGCTTGTTTTCCTTGATCGCAGCGACCACTTCTTCGATCGGAGCCGGTGCATAGGCGGCCTGCCTTCCTTGTTCGACCGGACGCGCCTTCAACACCGTCGATTCAGATGGAATATCGCCCATGTCGAAAATCTGCGACCAGCGGAAACTGAACCAGCCATTGCGGATGACCAGACACTTCCTGTTCGTCGCGAACTGCCGGGCGACGGCCTCCATGCCGAAAGTCCCGCTGCCCGGGACGACAACAGCCGACTTCGCGTTGTAGACTTTTTTCAGGGCGCCGGAAATATCGCGTACGACTCCTTGAAAGAGCTGCGACATGTGATTGATTGATCGGTCGGTGTAAACGACCGAATATTCGAGGAGTCCCTCGCGGTCGACATGGGGAAGTAATCCTGGCACGTTCGCCTCCGGTTATAGACGAATAAAAGAATCGAAAACAAATTCTAACGAAAGCCACCTGCAACGGCATCGGACGATAGCGCCCGTTATCCATCCGGCAAGTTTCGACATGGACCAGCCGTCGAGCCACACCAGTTGGCAATGCTGCAGTGGCAACAATCGGCACTATTGTGAACCTTCGCCGGAGCGTGGTCGAAAAATGAAACTCCCAACTTTCTTGTGGGAGTTTGCCATGAAGAGAGAACAATCCCGTGATGCGTGGAACAACCTCCTGCAAAGCCGTCACCCGATGACTGCAGCGCATGCGCGACCCACCCGATAATCGTCGAGTGGAGTTCGGCCGGAGCCGACGTTCGGGTACCACCGTTGGTCAGGCAGCTTCTGGTTGCTTTCCTGTGATTCGCTACTCAGCGACTGCGAACTGCCGTTCACACAGTAAGCAGATGCGTACTTGCGTGTCGGCTGCGCCTTCGGCGAGGAACTGCCTGAACTCCGGCTCTTCACGTCCGGCAATCGCAATGCAAGCAGCTATTACGCCCTGAAACACCTCGTCGGCGTACGCTGCGGCGGCCGGTCCGCGTGCTCGCCCATCAGCTTGTGCCCGACCAGCATCGCCTCTTCGGCGCGCGAAACTCCTTTTTCAGGTTGGCGTCCCGATGCAGCTTGTTATTGCTGTGCTAAATCGGAAATTTGATTAATTCGATCGACCGGTGTTTCGTTTTTAACATTGTGAATGTCTCGCGGCTTTAGTTCTTGTAGGAACTCTCGTCCTTTTTCTATTGCAGGACAACGAACGAGAAACTATCTCAATGAGCTCGGCTACTGTCGGCGGAAGAATGGCAAGCCGCGTTCGCCGACTGCTGCGGTAGCCCGTTCGAACTGAAAGGTGCCGCGATGAAACTTTCACAGATTTTCAAGCAAGGTGTCCGGTTCGTCGCCACGGCTGGCGGCGTGTTCGTGCGCGCCGTGCAGTCCGGTTTTCGCGGACTCGGCTACCTGCAAAAAGGGCTCGTTGCGATTGGAGTGATCGCCGCTGTAGGCATTGGGCTGGTCTATACGGGTTCAGGCTTGCGCTCGGTCACGATAATTGAGCCGATCGCAACGCCGAGCGATCTTGTCGCAAGCGGATTCACCGCGTCCACGAGTCAAAGCAGGTTCAGCGAAGACATGCTTTCGATGATCAATTCTGCGTCTTCAGTCATGCCTACCGAGATCCACGATACGCTCGAAGAAGAAGGAACAAAGGACCTGCATCTTGAGGTTCCGGGAACCGGAATGTCGGTCCAGGACGTGGTGACCGCGATCAAGGACATTACCCGGCGTGACGGTCATATCACCGCGGAAATCGTCTGGGACGGTGGGGCGCTGCGGCTCTTCGGACGCGTGGTTAGACCCGGAGGCGAAGCGTATCTGTTTGATGCTTACAGTCAGCGCGGCGACGTGGATGAAGTGATTTCTCGGGGAGCAAGGGCTGCGATGCAGATTTACAGCCCTTACATACTTGCATCGTCTGTCTTCGACCAGGCACAAAAAGAATGCGAGGAAGGGACGTCTTGCCAATACACCGATGCAGCAAATGAATTTGAAAAGGTTCTGAAAAATGGGTCACCCAAGGATCAGGAGAAGCTCGCCATGTGGGCGGATCTTGGACTGTCCAAGATTGCGGAAAACAATCTCGATTACCTGACAGAGATCGAGCGCGCACGGCAGGCGATAAGGATTGATCGAAAGTTCTCGTGGGCTCGCTATAACTGGGGCATCGCACTGGAAAACATGGGTTGCGATAAGGAGGCACTCGAAAAATATCAACGGGTAGCAGTCGATCGCGACCTTTTCGCCGCCGGGCATAATGCGCTCGGACGCGAGTACCTTAAAATTGCGAGCCACGAATATATACCGACGGACTCATCGCTTCGACTGCACGCCCGGCCAGCCGAGTTGGCCCAACGCGAGTTCGAATCGGCCATTCGACACGATCCGCGCTATGCCGAGGCTTATGTCAATCTGGGCGAAGCGCTGGAGCTACAGGGAAAGCATACTGAGGCGCTGGACAAGCTGCGCGCGGCAATCGCGCTGGACGACGAATATACAAGCAAGGCGTACAAAGAGGTCGCGAAGATCGAGACCCGACTCAGAGAACCGGAAAGGGCTGCAACCGCACTGGAGGAGGCCATGATTAGCGAAAGACGCCATCCGCAGTGCCGCGGCAATTCGGAATCGGCCGACGCCGACGCGTGGCGCAGTTGCCTCGCCGACCTGTCAAAGGATGAGCTGCCGAAATTTGGCCGGCACACGGTGAATTGGCCAACGGCGCATTTCGAAACCGCGGATTGCCGGAGGTACGCAATCGAAAACTGGCCTTGAGTCGGCGAACCACGTGGACTGTGATTACCACGGTGCCCGGTTCCTGGGCGCTAGCGTGAGCGTGTCGAACGGGGAGCGCCTGACCGTCGCCCCATACTTCGAATGAGCGTTCATCCGCTGAACTGAAACTGTTGTCCGGGCCGTTCAGCTGGCTTTGACATAGAGTTGCCGCTCTCCTGGAGCAGTCGAAAAATCTGTCGCTTGAATGAATTGCCCGGCGGCCCCATTCTGCTCAGTGCCTTCGCAGCATCTTGGTGTGCAACATCACTCGCGACCGCCAAGCTGCGATTCTCCAAATCCCCTCCGCATTTCAAAGTAATATTGCCGCATCGAACCTCGACACCAAGAGCATAAAAAACCCGGAGGCCCCGCTTGAGTAAAACCATCAAGGCATTTACGCTCGCCATCATCATCTTTCCGGTAATGTGTTCCGCTCAGACAAGCGGCTGCGATGCGAAACGCAACTCGGTGGAGCAAGAGATCGCCTACGCAAAGGCCGACGGCACGAGTGCAAGGAAAATTGCCGAGCGGCAGCGCAAGGTCGATGAGGCGCATGCGGAACTCGAGAGATTGCAGACGGAAGCGGCGCAATAATCACCTTTGCCGTGACGGCTTCAGTGCAGCGCTTCGGGAAGCATGCTCCGCAGGTCTTAACCATTCGATACCTGGGCGAGCCGCACAGTTTTTTCACGCAGCGGCACACCAGACACCAAACGACTAACCCACGCGAACGCGACGAACCGGAAGATCCTCTGACCATGAAAGGAAAGGAGAGACCTCATGCAGAGCCATGAGCGAGCGCGTCTGGCCATGCTTGTCGACTCTGTCTGGCGCATGGCGCTTCGCCTCGGATTCCGGCTCGCTCGCGCCTGGTGGCACCTTCGACGGCCTCGCCACGAGGGCGCGCTAGTCGCAATCTATGTCGGGCAGGCGCTGTTGCTGGTGCACTCATCGTACCGCGACGAGTGGAATTTTCCCGGCGGTAGTCTCGAGCCTGGCGAGGCGCCCGAAGCAGCGGCGCACCGCGAAATGGAGGAGGAGCTGGGTCTCTCGCCGCACCCATTACGCCCCGCGGGCAGCGTGTACGGCATTTGGGACGGGCGAAGAGACCGGGTGCATTTCTTTGAACTGCACCTCGATCGCTTGCCCGAGCTGCGGCTTGATAATCGTGAGATTGTCGCAACGCATCTGGCATCGCCTGAGGAGTTGCAGGGCATGGCGCTGACAGGGGCAGTCATCGCGTATCTCAGCAGTCGATCGCCGGTCGATAGCGCCTGAAGCGATATCACGCCGCAGGTCGACTGCTAGCGGTTGCCTCAGTTTCTTCCGGTGACAAAACCGTGTCGCCCGATTGTCTCGCGATTCGTTTATTCGTTCATCCGCCGCTGAAGCCAGTCAGGAGGTGTGGGCCGTCAATCATCGAAACCGCGGCCACGCGCGGTTTGCTATCATATACTGTACAAACATACAGTCCATTGATCGTCCCGTGGTGACCGATGCTTCCTGACGCGCCCTCCGTCGCTACTATCGATGTTCCTTCCGCGGCTCTTGCCGGCCAGGCAGGGGAGAGCTCGCCGCCGCCCTGGGCGCTTTACTACCTGCTGAATTTCGAACGTGCGCTGGCATGGCTCGCCGAGCGCTACGCCGACGTGCTCGGCCCCGACGAGCGCAGCTTTCTCACGGAGTTCAGCCGCTTGCCACAGGCATCGCGGGCGCTGCTCGTGCGCATGCTGATGCGCAAAGGCACGCTTTTCAAAGCCAGCCGCCTGATCTACGACGAAATCGGCTGCCCACTGCTCGCAGCCACGCCATTGATTGCGCTCGGCTGGATCGACGCCACGCCTCATCTAAGCCTCGACGAGCTATTCGCGCTGGCGACCCGCCTGGAACTGCAGCAGATTTTTACCGACGTCCCCGCACGCAAAGGGCTCCGCAAGGCAGATCTGCTCGACGCCTTGCGTGCGACCTGTCACGACGCCAAACCCTACGACGTCTGGAATCCGCAAACCTCCGACCGTGTGTTTCATGTCACCGTCGCGCCGCTGTGCGAACGTCTGAGGCTGATGTTCTTCGGCAATCTGCAGCAGGACTGGTCGGAGTTCGTGCTCGCGGATCTCGGCGTGTTCCAGTACGAGACGGTGGCGTTTTCTCCGTCGTCACGGGCGTTTCAACAGCGCGCGGATGTGGATGGTTATCTCGCCTTGCACGCCTGTCGTGAAGCGCTCGAGACGCTGACCGCGGATGAGCCCGTTGACCCGCTGCTCGACGAAATCGCTGCTATCGAGATCGGCAACCCGTGGCTCGAAGCGCGTCGTGCCAAGCTGCTCTTTCGCGTCGGACAGCATCGCGAACGCCAGCAGCAGTGGGACGCGGCGCTGAGCGTCTATATACGCTGCACCTGGCCGGGGGCACGTCATCGGCGCATGCGGGTGCTCGAGCGTTGTGGCCGTTTCGAGGCGGCGTTAGCCCTGGCGCAGGAAGCGGCCGAAGGGCCGGAAAGCGAAGAGGAACGTCAGCGTCTCGCTCGCATGTTGCCGCGACTGCAACGCCGTCTGGGTCTACAGGCAGCGAGGGGCACGGGGGCTCGTCCCATCGAGCGCAGTACGCTGGTTTTGCCTCGGCCCGCTGCGGCTCTCGCGGTGGAATACGTCGCGCGCGATCATCTGGGGTGTCCGCACGCGCCGGTTCACTATGTCGAGAATGCGCTGATCAATTCGTTGTTCGGTTTGCTGTGCTGGGAACCCGTGTTCGCGGCGATTCCCGGTGCGTTTTTCCATCCTTTCCAGCGCGGCCCAGCTGATCTGCATGCGCCCGATTTCCACGCGCGCCGCGCCGCGCAGTTCGAAGTTTGCCTCGCGCAACTCGACAGTGGCGCGTATCGCGAGACGATACTGCGGCATCTCGAGAGCAAGGCAGGGTTGCAGTCTCCGTTCGTGTTCTGGGGTGTTTTGACGCCCGAGCTCGTCACCCAGGCACTCGATTGTCTGCCGGCCGCGCATCTGAAACTCTGGTTCGAACGGCTCCTGCGCGACATTCGCAGCAACCGTTCCGGCCTGCCGGATCTCGTGCGCTTCTGGCCTGCCGAGCGGCGCTATGAGCTGATCGAAGTGAAGGGGCCCGGCGATCGTCTGCAGGACAACCAGATCCGCTGGCTCGAATACTGTGCGCAGCACGGCATGCCCGTGCGTGTGCTCGACATACGCTGGGCCGACGACGAACTTGCCATCGACGCCGGGGCGGACGCATGACCTACGTCGTGGCCGTGCGGGCGTTGTGCGAGTTCACGGCGAAACGCGGCGATCTCGATCTGCGTTTTACGCCCGCGCCCACGGCTGCGGAGGGCATCGCGGGACATGCCACCGTAGCGGGGCGGCGGGCTGACGACTACGAGGCGGAGATTACGCTGACCGGTGTACATCGCAGCCTCACCGTGCGCGGCCGGGCGGACGGGTATGACCCCGTGCTCAATCGGATCGAAGAGGTCAAGACCTATCGTGGCGATCTCGCGGCGATGCGGGACAATCACCGCGCATTGCATTGGGCTCAGGCACTGGTTTATGGTCATCTGCTGTGTCACTCGCGCGGTCTGACCGGGGTGCATGTGGCACTGGTCTACTTCGACATTGCGAGCCAGAAGGAGACCGTGCTGTCCCTGTTGCACACGGCGGCCTCTCTGGAAGCATTTTTTGTCGAGCAGTGCGAGCGGTTTATCGGCTGGGCCACTCAAGAGGAGGCGCACCGTAACGCACGCAATGCGGCATTAGGCACGTTGGCGTTTCCGCATGCTGAGTTTCGCAGCGGACAGCGCGAACTGGCGGTATCGGTTTACCGCGCTGCACGCGACGGACAGACTTTGATGGCGCAGGCGCCTACCGGCATCGGCAAGACGCTCGCGACCATTTTTCCGCTGCTCAAGGCCTGCGCGGCCGATCAGGTGGAACGGATCTTTTTTCTGACCGCCAAGACGCCGGGGCGAGCGCTTGCGCTGGATGCCGTCGATGTGTTGCATGCCAGCGCAGAGGCCAATGGCAACGTGAACGCGTTGCCATTGCGCACACTCGAACTGGTGGCGCGCGACAAAGCCTGCGAGCATCCAGACAAGGCCTGCCATGGCGACTCCTGTCCGCTCGCGCGAGGTTTCTATGACCGCCTCGACGAGGCGCGCAGAACGGCACTTGCTCATCGCCGTCTCGACCGCGCGACTGTGCGATCAGCGGCGCTCGCGCACGACGTCTGTCCGTACTATCTCGCGCAGGAACTGGTGCGCTGGAGCGACATCGTAGTAGGCGACTACAACTACTACTACGACAGCAGCGCGTTGCTCTACGCGCTAACCCAGTTGAACCAGTGGCGCATAGCGGTGCTGGTCGACGAAGCGCACAACCTGCTCGACCGGGCGCGTCGGATGTACACGGCGTCGCTCGAGCAAAGCGCATTCCGCGCTGCGCGCAAGAGCGCCCCCATAGCTTTGCGCAAGCCGCTCGAACGGCTCAATCGCGAGTGGAATGCGTTGAATCGCGCGCAGACCGAGGGCTACCAGGTGCATTCCGAAGTGCCGCCGCGCCTGTTGAGCGCCGCGCAAAATCTGATCGGTGCGGTGACCGAGCAAGTGGCGGAGGCGCCGTTGTCGATCGATGAAACGCAGCTGCGTTTTTATTTCGATGCAATGCATTTCGTGTCATTGGCTGAACAGTTCGGCGAGCATTCGGTGTTCGACACGACGCTCGCTTCTGGCGCTTCCGCTACGCGTGCCTCGACGCTGTGTGTGCGCAACGTGATCCCCGCGCCATTTCTCGTCCCGCGTTACGCGGCGGCGCGCACCACCGTGATGTTCTCGGGCACGCTGAGTCCGCATCATTTCTATCGGGACACGCTCGGCCTTCCGGAAGAAACCCGTTGGCTCGATGTCGAGGGGCCGTTTCGAGCGGAGCAACTGAAGGTGCATGTCGCGAGCCACGTATCGACACGCTGGCGCGATCGCGAACGCTCTCTCGCGCCGATCGTCGAGTTGATCGCGCAGCAATACGCGGTGCAGCCCGGCAACTACCTTGGCTTTCTAAGCAGCTTCGATTACCTGCAACGGGTCGTGGCGTTGATGCGCGAGCGCTATCCCGAGGTCCCGGTGTGGATGCAGGAGCAGGGCATGGACGAAGCCGCGCGTGAAGCCTTTCTCGCGCGCTTCCGGGCCATGGGTCAAGGCGTGGGTTTCGCGGTGTTGGGCGGCGCGTTCTCGGAGGGCGTCGACCTGGTGGGTGAGCAGCTTATCGGCGCGTTTGTTGCGACGCTCGGCCTGCCGCAGATCAACGACGTCAACGAACAGATGCGCCGCACCATGGAGGCGAAGTTCGGCAACGGCTACGACTACATGTACCTGTATCCAGGGCTGCAGAAGGTAGTGCAGGCCGCCGGGCGGGTGATCCGCACCGAGCAGGACACCGGAGTCGTGCATCTGATCGATGACCGCTATCGGCGTCCTGAGGTGCGTCGCCTGCTGCCGCGCTGGTGGCAGGTGCCTTGAGGAGGCGCGGGCTCAGGTTCAGGAGCCCGAGCGTCTCGCCGGACCGGGCCGTGCTTCGCCTGCCGCTTGCGTTGATGCCTGTGCTGGCGGCTGCGTGGGTGTCTGCGCTGTGCCTTGCACTGGCGGTTGCGCTTCCGGCGCAGTCACCTCGGCCGAACCCCCTGTAGCCTCATCCGCCGCTTCAGGAGGCGTCGCTCCATCGCCCCGTACGAACACCGTGCGCTGCGGATTAGCAATCTGGATGCCGCGTTCCTGAAACAATTGGGCCACGCGCCGGTTGAATTCGCGCTGTACGCCCCAGCGCCCGCTATCGCGGCACTGTATCTGACCGGACATCGTTATCGCCGAGCCGTCGACGGAGTCGATCCCCCAGTATGCGAAGTCGGACAGGATGCCGTCCTTGAACTGCGGATCCTCGCGCAGAGACGCACCAATCTCCTTGAGCGTGGCGATCGCGAGGTCGACGTCCTGACCATAGATGATGCTGACCTTCACGGCAGCATTGCCGAGGCCGCGATTGGTATTGTTGACCGTCGACACCGAACTGAACGGCACCGTGTACAGCGAGCCGTCGCCGCCGCGCAGACGCACCGTGCGGATCGACAGATATTCGACGGTGCCCGACACGCCAGCGAGCGTGACCCAGTCGCCGACCTGCATGGCGTTTTCCATCAGCAGGAAAATGCCCGTGATGAAGTCCTGCACCAGCTTTTGCGAACCGAAGCCGAGCGCCACGCCGAAGATGCTGGCGCCGGCCAGCAGCGGTCCGATATTCACGCCGAGTTCGCTGAGCCCGGTGAGGACCACGACGAGGGCAATCACGACGAACAGCAGGCTGCGCAGCATCGGCAGCAAGGTGCGCAGGCGGGCGGCGCGCACGAGGTCACCCGCAGTGGTCCACTGGTGCAGACGCCGTTCGACGGTGACGTTGGCCGCTTCCCACACGAACAGCGCAACGCCCGCGGCAATGGCAATCGTCACCAACGCGGAAGCGAGCCGGTGGCCGATGGTGCCGCTCTCGAACAGCACTGCCACGTTGGCGCCCCACACCTGGAACAGCACCAGCACGGTGATCACACCGACCACCGACGAGACGACGTGGCGCAGCAGCGGGTAATAGCGGTAGGCGTGCTGATGAACGAGGGAGTCGTTGGTCTGGCCGTTCTGCGAGTCGAACATCCGCGCGAGTGCGCCGAAGATCACGATAGACACGACCCGCGCGCCCACCAGCACCGCAATCGAAATGCCGCCCAGATGCACCAGCGTGTGATAGCCGTTGCGAACATCGAGCGCCCAAACGAACCACAGCGCCATCACGACGAACACGCTGATCGTGGCCCACGAATCGGCGAGCGCGTTGCCAAATACCGCCAGCGACCGGCTGGCGGCGCAGCGTACCCGGATGCGCGCGGCGACCGGCCGCCGGCATTGCAGGATCAGCAGCGAGATCATGACGTGGCCGATCAGCGCGACCACTTTCATCAGCGCGGTGTGTGCGTCGTCGTTCAGCCCAAGCGCCACTGCGGTCTCGGCGAGCGCCGAGCCCGCGCCGACCACGCTGACGATCATCACCACCCAGCGCTGCGTAAACGCTGCCCATCTGCTGCCCATCTGCAGGAGCCGCAGACGTGGCGCGTCGGGTTGCAGAAAGAAGCCGCTGACGATCACGATCACGCGGCTCAGCACATAGATATCGATGATCGAATCGAGGGCATGGTCTTGCGGCGTGCCGTCCTCGGAGAGGACTGACATCAGCAGGCTTGCTACGCCGATGAAGACGGCGAGCGGAACGCATCGAACCACCATGCGCAGCGCGGCACGCGGCAGACGGCGCATCAGCGAGTAGTGGACTGCGGCGTGCCGCTGGCCAGATGTAGCGCTCGCGTCTGGCGTGGCCGGGGCGGGAGCGGGGGCAGGGGCGGAGGTAGGGGCAGCGCCGGCGGCCGCCAGTTCGGCGTCGGACTCGGCAAGGGTGTCGCTGTCGCTCGGGACGGTTTGCGCGGATGGGGTTGCAGCAAGGGCTGTGTCGGCGGCCGCAGCAGTGCCGTTGGCATCTGCGACCACCTCCGGCGGTTCGTCGAGAAACATCTCGCGCGGGTCCATATTGCGGCGGTTCGCCAGCGCGGTGAGCGCCTTGCGCAGCAGGCGGCGCGTCAGCCATTCAAAGGCCAGCGCGGGGATCAGTGCGCCGAGCAGCGTGAGGACAATGGTGCCCAGTTCGCCGCGCTGCTGCGGGTCGTTCATCAACGCGATCCACCACACGCGCACGGACGTCACGTCGAGCAGGGCCGCCAGCGAGCGGCGCAGCGCGCCCGCCACCTGTACGGCGCCATGGGCGCCCTCGCGGGCCAATTGTGAGGCGAGACCGTTCGATTCGAACGCGGCGCGTACGGTGGCCGCCGCGCCGCTTGCCGCCGAGGCTGGAGCCGGCGCAGAGGCAGCCGTGGACGCCGAGGCCGGTGGTGCGCTAAGCGCGCCGGCTGCGGCGATTGCGTGCAGCGTGTCGACGATCTGGGCCCGCTGTTTGGGGTCGTTGAGGACCACCAGCGCTTGCCGGGCCTGAGCAGGCGTCAGCGTGACGGGCGGAGTGGCCGTGGAGGCCGGCGCTGGCGCGGCAGCGAAGGCGGGCGCAGCGAACAGGATCAACAACCAGACGATGAGTAGTTTGCGCATAGGGGATAAGCGGGACGGCCGCGATGATCGGCGCCGTCCGGGTACGGGCCAATTCGGCCGGATTGACTGAATATAAAACGACAGCGGCTTGACTACGCAAGTTCCGCACGATGGGGACCGATCGACGATAAACCGGCTTTGCGTCGAGCGCGTCGGTGAATCGTAAGCTAAGACTGTGCAACGATTATGCACGCCTGCGGCCGCGGGCGTGTGTCAGCCAGACGCTGGAAGCCTGGCCGCTCGGCAGATACGTCATTTGCGGCGCTGCACGGTAGCGGCTGCGAGGGCCGCTCCGGCCAGCGCGCAAGCAGCCGAGGCCAGCGCGACTGCGCGCAGCGCTGCGCCGAGCGCGTCAGCTTGTGCGCGGGCAAGCGCTGGTGAATCTGGCGGAGCTGCAGACGCGGACGCGGACGCCGGTAACGGTTGCGCCGCCCTCGGTGCCGCTTCGTGCGCGCCGGCAGCGCTCGGTGCCGACGAGTCTGCTAAATCCGCACCCGGTTCCAGCAACTGCCCCGTGCGCTGCGCCTCCTGCGGCACATGCAACTGAATCAGCCGCGCTGCTAGCGCCGTGTTATGCGACCACACAAACACAATTCCGAGTACGGCGATCGCCAGCAGACTCGCCACCCGGGCGACCGCGTTGTTGATGCCGGAGGCGACCCCGCTGCGCTCAGCCGATACCGCCGCCATGACCGTCGTCGTCAGCGGCGCAACGGTGATGGTCAGGCCTAGCCCGAGCACGATCATCGCAGGAAAGAAGCCGCTCCAATACTCGCCGCGCACCCACGGCAACGCCAGCATGGCGAAGCCGGCCGCAGCGACGCAGGGTCCCACTGTCAGCAGCGCTCGCGCGCCGTAACGGCGGGTCAGATCGCCGGTGAAGCGCGACAGCAGCCCGATCGTCACCGGCAATGGCAGCAACGCGCCGCCGGCTGCAGTGGCGCTGTATCCGTAAGCGCGAATCAGCGTGAACGGCAAGAAAAACAGCACGCCGCCCAAGCCGAAGTACAGCAGCAGCGTCACGAGGTTCGCGCCGACGAAATCGCGCGAATGGAACACGTCGAGCGGCATCATGGGGTTGCGGCTCCTCGCCTCGATCATGACGAAGGCGATCAGCACCACCACGCCCGCGCCGATCAGGCCAAGCACCCGGCGATCCGCGAGCCCGCGCGTGGAGGCTATCGTCAGACCGTAGGTCAGCGCGGCGAGCCCCGCTGCAGCGGCCGCCGCACCGAGCCAGTCGAGCTGCTTCGGCGCGTCGGTCTTATGACTGTTGGGCACCGCCACGAGCGCGAGTGCCACTGTCGCGCAGGCAATCGGCAGATTCAGAAAGAAGATCGCCCGCCACGAAAACGCGTCGACCAGCCAGCCGCCAGCCACCGGCCCCACCGCCGAGGTGATGGCACCCACCCCCGCCCAGGTGCCGATAGCCTTGCCGCGTTCGTCCACATCGAAGACCGCGCCGATAATCGCCAGACTGCTGGGCACCAGCAACGCTGCGCCGATGCCTTGTATCGCGCGTGCGGCGATCAATGTGGCCGCGTTCGGCGCGAATCCACAGCCGGCCGAGGCCAGCGTAAAAATGACGATACCGGTGATGAAGATGGTGCGCCGTCCGAGCTTGTCACCGAGCGAGCCGCCCACCAGCACGAGCGAACCGAGAAACAGCAGATAGGCATTGACGACCCACTGGATGGCCGCCACGCTCGCCCCGAGTTCCGCCTGGATGGAGGGCAGGGCGACGTTGACCACCGAGCCGTCGATAAACGCCATGCTCGATCCGAGGATGGTGGCCGCCAGAGCGAGCCGCTTGTAGCGGCAAGGGCGCCCGGGCGCGGGCGGCTGCGCGCCGATGACAAGTTCGTCGCATGGGCTCGCCTGAGCGGCGACGGGGTGGGCGGTCCGCGCGGGTGTCCGGGAGAGCTGCGGACCGGTCAAGCGGACTCCTGAGAGAATGATCTGCTAGCAGCATAGCAATGCAACGCCGCGGACGCCAGGCGCCTTGCTCATGTCGCTTGTGAGCGCGACCGCCGGCTCGGGCAGGAGTATTCGTCAGGCTGATCCGGGCTGACTTCGTTTCATTGCTTGCTGACATGTACGCGTGCCATGATGGTCCTCAACCGGTGCGCGCGGTATCTGTCTTCCTACACCGTTCTACGCCGCCACCAGCAGTTGAAGGCTCGCGTCCTGCGAACCCGTTCGAATGTCCGACCGCCCCATGTGGGTCGTTACACTTCACAAACGGAGAAGCACCATGGCCAAGCAAGCACCGAGTCACGCTCCCGGAGACTCGCCGGAACCGTCGCACGGCGAGGATATCGCCGGCCAGATCGTCCTTGTGCTGCAGGGCGGCGGCGCGCTGGGCGCCTATCAGGCCGGTGTGTACGAAGCACTGCATGAAGCGCACGTCGAACCCGGCTGGGTGATCGGCACCTCGATCGGCGCGATCAACGGCGCGATCATTGCAGGCAATCCGCGCGAGCAACGCATCGACCGGCTCAAGCAGTTCTGGGAGCAGGTGGCCTATCGCGGCAGCGCGACTTCCGGCTGGCTGCCTGTACTCGACGAGTGGTTGCGCAACCTGTCGATCATGACGCGCGGTATTCCGGCGTTCTTCGCACCGAGTCCGGCCGCGATGTTCGGCATCCACCCCGCGGGCATCATGGAGCCGGCGGCAATCTATTCGACCGTGCCGTTGCGTGAGACGCTCCTCTCGCTGATCGATTTTTCCTACCTGAACAGCAAGGAAACGCGTCTGACGGTCGGCGCCGTAAGCGTCGGCAGCGGACGCATGCGCTATTTCACGAATCGCGATGCGCCGCTCGATGTCGATCATGTGATGGCCTCCGCGGCGTTCCCGCCGGGTTTTCCGTCGGTGCGGCTGGAAGGGGAGAGCTGGTGGGATGGCGGCATCTACTCCAACACACCGCTTGAGGCGGTGCTCGACGACCATCCGCGCAGCGACTCGGTGATTTTCGCCGTGCAGTTGTGGCCGGCACACGGCCGGGAGCCGAAGTCGGTCTGGCAGGCGATGAGCAGGCAACGCGATATCCAGTATTCCAGCCGGTCTGAAAGCCACCTCGAGCGGCAAAAGCAGATTCATCGGCTGCGGCATGTCATTCGTGAACTGGAGCAGTACATCCCCGCCGATCAGCGCGATACCCCGCAGGTCAGAGAACTGCTCGGCTGGGGTTGCGGGACCACCATGCAGGTGATCGAGCTCGACGCGCCGCGTCTCGCGGGCGACGATCTGCACAAGGACATCGATTTCTCAACGAGCGGCATCCAGCGACGCTGGGCCGCCGGCTATGAAAACACCGTCCGGATGCTGCAGAAGGCGCCATGGCGCGAAGCGCCTGACCCGATGGAAGGGATCGCTGTGTACCGCTCCGATCCCGAAGCCGGCCCGGACGCGCACTGAAATGCGCGCCGACCACAGCGCAGCGATTCACCCAGACGATTCAATGACTCGAAACCGTGAGCGAGCGCAGTAGGTCCCGCTCACTGTCTTCGTCGTCCTGCGCCGGGGATGCGTCCACGGAGCGCGCGGTGCCATCCTGATTGATGCGGTTGGCGTGCATCAGACGGTACAGCGTGGCGCGCGAGACGCCGAGATCCGCGGCTGCTTCGGTCAGCTTGTAGCCGTGGCGTTGCAGCGCCTGCACGATCGCATCCTTTTCCGCCTTGCTGCGAATCTCGGCGAGTGTCACAGCCGGCACGTTCGCCGTCTGCGGCAGGCCCAGGTCTGCCGCAGTAATGAAACGTCCTTCGCTCATGACTACCGCGCGCCGCACGCAATTGATCAACTCGCGGACATTGCCTGGCCACCCATAGCGCGACATGGCCACTACCGCATCGCTCGAAAAACCGCGAATCTTGCGTGCGCCATCCTGCCGGTACATGCTGAGCGCGTAGTTGGCGAGCAGCTTGATGTCGTTGCCACGCTCGCGCAGCGGCGGTTCGATCAGCCGCAGCACACACAGGCGGTGATACAGGTCGGAACGGAAGCGGCCGTCTTCGACCGCCTTTTCCAGATCGACGTGGGTCGCCGAGATCACCCGCACGTCCACCTTGATTTCGTTGCTGCCGCCCAGGCGCTCGATGGTGCCTTCCTGCAGGAAGCGCAGCAGCACGGCCTGGCACTCGTGAGGCATGTCGCCGATCTCGTCGAGAAAGAGCGTGCCTTGATGCGCGCTTTCGATCCGGCCGATCTTGCGCTGCACCGCGCCGGTGAAGGCGCCGCGTTCATGGCCGAACAGTTCGGCCTGCAGAAGAGTAGGCGGAATAGCCGCGCAGTTGATCGCGACGAAGGACTGGGCCGAGCGCGGCGAGCGTACGTGGATGGCGCGTGCCGTCAGTTCCTTGCCGGTGCCCGACTCACCCGCGACAAACACCGGCGCATCGGTAACGGCGCATTTGTCGATGTGGCGGTAGAGCTGCTGCATGGCTTCGCACTGGCCGACCATTTCGTGACGGCCCAGCGAAGCCTCGGGCGTCACGCGCGCCTTGCGCAGGCTCGACAGGCCATGGGCGTGGCCCAACGCGAAAATGAGCCGTTCGTTCAGGCACGGAGTGGTGACAAAATCGAAACAATAATCGAGGATAAAACGGCTGACCGGTTCGTGGTCGGCCTGGCCCGGCGCGATCTGCGCGACCCAGTTGGTCTCCACCCGGCGCATGCATGCCTCGAGCGCCGACAAATATTGCGTCGAGCAATCTTCTGGCAGTTCGATCAGGCCGACCTTGATGTTGTCGCGCTCGATCACGCGCTCTGCAAGCGCGGTCGTCTTGGCGTGCACCACCTGCCAGCCGCAGGCGGCCAGAAACCTGGTGAGAATTTCGTCGGGTTTGCTGGAAACGCAGAGCACCGTACGGTCTGCGTCATGCGGCGTTTCAGTCTTGGTCATGTTAACCCCGGTTCGATGCGGCGCTCGCGGTTGCTGGGTCATGCAAGCATGCTTCAGGCCGGATTACCGGCCTGGACAGACCCGTCCCCACGGGACTCTGGATCGCGCGTTGCACTCCACGCGAGGCCGCCAACGAGGCTGGCCGTGCTGACTGGTTGTGGGCGCATCCAAAGGGACCGCGCCCACAAGCGTCCTGGGCGCTCATTGAGAAATCAATGGCGCGCCGATTATTTTGTTCATACGAACGTTTATTGTTCATTTCATTCCCCGGTGATTCGACTGTCGACGTGTTTTTCGTCGGTCTCTCTGTATTGCGCTCTATGCGACGCATGGGCCAAAGATAGATCAAAACAATTGCACTTGCCATACGCGCAAATCTGGATACGGCAATTGGGCCGCACCCTTCGACGTGCCATTCGCAGCCCGCGCCGTGGTGCACCAGGCAGCAGGGTCTGCGGATGTCGCGGAAGGCCAGTATAGGCGGCTAGTTGCGAGTTGTGTATCAATTCTGTCTCATTCCTGAGAAAGCGGGAAAGCCTATTCTTGAGAAATTGTTAATTCGTTATGCGGAATGTTTGACCGGACAAATACTTTTATGACCGATCACCTGTTCAATTCGATTACCCGTCAAATCGCGCAAACCTTTGCGCGGTAGAAACTCCCCCGTACCGGTCTGATTGCCTGGGCCAGTATTGCCGATTGGTTTAAACGGCGAAAAGGCGTGAACGCCTTGATAGAGGCCGTTCGCACGACTTCTTTCAGGCAGGTGGCGCTCGCGCGGGCGAGTCGTCCGAAATGGTTGGAGCTTTGGCGCTTCGCGTCACGCGAAGTGATCGGCCTGTCACGGACCATCCAACGGACAGTGCCTGGAACGCTCCATTCAGGCAAATTGGACCGTTCGGTTAACAGCTTACCCCGCCCGGCGACTGTCTCACAATTGAGACACTTTGGACTTCGTGCGGTACCGCACATAACGGCCGCCGATCGCGTTTTGTGAATCGCCTGTGACGATCCCAGTAAGCGCTGCATGGCCTGTACCAAGCGTTGCAGCGCAACCGCCGTGCGGGGCAGTCAGGGCTTACCGATGCGGCGACGCGCACTCCGCAAATTTTGCGTTGCTGGCGAGTCGCAGCACTGAAACAGTTTCGGCGCGGACCTCCTCAAAGCGGCCATGCCAGTTAGATGCGCCGCCCGCCAGGCCAGTCGGCACAACGCTTTGCGAACCTCTGGCACGGTAGTCGCTATATGCTCTGCGCCGGACCGCAACGCAGCAGCAGGAAGATCAGGCGGCACGGTGCAGAACAGGTGGCGCGGGGAAGCACAGGCACGGCGCAGAGAGGACCGGCAGTGCGAGAAAAATAAAGCAGGGCGAAGCAGCAGGCAGCGTGAAGACGCACAGGGAAGACAACAAAAACAGGCGGTATGGCCGACCCCCGATCAACAGGGGGCGGCGCAGTAAAAGTAGCAGGACGCGATGGGGCCAACCAGAAAAAACAAGCCTTCATAGAAAGGCTTTATAAGCTGGGTTTTACTACGGGCGGATCAACAGCCTGATCGGCAGTCACCGGATGGGGGCGGGTGTTCCCCCGCCGGTGCAGACCGGTTGCATCGACGCTCCGCGGGGACGGCAATTGCCGGGCGGCAGATCGGATCAACACGATCGCTGTGGGGGAACGGAGCGTTTGATTGCGGTGCGATTCGACGCCGGCGTTGATACTTGCTCATCTTTCTTTTTTCAGCGGACATCGCAGTGTGATGACGGCGCTTCAGCCTGATTCCGCCTGGTGTTCCTGTTTGTTCGAGTGTGGCTAGCGCAATCCTGCCAGGCGGCAACATAAGGAGTGCGACATGAAAAATACAAAATGGATGGGGACATTGGCAATTGCCGCTGCCGGCGCGCTTTTTGGTGCGCTCTGTGTAGTGCGCGGGATGCCCTCGCAAGCCGCGCCAGCAGCAAAAATCGCCGTGGCCGCGGTAGATATCGACGTCGGGCAGCGTCTTGCGCCGCATTATATCAAACTGGTAGATTCGCCCACGGGCAAGATCCCGGTCGGCTCGTTTAGCGACCCAAACAAACTCGATGGCCGTATCCTCGCCGAAAGCATGGAGCGGGGCGAACCGCTGATTGAACGGCGGCTTCAACCCGCCCGTTAACCTCTCCTTATTCCCGACCTTCTTCAATCGTCCATAGCGGATCCCACTGTGGCTTGCACATGATGTAAGAATTCTTATATCATGTTCGAACTCATACATCTTGTGGGTGGGCTGGCAGCTTGGCTGGTTCGCCGCATCGTTAATCCAGGGAGATTCCCGCTATGGCCGATTGTCTCTTTCTGGCCGGTGCGACCGGGGCGATCGGGCGCCGCGTCGCGCCGCTGTTCGTCGCCGCCGGCTGGCGCGTCGTGGGCACCACGCGCTCGTCGGACAAGGCGCCCATGCTGCGCGAGTTGGGGGTGGAACCGGTTGTCGTCGATGTGTTCGACGCGGCCGCGTTGCGCGCCGCGCTCGAGGCCGTTCGGCCCCAGGTCGTCATGCATCAGCTTACCGACCTCCCGCCTGGTCTCGACCCGGCCAGAATGGCCGAGGCGTCGCAGCGCAACGCCCGCATCCGCGATGAGGGCACGCGCAACCTGGTCGCTGCAGCAGTCGCGGCGGACGTCCGGCGCATCGTCGCGCAGAGTATCGGCTTCGCCTATGCGGATGGCCCGTTGCCACACAGCGAGGACGATCCGCTGGACAGTCACTTCGACGGCCCACGCGGCGTCTCGCTGCGTGGCGTCGCCAGCCTCGAGCGGCAGGTGCTGCAGGCGCCGCTGGAAGCCGTCGTGCTGCGCTATGGCCGGCTTTACGGTCCTGGCACCGGATTCGATGCGGCGGCGGGCGCCGCTCCCGTCCACGTCGACGCAGCGGCACGCGCCGCCGAGTTGGCCGTGTTACGCGGGAAGACCGGCATCTACAACATTGCCGAAGACGACGGCACGCTCGCCTGCGACAAGGCGAAACGCGAGCTGGGATGGAGCGCTGACTGGAGGGGCGGACAATGACAACGGAACCCGGGCAGCGTGACCCAAACCTGGAAATCCGCTACGTGGATGACCCGGAAGACGCGGCGGCATGCTACGCATTGATGCTTGAATTGCGGCCGCACCTCGCATCCTGCGAAGAATTCCTCGAGCGCTGGCGGCGTCAGGTGGCCGTCGGTTATCGTCTGCTTGCACTGTGGCAAGGCGCAAAGCCGGTGGCGTTGGCCGGTTTTCGGGTGCAGGACAATCTGGTCCACGGTCCGCATTTTTACGTGGACGATCTGGTGACGGAAGCAGCATCGCGCAGCGCGGGATACGGCGAGTTGCTGATGGATCGTCTGAAGGCCGAGGGCCGTGCGCTGGGTTGCGCAAAGCTGGTACTGGATACACCGCTCACCAACACACTCGGCCATCGCTTCTATTACCGTCAGGGGCTGCTAGCCACGGCGTTGCGCTTCAATACCGCGCTTTGAGGGGAACAGTATCAATGAGTGTTCTGTTGCACATCAGTGCGAGTCCGCGTGGACTTGTATCGCATAGCCGTAGAGTGGGGCGGCAGTTTATCGGGCATTTGCAAACCATGGATGGACCGCCGCTGCAGATCGTCGAGCGCGATCTGGCGGCGCAGCCGTTGCCATATCCGGATTGCTCGTTCGTCGATGCCATGCTGACTCCTGAAATGCAACGCACTGCTGAGCAAACGCAGGCGTTAGCACTTTCGGAGAAGCTGATTGCTGAGTTGGAGTGTGCCGATGCGCTGCTCATCGACACGCCCATGCATAACTTCACGGTGCCCGCTGCGCTCAAGACGTGGATCGATCATGTGGTGCGGATCGGCCGGACCTTTCGCAGCACGCGCGAAGGGAAGGTGGGACTGCTACGCGATCGGCCCGTGTTTATCGTGATTGCTTGCGGTGGACCTGTACCGGAACCGCACACTGCAACCGGTCAGGTGGATTTCCTTACCCCTTATCTGCGCTACGTGCTGGCAACGATCGGACTACGAAACGTTTCGGTATTGCGTTTGACCGGTCTCTCGCGCGGTGAAACAGCACTCGCGCGGGCCGATGCGGACGCCGCCGGGTGGATTGAGGCGGCGACTGCCGACTGGAAGCGCACGACATGGAGTGCCGCGACATAAAGCGGAGCGATTCAACGCTGGCGTCGGGAAATATGACGCCACCCGCTACGCGATATCTGCAAATTCTGCCGCTTTATGTCGCCGATTTGAATTGCATGTGAATCTCGTGCGGCGAACGTGCGGGGCGCCCCGCTTAAACCCCCGGAAAATCGAACAAATACTATACACGGCCGGTCGCGCTCATTTAAAATCCGCTCATTCGTGAATATGAGCGGCACATAATGCTTATGCAATTCACATAAATTTAACGATTCATCGGGCGGCATGAAATCGTTATTTTTCTGCTTTAGATAAATCCGTGCTGGACAAGGGTGCGCATCGGCAGGACGCCTTCGCGCAGGGGCTGATTTGGCTGTGGGACGCAGGTATGGCAGCGCATGCGGGTAAATGGCGCCACTGGCGTATGAATCCGCCAGAGTTCTGCCACCGCCTGCAGTGTTTGAAATCCCTGAAAGTCCGACCTGGCGGCAATATTTTTATGGGCATGTGCGCCCAGAGTGGACTAATGCGTGGCCAATGCAGGTGTGAAGACAGCTTATGCAGGATTCGGTTATTTGATCGGGTTTTAAACAAGGAGTAGCGATGAGTTGGCGTGATCGTTTTAATCATAATGAAGCCACGGAGCAATTGGCTCTGCCAGGTTTGCGTCAATTGGCTGCCGTGATGGCCGCGTGTTTCGTGCTGGCGGCCTGCAGCACCACCAACGATTCTGCCAGCGAGGCCGCTGCGAAGGCCGCAGCCGCGTCGGTCGGAGAACTGGCGAAGGGCACGGTGATTCCGGTCGGCAATGTGCCGGCGGGTCTCGACATCAGCGCCGACAGCAAATGGCTTTACGCAACCAGCAATGGCGACAACACGCTGGCGGTGGTCGATCTGGCTAACCGCAACGTGGCGAAGACCATCGACGGCCATGCGCCCGCCAAGACCTCGGACGATTGCCAGGATAACTTCTGCCGCGGCGTCGGCGCGGTTGGGGTTGCCGTGGACGCGAATGGCCGCCGTGCTTATGTGACCTCGTTGCGTCCCGATTCGCTGGTGTTCGTCGATCTGGAGAAAGGCCGGATCGTGCGCACGGTCCGCGCCCAGCGCTTTCCGCAGAATATCGTGCTCTCCGCGGATGGTCGCCGCGCGTATGTGTTCAATGTCGTTTCCAATACGGTTTCGGCGTTCGAGACCGCTAACGGCCGCCCGTTCGGCCGCTTCGATCTGAAGGGCGGCGACGCGCGTGACGAGCCGTTCGGTCGGCCGGTGGGTCTGGTGCTGTCCGCGGACGGCAAGCGCCTGTTCGCGACCGACGGCGTGGCGGGCACGGTCGAAGTATTCAGCACGGTGAACCGCAAGCTGATCGGCACCATCGATGCGTCCAGCCCGCTCGATCTGCAAATCGACCCGCACAGCGGCAATCTGCTGGTGCTGTCACGCGACGGCATTGTCGAATACGACGCGCAAACGCTGAAGCCGGCGAACACGCTGCATTTTTGCGGCACGCCGACGGCTTATCATTTCGCGCTGAGCCCGGACGGCAGCACGCTGGCAGTGTCGTTTCCGCAAGACGGCGCGGTGGCGACTATTGCGCGTGATAGCGGCAAGGTGAATGGCGGCTACGCAACGGGCAACAATCCGGAAGCGTTGCGCTACACACCGGACGGCGCGACGCTGGCGGTCGTCTCGGACGGTGGTGTGGTGCTGTTCGACGCCTCGGATCGCAGTGGTGCGCGAGCGTATGTCGCTAAGCACGGCGAACTGTTCTGCCCGGCTGCGGCTGGCTAAGTCAGGTTAAGGCAGGTTAAGCCACGTTAAGGCAGGACACTGTCTCGCTATGATTGCGGCGTGATCACCTGTTGATCACGTCGCAAACGAGTTCTCAGAAGATCACCATACCGACACACCCGCCGCAGCAATCGCAAAGCGGTGCTGCGTACCCTGATGCAACCGTGTGTCTTCGCTAGCGATATTGAAATACGCCCCGCCAATCTCCACGCGGATATAGCGCTCGCCGCGGCGCAGTTCGATGGCGTCCACGTTGCCAATGTGGGGACCGTCGGGCGTCGCCACCAGCGCGTGCGACGACACGCGCCACATCACCCGCCGGCCCGCTTCGATCGAGCGCTCGTTCGTTTTCACCGCAAGGCCGTCGCCAATTTCGAGCACACCCGCTTCGCGCATGATCCCTTCGCCCACGTTGTGCAGACCGAGCAGTTCGGCCACGCGCATCGTCGCCGGCTGTTCATAGACCGCATCGAGTGCGCCCGCCTGTAGCACACGTCCCTGCTCGATCACGAGGACTTCGTCGGCAAGCAGCGCAGCCTCGTCGGGATCGTGTGTGACGATGACCGTCACCGCCGCAATCTCCCGCTGCAACGCACGCAGCGACTGTTGCAAACGCCGGCGGCGCGGCGTGTCGAGCGCGGCGAACGGTTCGTCGAACAGCAGCAACTGGCTGTGGCGCGTCAAGGCCCTTGCGAGTGCCACACGTTGACGCTGACCGAACGACAGTTGATGCGGCAGCCGCCCAACCAGCGCGGCAAGACCCAGATGCTCGAGCCAGTAGCGGGCGCTGGCGGCGTCGGCATCGACGGGAAAGGCCAGTTGTTGGGCCACCGTCATATGCGGGAACAGACCGTAGTCCTGCGGCATATAGCCAATCTGGCGCTGCTCTGGCGGCAACGCGTCCAGTTCCGCCGTGCCGAGGCGCACCGTGCCGCGCTCGTTGCGCTCGAGTCCCGCTATCAATCGCAGCGCAAGAGACTTCCCGGAACCCGACGGGCCGATGACGGCAAGGCGCCGGGTCACCGGTGTCCATGCAATGTCGAGATCGAACGTGCCGAGATGGCGTTTCAGTTCGAAGGCGAGTTGAAGCGGAGCGGCTTCGGCAGCCGGCATTGAAGTCACGGGATGAAGCGCGGCTTCGTCGCCGCTTTCCGCTCGTGGATCGATGCCGTTTTGCCGCCTGCTGTACAGCGACAGCGCGGCGCATACAACCGCAATCGTCAAGGTGGGCAAGAGGAGCGGCATCATGGCCGGCAGCCCCTGGCCGCCGAATACCACATAGGTATAGACCGGCAACGAATAGGGGTGATACGCCACCATCACGGTGGCGCCGAATTCACCGAACGCCCGCAGCCACGACAGCGCAAGACCCGCGCGAATCGCCGGCCACGCCACTGGCAGCGTGACGCGGAAAAAGCGGCTGCCGGCGTGATGGCCGAGCGTCGCGGCGACGTCGTCGAAGACCGGATCGACGGCAGCAAATGCGGACTTGGCAGCGATGATCAGGAACGGCGCAGCGACGAAAGTCTCCGCGAGCACGATGCCGGTAAACGAATCGGTCAAGGCGCCGCCGGTCAGACTGCCGACCCAGCTATACGGTCCAAGCAGGAACAGCAGCAGCACGCCGCTCGTGAGCGGCGGCAGCGCGAGCGGCAATTGCACGATGAAGCCGAGCACCGCCGCCTTGCGCGAGTTCGAGCGGGCGAGAAAGTAACCCAGCGGCACCCCGCCGATCAGGATCACGAGCGCGGCGACGCTGGCGCTCCCCGCGGAAATCGCCACCGCCGACCACGTGGCATGCCAGTCGACGCTGGCCCAGTCGGCTGCGCCGAGCTGGGGCACACTGGCGACGAACGGTGCGCAAAGATAGACGGCCAGCAGCGCAGCCAGCCAGACAAGCGGCTTGGCCGCGACGCGCTTCATCGCGACGTTATTGCGCCGCGTCGATCACGGCTTGCACCGACGGCGGGATAGCCTGGCCATTGCCGGTCACAGCGGGTTTGATCACATCGACGCCATGCTGCTTCAGCAACGCGCGGCCTTCGGCGCTCAGCAGGAAGTCGACAAAACGCACGGCGCCTGCGCTGTTCGGGGCGTCGTTCAGGATGGTCAGCGTGTAGGCTGCTTTCGCCTTCAACTCGGGAGCCGGCTGGAACGCGGGAATCTTCAGATCCGACGTTTCGGTCGAGTAGAAGAAGCCGGCGTCGAGCTGGCCCGATTGCAGCCGGCCGACGAGCGTTTCCTCAGGCAATACCTGCTCGGGATTGTCCGGCGCACCGAGCGTCTTCTCGACGAGGTCCGGTTGATGGTACAGATCCGCGGCCTTGGTCATCATCTCGACCGTGAACGCACCCTTCGGATCGAGCTTCGGATCCGTGCGGCCGATGCGGATACCCGGCTCCTGCAGCACCTGGTCCCAGCGCTTCGTCTTGAAGTCGGCGGCGAACTTGCTCTTCGGGTTGTAGCCGATCATCAGCGGCGACTCGGCGAAATTGACGTACCAGCTCACGTGGTCGCCGTTATCGGCGCCCATCAGGCTCTGATTGACCTTGGGACTCGCGCTGATAAACACATCACCGCGGCGCAGCTTGCCCTTGATTTCATTGGCGATCTTGTTCGAGCCCGCCGCGTAGCCGCGAAACTGCAGGCCGGTGGATTTCTCGAAGGCGGGGCCGACGCTGCGCTCCATCAGGTTGACCAGCGAACCTGCGTATAGCACGTTGACGGTGTTGTCCTGGGCGAAGCTGGGGGTGGCGGCCGCCAGGCCGGCGACTACCGTGAACGATGCAAGCAGCTTGCGAATCATGCCATTTCCCGTAGCGTTATGAAGATCGCTATATTACGACGCGACGGCGCGCCGTGGATTGAAACCCCCACTAGCGGAGCATAGACCGCGCGATATATCCGGTATGCCGTGGGGCCAACTGCCGCGCTGGGCGGCCTGCGGCGTAATATATGCGAAAATATTGCGCTTCGGGTGTTTCAACCACTTGACGCGGCGTGCGGCGAATCGCTGCATCTTTGCCTGGCTGCGCGGCCCAATTCGTTGCGGAGGATCTGCAAGCATGGACTCGATGAATCTGACTGTAGAGCTTCCGGAACAGGCGCTTGCCAGCGTTTTCGCGCTGACCGGTCACGTGCTGCAGCCGTTGTCGTTGACGCTCGAGCAACTCAGAAGCTACGACAGCATGCTGGCCGCGCCTTTCGATCTACGCTGCTTTACGACCAACCGCTATATTCGCCGCGTTGGCCGCTATCGGGGTGTCAGTCTGACCGCGCTTATCAAGCAGGCCTGTCTGCGCAACGATTCGCCCGGCGATTTCAAGCGGATGGTGTTCGTCGCGGCGGCGCAGGACGGTTACGCCGTGACCTTCTCGTGGCATGAACTGTTCAACACGCCGGTGGGCGAGAGCGCGCTGATCGCGTATGAATGCGACGGTGAACCGCTGAGTGCTGAAGACGGTGCGCCGATCCTGTTTTCCGGCGCCGACATCATGGCGGCGCCGCGACACGTCAAGCGGCTCAAACGGATTGATGTGCAGTTGCTGCGTCCGTTGTAATGGTTTGGAAAGCTGTGCGGATGCATCAATGGCTCGAGGCGGCGATCGACCCACGTTCTTTCGATGCCCGTCTGTTCGCCAAACTGATCGCTGCCCGCGAAGTGCGTGGGGAGTGGGCGCTGCTAGGCCTCTCTCCGGCACAGTGGAGCGGGCTCATTGGCCGTCACTTCCGGTTCACGCCGGTCGCGCCCGATCTGACCGGTTTAAGCCGGTTCTCCGGCGTTGCCGCAGCGGTCGCTGTCGCCGCATTAGCAGTGGACACCCACGAGCATGTCGAATTTGCCACCGCAATGCGCGCATTGATGCTGCAGTACGCGAGCCCAGCCGTGCTGCCCGACGATGCCCAATGTCTCGCAACGATCATCGCGCACGCATGCTTGCGACCCGATCATCTATGGCGTGACCTCGGACTGACTGGGCGCGACGAAGTCTCGGCGATGCTCGAGCGGTATTTCCCGTCACTGGCCGCGCTCAATGTGGAGAATCTGCGCTGGAAAAAATTTCTGGCCCAGCAACTTGCCTTGTCGCTTGGACAGGAGCCCGGTCCTGCACCGGGTTGTCCCGGTTGCGAGGATTACCGGTTTTGCTTTCCTCGCGCGTCTTGAGGTAATCCTCTGGCTGGACAGATGCGGCTCTATCCCGATGCCGCTTCGCAATCGGCTTCGTGTATGCTTTCGCGCATGGCTGAATCTGCTAAAAATCCTTCTATGCCGGCGAAAACGACCGGTATAAAACCCGGCGCTAAAGCCGCCACAAGGGCGGGTAGCCGGGCCGGCACTCGCGTGGCCTCCAAGGCTGACTCCAAAGCCGGCGCCAAGGCCGGCACCCAGGTCCGCAACAAGGCACGGCCCGAGGTTCGCTTCCGGATGCGCATTCGCAAGGGCGAGACCGTCGCACTTGGACCGGGCAAAGTCGAACTGCTTGAAGCGGTGCGCGAACACGGCTCGATCTCGGCCGCGGCGCGCAGCCTCGATATGTCATACCGGCGCGCATGGCTGCTGATCGACGAGCTGAACCGGTCGCTGAAGTCTCCCGCAACGGTTTCAGAGCAGGGCGGCCAAAGCGGCGGCGGTTGTGTCCTCACCGAGGTCGGCGAGAGCATCGTGCGCCTCTATCGCGATGTCGAAGCGCAAGCCGAACAGGCCTGCGCCACGCAGATCGGCGATCTGATCCGCTTGATGCGACTTTGAATTGCCGAAGTGGCGTGGAGTCTTCCTTGGGGCGCCGGCTAACACGCTCCGGCTAACCCCTCTTCAGCCATGCCGCAGGCAAAACGCCGAAGGCGGGCGTGAGTTCGGTGCCGCGCTTTGCAGGTCACCGCGGTCGGTATGCAGACGCGTAATCAGGTCGATAAAACTGGTAACGCTCGCCGTTCGCAGCGGGTGGTAGTCCACCTGATGACGCTCGCACACGCGCTTGAGCATGTTCATCGAATCGTGATCGATGCAATCCACCGGAAACACCACGAGGTCGGCACCCGGCAATGCCGCGGCGAGCAGACCCTTGCGATCTTCCACCCCACCGTCGTGCACGACGAGTTCGCCGCCCGCGGAGCTCACCAGCGCCTTGAGCGCCGTATTCGAGCCGGGCCGTCCGCCCACGTACACCACGCGTTTGCCATGTAGGCCGGCAAGTCCCGCGCGACGCGCGTCCGGTTCATCGAGCGCGTCGAGCGTGGCCCGCTCGAGCGCGTGACATTCCGACTGCACCGCCTTTAGCAACGCTAGCGCCTGATCGCGGCTCTCGCGTAGCGCCTCGGCCGTTCCTTGTTCCTGCAGCGCGCGCTGTTCCGCGGCTTCCCGGCGGCTGGTGTGCAGCGCGAGACGCTCGTTCGCTTCGGCAAGCTTCTCCTGCAGCGCTTTCACTTCTTCCGCGAGACTAGCGGTGTCGACGGGTAATTGGGGGCGTGCCTGCGCGCTTAGTTTGACAACCTGTTCGCTTAGCTGCGCGACGGTTGCGTCCCGCTGCGTGCTGATCTCGTGCAGGCGGTTCTGTTGCCGTTCCACCTTGTCGCGAAGCGCGGCGTTTTCCTCTTCGAGCGCCACCAGCCGGCGAATATCCGCACGATTGGCCGCGCCAACCAGATGCGACAACATGTGCAGTTCGCCGAAAGCCGCCTGGCGCACCGGCATCGTTGCGTACGGATGGGTCATCAGCGCCCAGTAGGCGGGCGGAATGTCGCCGTTCTTGAGCGACTCGTTCCAGAGCGCGAGCAATGCCTCTTCGTCGCGCGCCTGATCGAAGCGCCGGAGTGCGCCGGCATAGCGTTCGTCGAGCGCCTTGTGGAGCGCCTTGCTGCCTGCGCCGCCCGCAATCGCGAGTTCGACCGCAGCATGGTGAATCTCAAGGTCGCTCGCGTGCTGACGGTCGAGATCGGTGAACTTGGGTACCAGCTTGCGCAATTCGTGCGTCGTGAGGCAGGTGCCGATCACGGAGCAATGCAGATGCGGGTCCAGTTCGGTCAGCTTCGTGCGCCGCTTCGAGCTGGCGAGCTGCCCAGGTGATGGCGGCGCGCAGCAGGCGTCGGCCACGCGCAGGCGAGCGCCGGCGCCGTCGTCGGCACGGTTTGCGTCGGCGGTTCGGGCGAGGCGAAACGGGGGAGCTTGCATGATGACCTCGAATCCGGTTCCGGTTTCAGGGCTCGCCGGCGAAGTTCACCGGGTAATGTCGAGTCCGCCACCTTCAGTTTCTCTAGCGAAATATACCATCGAATATAACGGTGGGCGTTTGACGGGTCGGCTGCAGGGCACCCTATCAGCCTGCCGACGACACGACTAAAGACGCCCGGGCGTGCTGCTCCAGCACATGTTCGACGCACAGGCCGACGAAGGTCGCATCGAGGCGCTCGAGCGCAGCGGCGACTTTGCGCAGCGCGGCGTGGTCGTTGCTTTGGGCGTCGGAGAAAATCGCGTCGCGCAGTTGCTCAGCCGAACGGGCTTCCTCGATCGCGGCTCTGAGTTCTTCGAGGCGGCCAAAATTGCTCGTCTTGCCTTGCTCGCCGAGGATGGCGAGAAGCTGGCTAAACGAGTGTGAGCCCGAGTTGCCGGCCGCAGGAAAACTGTCCTGGCCGTCGGCGAACATCTGTACGAAGCGCAATACGCTGCCATAGAGACGCCTGAAGGCATCGACGACATCGCGGATCAACTCGGCGCGCCCGCGATCGGTGGCGGATTTCAACGCCGTGATCGTGGTTGAAAAGCTCTTCGCGGTCCGGCCGGGATGTTCCGGCGATTCGGACAGGGTGGATCGACTGCGCACCAATCTTGGCTCCAGGTTGCCGGTTACGGTTTGTGGTGCAGCGGGTTGGCGGGGGTGTTGAGTTTGGGAACCACAGAGCACGCGCGCCATTCGTTACCTACCGCTGTATTCCATAGGATATAACGAATGTCGCGACGATATCCAGTTCCTCGACCATCCGCGAGCAGCAAAGATGCCTCGCGACCTTGGCGATACAGTGGATGTGACGCAGACCGCGTTGTCGTCTGTATTATCGATTGAATTAATTATTCTGTCGGTCTGTGGCAATGACAGGAAATAGCAGCACGGCTAGGATGGGGTCCGTTTGGCGTTAGTCCAGCTATCGATTTACCTATCGACCCACCTATGCCTATGTCCCAGACTCGCGACGCGCTGCGTCCTCAAACAACCAATGAGCCGGTCTCGCCTGCGCCGGCGGGCATCCCCCGCAACGCAGGCTTTGTGCTTGCCACAACCTCCGCAATCTGCGCGCTGATCGTGCTCGATACCAATGTGGTCGCGGTCTCGTTACCGTCCATTGCCCGCTCGTTTCACGCAAGCTTTGCCGATGTGGAATGGGTCGTCAGCGCCTATATGGTCGCCTTCGCGGCGTGCCTGCTTCCGGCGGGCGGCCTGGCCGACCGGTTCGGCCGCAAACGCATGCTGCTGCTTGGGCTCGCCGTGTTCTTTCTGGCGTCGCTGGGCTGCGGCCTCGCGCCGTCGGCATTGCTGCTGAATATTGCCCGCGCCGTGAAGGGCGTGGGCGCGGCGATGCTGGTGACTGCGGCGCTCGCCGTGATCGCCAATACGTTTCATGAGGGTCCCGAGCGCGTGCGTGCCTGGGCGGTGTGGGGCACCTGCATGGGATTGGCGACGACCGTGGCGCCGCTGGTGGGCGGCGTCATTACGCAATGGCTCGGCTGGCGCTGGATCTTTCTGCTGAATCTGCCGGTCTGCACGGTGCTGATTGTGTGTGCGTGGCGTGCGATCCAGGACTCGCGCAACCCCGAAGCCGGACCTATCGATGTAGCGGGCAGCCTGTTGTTTGGCGTCGGGTTGGCGGTGGCTATCTGGGCCCTGATCGCGGCACCGTCGGCGGGTTGGACGAGCGGCTCGACCGGCGTGAAACTATCGGCGGCGGCGCTGCTGTTTGTGGCCTTCGTTCAACTGCAGCGCGTGCGTCGACATGCGATGGTGGACCTTGCGCTGTTCCGTCAGTCGCGCTTCGTGGCCGCGGTTCTCGCCATGTTTGGCTATGCGGCGTGCGCGCAGGTCATGATGACCTTTCTGCCGCTTTATCTGCAGAACGCCTTTGGGCTACCGGCCATCGCGGCGGGCGTGGGCATGCTGCCGTTTGCGCTTGCCATGGTGGTGGGGCCGTATGTCGGCGCGGTGTTGTCCCGGCGTCTCTCGGCTATGGCGATGCTCAGCACGGGCTTGCTTTTGATCGGCGCGGGCAATCTTCTGACTGCTCTGGTTGCAGGCGAGGCGCGTTATGGCCTGGTGGCGATCGGCATGGTGGTGACGGGCCTCGGCGCGGGCGTTCTTAACGGCGACACGCAAAAGGCCATCATGGCGTGCGTTCCGCCGAACCGTACCGGCATGGCATCAGGTATCAGTACGACCACGCGCTTTACCGCTATCGTGACGTCGGTCGGCGTGCTCGGTGCAGTGCTGGCTGCGCGCACCCAGTCCGCGTTTTATGCGCGGCCTGAGTTGACTCCCGCGCTCCGAAGCGCACTCGACGCGGGCTTTCTGTCGCGTGTATTGGCCGGTGATGCGGCTGGGGCGAGCGCACACCTGCCGCCGGCGATGAGCGCGCCGCTCGCGGCTGCTGCTCATGCCAGCTTTGCCAGCGGTTTTGCATCATCGCTCTATCTTGCTGCTGCGGTTGCGGCGGGGATCTCGCTGGCGGTGTACTTGCTGGCGGGTCGAGCAAGCCGCGCGGCGGCGGGTCGGGTTCGAGGCCATAACGTCCAGGCTGGCAGCTAGCCGCTCGTCTCACCCAGGGCAATGACCCAGACCCGGAGCCGGAGACGGCGGCGGTTTGAATGGCACAATATGACACGAACGCAGCGGTTCGTTCGCGCGTGACATTGAGACAGGCCGGCCATAAGGAGAAGGTCGATGGCACCATCCGCTTTGCTACGGGAACAATACCAACGATGAGTCATCCCAATACCAACAGCGAGTTGATCGGGCGCTTCTATGAAGCTTTTCAGAAGCAAGATGCCGAAGCGATGGGCGCATGCTACGCCGATGACGTGGTCTTCAGCGACCCCGTGTTCGGCGAGTTGCGCGGCGAGCAGGCGCGCGATATGTGGCGCATGCTGGTCGCGCGGGCCCAGGATTTTTCCCTGACGTTCGACGCCGTCACCGCGGACGAGCGTACCGGTCGTGCGCACTGGGTGGCGCGTTATATTTTCAGTCAGACTGGCCGCAAGGTGGAGAACCGGATTCAGGCGCAATTCGTGTTTCGGGACGGGCGCATCGTCGAGCATCGCGACAGCTTCGACCTTTGGCGCTGGTCGCGGCAGGCATTGGGACTCAAGGGCGCCTTGCTCGGCTGGACGCCCTTCGTGCAAGGAGCAATACGGGCGCAGGCGAAGAAAGGCCTCGATGCTTATCGGAACAAGCGCGGCTGAGTCCGGGCACGACGTTGACCCTGATCCGAATGGCCTGTCCACCTGGCCTACTTGCGTGAGATTGGCGGGTTGATGCAGTATCTCGTTGAGAGCGAGCGTGCGTGTGAGCGGAAATTCGCCGCCCACCCGCGCGCCGAATAAACCCGAACAAACAATACCAAGGGACGAGTACTTATGCCTGTCGTGGATGCGGCCTGGGAAGATTGGCTGGCCACCAATGCGAAGCGTGGCTGTACCGTGGATTCCATGGTCGCAGCCATGATGGGGGCGGGTTTCGATCAGTTCTCCGCTAGCAGTGCGGTGCAGCGCGCGGTGAGCTCCGCAAATGTTGGCGGTGTGGTCACCGCAACGGCTAATGCCGCGGGCGCCGTGGGCGTGGCAAGCGGATCGGACGCAGCAAACGGCCCGAGTGGCTTCGGCTCCGCTGATCAGGCAAGAACGCCGGGCGGCATCGTGGCAACCGCAGGCACCGAAGCGAGCCTCGTCAAAGCGGTACAAGGCACGTACCAGTACGACGCATTACCCGTGGCAAGCGGCAATCTGATCCGCGCGTACGATCGCGATGTGAAAGTGGTGATGCGTTGCGAGCGGCCCCAAGTGGTCGTCTTTGCCGACGTGCTTTCGCCTGAAGAGTGCACCGAGATGATGGAGCGTTCGCGGCATCGTCTCAAACGCTCGACCACGGTCAATCCGGACACCGGGCAAGAAGACGTGATCCGCAATCGCACCAGCGAGGGTATCTGGTTTCAACGCGGCGAGGACGCGCTCATCGAGCGTCTCGACCAGCGGATTTCCAGCCTGATGAACTGGCCGGTGGAGAACGGCGAGGGACTGCAGATTCTGCATTACAACACCAGCGGCGAATACCGTCCGCATTTCGACTATTTTCCGCCCGATCAACCGGGCAGCGCGGTGCATACCGCACGCGGCGGCCAGCGTGTGGCGACGCTAATCGTTTATCTCAACGACGTGCCGGATGGTGGCGAGACCATTTTCCCTGAGGCAGGTTTATCGGTTACCGGCAGGCAGGGTGGGGCGGTGTACTTCCGTTATCTGAACGGCTTGCGGCAACTCGATCCGCTGACCTTGCATGGCGGCGCGCCCGTGTTGGGCGGCGACAAATGGATCATGACGAAGTGGATGCGGGAGCGCGAGTACGCTTAGGGGACTCGCTTTCCCGCTTTCCCGTCCCCCGTTGCTTTACCCCGCCTGCAGAGCCTTGCTGCGCTCGTCGTCCGCCACTTCGCGCAGCACTGCATCGAAGAAATGCGCTTGCGCATCAGCATCCGAACGGGCATACGCACGATTGATGCCGCTGATTACGGCGCGGATCGAAGCGGTAATCAGATTCGCATCGATGCCCACGCCGAACGCGCTGCCCACTACCTGCGCACCGGCCATTTCGGCAATCGCGATTGCCTTCGCGTCCGCGCCCTGAGTAAGCGCACGTTCTTCGTAGTGCTGGATCCGCACAGGGGTGCGCAGCGCATGCATCAACGCGTCGAGCGGGCCGTTGCCTTCGCCTGCCAGCACGGTGCGCTTACCGGCTATCTCCACCGTCAGCTTGATGCGCTCGCGCCCGCCTTCTTCTGACAGCGCATGGCCGATGTAACGCAGCGGCGTCTCACCGCGCACGTACTCATCCTGGAACACTTCCCAGATCTGCTGTGCGGTGACTTCCTGGCCGCTATCGTCGGTGAGTTGCTGGACGGCCGAGCTGAAGTCGACCTGCAGACGCCGCGGCAACACAACGCCATGTGTCTGTTCGAGCAGATAAGCAATGCCGCCTTTACCGGACTGGCTGTTGACCCGAATGATCGAATCGTAAGTGCGGCCCAGATCGCGCGGGTCGATCGGCAGATAAGGCATTTCCCACAGCGCGTCATCCTTCTGCACGGCGAAGCCTTTCTTGATCGCATCCTGGTGCGATCCCGAGAAGGCGGTGAACACCAGATCGCCGACATACGGGTGACGCGGATGCACCGGCAATTGCGTGCATTCCTCGGCGGTGCGCGCGACTTCGTTGATGTGCGAGAAATCGAGTCCCGGGTCGACGCCCTGGGTGTAAAGATTGATCGCCAGCGTCACGAGGTCGACGTTGCCGGTGCGTTCACCATTACCGAAGAGACAACCTTCGACGCGGTCGGCGCCGGCCATGACGGCCAGTTCAGCCGCGGCGACTGCGGTGCCGCGATCGTTGTGCGGGTGAACCGAAAGCAGCAGCGAGTCACGCCGCGCCAGATTGCGGTGCATCCACTCGATCTGGTCCGCGTAGAAATTCGGCGTGCCGACTTCCACCGTGGCCGGCAGGTTGACGATGGCTTTGCGCTCGGGCGTCGGCTGCCAGACATCGAACACGGCATCGCACACTTCCTTGGCGAAATCGAGTTCGGTGGCGGTGAAGGTTTCCGGGCTGTACTGCAGCGTGAAAGCCGTCTCCGGGGTGGCATCCACGAGACGCTTCATGGTGCGCGCCGCGTTCACGGCCAGTTGCTTGACACCGTTACGGTCGAGCCCGAACACGATCTTGCGGAATTCCGGCGCGGTGGCGTTATACAGATGCACGATCGCACGCGGCACGCCGCGCAGCGATTCGAAGGTGCGCTCGATCAGGTCGTCGCGCGCCTGGGTCAACACTTCGATCGTGACGTCATCCGGAATGTGGCCGCCCTCGATCAGTTCGCGTACGAAATTGAAGTCGGTTTCGGACGCCGACGGAAACGCCACTTCGATTTCCTTGAAGCCAATCTGCACCAGCGTCTTGAACATGCGCATCTTGCGTTGCGCGTTCATCGGCTCGAACAGTGCCTGATTGCCGTCGCGCAGGTCGGTGCTCATCCAGATCGGCGGGTGCGTGATGGTGCGCGACGGCCAGGTGCGATCCGGCAAGTTGACGGGGGTGAACGGGCGGTACTTGGTAGCAGGATTTTTCAGCATGATGGGCTCGTGGGTTCGAAAAACGGGAGACGCAAAGGAACGGAACGAAGCACGGCCGCCGGTTGGGCAACCGGGGCAAGGTCAGCAAAACTTGGGAATTAACTGCGCTTCAGATGCGTTAGATGCGGGAAGCGCGTAGCAGCAGACCTAGCCCGGTAGAGCGGGCTAGTAGTAGGAGGGATAGCAGGGTCTGTGCGGCGAACATGGGCGTAATAGGATCACAAACGGCAGGGCCAGTCAAGCGGCGTTTGCTCGTGTGCCTGCTTGCGAGGCATCGGCGCTTGCCTCTGTCGCTGTCATTGGCCGGCAGTGTTGCCGAGTGGCCGGGCGGCCAGGTCCTTCAGCGCCGACCAGCAGTTGTTGTAACCCATGCGCAGGATCATCAGGCCGATCACACCGGCCGCGACGTGATCGAGCATCGGCAGGCCGGCCATGCTGCCGAGAATGCCCATCACGGCAACCAGCGCCGATACCGCGTCGAGTCTGGCGTGCCAGGCACTGGCAAGCAGAACGCCAGAATGTGTTCGTTGAGCTACTGACCGCATATAGCGGAACAGCGTTTCCTTGGCGAACATGACGAAGACCGCGACCACCAGCGCGCTCGCACGCACGCTGGTGCTGACAGTGAGAATCGTGGCGGGTCCGATGCTATGCCATAGCATCTCGCCGGCGGTGCCGATCAGCAGCACGCCGATGACAAGCGTCGCAAGCGACGCATGGAAGCCGCCGTCGCTGCTCGAAGCGCGTTGGCCGGAGGCCGCAGCCGCGCCGAGAAACAGCACGGCGATGACGACGCCGTCGGCGGCGAGATCGCTGAGCGTATGGATACCGTCAGCCACCAGGCCGTCGGAATGCGCGAACAGGCCAATGACAATCTGCATGGCCATCAGCACGGCATTCAACACCGCACTCATGTAAGCGGCCTTGAAGGAACTGCCGCGCGACTGTCGGGGACGCTCTGACGGCGATGTCATTGGGAGGACGGTTTCGAGTGATTTCGAGTAGTGCAAGCAAACTAACCGTCCAACGTTGCGGGGATGTGACAGGTCGGGCGCGGTGACAGGCTTCTGCCTGGCTCCCGTCCACGCTATTGATCGCGCTCAGGAAGCGTCCTGGCGCCGCGAGCCTCCGCCGACGCTCTGCCCCGCGTTGTGTTCCAGCTGCCAGTAACCCCACACCGACGCGAGCGTCACCAATCCGGCGCAGAGAAAGGCGATGCGGAAGTCATCGAGCGTAAAGACATGCCCTGAGGTCTCGCCGTTGAACACGGCGGCACCGCGCAACGCCACCGCGCCGAAGGCAATGCCCAGCCCGATGGTCATTTGCGCCGCCGCGCTCCACAGCGTGCTCGCCGCGCTCATCTGCGGCTGGGCGACGTCTGCGTAGGCGAGGGTGGCGAGCGTCGTGAACTGCATCGAGCGCGCCACGCCATATCCGAATATCACGATCAGTACCCAGGCGAGCGGTGCCTGTGGCGTCAGCAGGCCGCAGGCGATAATGAAGACGCCTGCTGCGGCGACGTCGACGATCGACACCATCCGGAAGCCATAGCGCTGCAGGATGCGCGTGGTCAACGCCTTCATACCCAGGTTGCCGAGCGCGCTCGCCAGCAGCAATAGCCCCGACTTGAACGCGGACAGACCGAAGCCGATCTGGAACAGCAGCGGCATCAGATACGGCACCGCGCCGATGCCGATACGTGTGAACGAACCGGTTATCACCGTCACCGAGAAAGTGGGAATCCTGAGCGTCGAGACGTCGATCAGCGGATGCGGATGGCGCTGTGCATGCCGGAATGCCACGAACCCGATCACCAGACCCGCTGCCACGAGGGCGCCTGCTATCCACGGATTTTCGCCGGGCTGGCTGGCGAGTTCGGCGCCGTACAGGATCGAAGTAAGGGTGGCGCCGCTCAGCAGCAGGCCGACGACATCGAGCGGGCGGCGCTCGCTGCCTTTCAGGTTGGGCACCAGTGCGACCACTGCCGCCATCACCGCGATGCCGAACGGCACGTTCAGCAGAAAGATCCAGCGCCAGTTCGCATAGGTGGTGATGAAGCCGCCGATCGGCGGCCCGACCACCGGCGCGACGATCGCCGGCCACGTAATGGTCGAGATGGCCTGCATCAGGCGGCTTTTCTCGGTGCTGCGCACCACGATCAGCCGGCCGACCGGGACCATCATCGCGCCGCCCATCCCTTGCAACAGACGCGCGGCGGTGAATTCCGTCACGTTTTGCGACATCCCGCACAACACCGACGCGACCGTAAACACGCCGATCGCGCTAAAGAAGACCGTGCGCGACCCGCACCGATCGGCAACCCAGCCGCTTACCGGGATGAAAATCGCCAGCGCCAGCATGTAGGCCGTCATGCCGAGGCTGAGGCTGTTCGGACCCACGCCGAACGAACGCGCCATCTGCGGCAGGGCGGTGGCGATCACCGTGGTGTCCAGATACTCCATGAAGAAGGTCGCCGCGACGATATAGGGCAACCAGCCGATGAAGCCGGGGCGTTTCTGGGTGTCGGTCATCGCGGTCCGTTTGCGAGGAAAAAGTAGAAAAGTAGAAGTATTGCCGAAGACGGCCAAAGCCGGCATCCGGAGTCGGGATTTCTCCCAGAAGGAGAAATAGTCAAATCCAATGATGACGATTTAAACAATCAACTTTTTCTATTAAGTGGATCCAGACATACTGTCATCACTTTCTCAACCACGTACCAAAAGAGGACGCATCAGATGCCGATCATCAACAGCCAGATCAAACCTTTCAAGGCAACCGCTTACCACAATGGCGACTTCCAGACCGTTACCGACGAAACCCTGAAGGGCAAGTGGTCGGTCGTCGTGTTCTACCCGGCTGACTTCACGTTTGTTTGCCCGACCGAACTGGGCGACCTGGCCGATCGTTATGCCGAATTCCAGAAGCTCGGCGTCGAGATCTACAGCGTGTCGACCGATACGCACTTCACCCACAAGGCATGGCACGACACGTCGGACACGATCCAGAAGATCAAGTATCCGATGATCGCCGATCCGACACTGGCCATCTCGCGCAACTTCGACGTGCTGATCGAAGAAGAAGGCCTGGCGCTGCGCGGCACCTTCGTGATCAACCCGGAAGGCGAGATCAAGCTGTGCGAAATCCACGACAACGGCATTGGCCGTGATGCCGGCGAACTGCTACGCAAGGTGCAGGCTGCGCAATACATCGCAGCGCATCCGGGTGAAGTGTGCCCCGCCAAGTGGACGCCGGGCGCTGAAACGCTGACCCCGTCGCTCGACCTGGTCGGCAAGATCTAAGCGCTCCCGCTTAGCTCGGCTTCATCGCAGTACACGCCACTCGCTGGCGTTTCTCCGTGCGGACGGTATCACGCGCAATGCAGCTTCATGTGCATACGGCCCGCACGGCTCCTCGCCACGCAATGTGGGTGGCGCCCGGAGCCCAACCCTCGTCACGGAATTCGAATAGCCATGCTGGATGCCAATCTCAAGACTCAGTTGAAATCGTACCTGGAAAAGGTCAGCCGGCCGATCGAGATCGTGGCCTCGCTCGACGACAGCGCCAAATCGCAGGAACTGCTCGCACTGCTGAACGACATCGCGACGCTGTCGGCGCGCGTCAGCGTGATCGAGCGGCGCGGCGACGCGGAGCGCAAGCCTTCGTTCTCGATCGGCGAGCCGGGCAAGGACACGGGCATCCGCTTTGCCGGCATCCCGATGGGACATGAATTTACGTCGCTGGTGCTGGCGCTGCTGCAGGTGGGCGGCCACCCGGTCAAGCTCGACGACGCGGTGATCGAACAGATCCGCGAGCTCGACGGCGACTATCAGTTTGAAACGTATTTCTCGCTGACCTGCCAGAACTGCCCGGAAGTCGTGCAGGCGCTGAACGTGATGGCGCTGATCAACCCGCGCATCCGCCACGTGGCGATTGACGGCGGGGTATTCCCGAACGAAGTGGAAGCGCGCCAGATCATGGCCGTGCCGACGATGTTCCTGAACGGCGAAGTGTTCGGCCAGGGCCGTAGCGGCGTAAAGGAAATTCTCGCCAAACTCGATACCGGCGCAGGTGCGCGTGCGGCCAAGGAACTGGCGAAGAAGCCGGTGTTCGATGTACTGATCGTCGGTGGCGGCCCCGCGGGCGCTGCGGCAGCGATTTACTCGGCACGCAAGGGCATCAAGACGGGCGTGGTTGCGGAACGCTTCGGCGGCCAGGTGCTCGACACGCTCGCGATCGAAAATTTCGTCTCCGTTCAGGAGACCGAAGGACCGAAGTTTGCCACGGCGCTCGAACAGCACGTGAAGAGCTATGAAGTGGACATCATGGACGTGCAGCGTGCTGAAGCACTGGTTCCGGGCCGCATCAATGAGGTACGTCTGGCGAGCGGCGCGGTGCTGAAGGCGAAGACGATCGTGCTCGCCACCGGTGCGCGCTGGCGCGAAATCAACGTGCCGGGCGAGCGCGAATATCGCAATCATGGCGTGGCTTACTGCCCGCACTGCGATGGCCCGCTGTTCAAAGGCAAGCGCGTCGCGGTGATCGGTGGCGGCAACTCGGGCGTGGAAGCGGCAATCGATCTGGCCGGCCTCGTGCGCGAAGTCACGCTGATCGAATTCGGCGCGCAACTGCGGGCTGATGAAGTGCTGCAACGCAAGCTGCGCAGCCTCGCTAACGTGACGATCGTGACGCAGGCGCAGACCACCGAGATCACCGGCGACGGCAAGAAGGTCAACGGGCTCGTCTACAAGGATTTGCGCTCGGGTGAAACGAAGCAGGTCGAACTGGAAGGCGTGTTCGTGCAGATCGGTCTCGTGCCGAATACCGAATGGTTGAAGGGCACGGTCGAACTGTCGAAGCACGGCGAGATCGTCGTCGATGCGCGCGGCGCGACATCGGTGCCGGGCGTGTTCGCGGCCGGCGATGTGACGACGGTGCCGTTCAAGCAGATCGTCATCGCCGTGGGCGAGGGCGCGAAAGCATCGCTCTCCGCCTTCGATCACCTGATTCGCAATAGCGCGGATGACGAAGTGGAAGTCGAGGAAGCTGCGGCGCTTGCGGAGGCCTAAGTTTTCCTCGTGAGCGGCAGGCGGTCCTGATTGGACTGACGAAAGCCTGCTGCCAGTTGTTGCCTTGCAATGAAGCCCGCCTTTGTGCGGGCTTCATTGTTTTCGGTTCCCGCATCGAAGCCGGTGGCGCTTGAACTCCATCGGCGCATCTATACACCCGTTTCATTCACACGCTTGACGCAGGCCCTCACGGGCGCGGCCCGCGCTGCTTTGTTTGGAGCTCGCCGCCTGGATTCAATTCTTGGCGAAGTGGCTCGTCTCACCATATAAATCTGTGAATCGGAGCAGACCTTTCGCGGCAGCCAACCGTGCGCATTTCAACGCGTGCGAGTGGTCTTAAGGACGAAGGGCAACATAAAAGGAGACAGAGATGGCCTCTTCGCAAACGGCGCCCGCGCGTTGGGTCGACGGCAAGCGCTACCTTTGGCTGCTCGGTGCGCTGACCATCACGTTGCCGCTGCACGCGGCCACTCTTGCGCTGCTCACGGGCTGGCATATCTTCTGGTGGTTTGGTCCGATCTTTGTGTTCGGCATTATCCCGGTGCTCGACTACGCGATCGGCGACGACCCCAGCAATCCGCCTGAGGAAGTGGCGCCCGTGCTCGAGCGCGAGCGCTATTACCGGCGCATCGTTTACCTCGCGACCTTCATCGAATACGTCTCGTTCTTCGGCGCAGTGTGGATCGTCGGAACCCATGCGCTCGCCTGGTACGACTACCTGGGGTTTGCGCTCTCGCTCGGTTCGGCGACCGGCGCATCGATCAATACTGCTCACGAACTCGGTCACAAGACCGACCACTTCGAGCGCTGGCTGGCGAAGGTCACGCTGGCGCCGGTCGCCTATGGACACTTCTTCGTCGAACACAACCGCGGCCATCACGTGCGGGTGGCGACGCCGCCCGATCCCGCCAGCGCACGCTATGGCGAGTCCTTCTGGGCGTTCCTGCCGCGCACGGTGTTCGGCAGCATCGCATCGGCGTGGCGGCTCGAAAAAGAGCGGCTCACGCGCAGCGATCATTCGTCGTGGAGCTGGCGCAACGAGGTATTGCATGCATGGGCGATGACCGCAGTGCTATGGGGCGCGATGATTGTTCTATTCGGCAAGGTCGTGATTCCGTTCCTGCTGATCCAGGCGATATACGGCGCCTCGCTGCTCGAAGTGGTCAATTATCTCGAGCACTACGGATTAGGCCGCAAGCAGTTGCCGAACGGCAAATACGAACGCTGCCGCCCTGAGCATTCATGGAACAGCAATCGCGTCGTCACCAACCTGTTTCTTTACCAATTGCAACGCCATGCGGATCATCATGCCAATCCGACGCGCTCGTTTCAGGCACTGCGTCACTTCGAAGGCGCACCGCAATTACCGTCCGGTTACGCAACGATGATCATGGTGGCTTATGTGCCGCCGCTGTGGTTCCGCGTGATGAATCCGCGTGTGGTCGCGCATTATCGCGGCAATATGGAGCACTCCAATATCAAGCCCGCAATACGCGAACGCGTGCTGGCAGAATTTTCCGGAGCGGTTACGAGTTGATGTTTGATTCGCCATTCGCGAACACCAAACGTTTGCGCCATAAAGGCCATATTTACCGATTAAAAAAAGAAACCAAAGCCGCACAAGGCCTGGGCGCGATCGATAAATTTATCGCTTAAGAAATTCGCTGCGCTGCCGAAAACAGAGCTATTAACCGGGTGGAACATTTCTCCTGCGCGGGGAAAGCCTGGGTTCAAGCAAACCGGAAATGCGCCGTTACATGCACTCGGCGCAGGTCAATCAGGTTTGCACCAATCAAGAACATAGAATCTCTCCGGAGAGGCGCAGCCACGCGCGCCTGCTCCGGTGCGGATTATCGAGAGGGGCACCGCTACGCTGAACGAACTGGTCCGGCGTGGAAGTGCAGCAGTTTAAATCCGCGTTTGAAACGGAGAGGCCATGTTTGTTGCGATCGGATGGGTATTGGTGTTGGGGTCGGTGATCGGTAGTTTTATCGGCGTAGGAGGACATCTTCCTGCCCTGGTTCAACCATTCGAACTCCTGTGTATTTTCGGTGCGGCGATAGGGGCGTTTGTCGTCAGCAATCCGGTCACGACGCTGAGAAAGACGCTCAAGAGTTTGCCTACCTGCTTCAAGGGCGGCGGTTATACGAAAGAGAAATATCTCGAACTGATCGCGCTGCTGTTTGAACTGCTCCAGAAGGCACGCAAGGAAGGCATGATGTCCCTCGAGGCGGATGTCGAGGCGCCCGAACAAAGTGCGCTGTTCCAGAAGTATTCGCATGTTCTGCAGGACCATCATCTGCTCGACTTTATCGTCGACTATCTGCGCATGATGTCGAGCGGTAACGTGAACGCGCTCGAAATGCAGGACCTGATGGACGAGGAACTGGAGACGCATCACGCGGAGGCCTCCGTCGCGGCCAATGCGATCCAGAAGATGGCCGACGGCTTGCCGGCGTTCGGCATTGTCGCCGCGGTGATGGGCGTGGTGCATACGATGGGCTCGGTGGGAGCCGCACCCGCGGTGCTTGGGGAGATGATCGCCGGTGCGCTGGTGGGCACTTTCCTTGGCATTCTGCTCGCGTACGGATTCATCGGGCCGCTCGCCGACCTGCTCAATGCCAAGGGTCGCGCCGCCGCCAAACCGTTTCAGTGTGTCAAGGCTGTGTTGCTCGCCTCGATGAGCGGCTACGCGCCGCCCGTTGCGGTGGAGTTCGGCCGCAAGGTGCTGTTTACCGCGGACCGGCCGAGCTTCAAGGAGCTCGAAGACGCGGTGCGCGCCACCAAAATGCCCAAGGCGGCCTGACCAGGATGAGGGAGACGAGTCATGGCTGAGAACCGGTCGGGCGGTAGCGCGGGGGAAGCGTCGGCGCCCATCGTGGTGCGGCGTCTGCGCAAGGGTGCGGCACACGAGGCCCATCACGGCGGTGCTTGGAAGATCGCCTATGCCGACTTCGTGACGGCCATGATGGCGTTTTTTCTGCTGATGTGGCTGCTGGGCTCGACCTCGCAGTACGACAAAGAGGGCATCGAGGATTACTTCAACACGCCGCTTTCCACCTTGCTGGGCGGCAAGGAAGGCACCGGTGCGGCGCGGCCGAGCGTGGTGCAAGGCGGCGGACGCGACGCCTCGGACAGCCGGCCAGGCGTGGCGCACAAGAGTCAGGTCCAGCCCGCCCCGCCTACGGTCAGCCCGCCCGCCATGCAGATGGATGCGCAGCGGCTCGCGCAGCTCAAGGCGAAAATCGGTGCGTTGATCGAACAGACGCCATCGTTGCGCGCCTACAAGGAGCAGATTCGTCTGTCGATCACCGACGAAGGTTTGCGCATCGAGATCGTCGATTCGCTGAAGCGGCCGATGTTCGCCTCGGGTAGTTCGAAACTGGAGGACTACGCGCTGACGATTCTGCAGCAGATCGGCGCGTCGCTCAACGACGTGGACAATCGCGTGTCGATTGCCGGCCATACAGATGCCGTGCCTTACTCGGGCGGCACCGCCGGCTATTCGAACTGGGAGCTTTCCAGCGACCGCGCCAACGCCGCAAGGCGCGCGCTGGTAGCAGGGGGCTTAAGGGAGGACAAACTGTTGCAGGTGCGCGGACTGGCTGACGTGTTGCCGTTGGACAGAAACGTCGCCGACGAACCGACCAACCGCCGCATCAGCATTCTCGTGTTGAACAACGCTGCGGTGCAGGCGTTTTTCCGCGACGGTGGCCGTACCACGGTCGACGAAGCAGCGGCCGCGAGCGGGGTGTTGCCCGCAGCGCTGACGAAGGAGCAAACCGGCAAGGTCAGCGCCCCGTAAATGCGTCTAAAACCCAGGGCGGCGATGCGAGATCGCCACCCTGGCTGTTTATGCTTCGTGTGCTGCCGACGCTTCCTGCTGCTGCGCAAACTCATCCGCCTGAGCGGCGCAAACCGCCTCTGCGAAGCGCTGCAACGAAAGCAGCGATCCACTCACGCTGTGATAGGTTTCACGGCCAATCCGAGCATCTAGCAGAATCTGCAAACCCGCTGCTCTGGCAATTTTCATGATATCCACGGCCGATCCTTTATCAAGCGGCGTGCAGACTGCATCCCCGTATCGATCAACTCTTCCCGTCAGGCGGCGGCATATTGACACGATCAGGCCCACGTACTGGACGTAGCTTCATGGAAGCCACAGAACCATCGTAGTTCAGTCAAATATGCCGCCATGACGGGAACAGCAGGTAATAACGGATGCAATTCGTGCGTTCGCCGCGCAGCGCTCAGGACCAGAGTTCCGACATCTCGATGTTACGCAGATCGAACACCAGTACTTCGGCGTCGTGACCCTGTGAGAACGTCAGAACCTGTTCATTGCGGACCCGCGCACCGTCGCCTTCACCGAGCGTCTGACCGTTCACGTCGACGCTGCCGCGCGCCACGTGGACATACGCATACCGGTCAGCCGCCAGTTCCAGCCGGGCGCTCTCGTCGCCGTCGAACAGTCCGGCATAAACGCGCGTGTCCTGCTGCACCACCAGCGACTCGTTCGCACCATCGGGCGAGATCACGAGGCGCAGCGCACCGCGCTTTTCCGCGTCGCCGAAACGGCTCTGCTGATAACGCGGCGGCGTGCCCTTGAGCGCCGGTGCAATCCAGATCTGCAGGAAGTGCACAGAGTCGCTCCGCGAGTGGTTGTACTCGCTATGGGCGACGCCCGTGCCCGCGCTCATCAACTGGATGTCGCCGGGAACGATCACCGAGCCGGTGCCCATCGTGTCCTTATGTTCCAGCGCACCTTCCAGCACGTACGAGAAGATTTCCATGTCGCGGTGCGGATGCGTGCCGAAGCCTTTCGACGGCGCGACGCGGTCGTCGTTGATCACCAGCAGATCCGAAAAGCCGTTCTGCTTCGGGTCGTGATAGTTGGCAAAGGAAAACGTATGACGCGAACTAAGCCAGCCGTGCTCCGCGCGGCCGCGTTGATTGGCGTGTCTAATGTCGAGCATGTTCTTTCTCCTTGATGTGCGATCCGGAGAGGGGTGTCGTCCGTGATCCATGCAGAGCAGTTTACGTCAATCAATGTGCTTATAATCGTGACGTAATCAGAAACACTGTCTCGCAATGGTTGACAATGAGGCGGCGGGCGACACCACGGACGGGCGACCATGATCAACACCCAGGAGCGAGCCAATGCAACTCGATGACATGCGGATTTTCGTCGCCACGGTTGACGCGCACAACTTCACTACCGCAGCCAACCGGCTGTCGCTGTCGAAGCAGTTCGTCAGTCGCCGCGTCATGGCGCTCGAAGAGGCACTCGGCGTGCGGCTCCTGATCCGCAACACGCGCAAGCTTGCCGTCACCGAACTCGGCCAGGAGTTCTACGAGCGGGCCAAACGCATTCTCGGTGAGGTGCAAGAAGCCGAGCAGGCCATGTCGCTGCGGCGGGCGTCACCTCATGGGCTGCTGCGGGTGAGTGCGCCGATGTCGTTCGGCATGGTCCATCTGTCGCCGCTGGTAGCGATGTTCCTGAAGAAACATTCAGACGTGCGCTTCGACATGGAGTTGAGCGATCGCACCGTCGACGTGGTGGGCGAGGGGTTCGACATGGCAATCCGCATCGGCACGCTGGCCGATTCGACGCTGATCGCGCAAAAGCTCGCGGAAGTCCGGATGGTGGTCTGCTGCAGCCCGCAGTACCTGCGCCGGCGCGGTACGCCCGCCGCGCCGGCCGAGCTCGAGCGGCATGCCTGTCTTCTGTATGGACACGGCGGCCCAGCGAGCTGGGAGTTCGTGCTGGACGGCGCACACAAGGCCGTGGAGGTGCACGGACCGCTGCGTGCCAACAACGGTGAATTGATCCGCGATGCGGCGCTCGCGGGGCTCGGCATTGCGCGCCTGCCGGATTTCATCGTCTCCGCCGCGCTTAAGGCCGGTCAGCTCGTCCCCGTACTGGAGCCGTTTCTGCCGCGTGCAACCGCGCTTTTTGCAGTCTATCCGCAGCATCGGCAAAGCTCGATTACGATCCAGTCATTCACCGCATTTCTGCGCGAGCAACTGGCGAAGACTTTGACTCACTGAGGGAGCGACGCAAATCGACGGGCTCGACCGCTCGACGTTTCGATCAGGCCCGGATATTGCACTCGTCGAGCCTTGCAGATATTGGCAGGATGGGGCCAGAAGTCGTCGCAGCCGGCAAGTTCGGCCAGCGGCGACATCAAATGCCGCCATCGGCCAACTCATATGTACCAGCCGCTGAAAGAATTACATGCCCAGGCATGGCTGCGTGGCAATCGATACAGCCTCGCGGGATCTGGAAAGCGGCCAGTCAATTCATTCGCGACCAGCGCGATCGGAGGATGGGTGTCGAACGGACATATAACGCGGGCGGCCCGGAGCCGTTCCAACAAAAAAGCGGCCGCAACGCCATGGCTGGTTGCTGCCACTGTCGCCGGCATGAGCGTGATCGCGACGCCAGCCAAAGCTCAAACGCCGGCGCCTCTGCAGGAATGGCAATATTCGGCGGGGGTGCCGCTGGAAAAATTGATGGAACCGGAAATTCCCACGTGGCAAGCGGCGGTCGGTATCGCCGGCGCCTTCCAGCCGCGCTATGACGGCGCCGATCGATATCACTTCGAGGGCGGCCCGAGCATCGACATCCGCTATAGCGATCTGTATTTTGCTTCGACCGGCGAAGGCTTCGGCGCCAATGTGGCACAAGGCCAGAACTGGCGGATCAGCCTTGCGGTTGCCTATGACCTGGGACGGCGCGGTCAGGACGACGACGAGCATCTGCACGGTCTCGGCAACATCAACCCCGCCCCGGAACTGAAACTGGCCGGCGACTACGTCATATCGAAGAGTTTCCCGATGGTGCTGCGCGCCGATATCCGCCGCAGCTTCGGCGGTTCGAATGGCTGGATCGGCGACGTCGGCGCTTATATGCCGCTGCCCGGCAGTTCGAAGACGTTCTTCTGGTTTGCAGGGCCGAGTCTGACCTTCGCCGATTCCAAATACATGAACGCCTGGTTCGGCATCGACCAGCAGCAGGCCGCCGAATCCCAGTACTCGTACTATCACGCGAGTGCGGGTCTGAAGTCGGCGGGTTTCGGCGTCAGTGCGATCTGGTTCTTCCAGAAGCACTGGTTTGCGGCGTGCGACTTTGCGCTGGAGCAACTGGTCGGCAGCGCGGCGCATAGTCCTGTCACTCAGCGCTCGTCGAACGGGGTGCTGGATCTGTCGATCAATTACCAGTTCTGAGCGAGCTTGTTGCGCGCGCGGGCTCCGGCTTGAGCCCTCGCGCGGCCTGCAGTCGCTCGCGAACCGGTTGCTACAACGCACCCGGCGCAACCCAACTCCGGCCGCGGTCCTAGCAGACGGTGGTCGGCGCTTCGGCGACCGCTTCTTTCCGGCCCGCTCTCATCAGACCTTCCACCATGCGGGCTTCGGCGCGTGCAATCGTTTCGAGCGAAGCGGCGGACAGTTGCGCATCGAGAATCGACAGCGCCGCGCACACGCGCAGATACTCGTCCTCGCCCAATGCCCAACCGCCTTGCTGATGCTCTGCGGCGTCGAGCTGCACCATCGCGCCGTGTGCGCTCTCAATGTACTCGAGACCTTGCGGCTCGAGTCCCAGACGGCAAAGCTCTTCGGACACCAGAAAATGCCGGCCGAGAGTCATAAACAGATCCCGTGAGCCGTGACCGCGTTTGAACGCATCGAGGGCGGTATAACACTGCAGGAGCATCGCCTGCGTGACCGGCTCGTGCGCGGCCCGGCTAAACGTGAGGGCGCGCAGCAGCGGCGACATGGCAGGCTGGTTGCGTTTGCGGCTTTGCGATTTGTTCGGCATGACGGTTTTAACCTCGTTCTGTAACGCTCGGTTCGCCAGAGAAGCTTCTTGCAGACGGCGTACCGGCGGGACAATTCGCATCCTTGTAGGTGCGTCGTGTCAGCATCATCGCAAGCAACAATTAAGATAGCCTTAAATTTTGAGACGCTTGACCGGGGCAGTTGTGTCAAGGTGTGACGCGGCCGCGGCCGAAAAAAAAGCCCTGTCCCACGGGGGACAGGGCCGGACAGGATGGAAGAGTCGCACAGGCGCGTGGATGCTTGCCGACGTGGTTCCCATCAAAACAACGCTGTTGCACTTCAAACTGCTTGAGACGCGGTCCTTCGGTCCTTTACCTTCTTTTGCTGCAAACCCCTGTTGCTTTCATTGCATCTGATGCGAGAGCGCTTCGTCGATGCGCTACTACCTGCTACCGGTATTGCAACTGCGTGCTGCGGACTGCGACTGCGTTGCTACGGACAACGTGATGCTGGAGCGTACTGCCTGATGCTGGAGCGTGCTACGACTACGTACTGCGTACAAGCAACTGCCGTTTCTACTGCAACCTGCCGGACTGCTCTACGAACTGCTCTACGTGCTGCTCTACAGGTACGGTCAAAACAACGCGGGGGGAAGACCGCGTATGGACTCAGTGATTCGTCGTGCCCATGGAAAACAGTGTAAAGGCGATGCAGTAAATGCGATCCGGCGAAACGAGGGGAATTGGCGGCGCATTTCATTGAATTGCGGGCAACCGGGGCGTCTGGTCGAGTCAAAAAGCCTGCAATTCCGGCGCGGCAGAGGAATCGCACCCAGGGTTGAAGCGAAGCGTTACACGCCAGGAAAGCAGCCGAAAATCCTCCGATAGCAGGAACACTGCTTGCGGCGTTATGAACGTCGCGACACAAGTCGCACTTTTGGAGGACGTCATGAACAAGGACCAGGTGAAGGGCGTTGCTGAAAAGGCCAAGGGCAAGGTCAACGAAGTGGCAGGGAAAGCCACTGGGAACGTCGGCCGCGAAATGAAGGGCGATATCCAGCAGGGCATGGGTCAGGCCCGCAAGGACATGGGCGATGCGCGGGAAGAAGCCAAGGATGCGGCGAAACACCCCGCAAAGCGCACCCACTGATCGCGGTGTAAGCCCCGTGCAGGGTTGAACGGGGCGTAGCCGTATTTCACCACTGAGGGCGGCCGCGTCGTGACGTGGCCGCCCTCTGTCGCTCGCATCAGTGTCCAATCAAACGTCTGTTCGACGCTATCGCAGCCCCGCCTCGTCCGACAATTGATTCGGATACCGTACTAATAATGGTTCCCTTTAAAGTACCGCTGCGGTGCGCACCGAAGCAGTGCCGATTTGCCCGCTTTGGCACACAAGACGGGCGGCTCGCCACACAAGCATGCAGGCCAAAAAACTGACGTTTGGGCAAAAGACCGTCAGACGGTCAGTTGATCGAATCGGCACAAAACTTGCCTTATAACACCTGACGGCTGACGCGCGCGCTGCCGTTGCGGGCATGGTTCGGCCCGGACCAGCACCACGCGGAATTGAACCGCTTGGGGGAACCCAAAAAGCTATTCACACGATTTGAACAACAGGGATCCACAAACGGGAGGACGCCATGTTTGAGCCTGCGCCGATTACTGCCAGCAAGGTGGTGTCAGGGGAAACGGTTCGCGCCGAGTATCTTTGCGATACCGGGCGTCTGCGCATCATCGGAGAGCGCACTGTGCATGCCGAATGGTTTCCGCCGCATTCATGGTTTGCGATTGCGTCGATTTCCGGACATAGCCGGTGGGGCACGAGGCCTGATGAGGCAGACCTGTTGCTGCTGATCGACAACTTCATGGGGTACTCAGGGCGCGACAGTTTTGCGCTCATCCAACCCTAGGTTAAACAGTCGCAGCCCTCGCGTTCGCTATCCGTGACTGTCGACCCACGCTCGAGCCCAGTCGAGTCCCGCGAGGCGTGCTTCTTCGTCCGTTTCGAAATTGCCCAGAATCCCTGATCCTTCGATCAGCTTTGTGCCGTGCGTGATCGTGCCGCTGGACGCGTACCCGCCGTCCTGGACGATGGCATGGCCCCAGATCGCATAGCCCTTGTAGGTTTCAGGTTCCATCTTTTGCCGCGCGTGGATAGCCAGCGTCATCGCACCACGGAAACAGCCATGCGACCGGTGCTCACCTGCAGCACGTTGCCTTCGGGTGTCAAGATGCGCGGAATGTCGATAAAGCGCGGACTGGTGGTTTTCTTTGCGGCGTCGATGCCCAGACGCCTTGTAGTCGAAGCCTTGGACAGTCGATCCGCGATGCGGTGTGGCGCAGCAGCTTTGCCCATGCTCCGCGCCAGCAGCGCGGTTTTGCCCGGCTTTACCCTGGATTTGGCCGCTGTTACCGGCGAAGCGATGCGCGCTTCCGGCGGATTCCAGACTTCCACGTAATGCGCGCCTGCTGCGGCAGTTGATGGCGCAGCTGCCGCCACAGTTGTGGCGGCTACAAGCAGCACAACTCCCGCGCTCAGAGATCGCAGCATGTCTTCTCCATCTATTTGCCGCACGTTTTAGCAGACCGGGCATTGCCCGATGATCAGACGCCGGAATCACGCGCTACGGATGCCGACGGCCCGGAAAGGTAAGAGAAGACACTGTACATTCATACAGTGATTTGTGCAATCGGGGGCGATCCAGGCGTTTCCCGAATCGACAAAAACGCCGCTCCGCACGCGCCGTTGGGAACACCCCTTGCTGAACCGAAGGTCCGCGCCAAGCCGACGTTTCGCTCGGTCGCGCCGTACGCAAGGAGTTTCCCCATGGCAGGTAAATCGAACAACCGGCAGCCCGCCGGCCGCACGACCACGGGCGCCGATCCCAAGACACAGGATCTCGAACAGTTTCGCCTGCGCCCCGATGGCGAGGCGCTCAGAACCAATCAGGGCGTGAAAATCGCCGACAACCAGAACACCTTGCGCGCCGGTCCGCGCGGTCCGTCGCTGCTCGAAGATTTCATCATGCGTGAAAAGATCACGCACTTCGATCACGAGCGGATTCCCGAACGGATCGTGCATGCGCGCGGTTCGGCCGCGCACGGTGTGTTTCAGGTGTACGAGTCGATGAGCGAGTACACCAAGGCTGCGTTCCTGCAGGACCCATCGGTGCAGACGCCGGTATATGTGCGTTTTTCGACCGTGCAGGGACCGCGCGGCTCTGCCGATACCGTGCGCGACGTGCGCGGCTTCGCCGTCAAGTTCTACACACAGGAAGGCAATTACGACCTGGTGGGCAACAACATGCCGGTGTTCTTCATCCAGGACGCCATCAAGTTTCCGGACTTCGTCCACGCGGTCAAACCGGAAGCGCCGAACGAAATGCCAACCGGCGGATCGGCGCACGATACCTTCTGGGACTTCGTGTCGCTAGTGCCCGAGTCCGCCCACATGGTGTTGTGGACCATGTCGGACCGCGCGATTCCACGCAGCCTGCGCACCATGGAAGGCTTCGGCATTCACACGTTCCGCTTCGTCAATGCGGCGGGTAAATCGCGCTTTATCAAGTTTCACTGGCGTCCGGTGCTCGGCTCGTACTCGCTGCTGTGGGACGAGGCGCAAAAACTCGCCGGCAAGGATCCTGATTTTCACCGGCGCGATCTGTGGGAAGCCATCGAACAAGGCAATTTCCCGGAATTCGAACTCGGCGTGCAGATCGTCGAAGAGAAGGATGAAAACAGCTTCGGCTTCGATCTGCTCGATCCGACCAAGCTGATTCCCGAAGAGCAGGTGCCCGTGAAAATCATCGGCAAGATGACGCTGAACCGCAACCCCGACAATTTCTTCGCCGAGACTGAACAGGTGGCATTCCATCCGGGCCATGTCGTGCCGGGCATCGACTTCAGCAACGATCCGCTGCTGCAAGGGCGACTCTTTTCGTACACGGATACGCAGATCAGCCGACTGGGCGGACCGAATTTCCACGAGATTCCGATCAACCGTCCCGTATGCCCGTTCCAGAACAACCAGCGTGACGCGATGCACCGTCAGGCGATCAATGTCGGTCAGGCTTCGTACGAGCCGAACTCGCTGAACGGCGGCTGGCCGAAGGAAACCGATCCTGCCGCAGCGGACGGTGGCTTCGAGAGCTATCACGAGCGCATCGACGGCGCGAAGATTCGCGTGCGCAGCGAGTCGTTTGCCGATCACTTCTCGCAGGCCGCGCTGTTCTACCGCAGCATGTCCGAGGTCGAGAAAGAACACATTGCGGCGGCTTACCAGTTCGAACTCGGCAAGGTCACGAAGCCGGAGATTCGCGAGCGCGTGGTGAACCAGATCCTCGCCAACTTCGACGCGGACCTGGCAGCCAAGGTGGCGACTGGCCTGGGCCTGCCTGCGCCGAAAAAGGGCAAGGCGCCGGTTGCGTCGGAACCGGAGACCTCACCGGCATTGAGCCTGCTCAACCGTGTAAAACCGGGCATCAAGACGCGCAAGATTGCCTTGCTGGCAGCACCCGGTTCAGACACCGCCGCGCTTGGCAAACTCCAGCAGGCCCTGCGCGACGAAGGCGCCACGCCGCTATTGATAGCGCCGACTCTTGCCGCTATCGGTGGCCTGCAACCCGATGCGACGATTGCCGGCATGCCGTCGATCATGTTCGACGCGATCGTCGTCGCAGGCGGCGAGGCGGGTGCGAAAGCGCTCGCGCAATCGGGCGACGCACGGCATTTCGTACTCGAAGCATTCAAGCATCTCAAGGCGATTGCAGCGTTGGGCGCGGGGCGTGACGTGTTGTCGGCGGCGCACTTGCCGGAGAATGCCGACGGCGTGGCGACCGGCGACGACAAACAGCTCGCGCAGGTGCTGAAGGCATTCGTTGCCGCGGCAGAACAGCATCGGGTCTGGTCGCGCGCAGCGATGGCGGAGTCGGTGCCGGCGTGAGGAGGCGAGGCCAGCGCAAGCGGGAGCGGAGGCAGAGGTGCGAACGGAAGCACCGTCCTTGCCTCCGCTGATGGCGACAGCGAGCGACGCATGCCGTGGTCGGGCACGCCGCTTGCTGCTCACGCCTGCCCGACCGAACCGCCAACACGCGGCTTGCCGCGCACAGGCAGGCCGCATGGATCGAAACCCTACTGTCGCTGTATGATACGAGGCCGCCGCGCGGTGAGAAGGCAAACCGCGCGCTTCCCAAGGCCTTGCGTTGCGTCCGGCTACCGTTTTGGCAGCATGACAGCCGCAACGTATCTTGTGGTGGCGGTACATCAGTCGAAATTGCCGAGCCGAGCAAGCTGACCAGACGAAACATAGAAAAAATGCCCGCCTTCACTGCTGTCGATCAAGATCGATTTCGCCGCATCATCCGTCGTAACATCGCCTTGCCACTAGGCGTCGGTCTTCTGACCGCGGCGCTGTTCGTCGCGCTGATCGCATACCTCGTCAATACCATGAACTGGGCTGAACACTCGGAGCGGGTAATCGGCGACGCCAATGAGATGCTGCGTCTCGCGGTCGATCGCGAATCTGCGATGCGCGGCTTTCTGATTACCGGCGACGAGAACTTTCTCGCGCCGTACGAGGTGGGTCAGGCGCGCTTTCGTGCGGAGATCAAATCGTTGGAGGAAATGGTCTCCGACAATCCTCCGCAGGTCGATCGACTCAAGCAGATCGAGGCCGTGCAGGCTCAATGGGATCGTTACGCGCAACAGGTGATCGATCTGCGGCGCAAGAACGTGAACTTCCAGCCGGAGCTCGTGAGCGGCCGAGGCAAGATGGAGTTCGACGAAACGCGCAGCGAGTTCGCCGAATTTCTCAACGTCGAGTTGCGCTTGCGACAGGAGCGCGCTGCAGCGGCGCGAAGTGTCACGACCACGCTGGTCAGCGCCTTCCTGTTCTTCAGTCTGTTGGTCAGCGGCCTGCTGGCCTGGATGGGGCGGCGTGAATTGCTGGCACTCTCCGCCACCTACGACGGCGTCCTCAAGGAGCAGGACCTGCAGACCGAGGTATTGCAGCAGCAGGTCTGGTTGCGCTCGGGTCAGCGGCTGCTGGCGGAGAAGGTGGTGGGGCAGGTCACGCCATCGCTCGTCGGCCGCGCGATGCTCGAGTTTCTCGGCCAGTATCTCGGGGCGGCGGTGGCCGCGCTCTATGTGCGCGAAAAGGATACCGGCGCGCTGCGCCGAGCCGCTTCTTATGGCTATACGTCCGAAAATGAACAAGCCACCCAGCATTTTCAAAGCGGCGAAAGCCTGATTGGCCAGGCCGCCCTCGAGCGCCGCACCATTTTTCTGCAGGACGTCCCCGACGATTATGTGAAGGTTGTCTCCGGCCTCGGCATGAGTCCGCCGAAAAACCTGATCGTGCTACCTATCGAGAACGACGGCGTCGTCAACGGCGTGGTCGAACTCGGTTTCGTCCGGGCGCTGGTCGAGCGCGATCACGAACTGCTGCAACTGATCGCGGGCGGCATGGGCGATTTTCTCGAGGCGGCGCTATACCGCGAGCGTCTGCAGGACGTGCTGATCGAAACGCAGCAACTGAATGAAGAATTGCAGGTTCAGCAGGAAGAGTTGCGCGTCTCGAACGAAGGGCTCGAGGAGCGCGGCCGGGCGCTGGTGGAGTCGCAGGCGCGGCTCGAAAACCAGCAGGCCGAGCTCGAACAGACCAATGTGCAGCTCGAGGAATACGCACAGCGGCTCGAGAGACAAAAGGCCGATCTGATCCGCGCGCAAGACGAGCTCTCGGCCAACGCGGCACGACTGGAACAGTCGAGCCGATACAAGTCAGAGTTTCTCGCCAATATGTCGCACGAACTGCGCACGCCGCTGAACAGTTCGCTGATCCTTGCCAAGCTGCTGCAGCAGAACCGCACTGGCAATCTGACCGAAGAGCAGGTGCGCTATGCGGAGACCATTCACGCGTCCAATAGCGATCTGCTGGTGCTGATCAACGACATTCTCGATCTGTCGAAGGTGGAGGCTGGGCAGATCAGCATCGAACTCGAAACGGTTTCGCTCGACGCCACCCTGCAGGCGCTGCGCGAGACTTTCACGCCGATGGCTTCCGCCAAGCATCTGAAGCTCAGCTTCGAGCGCGCGCAAGACGTACCGGAGATGATCGTCACGGATAGCCAACGCGCGGTGCAGGTATTGCGCAACCTTCTGTCGAATGCAGTGAAGTTCACCGAACTCGGCGAGGTCTCCCTTGGCGTGACGCTGGCCGAGAGTGGCATGCTGCGTTTCGATGTGCGCGATTCCGGAATCGGTATCGCCCCGGACAAGCTCGAACTGATTTTCGAAGCCTTCCAGCAGGCCGACGGTTCCACCAGCCGGCACTACGGCGGCAGCGGCCTCGGTCTGTCGATTTCACGCGAATTCTCGCGGCTGCTGGGCGGCCGCATTTCGGTGACGAGCGAACTGGGCAAGGGCAGTGTGTTTACACTGTGGCTGCCGGTGGATGCGAGCGGCGCGGTGTCCGCGAATACCGAACTACAACACGACGAGCCGTCGCGGCAAGTCGCCCCTACCGCGGTGCCGAAGACGGCTCACAGCTCGTCGTCCCCATCAACTGTTTCGCCCCCCGCCGTTAGCGCCTCAAGCACGAACGGCGCTATCGCCTCGAACACGCATCGACCCGCCGCGTTTGCCGAAGCCGGCGCGGCGCTGAATGGCGCCGAGGAAATCAGCCGCGCGCCGATCGACGACGACCGGCATCAGCGGGCACGTGGCGGCCGGGTGATTCTCGCGATCGAGGACGATCCGGCGTTCGCCGAGATTCTGCGCGATCTGACGCACGAGCTCGACTTCGACTTCGTGCACGCCACAGATGCCACCAGCGGCGTCGCCCTCGTGCGCGACATGCGGCCGGCTGCCGTGCTGCTCGACGTCGGACTGCCGGACCGGTCGGGCCTGACGGTGCTTGAGTGGCTGAAGAACGACCCGCTCACGCGCCACATTCCGATCCACATTGTCTCCGCCACCGATCACGCAGACAAGGCGCTGCATCTGGGCGCGATCGGCTATACGCTAAAGCCGACTGCACGCTCGACCCTGGAAGCGGCGATCCGCCGCCTCGAGGCGCGTCTGCAGCAGCGCCTCAAACGCGTGCTGGTGATCGAAGACGACACGCCCATGCGCGAAAGCATCCGCGCGTTGCTGCAAAGCGCCAATACGGAGATCGTGGCGGTGGCGACGCTCGCCGCCGCGTTCGACGAACTGGCGGCCGGCAGTTTCGACTGCGTGGTGACCGATCTCGCGCTCCCGGACGGCACTGGTTACGACCTGCTGGAACGGCTCGCGCTCGACACCGCCTATCTGGCGCTGCCGGTGATCGTCTACACCGGCCGGATGCTGTCGAGCGAGGATGAGCACCGCCTGCGCCGCTATTCGAAGTCGATCATCATCAAGGGGGCGAAGTCGCCGGAGCGTCTGCTGGATGAAGTCACGCTGTTCCTGCATAGCGTGGAGTCGTCGCTCGCGCCGGAGCAGCAGCGCATGCTGCGCACCGTGCGGCAACGCGACAACGCGTTCGAAGGCCGCAGCATCCTGCTCGCCGAAGACGACGTACGCAATATCTTCGCGCTGTCGCACGTAATCGAACCTCTCGGCGCGCGGCTGCAGATTGCGCGCAACGGCCGTGAAGCGCTTGAATTGCTGGACCGGGAGGCGGAAGTCGATCTGGTGCTGATGGACATCATGATGCCGGAGATGGACGGCCTGACCGCGATGGCGGAGATTCGCCGCAATCCGCGCTTCGCCCATCTGCCGATCATCGCGCTGACTGCCAAGGCGATGGCGAACGACCGGGTGCGCTGCCTGGAAGCGGGGGCGGACGACTACATCTCGAAGCCGATCGATGTCGACAAGCTGGTCGCGCTCTGCCGCGTCTGGCTGCGGCAACGCTAGTGGCAGAGAACCGTGCGATGAAAAGCAACCCGTCCGCGCCAGAGATCCGGCCGCCGCGCATCAGCGATTTCGATATCGAACTGCGGCTGCTGCTGGAGGCGATCTATCTGAAGTACCAGCACGACTTTCGCCATTACGCGATGTCGTCGCTGCGCCGCCGGCTGACCCAGGCGCTGGACGAGTTCGGTCTCACCACGCTCTCGCAGTTGCAGGACCGCATCATGCGCAACGGCGCCGAGTTCGCGCGCCTGTTCCAGTACCTGACGGTGCAGGTGAGCGACATGTTTCGCGATCCGGCGTATTTCATGGCGCTGCGTCAGCACGTGATGCCGGTCCTGCGGACCTATCCTTCCGTCAAGGTATGGGTGGCCGGCTGCAGCACCGGCGAGGAACTGTGGTCGCTGAAGATCCTGTTCGACGAAGAGGGATTGACCGAGCGCACGCTCTTCTACGCGACCGACATCAACCCCGACGCGCTGGCGCGCGCCGAATCGGGCATCTACGCGCTCGACCGGATCGCCGGCTTTACGCAGAACTACCTGGCCGCGGGCGGCAAGCATTCGCTGTCCGACTACTACCACGCGGCCTACGGCGGCGCGCGCTTTGCCGGCGCCCTGAAAGACCGGGTGGTGTTCGCCGATCACAGCCTGTCGACCGACGAAGTGTTCCTTGAGGCACATCTGGTATCGTGCCGCAACGTTATGATCTATTTTGACCGCGCGCTGCAGGACCGCGCGCTCGGATTGTTTCAGCGCGCCCTCGTGCGGCGCGGCTTCCTTGGTCTGGGTAGCAAGGAAAGCCTGCGTTTCTCGAGCCAGCACGAAGCGTTTGACGAGTTTTGTCAGCGTGAGCGTATCTACCAGAAGCGCTAACGCCGCCGCCATGCCAACATCGTTCAGCCGATCCTGATGCGACTGCCTATGCGCGCACAACCTCCTACCGCGAAACGCCAGGCCGCTTCGGCGCCCGCGCGCGCGTTCGAGATGGTGGCGATCGGCGCCTCGGCGGGCGGCATCGACGTCCTGAACGGCCTGCTGGCCGCGCTGCCGGGCGACTTCTCCGCTTCCGTGATGGTGGTCGTCCATCTTCCCGCCGATCCGCTCAGTTACCTCGTGCAGACCTTCAGCCATCGCAGTACGCTGCCGGTGCTCGAACCCGACGCGGGCGAGCGCATTCTCGCGAGCCGCGTCTACGTGGCGCCGCCCGGCTATCACATGCTGGTTGAAGACGACCGCACGGTGGCGCTGTCCACGGAGGCGGCCGTGCGTTTCTCGCGGCCGTCGATCGACGTGATGTTCGAATCGGCCGCCTGGGTGTATCGCGAGCGGCTGCTTGCGCTGCTGCTCTCGGGCGCCAACGAAGACGGCGTGCGCGGCCTCGCAACGGTGCGCGCGTTAGGCGGTGCCGCCTGGGTTCAGGCGCCAGATACGGCTTCATCACCGGAAATGCCGCGCGCGGCGATCGAGCGCGGCGTTGCAGACGAAATTTTGACTCCCTCTACAATGGCGCGTCGCCTTGCGCGGCTGCCCGCTTTTATTGAACGTGAATCCTGACCCGATGCCATGACGAATCCCACTGTCAACATTCTGATCGTCGACGACATCGCGCATAACATCATGGCGCTTCAGGCGTCGCTGACCCGGCCGGAGATCAACCTGCTGGTGGCCGATTCCGGCACGGCGGCACTGGACCTGCTGCTCAAACACGAAGTGGCGCTGGCCATTCTCGACGTCAACATGCCGGGCATGAACGGCTTCGAGCTGGCCGCGCTCATGCGCGGCAGCCCGCGTACCTCGCATGTGCCGATCATCTTTCTGACGGCAACCGCGCAGGACGCCTCGCGCACGTTTCGCGGCTACGAAGCCGGCGCCGTGGACTTTCTCTACAAGCCGTTCGACCCGCGCATCCTGCAATCGAAGGTGGATGTATTCGTGCAGCTCGAACAGCAGAAGCGTCAGCTCGCCGCGCAACTGGTGACGACGCGTCAGATGCTCGAAGCCAACGAAATGCTGATGGCGGTGCTCGGCCACGATCTGCGCACGCCGCTCGGCGCGGTGCTGGCTTCGGCGGAGTATCTGATGCGCGTGGGAGGGAGCGAGCAGGTGACCACTACCGCCACGCGCATCAAGAGCAGTTCGCTGCGCATGGCGCGCATGGTGGATCAGCTGCTCAACCTGGCACGCCTGCAAGGCGGGCGGCTGCAACTGCAACCGCGTTCGACCGAGCTAGCGGCGCTGTGCAAGTCGGTGATCGACGAATTCGCCACGCACAAGGGCGCCGACCGGATCTTTTTCCTGAGCGAGGGGAATTCGGCCGGCCGTTGGGATACCGATCTGATGTGGCAAGCCATCTCCAACCTGATCAACAACGCGCTGCATCACGGTGAGCCCGGCTGCAGCATTATCGTCAAGGTCGACGCCAGCAACGATGAGACGATTAAGCTGAGCGTCACGAACGGCGGCGTGATACCAGCGGACGTCGTGCCGCATCTGTTCAAGGCGTTCGGTTCGAGCGGCGTCGGCGGGCGGCCGCGCGAAGGCCTGGGCCTTGGCCTGCACATCGTGCGGGAGATCGTCCAGATGCACGGCGGCGAGGTCAGCATGAAGTCGGATGAGGCGCGCGGAACGGTGTTTTCCATCGAACTGCCGCGCACGACCACGCGTGGGCGGGGATCGTTGAGCGGGCATTAGACCCGGACCATCGAAGCAACTCTCTGATTCGATGAGACGTTTGAGCATAAAATTGCTAGATTGTGGCATTAATTAACTCGCTGAGACTGGCTACACTGACTTCCATGCCATACGACATGGCTAGCAGATAAACCCAGACCTCAAGGAGTCGATCATGTCCCGTCTTTCTACCATCAACCCTCAAGAAGCGACTGGCGCCACCGCTGAAGTGTTCGCGAAGATCAAGAAGGCCGCCGGCAAGGTGCCTAACTCTTACGCGACTATCGGCACGCACAGCGCCGCCGCGCTTGGCGCGATTCTCGGTGTGGAAGCCGTGCTGGCGAGCAGCAGCCTAGCGAAGTCCGATATCGAAGTGATCAAGCTCGCTGTCAGCGAAGTGGCCGGCTGTGATTACTGTCTCGCCGCTCACACGCTGATGGGCAAGTTCGCCGGCCTGTCGCAGGACACCATGAAGCAGGTGCGTGCAGGCGCCGAAACCGGCGACGCGAAGCGCGATGCGCTGGTGCGCTTCGTACGGACGCTCGTAACTACGCACGGTACGGTTCCCGCAGATGAGCTCGATGCAGTGCGCGCGGCCGGCTACAGCGAACAGCAGGTGGTCGAAGTGATTCTCGCCATCACGTCCATCACCTTCACCAACCTCGTGAACCGGGTGAACGACACGACGCTGGATTTCCCGGCAGCGCCGTAAAGCAGGACGGCAGGCGGCATGTGCCGCCTGCCGCCTTTCCCACCCGCCATGCTTTGCATATGCGTAATGATTGGTTCGCTGCGTGGTGGCGCGTCCTTATCCTAGGGAGCGCCGCGGCGATGGCGCCGCCGCATTTGCGGCCGGACGAGCCGCTACGAACCACCAGAGGACGCATATGGCTTCATCAGGACACTCTATCCGCAACCCGCAGCCGGTCGATTCGAGCCGCCGCTCGCTTCTGAAAGCTGCCGCGGCGCTGGCAGCCGGGACGGGTGCCGTTCTTGCCGGTGGCGCAGGCGTGTTGCTGTCGAGTCAGGCCGCGCTGGCCGAGGGCAACTCGAAGACGCTGCGCATCGGCTTCCAGAAATACGGCAACTTCGTCGTCCTGAAGGCGCGCGGCACGCTCGAAAAGAAGCTCGCACCGCAAGGCGTGAGCGTGCAATGGCTTGAATTTCCCGCCGGGCCGCAACTGCTCGAAGGATTGAATGCGGGCGCGGTGGACGTCGGCACGGTCGGCGAAACGCCGCCCATTTTTGCGCAGGCTGCAGGCGTGGACTTTGTCTATATCGCCAACGAACCGCCTGCGCCCAAAGGCGAAGCATTGGTAGTGCAACAGGATTCGCCGATCCGCACGGTGGCCGATCTGCGTGGCAAAAAGGTCGCGCTGAATCGTGGCTCGAATGTTCACTTTCTGCTGGTCAAGGCGTTGCAACGCGCCGGTCTGGCGTACACCGACATCCAGCCGGTCTATCTGACGCCCGCCGATGCGCGTGCGGCATTTGTCCAGCGCAGCGTCGACGCGTGGGTGATCTGGGATCCCTATCTCGCGGCTATCGAACGTCAGGCAAACGCACGTGTCCTGACCAACGGAGACGGGATTGTGCGCAACACCCAGTATTACGTCGCCACCCGCAAGTTCGCCCAGGCGCAGCCCCAGGTATTGCATGCGCTGCTCGACGAACTCAATCAGGTCGACGAGTGGGGCCGCAATAACATCCCTGCCGTGGCGGCGCAGTTGTCGCCGCTGGTGGGTCTCGACGCGGCCACACTCGAAGTCGCGCTGGGACGCGCCGGTTACGGCGTGCAACCGATCACCGATGCGACGCTCGCGTATCAGCAGCAGATTGCCGATACGTTCACCGATCTCAAGCTGATTCCAAAGAAACTGACGGTCGCGGATGCGCGCTGGAATACGGTTGGGTGAATGGCAGCGAGGCGACGTTGTCTCGCTGCAAACGAATATGAACGTCTGCGGCGGGCATCCGCCGCTCGACTACATACCCTTGAACTGGTCGGCGTAGAGTCGGCTCACACTTAGCTTCGCCGCATGGTCGCGCAGGCTGAGCGTGAGCTTGCCCGACTCGTCGCGCGAAGCGCTGGCAATCGCATCGGCACGCACTACCGTGCCGCGATGGATCTGCCAGAATTGCTGCGAATCCAGTTGCTGCAGCAGTTCGCGCAGCGAGGTGCGAATCAGGTGCTCTCGCTCGGCCGTGATGACCCGGACGTATTTGTCCGCTGCCTCGAAGTACAGCACCTCGCCCACTGGGACCATCGTGATCGTGTTGCCGGCGCTTGCCTGGATCATGCGCAACGGTGCGCTAACCGTGGCCGCGGCTGCCAGCCCGGATGCAGCCGACGCGCCCGGCAACTCTTGCCCCGCGGCACCGAACAACGCACGCAACTGATCGATCATCGGCGCGAGCCCCGCTTGCGCGGCCTGCGGTTGCTCACGCGCCTGCAACGCTGCCTGCAGGCGCGCGCAGGTCTTCGCCAGCCGCTCGGTCTGCACCGGCTTCAGGACATAGTCGAGCGCCGCGCGTTCGAAGGCGCGCAGCGCATATTCATCGTACGCCGTGACGAACACCAGCAGCGGCAGTGGACGGCCCGTATCGGGCCAATCCTCGGCCAGTGCCTGCGCGGCATCCAGCCCGCTCATCCCCGGCATGCGGATATCGAGGAACAACAGGTCGGGCTGCAACGCGAGACCCTGCTGAAGCGCAGATGCACCGTCGCCGACACTCGCGACGACACGCAGTTCGGGCCACAAGCGGGCTAGCTCGGTTTGCAGGTTGGCGGCCAGCAAAGGTTCGTCTTCGGCGATCAGGGCGGTGGCGTTCATCATGGTTGAAGTGGACATGGATAGGTTGGCGCGCAGTCAGCTCAGGCCGTTCGCGCTGCTCAGGTGACCGGAATGCGCACGACTGCAAGCGCGCCGCCGAGGCCGTCATCGGGCGTGGTCAGTTCAAGGGAGGCCGCGCTGCCGTACAGCGCGGCGAGCCTTTCGCGCACCTGTTGCATGCCGAAGCGGCTGCCATGCGCGGGCACCGCGCCGAGACCCACGCCGGTATCGCGCACGCTCAGCAACAACTCCTGGCCGTCGCGCCGTGCCGCAACTTCGATCCGGCCGCCGGCCACGCTCGGCTCGAGCCCATGCTTGATCGCGTTTTCGACCAGCGGTTGCAGCAGCAGCGGCGGCACGGGCAGGCTGCTCAACTCGTCGGGCAGATCGAGCTTCCCCGTGAGACGCGGCCCCATGCGAACCTGCATCAGCTCGAGGTAATCGCCGATTCGCGCAAACTCGGCGGAGAGCGCGTGCGAATCCGAGCGCGAGGCATCGAGCGTGGCGCGCAGAAAACCGTTCAGATGATCGAGCATGGCCTGCGCCCGTTGCGGGTCCTGGCCGATCAGCACGCGCAGGTTGGCCAGCGTATTGAACAGCATATGCGGTTCGAGTTGCGACACCAGCAGTCTGAGCTGATTTTCGACGGCAGTGCGCCGCGCGGCTTCTGCTTGCGCTTCGGTGGCGGCAAGCCGGCCACGCGCATAGAAAAAGTAGGTACAACCGATCGCAAGCGCAAACGTCGGCAAAAGTGACGGCAGCAGCGACTGAAAATTCCGCAGGAAGCCAAGCGGCGCGTGATGCGTGCCGGTCAACAGATCGCCGAGCGTGTGGCCGCCGAGATAGCCCACGACGGCGGACATTGCGATCCACGGCACCATCAGCCCCCACCCCGGCCAGGGGCGCTGGGCGGCGGCGCTCTCGGGCGACACCCCGGTCGGGCGCGCGGCGCCGCGACGCATGAAGCTGGCCGACAAACCATAGCGGCCCGCTTCAATCAACGCCTGAATGCATAGCGCGACGGTGAAGGTGTAGATCAGATCCGGGACAAACGCGCTGTCCGAAAACGGGCCGAACAGGAATGTGGCCGCCAGCGAGACGAGAAGGGTGATTCTCAGCTCACGCCAAAGCCATCCGAAAACGACACGATACGTGGGCATGCGGCGGTCCGGGTTCAGTTGCTCGTCGCGCGAGAGGGCGAGCAGGTTGGAGGCCCGCGCGTTGGCGCGGTGCCACGAGCAGCGGATTGTAGCTGGTCCGTGGGTGCGCCAGATCGTCCGTGCGTCGACGATTGCGTGGGTGGATGCTTCAATAGACCGTGTCGCGCGGCAACGCCTGGCGAACTGCGCGCCAGACCTCGAGCGCGCGGGCGAGGAAGACGCCGCTAAACGCGCCATACACGAGGCCCACGAAGCCGGCGACACCGGCGTCGGCGGCAAGGGCATGGTCGGTCGCGAGCGTGAAGCCAACCGAATACTTGAACAGGAACAGCCCCAGCAACAGTCCGAGCGGCAGCCAGCTGCCGGGCATCAGCACGCTGCGCTCCGACTCCAGCCAGCGAATCCCGTTCCACACCCGCAAGCCCTGTGAAAGTGCCAGAGTGGCGGCGACCCCGGTGGCCCAGGCCAGCAACGCCAGCGGCTGGCTGGAAAAAGCTGACGCAACACCATAGAGCGACAGAAGCACCATTACCAGCGGCAAGGCGGTGGCGCTGCGCAGCGACCGGCGGCGCGGGACGGTCTGCTTGAAACCCATGACGATCAGGGCGGCAAGCACGCCCCAGACCCAGTGAGGCGTCTCTAGAACGATGGTAGTGAACATGGCGGCGGACTCCGTGTCTATATCGAGGGATTCGATGACACGGATGTTCGGTCAGCTAGCCGCCACGTTCGAACGGTTTGCGACAAAATGACCAACGACGGCGCGAAATGCTCCAGTTGCGGCGCGAGCGGCTGGAGGGGCGAACCGGCCAGGCGTACAAACAGGCAAGGACAGCGCGCCGTGATGCGCCGTTGAAAGCCTACGTAATCTGCATTGATGGGTGCCGTACAGAAGGAGCGGAGCAAAGGCCCTACGTTGGGAACTGGCTCCCCACGCCGCATACTGCCAGGATAGGGGTTGCATCACCATGAGAATGTGCTTTCCCAACGCGCTTGGGGTGCTGGCTGCGGCTGGCGCAGTACTCTATGCGATCCCCTCGGCCGCGCACGAGCTCGATGCGCAGCTGGACTGCAGCTCGAACGCGCACGCCTTCATTACTTCGCTGCAAAGCGACCAGTTCATCGAAGCGCAACCGATGCACGTGGAAGCCAACTCCGTCAACGCGTTCCGTCCGACTCGCGGCAGCCAGCTGACGGCGTTCGGTTTCCGTGTCTACGCGGTACTCGGCTACGATCAGAACGACGAGCTGTTTCACAAGGGCAGCGGCCAGGCGATGGCCGGCTCGCTGTATGGGGTAGTCGTCTTCGGGTCCAGCGAGTCTGTCAAAACCCACCTGCAGGATGCCGGCAGCGACGCGGTGGTGCATGAAGTCATGCCGCTGATCATGACAGCCGTGCTGTGCAAGACGAACTGAAGCGGTGGGCCGAAACGGGTTCCGTTCCCGGATGGCGTTAGCGGCCCGCGTCCGGTTCTGGCGCGTCGCGCAGGATGTCGGCCAGCGCGTTGCGCACGTCGCCGATTACGCCTCGCCACCCCGCTTCGCCTTGACGGAACAGATACAGGTCCTTGGGATACCACGGCGAGCGCATACCTGCCCGCTGCCAGCGCCAGTCGATGCCCCGGTGCGGCAGCATCACCCAGCACGCGACGCCGAGCGCGCCCGCCAGATGGGCGACGGCGGTATCGACGCAGATCACCAGATTGAGTTGTCCGATGATGGCGGCGGTATCGCTGAAATCGCGAATCTCGTCGCCGAGACACAGGGCCGGCTGATGTGCCGCGCATTCCCGCGCCTCGGTCTCCGCGCCGCCCACCTGCAGGCTGACAAAGCGCACGCCGGGCACCGACCACAGCGGCTGTAACGCAGAGAAGTGAGGTACGGAGCGGTTCGCATCGTTCTCATGCTCGGGGTTGCCCTTCCACACGAGTCCGATGCGGACGCCGTCGTTCGGCAGACGCTGACGCCACGACTCGAGACGGTTGGCAAAGACGCCGACATACGGAATCCGGGCAGGGATCGACTCGAGCGTCGTGCCGAAGCGGCAGGGCAGGCTCAGCAGCGAATCCCAGTAGTCGTGCGTGTGCAGACCTTGGGGGTCGGTAACCAGCGCATCGATGCCCTGCACCGTGCCTAGCAGCGGCGCAAGCGCCGGCTTGCAGATCACCGAAAGCTTCGCCAGCCCGCGCGCCTTCAGCAGGCTTGCGTAGCGCACGAACTGGATGGTGTCCCCGTAGCCTTGCTCGGGCAACAGCAACAACGTCTTGCCTTGCAGGTCTTCGCCATGCCAGCGCGGAAACGGCAATTCGCCGTGCTCGTGGAAGACCTCTGAGCGTGCTTCGTAGTACGGCCAGCCTTCGGCATATCGGCCGGCGGCGAGCAGCAGAAGCGCATAGTTGTAGCGAGCTTCGGCGTAATCGGGCTGCAGTTCGAGCGCGCGGCGATGTTCGGCCTCGGCTTCGTCGTAGCGTTGCAGGGTTTCCAGCGTGTCGGCCAGATTCGAGCGGATCGGCGCGCTATCCGGCATCGCTTCGAGTGCGTGCCGGTAGTGATCCACTGCGTCAGTGAAGCGTCCGGATGTGCGGAGGAGGTTCGCCAGGTTGTTGTGGGCGCTACCGTTATGGCGGTCGGCTTCGAGCGCCTGGCGGTAGAGACGCTCGGCGCCTGCGAAGTCGCCTTGCTGCTGGGCGTCGAGCGCGGCCTCGACAAGCTGGTTGCCGACCTTGGGAGCCTCATGCGCAGGCTGGTTCATAAGCGAGGTGGGTTGCGCCCGATCCTGACGAGCATGGTCTCTCAGATGGCCCGCTCAATGTGTTGCCCAGCGCGCTGGCCACTTGCGCCAGCCGTTATGGTGGCGCAAGAGAAGCCCATGATGCAACTGACGCGGCCGTCAAGCCGCATTACGCTATCTTAGTCAGCCCGCTTGAGCTGCCGCAGGCGCCAGATCAGACTCGAGGTATCGAAACGGTTGCCGCCGAGACCCTGCACGTCGCCGTAGAACTGGTCGACCAATGCCGTGACCGGCAACGCGGCGCCGTTGCGTTTCGCCTCATCGAGGCAGAAGCCGAGATCCTTGCGCATCCAGTCCACCGCAAAGCCGTAGTCGAACTTGCCTTCGATCATCGTCTTGCCGCGGTTGTCCATCTGCCAGCTTGCTGCCGCACCCTTGCCGATAACTTCCAGCACGAGTGGCATGTCGAGACCGGAGCACTCGCCGAAATTGATTGCCTCGGACAAACCTTGCACCAGGCCGGCAATGCAGATCTGATTGACCATTTTCGCCAGTTGACCTGCGCCGACGGGACCGATCAGCGTCACCGCTGCACCGTAATGCTTGAGCGTGACGGCAGCCGGCTCGAACGCGGCCTTCTCGCCACCGCACATGATGGTCAGCGTGCCTTTCTGGGCACCGGCCTGGCCGCCCGACACGGGCGCATCGATAAACTGCAGGCCCTGTTTCGTGGCGACGGCGGATAACTCCCGCGCCACATTCGCCGAAGCGGTCGTATGGTCGACGAAAGTCGTGCCGCGCTTCATGCCGGCAAACGCGCCGTCATCGCCGAGCGTGACACTGCGCATGTCGTCGTCGTTGCCGACGCACGCCATCACCAGGTCGGCGCCGTCGGCGGCTTCGCGCGGCGTGCGGGCCGCGCGGCCGCCGTGTTCGGCGACCCATTGCTCCGCTTTGGCAAAGGTACGGTTATAGACCGTGACATCGAGTCCGGCTTTCGCCAGATGGCCGGCCATGGGATATCCCATGACGCCGAGGCCGAGAAATGCGACGCGACGCTTGGCGTCGCTGGAAGACGAGGCGGCGGAATCACTCACTGCGCGGCTCCTTCAAGTGGGGGCTGGGTTGGGGGTGGGTTGGGAAAGCCATTATCGCAGCGATGCCGGCGCGCTGCAGCGGCGTTCTCGCGGCCTGCGGGACGCCCGGAAACTATCGGAGCGCACGATACATTGGATATTAAATAGCGATTTTTCTTTTATATCCAACGGTCTTACGATGCACGGGTAGGCTGACGTAGTCCCCGGAGGTATCGATGGAACACCACGCACGCACGCAAAACGAAACACTCGAAGTCAAAACCACGACGTGCTACATGTGTGCTTGCCGTTGCGGCATCCGCGTGCATCTGCGCGACGGCGAAGTGCGCTATATCGACGGCAACCCTGAGCATCCGCTCAACCAGGGGGTGATCTGCGCGAAAGGTTCGTCGGGGATCATGAAGCAGTATTCCCCTGCGCGTCTGACCCAGCCGTTGATGCGCAAGGCGGGCGCCGAGCGCGGCAGCGCGCAGTTCGAGCCGGTCTCGTGGGAGGTGGCGTTCGCCGTGCTCGAAAAGCGCCTCGCCCATCTGCGCGCCACTGATCCGAAGAAGTTCGCGCTTTTTACCGGCCGCGACCAGATGCAGGCGCTTACGGGCCTGTTCGCCAGGCAGTTCGGCACGCCGAACTACGCGGCGCACGGCGGCTTCTGCTCGGCCAATATGGCGGCCGGGATGATCTACACGATCGGCGGCTCGTTCTGGGAGTTCGGCGGCCCGGACCTCGACAGCGCGAAGCTGTTTTTCATGATCGGCACGGCCGAGGACCATCACTCGAATCCACTGAAAATCGCGCTGTCGAAGTTCAAGCGTGCCGGTGGCCGCTTTATCGCCATCAATCCGATCCGTACCGGCTACGCGGCGATTGCCGATGAGTGGGTGCCGATCCGTCCCGGCACGGACGGCGCTCTGTTCATGGCGCTGATCCACGAACTGTTGGCCACGGATTCGTACGATCGCGAGTTCGTCACGCGTTATACCAACGCGGCCGAGCTGCTCGACATGAATGCCGACGGCGATGCGTTTGGTCTCTTTGTGCGCGATCCGAATCTGCCCGAGGCTAATCCGCTGTTCCCGCAAAACCATCTCTGGTGGGATCTGAAGACGCAACGCGCGGTGCAACATCACACGCCGGGCTCCGAGCCGGCGATTGACGGCAATTACACGCTCGAAGACGGCACGCCGGTTACGCCGTCGTTCGCCTTGCTGCGCGAGCGCGTGGCGGACAGCACGCCGGAGTGGGCTGCGGAGATCACCGGCATTCCCGCCGGCGTCATCCGCCGCCTTGCACGAGAAATGGCGCGGACCGCGCGCGATCACAAGATCACGTTGCCGATCCAGTGGACCGACGCCTGGGGCGAGACGCATGACACCATAACGGGCAATCCGATCGCCTTTCACGCAATGCGTGGTCTCGCGGCGCATTCAAACGGCTTTCAGTCGATCCGTGCGCTGGCGGTGCTGATGTCCCTGCTGGGGACGATCGACCGGCCCGGCGGTTTTCGTCACAAGTCGCCGTATCCGCGCGCGGTGCCGCCGTCCGCCAAGCCGCCCAACAGCCCGGACGCCGTACAGCCGAATACGCCGCTCGCCAATGGTCCGCTCGGCTGGCCGGCAGCGCCCGAGGACCTGTTCATCGATCAGGCCGGCGAACCCGTGCGCATCGACAAGGCGTTCTCATGGGAATACCCGCTCGCCGTGCACGGCCTGATGCATAGCGTGATCACCAACGCATGGCGCGGCGATCCTTACCCGATCGACACGCTGCTGATTTTCATGGCCAACATGGCGTGGAACTCGTCGATGAACACGGTCGAAGTCCGCAAGATGCTGGTCGACAAACGCGACGACGGCGAATACAAGATCCCGTTCCTGGTGGTGTGCGACGCGTTCCAGTCCGAGATGACCGCGTTCGCCGATCTGATCCTGCCCGACACCACCTATCTGGAGCGCCACGACGCAATGTCCATGCTCGACCGGCCGATCTCCGAGTTCGACGGTCCGGTCGATTCGGTGCGCGTGCCGGTGGTGCCGCCAACCGGTGAATGCAAGCCGTTCCAGGAAGTACTGATCGAACTGGGGAGCCGTCTGAAGCTGCCCGCGTTCACGACGAAGGAGGGCACGCGCAAGTTTCGCGACTACCCGGACTTCGTCGTCAACTTCCAGACCTCGCCGGATTCGGGCGTGGGCTTCCTGATCGGCTGGCGCGGCAAGGACGGCGACAAGGCGCTGGTGGGCGAGCCGAATCCGAATCAGTGGGAGCAGTACGCAAGCCACAACTGCGTGTATCACTACACGCTGCCCGAGACGCTGCAATACATGCGCGGCGTCAACGGACCGTATCTGAAGTGGTCGGTAGAGAAGGGCTTTCGCAAGTTCGACACGCCTATCCTCATTCAGTTGTACTCCGATGTAATGCAAAAATTCCGCCTCGCCGCGCAGGGCAAGAGAGCGGGACGTCAGCCGCCCGATCATCTGCGCGCGCGTGTCGAGCGCTATTTCGATCCGCTGCCGTTCTGGTACGAACCGCTCGAACTCGCCGCCACCGATCGTGCACAGTTTCCGCTGGCTGCTGTCACCCAGCGTCCGATGGCCATGTATCACTCGTGGGATTCCCAGAACGCCTGGTTGCGGCAGATTCATGGCGAGAACTATCTGTTCATGAATCCGTTGATGGCGCGCGGCAACGGCATCGAAGACGGCGGCTGGATCTATGTGGAATCGCCGTGGGGCAAGGTACGTTGCATGGCGCGCTATAGCGAGGCAGTGGAGCCGGGTACGGTGTGGACCTGGAACGCTATCGGCAAGGCAGCGGGGGCGTGGAACCTTGGGCCCGATGCCAACGAATCGCAGCGCGGCTTCCTGCTCAACCACCTGATCACCGACGAGTTGCCCGGCGCGACGTCAGGCGATGCGCGCATGTCGAACTCGGATCCGATCACGGGGCAGGCCGCCTGGTACGACGTGCGAGTGCGCGTGTATCCGGCCGAGGCCGATGCGGACCACACGTTGCCGCAATTCGCGCCGATGGAGAAGCTGCCCGGATCCACAGGCGTGTTGCATCGTCTGGTGCAAACGTACTTCGCCGGCCGCGGCGAGTTTGCTGCGCGTCTGCGCGGCGCCAGCAAGCAAAAGTGACGAGGAGCATCCAATGACCCAGATGGCGCTCGTAATCGATCTGAACGTCTGCGTGGGATGTCACGCGTGCGTGACGAGCTGCAAGGAATGGAACACGTCCGGGGAGGCCGGCAGTCTGGCGGACTTTCGCCCGTACGATGCCGATCCGTCCGGCACGTTCTTCAACCGTGTGCAGACCTATGAAGCCGGTGAGTTTCCGCTCACCGATACGATCCATTTTCCGAAATCGTGTCTGCATTGCGAGGATCCGCCGTGCGTGCCAGTCTGTCCGACCGGCGCGAGCTATAAGCGCAAGGAAGACGGGCTCGTGCTGGTGGACTTCGACAAATGCATCGGCTGCAAATATTGCGCGTGGGCGTGTCCTTACGGCGCGCGCGAGCTCGATGAAGAGCGCAAGGAGATGACCAAGTGCACGTTGTGCGCGGATCGTATCCATAACGAGGCGCTGCCGGAGCGGGATCGCAAGCCGGCCTGTGTGCTGGCGTGTCCCACTTCGGCACGGCTGTTTGGCGATATTCACGATCCGGAGTCGGTCGTGTCGCGGGCGATTCGCGAGCGCGGTGGGTATCAGCTGATGCCGGAGTGGGAGACGAAGCCTGCGAACCATTATTTGCCGCGTCAGAAGACGACGGGGTGTGGGGGTGAGTCGTGTTCGTGCAAGTCAGGGGAGGTGGCGGAGGCGTCTACTGCTCCCGCCGCACCTGCTATTTCTTCCGCTGCGGCGCGCGCCAGCTCCGCTGAGGACGTCGCGCCTCTTCTCCAGGGACAACTCCACACTGAACGCCGCGGCCCTGTCGCCGGCATGCTGGACCGCGTATTCAACATTCTGAGTCTTGGGAGAGGCGCATGAAGCCCGCATTTTCAGTGGTCTTTCTGACCACGCTGAGCGGCGCCGGACAAGGTCTGCTGATTGCGCTGTTCGGGGTAGAAGTGGCCGCGCGGCTTGGGATGATCGCAGCCGCTGATGTGCCGCCCCAGACGTTCTTCGTACTCGGTGCAGCGCTGGTGGTCGTGCTTGGCGCCTTGGGATTGCTGGCTTCGTTCTTCCACCTCGGTCATCCTGAGCGCGCATGGCGCGCTATCGCGATGTGGCGTACTTCATGGCTTTCACGCGAGTGTCTGGCGCTGCCGGTGTTTCTTGCATGCGCATTTGCCTACGGTGTTGCGCATTGGCTTGGCTCTCCGTGGTCGCTGGAAGTCGGTGCACTCGGGGTGCTCGCCAGCGCCGTGCTGTTCGTGTGCACGTCGATGATTTACGCGTGCCTGCGTTTCCTGCAGGAATGGGCCACGCCGCTGACGATGGTCAACTTCGTACTGCTTGGCTGCGCGTCGGGCTTTACATTCGCTACGGCCAGCGCTGCTTGGCTCGCGCCGTCACTGGTCGGTGGACTCGCAGTATGTGCGGCTGTGCTGACGCTAGCAGGCTGTGCGAGTCGCATCGCCGCACTGATGCGCAATGCGCGCTTGCGACCCAAATCAACGGTGCAAAGCGCGACCGGCATCAAGTCGCCGACACTCGTACAGAAGTCGCGCGGCTTCACGGCAGGTGCGTTTAATCTGCGCGAGTTCTTTCACGGGAAAACGCCGCAGACGCTGCGACGTATCAAATGGACCTTCCTGCTGGGGGCGTTTGCGGTGCCTGTGGTGCTAATCGCGTTGGGCGGCAGTGTGTCGTCGATCGCGGATTCGCTCTGGCTACTGTGTGCGGCGTGCGTGGTGCAGTATGCGGGGCTAGTCGCAGAGCGCTGGTTCTTCTTCGCGGAAGCACGGCATCCGCAGAATCTTTATTATCGTCAGGCTTCCTGAATGTATCGGGAGGCGTTGGTTTCCAATAAACCCGCGTCGTCTTCCACCGTCTGCTTGCGATCTTGATCGCAGGCAGACGGCAAAAACCTACCTCACTCAGCGTGCGCTGCACCCGCCTTCGCACCCGAAGCATCCGCTGCCGGAGCGGCAGACTGTGCTGCAACCGCACGCGGCGGCGCATTCTTCACGTAGCGATCGAACCAGCGCTGCATCTCATACGCGAGCTGCTCGTTCGATTCCAGCGCCGTGTACCAGTGTGGCTCGTGCGGCAGCATCACGAGCCGTGTCGTGCCGCCGTTGCCGCGCAGCGCCTCATACAGCAGCGTCGCTTGCAACGGCGTCGTGCCCGGATTGGCATCGTCCTCGCCATGCACGATCAGGAGCGGCGTCTTCAGCTTGTCTGCGTAGAAGAACGGCGACACCTTCAGATAGACATCCTGCGCCTGCCATACCGAGCGTCGCTCGTTCTGGAAGCCGAACGGCGTCAGCGTCTTGTTGTACGAACCGCTCGTCGCCACGCCTGCGCGGAACAGATCGGAATGCGCGAGCAGATTGGCGGTCATCAGCGCACCGTGACTGTGGCCGGTGACGCCGATGCGGTCCGGATCGACCACACCCAGCCGTACCGCTTCATCGACGGCAGCCTTGGCGTCGGCGACGAGCTGCTCGTTGTAGGTGTCGTAGGCGCGCTTCGGGTCGCCGATGACGGGGAACGACACGTTGTCGATGATCGCGTAGCCGGCGAGCAGCATCAACCGGTAGTCCCTCAGCCGCGTGAAGGTCTGTTCGGAGCCGCTGACCTGGCCCGCCGTTGCCGCGTCGGCGTAGTCGAGCGGATAGGCGTACAGGATCGCCGGCACGCGAGTGCCCTCCTGATAGCCGGGCGGCGTATACAGCGTGAACGACAGGTCGAGCCCGTCCGCACGCTTATATCTGACGAGACGCTTCTTGATCTGGCGCACGACCGGTGTCGGATCGACGAGGTGCGTGAGCGCGGTCGAGCTCGATGCATAGCGCGCTTCGCTCTCCGGCGCATCGCCGACCTGGGCCCCGAGAGTACGGACAAACAGATTCGGCGGATCGTTCGGCGTCTGATGCCACGTCAGGAACGACTGGGTACCGTCGCCGGTGAACGCGACGAACCGCTCGAGCGCTGCCTTGTCACTGCGGAACAGACGCTCGGTCTTGAGCGTCGTGAGATCGAGCCGATCGAGGAACGGCCGGTTGCCGCCCGGCGACGCGCCGTCGCCGTCGAGGAAGATTGCGCCGTTCTCAACCCGGACCACCCGGAAGCCGTTCGGCAGTGGTTTGGTCACCGGCGTGCCGGGATCGGCGTATAGCTCGTCGCTCGACATGTCCCACAGCAGATGTTGCGTCACCTGGGGTGCGTCGACGTCGACCATGAAGGTCCGTTGCCAATGGCGGTTGTGGTCGTACTCGGAGAGCAGTTCGAGATCCGGCTGCGAGGTCCACGCAACGCCGGCATAGCGTTGATGCAGCCGCGTCACTTCACGCGGCGCCGCGTCGAACGGTGCCTTGAGCATCATCACCTTGTCGCGCTCCGGCACGTCGACGTTCCAGTCGCCACCGTCGAGCGCTTCGGCCCAGATCAGCGTGGCCGGTTCGGTCGGACGCCACGAAAAACTGCGCGGCCCGAGCGGCACACCGGCAACCGGAACGCGGTCCGCCAGAGGCCGCGACGTGATCAGACGCGTCGCGATATGCGCGCGATTCGAAATGTCCCATACCGTGTAATCGTGCGGAAAGCGTTCGGCGGTCGTCACGTACGAATAGGGCCGCCGGATCGTCGTCACCAGCAGATGACGTCCGTCCGGCGCGGGCGCGAGGCCGTCATACAGCGCGGGCGCGCCAAGCGGCGTGACCTTGCCCGTGCCGGCGTCGACGAGCGCAAGCTGTGAGGTTGCGTAGTAGTCGAACTGCGCTTCGTCGCTGGCGCTGTTCAGCGTGTCGCGCGCCTCGTAAGTGCTGCTTTGGCCGCGCCGGCCGTCGGATTCCTGGATGCTCGGGCTCTCCGCTGCTTCGGCGGCGGTGGGCGCCGGCCCGCTGTGCGCAGGCACCAGCTTCACAAGCAGGGTTGTCTGGTCAGGCATCCAGTTCAGTTCGTCGCCGAACATCGGGTTGAGCTGGACGCCGGGAATGCGGTGAACCGCGCCCGTGACACCGTCGCCGACCCACAGATCGACTGAATGCGCCGTCACGTTTTCGAACGCGAAGCGCTTGCCGTCGACGCTCCAGTGCGGACGGGTCGCGCAGACGCCTGCCGGCAACGCGACCGGTCGCGCGACGCTGTCCGCGAACTGAACCAGGTCGAAGTGCGTCGCGCACGCCGGAATGCCGTAGCCGCCCGGCGTGTCGTGCCGGCTGCGGTTCGCGGGTTCGACTCGCACGCCTGCGAGACGCAGGTACGGCGTCGCCACCCGCGCGATGGACGGATATTCCTGATAGGTAACCAGCAGCGCCCGGTCGGTACTCGGCGCCACGACCGGAATGGGCAGAGACGGCGCCAGCATCACGTCGAGGATCGCTTTGGAAGGCTGGCTGTAGCCGGAGACGGCGGGCTGCGCCGCGGCCGGTATCGTTGCTGCTGGGGTCTGCTGCGCTAATGCGCTTTGGGCACTAACCGCCACGACCAGCGCGGCCGTGGCGAGACGGAAAATCACGGAAGGATAGGGCATCGTCTGCGTAACAGGTTTCGGGGGTGATGTCGTTCGATGAAACGGGAACGCGCAGTATTGCATGCCCAGCGGCCGAGAATGTGGCCCGCGTGCGCGCGCCCTGGCGGAAGCGTTTGGTAAGATCCGGCTTTATACCCGTCCGATGCCGTCATGCTTGCACTCAAGCTCACGCTGGTCCCCGCTTTTCTGTTAATCGTCTCGATGTCGGGCAAGTGGTGGGGGCCATCCATCGCGGGTTGGCTGGCAGGACTGCCGGTCGTAGCAGGCCCGATCCTCTTTCTGCTGGTTCTTGCACACGGGCCGTTATTCGGCGCGCATGCGGCCACGCTCTCGCTGTCGGCCATCCTCGCTTCCGAAGCGTTCAATTTTGCCTATGCATGGACCTGCCGCTCGCGTGCCTGGCCGTGGGCGTTAGCGGCGGGGCTCCTCACCTGGCTGGCGGCGGCTTCTGCTCTCTCGTATTTGCCCGCCTCGCCAATGTGGGCGCTCGGCGTTGCGCTGGCGGCCACGCTGTTCGGACAGTCGTTTCTGCCGCGCAGCGCCGCCGTTGCAGCCGGCGCGCCGCTGACGCGCACCGATCTCATGAGTCGCATGCTGGCGGGGATGGCGCTCACGCTACTGGTGACGTCTGTGTCGGCGCGCGTCGGCCCCACATGGAGCGGCCTGCTCGCGGTGTTTCCATTGCTGGGGATCGTGCTGTCGGTATCGTCGCAGCGCGCTCATGGCGCGGATTTTGTCGTTTCGTTGCTGCGCGGGATGGTGTTGGGACGCTTCGCTTTCGCTGCGTTCTGCCTGTTCCTAGTGTGGATGCTGCCGCATCAGGCGCCGTTGCTTACGTTTGCTGAAGGGGCCTTGCTTGCGATGTGCGTGCAATGGGGCACCCGGCGTTTGACACGCGCAAGCCGGGTGCCCGCCAAGGCACCGGAAGCCATGGCGGCGGAGTAGGCAGGTACCGCTACTGCGATGCGCCCGACAGCGCAGTCTGTATTTGCGCAGAGCCCGCCGCGGCGCAACGTTCGTCGTCGGTGCTGAGCGGTGACCCGCTCACGCCGATTGCGCCGAGCACCTCGTTGCCGCTTTTGATCAACACACTCCCCGGGACGAACAGGAGCTCGGTCGATCCGGCGCCTACGTTGGCGTGGTGATGACGCCGCCTTGCGTCAACCTGCCGAAGAGCACCTCGGTCTGCGTCTGGTCGTCCACTCGAAAGTCGCATGATCTGTAATCCTAATTAGAGAACTGACAAGCACCTTTGAATGGTGGGACCGGCCTATGTGGTAACGGCCATTTGCGTTCCGGGCGGTCAGGGACGCTGAGCCTGCTCCGGATAGCCGTGCGCTTCGTGCATGCGTCTCTGCGCGGCCAGGAACGGCTCGAAGTATTCGGCGCGCTCCGGCGTCCCGCCCGCGACCTCGTTGATCTCTCGAATGCCGATCGTCTGCCCGCTCGCCCCCCAGTTGCCGTCCGGCACTTCATGGATCAGCACCCAGTCGCCGCCGCGCTGCGGAAACGTGCCGTCGACATCAAGAGTGCGGGCAACGATGGCGTTGATCTGTCCATGCAAGGCGGTTTTGTCCACTTGCCGGGCAGCGCCGAGCGGATACACCACGTCGAAGAGAAAGCGGCCGCCTTTGGGCGGATCGAGATCGGGCTTGCCGCCGACGTACCACGAGGTCCGCGCGTCGACCTCGTCGAACAGCACATAGGCGACCGCACGGCCGGCGGGCGTATCTGCGCCGACTTCCGCCACGAGGATGGCGGCAGTGAGTTCCTCGGCAAGCTGGGCTTTCTGCGCAGTGGTGAACGCGCCGCGTTGGTGGGTAATGCGTAGCAAAGGCATATGAGTCTCCTCGAAGAACACGCCGGCGGTTGCCAGCGCTTCCCCAGTAAATTATATTGGGATCGTAATTTAATCAAGAATTATGTGACGATCGTCATGTAAAAGGAGAACTGGATGGCGCGCTATGCCCGAGGGCACAAGGAAGAAAGCCGTGCCCGGATAGTCGAGGCGGTTGGACGCGGGTTTCGCAAGCAAGGCTACGGTGGGGTCGGCGTGGACGGCCTGGCGCGCGAAGCGGGGGTGACCCACGGCGCGTTCTATGGCCATTTCCGCTCCAAGGCGGAAGCCTTCGGCGCGGCGGTGGCAGAGGGGTTGCGCGAACTGCGGCAGGCGGTGGAAGGCTTGCGCGCCGAGCACGGCAAGGGCTGGCTTCGAACGTTTGCTGCGTTTTACATGGGATACAAGCGGACCTGCGATCTGGGAGACGCCTGCACGCTGCCGAGCCTGTCCGTGGAAATCGAGCGGGCCGACCCAGCGTCGCGCGCCGCCTACGAAACCGAACTGCAAGGGGTGATGAAAGCGGTCGCCGCGGGTTTGCCGGAAGGCACGGATGCCGAGCGTGAGGCGCGTGCCTGGGTGCTACTGTCGCTGCTGGCCGGAGGCGTCACGCTGGCCCGTGCGGTGCCCACCGAGGCAACCAGCGAACAGATTGCCGCCGCTGTTCAGCGGGCGGTCGACGTCATCGCGGGAGGCGGCTGATTCCCGGCTGGGCAAGGTGCAGCACATCGTAGACGTCGCCGTTGCGGGCCGCATCGGCCGGCGCCGACGAGACAGTGAAGCGGATCAGGCGCCAGGCATCCAGATCGAATGCCGACCACACTGCGACCGTATCGGGACGGGCCGCGATCTCCCGATTGAGTTCGATCTCCGCGGCGTGCAACGCCTTGCGATCCGTCGCTGCACTCAGCACCCGTTCCTCGCGGTAGATCGATAGCGCCTGCTGCGCGCTGCCGCGCCGCGCGTCCAGCGGCAACCACGTCTCGATCTGCGGACGGCCGAACGCATCGATGACCGCCTGGAAACGCTCACCCATCAGAAAACGGACGGCCGCGTCCGGGTCCGACCAAAGGTATACGGAGGCGTAGACGTTGCCCGTCGCGCCATTGCGGTTGCGTTCCTGCAGCGCGAACGCCTTGCAGATCAAGCCTTCTGTGTCGTCCCAAAGCGGGCCGCGCGTGGCCGCGCGCTCGCGGATGATCTGCGTGTCGTAGTCGGCGGGCAAGCGGTGTGAATACTGCATCGCGAACATGCTGCTCTCCCTAAAGTGATGGAACGGTGCCCAGTTTGCACCGGCATGGGCTTGCAGTGAAGACCGGCAGCGAGATAGCTGTCATGACGAAAGGAAATCACGTAGCTGCGTGCGTGTTTTCCGTTTGTGCGCCAGATTCGACACTGTGGTTTACCCCCCGTCCATCTTCACGCAGCCGCCTGCCGGCGTGCTCATATCGACCTGCTGAATCCGGCAATAGCGCTCGCGCGTATTGCGCCGCCGCCGGGCGAGGACTATTTTTCGACAGCCGCTAAAACGCGAGATGAAAGGGCTGCGGCACGCGGCCGCCCAGGTTTGCCCGCTCATTTCGCACGACGACATTCAAGGAGACAAGCTGTGCTTCCCGCATCCCTGCCGATCAACGTCGGCAATACGGCCTTCATGCTGCTGTGCGCGAGCCTCGTCATGCTCATGACGCCTGGCCTCGCGTTCTTCTACGGCGGTCTGGTCGAACGCAAGAACGTGCTGTCGATCATGATGCAAAGTTTCATTTCGCTTGCATGGACGACGGTCCTCTGGTTCGCATTCGGTTACTCGATGTGCTTCGGGCCGACGTGGCACGGCATCATCGGCGACCCGACTTACTATGCATTCCTGCATGGTGTGACGTTGCAGACGATGTACACGGGCAACGATGCGGGCATTCCGCTCGTCGTTCACATCGCGTATCAGATGATGTTCGCCATCATCACGCCGGCGCTGATCACCGGCGCCTTTACGAATCGCGTGACCTTCAAGGCGTATTTTCTGTTCCTCACGGGCTGGCTCGTGCTGGTTTACTTCCCGTTCGTGCACATGGTCTGGAGTCCGGAAGGACTGTTTGCGAAGTGGGGCGTGCTCGACTATGCCGGTGGGATCGTGGTGCACAACACGGCCGGGTTTGCCGCGCTAGCTTCGGTGCTGTACGTGGGACGCCGCCATGTGATGTCGCACAAGCCGCATAACGTGCCGCTGATCGCACTGGGCACGGGTCTGCTGTGGTTCGGCTGGTACGGCTTTAACGCCGGCTCCGAGTTGCGTGTCGATGCGATCACGGCTTCGTCCTTTCTGAACACCGATATTGCAGCATCGTTTGCGGCTGTCACGTGGCTGCTGATCGAATGGCTCAATGCGCGGCAACCCAAGTTTGTCGGCCTGTTGACCGGCTCAGTAGCGGGCCTCGCGACCATCACACCCGCAGCGGGCTATGTATCGCCGAGCACGGCCGCGGTGATCGGGATTGCGGCTGGCCTGATCTGCTATTACGCGGTTGCGCTCAAAAACCGCCTCGGTCTCGACGATGCGCTCGACGTATGGGGTGTGCACGGCGTGGGAGGGTTGATCGGTACGGTGCTGCTCGGCGTGTTTGCGTCGAAGGCATGGAATCCCAATGGCGCGGATGGTCTGTTGCTCGGCGGCGGAGCGTTCTTCGTCAAGCAGTGCGTCGCGGTGATCGTCTCCGGCGTGTGGGCCTTTGTGTTCACGTGGGCGATGCTGTGGCTGATCGATCGCGTGACGGCGGTCAAGCTCGACGCGGCTGCGGAGCAGCGGGGCCTCGATACCGCATTGCACGGCGAGGTGGCGTATCTGGATGCGTGAGCGGCACCGACTCGCCTGATTACCTCAGGCTCGCAAGTTGCGCCGGTAGATCTGGCCTGATTGGGCCGCTACCGGCGCTTTTGTCTTTACTTCACCGCAGCGCTTCGCGTAACGCTCACCGGCCATTCCACCCCTTCCAGCCATCCCGCATAAGTCAACATTTCCAACATTTCCAACATTTTTATCTTGACACCCGGTTTTTGATTTGTGGAAATGGCGCCATCGCTGCAACACTTGGCTGCCAGGGGTTTTAATGTCGGACGATACGGAAGTGACCGCCATGCCGTGCGTGGTTGACGCCGCCAGGCAGATCAGATCAGGCGCCCTGACGCCCGTCGAACTGCTGGAGGCAAGCCTCGCAGCCATTAAAACCCACAATTCCACATTGCACGCCTTTGGCGACGTCTACACCGAAGCGGCGCGCGACTACGCGGAAACGCTCGCCGAGGAAGCCGCGGCCGGGCGGTTCCGCGGTCCGCTGCACGGCATTCCGTTCGGCATCAAGGATCTGTTTTCGACGCAGGGGCTGCGCACCACGCGCGGTTCGCTCACCGCGCTTGACCAGGTACCGCAACAGGATGCGCCGATCATCGCAAGACTCAAGGCGGCCGGCGCCATCATGGTCGGCAAGACCGCGACCACCGAGTTCGGCTGGACGGGCTCAAGCATTTCGCGCGTATTCGGCAATGGACGCAATCCATGGAATCCTGCGCTGACCAGCGGCGGTTCGAGTTCCGGCTCGGCGATCGCTGTCGCTGCCCGGATGGTTCCGGCAACGCTAGGCTCGGATGGCGGCGGTTCGGTGCGAATTCCAGGCTCCTTTTGCGGCGTGTTCGCATTGAAGGGTACGCTCGGACGCATTCCCACCTGGCCGTGGTCGGCCACCGAAATGCTGAGCCACGCGGGTCCGATTACCCGCACGGTGCGCGACAGCGCGCTGTTATTCGATATCCTCTCTGGTCCGGACCCGCTCGATCATCAGGCATTGCCAGCGCCAGCCGAATCGTTCTACGCACGCTGCGACGAACCGCTGCGGCCGTTGCGGCTCGCCTGGTGTCCAACGCTATTCGGCACGCCCGTCGATACGCAGGTGGCAAAGGCGGTGGGCGATGCAGTGCGCCTGATCGCCGGGCAACTGCCCGTCGCGGTGGAAGAGAAAGTGTTGCCCTGGCAAGACCCGCTGCCTGTCTTCGAAGCGCTGTGGGCAGGCGGACGCGGCATTGCCTATGGAAAATCGCTGGGACAGCAGATGGACCGGCTGGACCCGGGCTTTGCCGCACTCATCGAGCGTGCGAAAGACTTCAGTCTGGCGACCTATCTCGCGGCGATGCAGCAACGTGCGGCATTCGCGAGTCAGGTCCACACGTTGTTCGAACAGTACGATCTGCTGATTACGCCGACGGTGCCGATTCTCCCGTTCGACGCCGACAGCACCGCACCGCCTCAATATCCCGCGACGGATAGCAGCCCTGTTCCCTGGGCCCGTTGGACGCCGTTTACTTATCCATTCAACCTCTCGGGCAACCCCGCTGCTAACCTGCCATGTGGCTGGAGCAAGAGTGGGCTGCCGATTGGTTTGCAGGTTGTCGGGCCACGCTTCGCGGATGCGGACGTGTTGCAGTTCTGCGCCGCTTTCGAGGCGATCGCGCCATGGGACCAACGACTGCCCGCAATGCTCGCGGGCTGAAGCGTCGCGCACGCCGCATGAGGCGTCGCGACGTAGGCCTGGACTCAAACCCTTTTTCGGCACATCGGGTGCCACGGAAACTTTGCACTATGCTCAACCAGCCAAGGCTCGATGAAATCGTGCGGCTTCTCAGTCAGCAGCAGCGCGTTAAATCGATTGATCTGGCCACGTCCTTCGGAGTATCTGAGGAGACGATTCGCCGTGATTTCAAGTTTCTCGAAGGTCAGGGGAAACTGCGCCGCGTGCATGGCGGCGCCATTCTGCCGCGGCTCAATGAGGAACAGCCGCTGCAGGTACGCAATCGCATCAAGACGCAGGCCAAGGTAGCGCTTGCCGGTTGTGCCATGCAGATCGTCCAGGAGGGCATGGCCGTGTTTCTGGATACCGGCACGACCACGCTGGCGCTCGCGCAACGGTTGACGTCGTTTGCGAACCTGAAGGTGGTGACCAACTCACTCGATATCGCCCAGCTTCTGACGCACCAGAGCGACAACCAGGTGCTGGTGACGCCCGGCGATGTGCGCCGGAACGACAATGCTCTGATCGGCCCGCACACGCTTGAATTTGCCCGCCAGTTTCACTACGACATTGCATTCATGGGCATAGGTGGTATCGATCTCGAACTGGGTCTGATGGACTACGAAGAATCGGAGGCACTGCTGCGCAGAGCGCTTGTGAAGCATTGCGTGCGCAGCGTGATTCTCGCGGATGACGGCAAGTTCGGCCACCGCACCTTCATCAATACTTTGCCCTTCAGCGCGATCAGCACACTCGTGACGAATCGCCCTTTATCCGACGAGTTCGCAACCCGCATGGAGCACGACGATGTCGACGTTCTCCACCCCTGAGTTGCTGCTTCCGGACGAGGCGGATCTGGCTGGGTTCGCCGCCCTGTTCGAGGAAAGCTCGTTGATCGGCGCGACGGCCGGTGGCGGTCTGCATCGGCTTGCGGCATCGGAAGAGGACGGCCGCGTGCGCGACCTCTTCTGCAACTGGCTGAAGGAGCGCGGCTTCGACGTGCGGGTTGATGCGGTTGGCAATATCTTCGGACTATTGACCTTCGACGAACACGCGCCGTATGTGCTGTGCGGTTCGCACCTCGACAGTCAGCCCAGCGCGGGCCGCTTCGACGGCGTCTATGGCGTGCTGGCCGCAGCGGTGGCGATCGCGAGTCTCGCGCGGCAGATCCGCCGGCGCGGCGAACGGCCCGCCTGCAATTTATGCGTGGTCAACTGGACCAACGAGGAGGGCGCACGATTCCAGCCCAGTCTGACCGGCAGCAGCGTCTACACGGGGGCGATGCCGCTCGGGCAGGCGCTCGCCTGCCGGGACGAACGAGGCATTTCGTTGCAGGCGGCTCTCGAGAAGATCGGCTATCGCGGCGACTGGGTGCCTGACATCCGTGTCGCGGCGTATGTGGAAACGCACGTCGAACAGGGCTCGGGGCTCGAGAGCAGCAAGCTTGCGATCGGCGTGGTGCGCGAGACCTGGGCCGCGCTCAAATGGCGGGTGCGTTTCGACGGCGAACAGAACCATACGGGTCCGACTCCCATGGCGCAGCGGCGCGACGCGCTGCTGGCCGCGGCACACGCGGTCGTAGCGGTGCGCGCCGCAGCCGAACCGCATGGATTGGCCATGCACAGTTCAGTCGGACGGCTCGATGTGTATCCGAACTCGCCGAATGTCGTCGCGTCACGGGCCACACTGCTGATCGAGTTTCGCTCGCAGTCGGTCGAACGCCTGCAGGAAACGGCGGAGCAGTTTCAGCTCACGCTCGAGCACATCGCGAAACTGACGGGTACTCGTGTCGATGTCGAGGAGAAACGGCTGCGCTCGCCACTGACGCTCGACCGTGAATTATCGGACCTCGCCCACGACACCGCGGCCCAGTTGGACCTGCCCGTGGGCAACAGCGTGACGGTGGCGGGACACGACGCGATCAGCATGAGTCACGTTTATCCCACCTGCCTGATCTTTGTGCCGAGCAGCAACGGGGTATCGCACAACGAAGCTGAATTTACTGCCGAGCAGGATCTGCGAAACGGCTTGCGTGTGTTGACCGCGCTGCTGTATCGCATCTGCACCCAACCACCCGTCCGACGCTAAGGAACCGCTGTGGACACGCACACTGCCGAATCGCGGCGACTACTCGAGGCTCTGCACGCGGCTGGTTTCTCAGGCACGCTTACGCTTGAAGCGGGCACCGCTGCGATTGCTTCGCCCATGCGGCTGGCAACGGAGTGGGCGGGCTTTACTGTCAGCACCGGGGATCAGCGCTACTACGCGAAAGTGCTCTACGACGACATGAGTCCGCTGATCGACGTCACGCGCAGCGGGCGGGCCAGCGGCTGTGCGGCCGAAGCAGGCGCAGCGCCGGGTGTGCGGCTCGTCGATGCGCAGCGTGGCGTCCTGTTGTTCGACGCGCTGCCTCGCCCCGGGTGGAAATGGGCGCGCGTCGATGATCTGACCGCCCCGGATCGCCTGCAAGCGCTGTGGGCGCTCAAGCGCAAGGTCCATCGAGGACCCGTGCCTGATTTTTTACGCTCGCCGCGCGAGGACATTCAGCGGCTGCGGTCGTTGTGCGAGCGTGACGGGGTCTCGCTGCCTGCAGATGCCGCGTGGCTCGATGAGTGTGTCGATCTCGCCTGCGCGGCCTTGCAATCCGGGGAAACGCGACACGTGCCGATTCACGGCGATGGCATTGCCAGCAATGTCATGATCGGACCGCAGGGACAACTGAGCCTGATCGACTTCGACCGCGGCGGGTGCTTCGACCCGTGGTACGACGTGGCGACGACGCTCAACGACCTGTTCCAGTTCGAAGATGAGTGGCGCGCGGGCATCGCGGCTTGGGCGGGCCGCTGCGAGGAGGCCGATTATGCGCGCTGCCGCCTGTACGCACTGGTCGACGACTGGCTCTGCACGCTATCGGCAAGCTGGTCTGGCGCCACCTCGGAGCGTCAGGTGGAGTTCACCAAGCTCGGACAATGGACACTGCTGCGTTGCCGGCAAAGCGTGCAGGACGCACGGTTCGAAGCCTGGTTGCGGCAACTTCATGGAGTCGCATCATGAAGCGGTTAGGACAGGCTACAACCGCCGGGGAACACCAGATCGAGGCGGCGCTCAAGGCTATTCCTGCGTGGCGCAGCCTGACGGTCGGCTATGCGCCGGTGGGCGGCGGCATTTCAAATGCCAATTGGCGGGTCGAGGTGGAAGGGGCGTCGACGGCCTATTTCGTCAAGGTGCCGGGGCAGGGCACCGAGATGTTCGTCGATCGGCGCACCGCTCACGATGCCAGTCTCAAGGCCGCCAATACGGGTTACGGTGCGCCGGTGTTCGCCTTTCTGGAGGGACTGGGCGTTGAGGTATTCGAGTTCATGGAAGGATGGAAAGCCTCGTCGAACCGCGATTTTCTCGAGCACGACGTACGCCATAACGCGCTGCGTGCGCTCAAGGCGTTCAACGACCAGCCGCCATTGATTCAAACCAAGACAGTGTTCGACATGATCGATGAACACCAGCGGCAGGTTGCCGCCTTGAGCGCGCCCACGCCGCCCGACCATGTCTGGCTGTGCCGGCAGTTCGAGCGCGCACGCACGGCGCTGCAAAGCTCAGGAATCGATCTGAAGCCCTGCATGAACGACACGCTCGCCGGCAATTTCATGTTGAACGATCAGCGAGCGGTCCGGCTCGTCGACTTCGAGTATGCGTCGAACAACGATCCCCATTACGAGCTGGCGCTGTGGTTCGGCGAGATGTTTTTCACACCGGACATGGAGTCGGCCCTGATCGAGGAGTATTTCGGACGCGTGACGCCGCAGACTTTGGCGCGGATCGCGGTCAACAAGGCGTTGGCGGATCTCAAGTGGTCCACGTGGGCCATGGTCCAGCGTGCGGTGTCGCAAATCGACTTCGACTTCTACAAATATGGTGTCTGGAAACACATGCGGGCCCGCGCGATCATGCATGACTCCCGCTGGGAACTCTGGTTGCGACAGGCGTAACCAGCCAGGGCGACCCGTCCGCTCGCAACGCGCCGAAGAAAGCGAAGCACCCGGATGAAGCCTGGAAATCGATAGTACCTGCGAAGTTGCACCAGTTTTGGCAGTTCAGTTGTTCACTCAAGTCAGCCTGGATTTACGGATGCACCAATCTCATGAATTGTTAGGTATACGAATCACTAAGGCGGTGCGAGTGCACCAGTAAGAGCCGCAACGCTCCGCCCTCCGTATGCCAGCAGTCACCTTGTCAATCTGTCACTTGTGCGGAGGTGGAATCGATGAAAGACGCTATCAAAGTAGACCCCCGGTCGACACGAAGGATCGTGTTCGGCGCGTATTTCCTGCTCTTGCTGGCGATGGCGTTATTCCCGCCGTTCTACCTGAGCGTCAGCGGCAGCGCTGCGCTCGTCGCAGGGATTCCGTTGCCGATCTTTTACTGGGTGAGCAACGCTGTTCTCGCCGGACTGGGTGTGTGGGCGCTCTACATTGTTGAGAGCGTCAACGGTGAACTTCCCGAGGAGGGAAATCCAAATGGTTAAGTTTAGCGGCGGTAGTGATCTCTACATTACCTTCGGGATGATCGGGGTCTTTCTCGTCCTGATGATCGCAGTGCTTTATGCCACCAATCGCAAAAGCACCAGTTTCTCGGACTATGCGGTCGGCGGCCGGTCCTATGGCCCCTGGTTCATCGCGATGAGCTATACGAACTCGTGGTGGCCGGGCTCGACGTTTACGGCGTTCTTCGCGCTTTCAGTGGGTGGCGTGCTGGGTTTCTATGGCATGGTGTACGCCACCCTGGGCGTGACCGCAATGTACCTGATGGCCAATCGCGCCTGGACCTGGGGCAAGCGCTTTAATCTGACCACGCAGCCCGATCTGCTTGGGATGCGCTATAACAGCCCAGCAGTGAAGCGCATTGCTTCGCTGATCGGCATCATCTCGGTGTTCCCATGGGTCGTCATGGGCATCCAGGCGCTGGCAACGCTGTTCCAGTTCGCGAGTTTCGGACAGTGGACGGTGACGAGCTGCCTGATTGCCGGCGTGGTCATCGTTCTGATTCGCCAGTACTGGACCGTGAGCATGGGCATGCGCGGGCTCATCATGACCGACATGTTTCAGGGCATGATTGCCTATGTGCTGTGTGCGGCGCTCTGTCTGGTCCTGCTGTCCGGTGCGCAAACTTCGTACTCCCACCTGTCGCAGTTGCCGCCCAAAATGTTGATCATTCCAGGCGGTACGCACTCGACTTATGGGCCGTGGTACATGTTTAGCCTGATTTTCACGGGCGTGATCGGCTCGATGTGCTGGCCGATGAGTTTCCAGCGCATCTATACGGCAAGCGGTGTGCGCGCAGTCAAGAAGGGCACGTTGCTGACAATGCTGCTGGTGGGCGGGTTCTATTGCATCCTGATGCTCTTCGCGGCTGCCGCGAGCGGCGACCCCAAGGTGGCAGCGGATCCGCAGCACGGCTGGTTCCTGGCGCTCTTCGACGTGGGCGGTCCGTGGATGCTGGCGATTTCGATCGTGATTGTGCTGGCGGCGAGTATCGGCCACGTGGACGGCTGCGTGCAGGTATGCGGCACCCAGTTCGCGAACGACCTGGCAACTTGGACGAGGCCGCGCAGCGACCGTCAACTGACGGTGCTGGCAAAGGCCGGCATGATCGTGTTCATCGTCGCGGCGGCGGTGCTCGCCTATCTGACGTTCGACTACAGCCGCCTGCAACTGCTGGCGCAGATTTCCTATCAGGGCATCATTCAGCTCGCCGTACCATTGTTCTTCGGCATATTCTCCCGGCGCGGCAACAAGCAAGGGGCGATTGCCGGCATGCTGGTAGGCATCGCGATTGCAATCGTGCTAACCGCGATCTATCCGGACGATGTGCCCTGGCTCGGTTCGCTGACAAGCGGCATTGTCGGCCTGATCGCGAACTTCGCGGTTTTCGTCGGCTTTGCGCTGGCGCTGAAACCGTCTGCTGCCGAAGCGGCGCGAATCCAGGCGCTGTTCGACTCGGTGGAAACGGGCAAGGTCTCGATTCCTGCTGCGACATCCCTGACGACCTGAATCCATTCACTCAAAGGCAATTCGATGGCTTTGGCGATTTTCGATCTTGACGAGACGCTGATCAACGGTGACTGCGCGAGCCTGTGGAGCGAGCGGATGTGCTCGCTCGGCTGGGTGGACCGGGCTTCATTCATGCGTGAAAACGATGCGCTGATGAGCGCCTATAGCGAGGGCAAACTGGCCATGGAAGATTACATGGCTTTTAGCCTCGCTCCGCTCAAAGGGCGTACGGTCAGCGCAGTGGCGTTGCTCGTCGAGGCATTCGTCGACGAAGTCATCGAGCCGCGCATTTATGGCGATGCGCGCCGCACTGTCGACGGGCACCGCATGCAGGGCGACAGGCTGCTGGTGATCTCCGCCTCCGGTGACCACCTTGTGCGTCCGATCGCGGCGCGGTTGGGGATCGCCGAGGTGCTTGCGATCGAACTGGCGGCGGACAACGGAACGTACACGGGCGGTACGCGTGGCACGCTGACGTATCGCGAGGGCAAGGTCATTCGACTTGACGAGTGGTTGAGCGCCGGCCACGAAAACCTCGACGGTGCGAGTTTCTACTCCGACTCGCGCAACGACTTGCCGCTGCTGCAGAAGGTGACGAGGCCACACGCGGTGAATCCCGACGCCGCGTTGCGGACTTACGCAGGGCAAGCGGCGTGGCCGATTCTGGCGTGGCGGTGAGAGGTACGCCGTCGCATCCCGATCAAACGTGGCGGGTCTCATCTGCCACTCCTGTTAAAACAACTCTTTCTGCCCTGTCATCAAGGTAGCAAAATCGTCGTTCATAAACGGCAGAATCGCGTCGGCTACCGGTTGTAGCTGGCGCGTCAGATAGTGGTCGTAGTCGATCGCGGAACGCTGGGTCTCCAGCGGTTCGGGACCCGCCACCGTCATCACATACGTGATCCAGCCGCCGTTCTGATACTGCAGAGGCCGTCCTTGCCGCTGGTTGAACTCGTCGGCCATCCGCGCAGCGCGCGCATGCGGCGGCACATTTCGTCGATACTCCTCGAGATTGCGGCGCAGTCGCCGGCGATACACGAGCAACTCGTCGAACTCTCCAGTCACGGTGCGTTCGACGTAGTCACGCACAAAGTCCTGATACGGCTGCCGCTTGAAGATGCGCAGATAGAGCTGCCGCTGGAATTGCTGGGCGAGCGGAGTCCAGTCGGTGCGCACGGTCTCGAGTCCCCTGAAGACCATTTCCTCGCTGCCGTCCGGTTTGGCGACGAGTCCCGCATAGCGCTTTTTACTACCTTGTTCGGCGCCGCGGATGGTCGGCATCAGAAAGCGCTGGTAGTGCGTCTCGAACTGCAATTCAAGCGAGCTCTCAAGACCGAACGTCTGCTGCAGGTGCTCGCGCCAGAATTCGTTCACGTATTTGACGAGCGAGCGGCCGATTTGCGCCGCCTGTTCCTCGGAGCGCGCCCGCTTTAGCCACACGAAGGTGGAATCGGTGTCGCCATAGATGACCTGGTAGCCTCTCGCTTCGATCAGCTCGCGAGTGCGATGCATGATCTCGTGGCCGCGCATCGTAATGGACGACACGAGCCGTGGATCGAAAAAGCGGCAGCCGCTCGATCCCAGCACGCCGGCAAACGCATTCATGATGATCTTTAGCGCCTGCGACAGCGGTTTGTTCTTTTGCCGTTTTGCGGCTTCGCGCCCTAGCGAGATCTGACTCACGATAGCGGGCAGACTGTGCTTGCTGCGTGAGAAACGCGCACCGCGAAAGCCTACGATGGACGCGCTTTCATCGGGGTTGTTCATTCCCTCTACGAGCCCCACGGGATCGATCAGAAACGTGCGGATGATCGAGGGATAGAGGCTTTTATAGTCGAGCACCAGCACGGAGTCGTAAAGACCGGGCTGCGAATCCATCACGAAGCCACCGGGGCTGGCTTCCTCGGTAATCTCGCCGAGGTTGGGCGCCACATAGCCCTGACGGTGCATCAGCGGCATATACAGGTGCGTGAAGGCGGCCACCGATCCGCCGCTGCGGTCCGCGGCCAGCCCGGTCACCGTGGCCCGTTCCAGCAGGAACGTCAGCAGCTCGGTTTTGGCGAAGATCCGCGTGACGAGTTCGCAGTCCTTCAGGTTGTAGCGTGCGAGCGCTGGCTTGTCTTCGGCGAAGCGGCGATCGATTTCCGCCATGCGTTGATACGGATTGTCGATAGCCTTGCCTTCGCCCAGCAGCTCCTGCGCCACATATTCGAGGCTGAAGCTTGGAAAGCTCCAGGTCGCGGAGCGCAACGCTTCGATGCCGTCGATGATCAAACGCCCGGCCGCCGCGGCAAAGAAATGGTTCTGTTTGCCGCCGTGTTCACGCCACTCCATCACGTCGCCGCCACGCCCGAGGCGCAGCGGTACGGCATAACGCTGCGAATGCTCCTGCAGGACCCGCAGATCGAACTGCACCAGATTCCAGCCGATGATCCCATCGGGATCGTGCCGTTCGGTCCATTCGTTGAGTTTCTCCAGCAACCGCGCACGGCTCTCGCAATACTCGAGATCGAAGTCGAGCCCGCTGGCATCGCCATTGGCTGGGCCCAGCATATACACCTGACGTTGCCCGCAGCCTTCCAGCGCAATGGAATACAACTCGCCGTGCGCGGTGGTTTCGATATCGAGCGAGACCAGCTTCAACGCCGGACGATAAGCGGTGTCCGGCTTCATCTCCCCGTTGAGCCAGCGGCCTTCGCCATCCGGCTCGCCGCCGAACCAGACCGGCGCCGTGATAAAGCGCTCCATCAGATAGCGTTCGTGCGGACGGATGTCCGCCTCGTAGACGTCGACGCCATACTCCTTCAACTGCTTTTCGAGCTTGAGCAACTGGCGATATTGACGGCAGTACAACCCAAGAACCGGACGCTGATGAAAATCTTTCAGGGCGAGGGGGCGGAGTTCGAACTGGCGTTCGTTGCGTAATACCCGTTCGGCGAGCTCGCGCTGCTCGGCCGGAATGAACGCCACCGACGTCTGGGGCGGCAGGCGCAAGTGGTGCGGACCGCTCGCGGTCGCCAGCCAGAAGTCGACTTCTGTGCCAGCCGGCGTGTCGCGCCAATGTCGGGTCAGAAGGAAACCCTGCTGTTGTTGAACCACACTGCAACCTTTTATGAACCCGTTATAAAACTGTTTATTCGACTATTTTACTTGGCAATTTGACCGGGGCTGCGTCTTCGGGACGGTGCGAAACCTCGCCGGACGCCTCACGGCGGCCCGGCTGGCGGCTTGTTGGTGTAAGACGGGGTAAGGCTGTGCAGCGCGGAACTTCGGCGAAAACCCACTAAACAACGCCGAAAATCCCGGTGTGACGCGCTTTCACGACGTGATGCAAGGTGGCCTGGCAGCGCACCCCGGCCGCCTCCAAGGTGTCCAGATGCCCCTGAACAGGGCTTCCGGAAGCTGGGAACTGAGCCGGCCGCCGGCCTGTCGTAACCTGCTGAAGGCGCGTGCGGCCGGGCAATCAAGGGTCCGGGGGTTTGCGCAGAAGCGCCTGGATGAGGTAGGGTGGCGGGTCTGGCGCTGTTTGAAGGCGCTGGTTCTATCAATACAGAAAGGGATGTTCAATGAACAAGCAGGAACTGATTGACGCAGTTGCGGCTGCGACGGGCGAAAGCAAAACGGCCACCGGCAAGTCGATCGATGCGATCATCGAAGCGGTGACGAGCGCAGTGTCCAAGGGCGAAACCGTTCAGCTGATCGGCTTCGGAGCCTTCTCGACCGGTTCGCGCGCAGCGCGCGTCGGCCGTAATCCGTCAACCGGCGCGGAAATCCAGATCGCCGCAGCCAAGACGGTCAAGTTCGTCGCCGGCAAGGCATTCAAGGACGCGGTTAACGCCTCCTGATCGCTCCGTCGATCCCGCGCAGCTAGCCACCCCCACAGGGGAGGCGCTGCGCGGCGCTTGCGGGCTCACGGCACGCTGGTCAGCTGGCGCGGCGAGCCCGTTTCTGGGTCCGCTTCTTACGGCTTGTTGTCCACGCATGCGTGCAATGGGCTACGAAACCGCGTCCGATCCGAGGGAATCCATCATGTACATCGCGATGAACCGTTTCAAAGTCGCTCTCGGTTCAGAGAGCGCGTTCGAAACGCTTTGGACGAGCCGGGACACGCATCTGAAAGACGTGCCGGGCTTCATCGAATTTCATCTGCTGCGAGGGCCGCGGAAAGAGGACCATGTGCTGTATTCCAGCCACACGGTCTGGGCCGATCATGCGGCATTCGAAGGCTGGACCAGTTCGGATGCATTCCGCGCGGCGCACCGCAACGCAGGAGGGGAAACCCGTTCGTTGTATCTCGGGCACCCTGAATTCGAAGGCTTCGAAGTCATCCAGACGGTGAAGTAACACGCCGAAGGTGGTGAGGCCGTTGCCCACCACCGTATCAATCCCCCGTCAGCACCACCAGATTCTTGCCGTCGCGCTTCGCCTTGTACAAGGCCAGATCCGCTGCCTCGATCAATGAAGTCATCGGCGACTCTGCGCTTGGAACAACGGATGCCCCGCCGATACTGATCGTCACATATTGCCCCGTCGACGAATTCGCGTGTGGCACCTGTAACGCCTCCACCTGGCTGCGAATCTTTTCCGCGAGGGTGCGTATGCCTCCGAGCGGCGTCCCCGGCAGCACCACCGCAAACTCTTCGCCGCCGAAGCGCGCGGCCAGGTCGCCAGGACGGCCGAGGCAGGCTTCCACAGTTGCGGCAATCTGCTTGAGCACTTCGTCGCCTGCCACGTGGCCATACGTGTCGTTGTAGAGCTTGAAGTTGTCGACGTCGATCATCAGGAACGACATTTCGCTCTGGTCACGTGCGCCGCGGCGCCATTCGGCGCTGAGATACTCGTCGAGGTAACGGCGGTTCGACAAGCCGGTCAGGCCGTCGGAATGCGTGAGCCGCCGCAACTCGAGGTTGGCTTCGAGCAGTTGCTGCTGCGATTCGCGCAGCGCGCGATATGCCTCGTCGCGCTGCAGCAGATTGATATGCGAGCGCGAGTGATAACGGATGCGCGCGACCAGTTCGATCCGGTCCGGCAGCTTGACGAGATAGTCGTTCGCCCCTGCCGCGAAGGCTGCGCTTTTGATGACCGGCTCTTCCTTGGTCGACAGCACGATGATCGGCACATCACGGATAGCGGGCGTCGCGCGATAGGCTTTGACGAGCGTCAGGCCGTCAATGCCGGGCATCACGAGATCCTGCAGGATCACCGTCGGCCGCGTGTTGACGGCGGCCTTCATGGCCTCATCGGCGCGCGCGCAGTAATGGAAGTCGATACCGTCCTCGCCCGCGAGCGCCTGCCGGATCGCCTCGGCGACGATCGCCTGATCGTCGACCAGCAGCACCATCACCGGCTGTTCCGCCGCAGGCGGTGTTTGCAGCGTCCTGCGTGCCGCTTCGAGCGTCGCATCGGCGCCGTCGGTTGCGGAGGCTGCTGCGGCTTGCTGGTCAGGCGAGCCAGACTGATTATTTGCCATGTTGATACCCGTGTTCGTACCCGTGTCGCAAGCTCGCGTCACGGGTGTGTTGCCATTCATGCCAATACGCTTCGCAAATCCCCATCATCATTTAATGCTTGCCATCAGTTCTCCTGCAATGCTGCCTAGCGGCAAGATCCGCTTCGCCGCATCGAGCGCGGCCGCGGCTTTCGGCATGCCGTAGACCGCGCTGGTCGCTTCGTCCTGCGCGATCGTGAGGTAGCCCTTCGCGCGCATCGCCTTCAGGCCGATTGCGCCGTCGCGGCCCATGCCCGTCAGTAGCACGCCGATCGCGTTGCCATACCAGTGCTCGACCACGCTGTGAAAAAACACATCGACGGAAGGGCGATAGGGCGTGCTGGCCGGCTCACTGATGTAATCGAGCGAGCCGCTGCGCGCGATATGCAGGTGGTCGTTGGTCGCGGCCAGCAAGACCTCGCCGGGCCTGGGACGATCGCCGCTCACGGCTACACGCACCGGCAGTTCTGTCTGGCTGTCGAGCCATTGGGCCATGCCTTCGGCAAATGCCTTGTCGACGTGTTGCACGATCACAATGGAGCCGCCGAAATTGGCCGGCAGCTTGCCGAGTACCGCGGCGAGCGCGCCCGGGCCGCCGGCGGAAGCGCCAATCGCGATCAACGGGGCCGCGCCGCGCGAGGCGGCTGCGGCGGCCCGTGGCGTGGGCGTCACCACCGGCTTCTCGAGCAGGCGGCCAATCTGGTCGATCTTCGCGAGCAACGGCTGCGACGCATCGGCGAGGTGGTGATCGGCGAGCGTCGGTGTGTCGACTGCATCGAGTGCGCCGGCACCCATCGCTTCGTAGACGCGCCATGCGTTCGCCCCAACGCTGCTCGTCACGACGAGGATCGGGCAGGGCGCCTGGGCCATGATGCGGCGGGTCGCCTCGACGCCGTCGAACTTCGGCATGATCAGGTCCATCAGGACCACATCGGGCGGCTGGGCGACGCAGAAGTCGACGGCCTGGGCGCCGTCGGTGGCGACCCAGAGCACGCGATGCTCCGGCCGCAACGCGATCGCGCGGCGCATGGCTTCGACCGCAAGCGGCAGGTCGTTGACGATGCCGATGTTCATGTGTGCGCTTCTCCGATCAGGTCGTGCACCGCGTCGAGCAATGCTTCATCGTGAAAGCTGCCCTTTGCCAGATAGTAGTCTGCGCCGGCATCGAGCCCCCGGCGGCGATCTTCGTCGCGATCCTTGTACGACACAATCATCACGGGCACCGTTTTTAGCAGCGTGTCGCGCTTGATCAGCGTGACGAGTTCGATGCCGTCCATGCGCGGCATGTCGATGTCGGTCACGACCAGATCGAAATGGGTGCTGCGCAGCGCGTTCCAGCCGTCCATGCCATCCACTGCCACCGTCACCGTATACCCGCGCTTTTCCAGCAGTTTGCGCTCCAGTTCGCGCACTGTCAGCGAGTCTTCGACCACCAGCACATGTTTGCGGGTGCGTGCGGCGACGCCCTGGGCGCGCTGCACCTTGTCGAGCTGCCCGCCGCGCACGAGTTTGTCGACCGAGCGCAGCAGGTCGTCGACGTCGACGATCAGCACCGCTTCGCCGTTTTCCATCAGCGCACCGGCCGCGATGTCCTTGACCTTGCCGAGGCGGCTGTCGAGCGGCTGAACCACCAGCATGCGCTCGCCGAGGAAACGGTCCACCGCCACGCCATAGGTGCCGCGATCGTCGCCGATCACCACCACCGGCACATTGGCGCGCACTTCGGCGGGGGCCTCGGTGTCAAGCAACTGGTGCGCGGTGACGAGCCCGACGGGCCGGCCGTCGAAGGCGAAATGCTGTTGTCCTTCGAGCATATTGATGTCGCCACGGGCCAGCTCCAGCGTACGGCGCACGTGTGCGAGCGGGAACGCATAGGCTTCGCCGCCGACCTCCGCGAGCAGGCTGCGGATTACCGAGAGCGTGAGCGGCAACTGCAGAACGAAGCGCGTGCCGCGGCCGGGTTCGGTCGCGATGCGCACCGTGCCGCGCACGGCCTTGACCATTTCGTGCACGGCATCGAGACCGACGCCGCGTCCGGAAACATCGGTCACCTCGGTGCGCATCGAAAAACCCGGCAGCAGCAGGAAGTCGAGCAACTCGTGATCCGACAGGCGTGCGGCCGTTTCCGGGTCGGCCAACTGCCGCTTGACGACGGCCGCGCGCACCGCGTCGAGGTCGACACCCGCGCCGTCGTCGCTCACGCTGATGAGCAGCTTGCCCGCGCTATGGCGGGCTTCCAGGGTCAACGTTGCTTCAGCCGGCTTGCCATCTGCGAGGCGTTGTTCGGGCGTTTCGACGCCGTGGTCGAGTGCGTTGCGCAGCAGATGGCCGAGCGGCGCGTCGAGCATGTCGAGGATGTCGCGATCGATCTGCGTCGATTCGCCCACGATCGAAAAGCGTACCCGTTTGCCGAGCGAACGGGCGAGATCGCGCACGATGCGCGGATAGGCGTGGGTCGCGTCGCCGAATGGCCGCATGCGGCATTGCAGCGCCTCGTCGTATAGCTGCTGCGCGAGGTGCGAGCTGCGGCGATCGAACCGGTCGAGTTCGTCGATGCGCGTCGCCAGCAGATGCTGCATTGTGCCGAGGGTTTGCCGCACGGCGTCGAGCGCTGCCAGCGCTTGCGGATCGAGACGTTCTGCTAACGATTCGAAACAGGTGTCGAGCGCGCGCGCTGCATCGCGGTGGGTGCGTTTGACGCGCAGCAGCGACTCCGCGAACGGCTTCAGCCAGCGCGATTCCACGAGGGATTCGCCGGACAGGCTCAGCAACCGGTCGAGATTATCGCTGCGCACCCGCAGCATGCGCTCGGGGTCGCGTGGGCCGTGGACGTTTAGCGGGGTGTCGCGTGGGACGTCGGGGCTGGACGGACGCAACGGTGCGGGCTCGGGTGTCGGTGCGAAGGAAGGCTCTGCCGCAGGCGCTTCGGCGGCAAGATTTTGCACGGCCGGCGCTGCGTCGTCGGAAAGGCTGACTGGCAGTTTGGCAACCTCGACGCCGAGGATAGCGAGTGCAGCGCGCATCGTCGCGTCTTCGTCCGGTTCCTCGGGAGCGGCATAGGTGTCGCCCCACGGCGAGCCCGCCGCGATGTCTGCGTGCGTACGGTGCGCCTCGTTCGTTGCCGTAGCCTCAGTCGCATCGTACGCGGTGAGCCGGGTCACGAATGCGTCCACTTCCGCTCGCGTCAACGCGGCCGCCGGATCGTCGTTGCCGGCGCGCAGCAACAGGTCGGCTCCGCGGAGCAGTTCGTCGATATGCGCGCCCGACAAAACCAGCGTGCCGCGCTGCGCGGCCACGAAGCATTCCTCCATCACATGCGCAATATCCACTCCATCCTGCAGGCCGACGATGCGCGCCGCGCCCTTCAGCGAGTGTGCCGCGCGCATGCACGCCTCGAGTTGCGAGGCATCGTCCGGTGTGTGTTCGAGCGCAAGCAGGCCGCCGGACAGCACGCGCGTTTGCGTCTGCGCTTCTTCGCGGAACAGGTCGAGCAATGACCGGCGGCCCAGATCGTCGTCGTGACTCATCGCAGACTCCGGGCGAGTGACTCGAATACGCGGTCGGTGTCGAGCAGGCCGATCGTGCGCTCGTTCCAGGCGAGCACGCCACGCGAGTGCGAGGCGCTGGCGTGGGCGAGCGTCGTTGGTACGGGCAGCAGCGAACTGGCCGCGAAGCGCACCACGCCCTCGACTTCATCCACCGGAAAAGCCACCGGCTCCCCGCGATGCGCGGCGACCAGCATGCGCGCATAACTGTTACGCGACGTGTATTTGCCGCTTGACGCGCGATCGAGATGCAGCAGTTCACCGAGCGAAGCGGCCACGGTCAGCGCGCCGCGAATATTGACGAGCCCAAGGACGACGCGGTTGCGCCGATGCGGCAGGGAATGGATCGGGCGGATGTCGTCGACCTGGCGAAGCGCGGCCGTCGGTAGGCCGAGCCACTCGTCGGCAATGCGAAATACCAGCGCGGATTGCGTGGCCGCCGCCGCGGCGCCCGTATCGGTCGCATGCGATGCCTGCGACGGGCCGTCATGAGGCCGTGCGTGCGGTCTCGAAGTTGCCGCCGCAGGCGCCAGATCCGCTTCGTCGAGCGGCCGGTCGAGCAGCCGTGCGGCGGCCTGCTCGAACACCGGGCAGTTCAGACAGCGCGAATGCTCGGCCAGTTTCGGGCATGTGCCATCGCCGCGCGTGCCGATACGATTCCAGCAATCGTCGATCAACGCGACCACGCCCGTGGTCTCAATGGCGCCGTGAGCCATGCTTGCCTCGCGGTAGGTTCAAAGGGTCATCCGTTGCTTTCGTGGCGCTTGTCGCGGTGGTCATCGGGTGCGCTTTGGCCGCGGCGCGCTGGGCACGTCGCATCAGTTGCTGCGCGCCGGCGCTGTCTCCCGACATATCGAGCAGCGCGGCGAGGTGCGTGAGCGCTTCGTAGTGGGCGGGCTCGAGATAGAGCGTCTTACGGTAATAGTCGCTCGCGTCGGCGGTGCGCCCCCGTGCGTCGGCGATCAGGCCGAGAAGATAGAACGCCTCTGCGTCCGTACCGTGCACGTTGACGAAGGCCTGTGCCACGTGCTCCGCCTTGTCGAATTCACCGGCGTCGGCGAGGCGGCCTGCTTCGGCGAGCGACTCGTCCGGAACCGCGGAAGCGCCAGGTTTCGCATGTGCGCGGGCAGGTCCGTGTCCGTGCACATGTCGGGTTACGTTTGCCGGAGATTGGGTACTCACATTTGCAAGCATCGCCGTGGTCGCTGTGCGCGGCGCCGGAACGGCCGGCTGCGGACGCGCCGCAAAGGAGGGCGCGGCAGCACCGTGTGTAGCGCCGAAAGCCCACGGCGCAGCTTGAGGCGCCGCCGCTGCCATACCGGGTAAGGTGAACGCCGGCGCACGCGGTTCTTCGACCGGTGTGCGCTGAAACGCGAACGCCAGCGGAATGCGCGCCGAGCTCAGCGTATGACGCATCATCAAGCCGGTTTCCGCGGGTCCGACGAAGATCGTCCCTCCGTCGGCCAGTCGCGCGTCGAGCAGATGGATCGCGCGATCCTGCGCATCGCGGTGGAAATAGATCAGCACGTTGCGGCAGAAAATGAAATCGTAGCGCGTGCCGGTGTTGTGCGACGGATCGAACAGGTTCGCCTGGGTAAAACGCACCGCTTGCTGGATGCGTTCGTTCAGCACCCATCCCCCGTCGACCGGGCTGAAATGGCGGTCACGAAACTCGAACTCGCCGCCGCGAAAGGAATTGCGTCCATAGACGGCTTTTTGCGCGAGCGAAATGGCGCGCGCGCTGATGTCGAACGCGTCGATGGTAAAACGCTCCGGGCCGATCCCGGCATCGAACAGGGCCATTGCCACCGAATACGGTTCTTCGCCGCTCGAGCAGGGCACGCTAAGCACGCGCGCCACACGGGCCGGATCGCGTGCCAGCTTTTCATTGACGAGCCGTGCCAGCGCGACAAACGCTTCACGGTCGCGAAAGAACCAGGTCTCGGGGACCACCAGCGCTTCGATTAGCGCGAGGCGTTCTTCGGGCGAATCGTTTAGCAGTCGCCAATAACCGTCTACGGCGTCTTCACTGACGCCGGTGACGGGGGCGGTGGACTGCGTGAGACGCACCCGGTCCTGTACCGCGCGCTCGAGGGCATTGATGCCAAGCGAGGACGCGTCGATCCCGGTCTCCTGGGAGAGCCAGGTTTCGAAGCAGGGGTCGTTGGAATTCATGGGGTGGTTCAGGTTATTGTGCGCGTCATGCGGCTCGCTCGTCACGTAGGTCAGGATCCGGCGGCCGGTTGCACTGCTTCGGCTTGCGGAAACAGCAACGCCTTCACTTCGTCGGTAAGCATTTGCTGTACCTCGACCCATTGCACGAGACCCACGCCGTCGTTTGCGACCGGGCCGAGCCAGCGTGCATGCGGCGTGGCGATACCGCTTTCGGCAAACTGCTCGCGTGCGATGCGTCGCGTCTGCGTGGCGCGCTCGACGATCAGGCCAAGCAGATTCACCGGTTCGCCGCTGTCCTCACGCGTGGACGCTTCGACGCCGTCCCCAGCGTTGTAGTGAACCAGCACCAGCCGGGTAGAGCGCAGTTGCTGCGCGGGGCGGCCGAGTGCGAGTTGCGACACGTCGATTACCGGCACCGCCGCGCCCTGCCGCTCGAACATGCCGGCTACCCATGCGGGGGCGCCAGGGATCGACTTGGTGGGCGCGAGCGCCAGCACTTCGACGATCCCAGCCGCATCGAGCGCGTAGCGGTCGCCGTCCAGATCGAACAGGAGGAAAAGCATCGCGAGGGCCTGTGATTAGCGGGTAGCCGGCGTTACGCGTCGATCTTGAAGCGCGACACGCCGGTGCGCAGCTGATTGGCGACCAGCGTCAGGTCGTCGATCGCCTGCGACGACTGGCGCAGCGATTCCGCCGTCTGCTGCGCCGCCTCGGAAAGTTGCGACAACGCCTGGTTGATCTGCTCGGCGCTGGTGGCCTGGGTCTGCATTCCCTCGTTGACCATCTGGAAGCGCGGCGCGAGCGTCTGCACCTCGTTGATGATCTGCGAGAGCTGGCCGCCCACCTGCTGCACGTCGCGCATGCCGCGGCGCACTTCCTCGGAGAACTTGTCCATGCCCATCACGCCGGCCGAAACGGCCGACTGGATTTCCTTGACCGTTTGTTCGATGTCGTAGGTCGCCACCGCGGTCTGGTCTGCGAGACGGCGGATTTCGGTCGCCACCACCGCGAACCCGCGGCCGTATTCACCGGCTTTTTCAGCTTCGATCGCTGCGTTCAGCGACAGCAGGTTGGTCTGGTCGGCCACCTTGGTGATGGTCGCGACCACCTGATTGATATTGACCGCTTTCTCATTGAGGATGGCCAGCTTGGCATTCACCGAACCGGCGGCTTCCATCACGCTGCGCATGGTGTCTTCCATGCGCGTGAGGCCGCTTTGGCTCGCACCTGCGAGCGTCGCCGACTGCTCGGCCACACCGGCCACTTCGTTCATCGTGCGCAACAGGTCGCGCGAGGTCGCGAAAATCTCGCGGGACGTGGCGCCGATCTCGGTGGTGGTGGCGGCCGTTTCGCTGGCAGTGGCCTGCTGTTCCTTCGACGTGGCGGCGATTTCCGTCACGGAAGTAGTGACCTGCAGCGACGACTTCTGCGCCTGCGAAACCAGACTCGTCAATTCCTCGGCCATGCGGTTGAAGCCGTTTTCCAGCGTGCCGAATTCATCGCTGCGGCGCAGGTTCAGCCGTTGCGCCAGATTGCCGGTGCGCATCACGTCGAGGACGTCCACCAGCCGCGCCATCGGCACCGTGACCGCCTTGAAGAGCCAGTAACCGGTGACGAGCGCAACCAGCAGCACGACGCCGAGGGCGGTGGCTAGCGTAACTTCGGTGCCGCTCACCGAGGTGCGGATCAACTGGGCAGAGTCATCGGCTTGGCCGTGGTTTTCCGCAACCAGCGTGTTCGCCGCGACGATCAGGTGGTCCCACACGGGTGTCATCTGGACGAATTGCGCCTGGGCCGCAGGTTTCGAGGTGCGAGCTGCACTCGCCGCCTGGTTGAAGAGCGCCAGATACTGATCATAGGCGGCCTTGAAGGTGTTGAAACGTTCGCGGTCGTCGTCGCGGAACACCGTGCTCTGGTACTCGGCGGAAACCTTGTCGAAGGCACGCAGCGCGTCGGGCAGGCTGTCGAGATCGCGCGTCATGCCTTGCGCGTCCGGATCGACGAAGATCGCGCGTTCCAGCGTCGCATAGCTCTGGTTGGCCGTCGCCCGCAGAGCGGTGGCGAGGTAGAGGCCGGGCACCGAGTCGCGGCGCAGGCTGACGGCTTCTTCGTCGATCGAACGCAACCGGGTGTATGAAATGACGGCCATCACCAGCATCAGCAGAAAAAGCAAGCCGAAGCAGAGCACGATGCGTGTGCCCAGGGTAAACCGGCCGCTGCTGAGCATGCCCGGCAGGTTCGTGTTGCTCGCACGTGGCGTGACAGTGGCCATTTTCTATGTCTCTCTCTCTGACGATTGGTCCGTGGGCGCGAGCCCAGACATGCATTTTTTGCCCGATTCGGCCCAGGATATGACGCTACACCTGCGGCCGCGAAGTCGATCGGGCGATTAGTGAGGGTAAATTGTGCCAGATTCGGCTATGGGGAGCCGCATTTTGCGGAGTTCAGGCCGGACGCCGGGCGGCGTCGTGCGGTTTTGGTCAGATCGATGCCGCGCGCGATGGTGCGGTGATCATGACATGAAGGAGGGGCAACAAACAGTCTCTACAGGTCTCTACAGCAGCAGAAGCAACGGAAAACGGCGGGGCCACACGGCCACGCCCAAACTCGTGCGTGACCGTGTGGTTGTAGGGTGTGCCTAGTGGCTTGCCTCATTCCATGCCGGCAGCGTCGCACCGTGGTAAACGCTGAGAATTTCAGCGGCCACGTTCGGCTGCTGATAACTCTGGACGAGCGCGTGGACCCACGGCGCGTTCGCGTCCTTCGCATTGACGGCGAGGAAGTTGCGATACGGATTGCCGGTCACCTGTTCCTGGGCGATCCGTTCCTGCGGAATCTTGATGCCCGCCTTGACGGCCCAGTCCGTGTTGATCACGGCGGCGTCGAGATCGCCGATGGCGCGCCCCACGATACCTGCATCGAGTTCCTTGATGTGGATGTGCTTCGGATTGTCCGCGATATCGCGGGCGGTCGGCAGCAGGCCGACATCGGCACGCAGGGTGATCAGATGCTGGGCCTGCAGCAACAGCAGCGAACGTCCTTCGTTACTCGGATCGTTCGGCACGCCGATGGTCGCGCCATCCGGAAGATCGGCAACCGATTTGACCTTGCGCGAATACAGACCAATAGGCTGCACATAGGTGAAGCCCACCGGCACGATCTGATAGCCGCGCGCCTTGATCTGCGCGTCGAGATAAGGCTTGTGCTGGAACGAGTTGGCGTCGAGGTCGTGCTCCGAGAGCGCCTCATTGGGTTGCGTGTAATCGGAGAACGTCGTGACCTTGATCACCAACCCCTGCCTGGCGGCGTTTGCGGCAACGACGCGCCACACGTCCTCGTCTTCGCCGGACATGATGCCCACGCGCAGCGTTTGCGGCGCCGCGAATGAAAGTTGCGAAGTGGCGACGCCCAGGCCGAACACGACAGTGGCCAGCGCGGTTTTAAGCAGGTTTCTTTTATTCATGAGACACGGTGGTGATGGAGTTGATGATGGCCGAATCCTATGCAAGAGGTCAGCTTGCTGGCAAATACTTTTCCGTTCGTTGCTAACTCTGCCGAGGCATATATAAAAAGCGCGAAGCGGTTCTATCCACGATTGGATATTTGCTTAACGCGAAAGATCGTTTCGACGCATTGCCGTTGACGCGTAAGATTCCGTGCTCCATTGGAAACGGGGCGCTCCGTCTGGTGTACCCCAACACGCTACTCACGACGTTGGCTACAAGTGAAGCCGACGCGATCCGTCAATCATGGACGCACGACAATGAACCATTCGACACTCCGGGGTCGCCGGACCTTCCTTGCTGCACTCGGCGCAACGCTTGCGGGCACGGCACTGCCTGCGTGGGCCACGTTCAAAGCCGATCAGTTCCGCATCGGCTATCAGAAGGCCGCAAGCACGCTGGTGCTGTTAAAAGCACACGGCGCGCTTGAAAAGCGGCTGACGCCGCTCGGCATCAAGGTCACGTGGAATGAATTTACTGCCGGGCCGCAGTTGCTGGAGGGTCTGAATGTCGGGGCGATCGATTTCGGCTATGTCGGTGAGGCGCCGCCGGTCTTTGCGCAGGCTGCCGGCGCGGACTTCGTCTACACGGCGTACGAGGTCGCGACACCTCATGCTGAAGGCGTCGTCGTTGCGAAGAACTCTCCCATCAAGACCGTTGCCAATCTGAAGGGCAAGAAGGTGGCGTTCAACCGGGGTTCGGACGTTCACTGGTTTATCGTCGCGCTGCTGCGCAAGAACGGTCTCGACTTCGGCGACATCCAGCCGATCTATCTGGCGCCTGCCGATGCGCGCGCCGCTCTCGAGCAGGGCTCGGTAGACGCCTGGGCGGTCTGGGATCCGTTTCTCGCCGCTGCCGAAGCGCAGAGCAACGCACGCCTGCTTGCCGATGCACAGGGCGTGGCGAGCCATCATCAGTTCTTTCTGAGCCAGCGTGAATTTGCGCAGAAGCGTCAGAACGTGATCGCGATCGTCATGGAAGAACTCGGCAAGGAAGGGCAGTGGGTGAGGCAGAACACCGCTGCGGCGGCTGCCGAGCTTGCTCCCATTCAGGGGCTCGACGCGTCGATCATCCAGACCGGCCTGCAGCACTACGCTCACGTCTACAAACCGGTCGATGCCGAAGTGCTCGCGGAACAGCAGCGCATCGCCGATACGTTCTATGAACTGAAGCTGATTCCCAAGAAGATTGTGACGAAGGACGCCACGCTTGCGTGAGCGCGTGAGCATGTCGGCGCGTGAGCCTCGGCTGGCGTCGGGGCTCGCCTGGAAAATCGGAAATCGTCATAAGCAAGTTCCAATTCGATAGTAGGCGCGGCGCGTCCCCGCTGGTCCAATAGACGATTCGACCTGTCCGCCACAAGCGTCACGCAGGCGGTGCGCTTCGCCGGACAAAGGCTTGGAGTGCAAAGGGCGGACGGGTATCAACCTGTCGGTACGAAACATCATGTCCACTCTCGAAGCTTCCTCTGCCGCGGCGCCGTTGCCGCGGCGTCCCGACCCGGCCCGCGTGCAGCGCATTGCCGACGATGCAGGAGCACTCGCCGCCGCGCACGCGCTCGCAGCGCAGTTCGCCACAGGCGCTGCCGAGCGCGACCGCAAACGTCTGCTGCCATGGGCCGAACTCGATCTATGGTCGGAAAGCGGTCTCGGCGGCATTACCGTGCCGCGCGAATACGGCGGCGCTGACGTCTCGTACGCAACGCTCGCCGAAGTCTTTGTGATCCTGTGCGCGGCCGACCCGGCCCTGGGGCAGATTCCGCAAAATCATTTCGGTGTGCTCGGCGTGTTGCGCGAGATCGGCACACCGGATCAGAAAGCCCGCCTTTACGGCGAGGTCCTCGCGGGTCAGCGCCTGGGCAACGCTGGCCCTGAACGGCGCTCGGCTAGCGTTAAAACCATTCTGCAAGGTACGACGCGGCTTACCCGCACGCCCGGCGGCCTGCGCCTCGACGGCCAGCGCTTCTATTCGACGGGGGCGCTATTCGCACACCGAGTTCCCGCACGCGCGACCGACGATGATGGCCGCGCCGTGCAGGTCTGGGTACCGCGCGATGCTCCAGGTCTTACTGTCGTCGACGACTGGCGTTCGTTCGGTCAACGCACGACGGCAAGTGGGACGGTGACATTCGAGCAGGTACCGGTCGATCCACAGGACGTGTTGCCGATCTGGCAACTTGCCGAACGTCCCGGCCTGTTCGGGCCGACGTCACAGCTGATTCAGGCAGCGATCGATCAGGGCATCGCACAGGCCGCAGTCGAAGATACGCTGAGCTTCGTGCGCGAACGCGCACGTCCGTGGGTCGACTCCGGCGTCGAGCACGCAACCGATGACCCCTACATCATCGCGGATGTCGGCCGTCTGCAGATCGACCTGCACGCGGCCCATGAGGTACTGCAGGAGGCGGGGCGCACGCTCGATGCGATTGCCGCGGCTCATACGATCGATGCCGAAGCTAGCGCACGTGCATCTGTGGCAGTGGCCGAAGCCAAGATACTGACCACCCGCATTGCGCTCGAAGCGAGCGAGAAGCTGTTCGAACTGGCCGGTTCCGCTTCCACGCGTGCCGCGCACAACCTCGACCGCCATTGGCGCAACGCCCGCACGCATACGCTGCACGATCCAGTGCGCTGGAAGCTGCATCTGCTTGGCAACTATCACCTGAATCACGTGCTGCCTGCGCGTCATTCGTGGAACTGAACATGAGCATCGACCTTTCCGTAGACCTGCGCGACGGTGTTGCGCCAGACCCATTGCCTCGTGAGTTACATGCGCATGCGCCGGGCACACCTGATCTGATCGCTAGCGATGACGAGGCGCTACAGGTGGCGCATCGCCTTGCGGCACAGTTCGCACCGGATGCCGCGCTACGCGACCGTGAGCGACGGCTGCCGTGGGCCGAGCTCGACGCCTTCGTCGCGAGCGGCCTGTGGGGTATCACGGTGCCGCGCGAATACGGCGGCGCTGGCGTGCGCAACGGTACGCTTGCCGAAGTCACGGCGATCATCGCCGCGGCGGATGGCTCGCTCGGCCAGATTCCGCAAAACCATTTTTACGCGCTGGAAGTGCTGCGCGTGGGCGGCAGTGTCGAGCAGCAGCGCTTTTTTTATGAGCGCGTGCTGGCCGGCGAGCGTTTCGGTAATGCGCTCGCCGAGATCGGCCATAAGGACTTCAAGCGACGCACCCGGCTGACGCGCGCAGCCGAAGGCTGGCACGTCGATGGCCGCAAGTTCTATTGCACTGGCGCCCTTTACGCACACTGGATCCCCACACTGGTCGTGGCAGACGACGAGGGCCGCGACGTCACCTACCTGGCGTTTGTGCCGCGCGACACGCCTGGCGTCACCGTGACCGACGACTGGGACGGTTTCGGTCAGCGCGTCACCGGCAGCGGCTCGGTGCAGTTCGAACATGTGCGAGTCGAGCCCGAATGGGTCGTGCCGTTTCAGGTTTCGTTCGAACACGCTACGACGATCGGCCCCGTCGCGCAGATCATGCATGCCGCGATCGATCTGGGCCAGGCACGCGGCGCTTTCGAGGCTGCCTTGCAGTTCGTGCGCGAACGTTCGCGACCATGGATCGACGCGAAGGTCGAGCGCGCGGCCGACGATCCGCTGACCATCGCGCAGTTCGGCGATCTCGCGGCGCGTTTGCGTGCAGCCGAAGCGTTGCTGCGACGCGCGGGCCGTTTCGTCGACGCTGCCCAGGCCAAAGCGACGGATCGCTCGGTGGCTGAAGCGTCGGTCGCGGTAGCGGAAGCGCGGGCGCTGACCACCACGGTGTCGCTCGACGCCGGCTCGCGCCTGTTCGAACTGGCCGGCACCGCTGCGACGCTCGATGGCCTGGGCCTCGACCGCTTCTGGCGCAATGCGCGCACTCATACGCTGCATGATCCGGTGCGCTGGAAGTATCATGCGGTGGGTAACTTCTATCTCAACGACAAGCTGCCGCCGCGGCACGGAGCCTTGTGATGGCGAAGAAACAGATTCTGCTCAACGCGTTCAACATGAACTGCGTCGGCCATATCAATCATGGCTTGTGGACGCATCCACGGGATCGCTCCATCGATTACCGCCTGCTGCCTTACTGGACCGATCTCGCTCGCACGCTAGAGCGCGGCCTGTTCGACGGCCTGTTTCTCGCCGACATCGTGGGCGTCTACGACGTCTATCAGCACAACGTGGATGTGACGTTGCGCGAGTCGATCCAGTTGCCGGTCAACGATCCCACGCTGCTGGTTTCGGCGATGGCCGCCGTGACCGAGCACCTCGGCTTCGGCGTGACGGTCAATCTCACCTACGAGCAGCCGTATCTGCTCGCACGGCGCTTCTCGACGCTCGATCATCTGACGCAAGGCCGCATTGGCTGGAACATCGTGACCGGTTACCTCGACAGCGCGGCGCGTGCAATGGGCCTCACCGAACAACTGCCACACGACGAACGCTACGAGCGCGCGGACGAGTACCTCGAGATTCTCTACAAGCTGTGGGAAGGCAGCTGGGAGCAGGGGGCCGTGTTGCGCGACAAGGCAGGCCGTGTCTATGCGGATCCGGCCAAGGTGCATCAGGTGAAGCACGCAGGGCGTTATTACAACGTCGAGGGTTATCACCTCGCCGAGCCGTCGCCGCAGCGCACGCCGGTACTGTTCCAGGCGGGCAGCTCCGGGCGCGGCCAGCGCTTTGCGGCGCGGCACGCCGAGTGCGTGTTCATCTCGCCGCCAAACCGGACGGTGGGACGTGAGACGGTACGAACGTTGCGCGGGCAACTGGTTCAGGCCGGGCGGAAACCGGACGACGTCAAGGTATTCGTCGGCGCGGCGGTTGTGACGGGCGCCACCGAAAGCGAAGCGCGCGAAAAACACGCGGACTATCTACGGTATGCGAGCCGTGAAGCAGGCCTCGCGCATTTCGCAGCCAGCACGGGCATCGACTACGCGCAATACGATCTCGACGAGCCGGTGGATTATGCCCCGACCAACGCCATCGAATCGGCGACGCGCACGGCTAAACAGCACGGCTGGACGCGCCGCAAACTGCTGGACATGTTCGAGATGGGCGGCCGCTATCCGGCCATCGTCGGCACCGCCTCGCAGGTTGCGGATGAATTGCAGGCGTGGGTTGAAGAGACTGGCGTGGACGGTTTCAATCTGAGCCGCACGGTCGTGCCGGAGAGTTATGAGGACTTCATCGATCTGGTGGTGCCGGAACTGCAAAACCGAGGGCTGTACAAGACCTCGTATGAGGACGGTGCGCTACGGCACAAACTGTTCGGTGAGGGCGACCAGTTGCCGGAGCGGCACGCCGCAGCCAGTTTCCGGCGTCGGGCAACCGAGGCCGTTTAATACCGTTGCCGCTTGAGCGACAGCGGCAGGAAGCAGGAGCCGGCACGGACCTTCCGCGCCGGCCTCATTGAAGAAGAACTTCTCCTTAAACCTTTCCAACAACCTCAGGGAACAAAGCGTCCCTCGCCAGCGAATTCGGCCACAGGTTTGCGCGGGCTCGGTACTTCGCGCGCCTGAAGCTGCTCCGGCAAAAGACTTTTATCGCCCAGCCTTCCTACTGCAACCGCGGCTTCAATCGAATATCCGTCCGGAACTGCCAGTCCCTGACGGATCTTGTCACGCTCGATACCCGCCATGCCGTGGGTATGCCACCCGGCAAGACTCGCCTGCAGCGCGAAATAGGCCCACGCCGAGCCTGTATCGAACGAGTGGGTGACGGCGGGTACTTCGGCGGTCGCGCCGGGCGGCGTGAAGTTATCCTTCGACAGAACGATCACGATGGCCGCCGCACGTTGGGCCCAGCTCCGGTTGAAGTCGTTCAGGTACTCGAGAAAGCGCGTCCAATGCTCGGTGCCACGCCGTGCATATGCAAACCGCCAAGGTTGCGAGTTATAGGAGGAGGGTGCCCAGCGCGCTGCTTCGAAGAAGGTCAGCAGGGTGGACTCGGGAATGGTTTCCTCCGTGAAGGCGCGAGGCGACCAGCGGTCGAGGAACTGAATGTCGATCGGATGTTCGGCCGAACGGGCCGCGTTCGATGTGCTCATGTCTTGATCCAGAAAGAAACGAGGGCTGGCCGGTGACCGCGCGCGCTGCTGCCGCGCGGACGATTCCAGCCAGAGCTGGGGGCTGCAAACTCCACGCCTTGAAGGCTCGACGAGGCGCATAGAGCATTTATACCCGATTCTGCGCGAGACGATGCAAACCAGAGGGGCGCAGATTTGCTTATGTAAATTCGTCGTTTTGCCGATGCAGGCCGCATGGCTACCATGGGGCGCTTAGCTACTCGTGCGAAATCCGATCTCATGTCCACCGTTGCCGTTCCTTCGACACCTGTCGACACCTCCGTGCAGGCGGGAAGCGTTTCCCGCACCGCCGTCATCCGTTCCGCGCAAGACGTCTCGCGCATCGTCAACGCGGGCGCTGCGAAAGGCAGCAACGCGCGCATCGTGATTGCGATCGCACTCGGCGGGGTCTTTCTGGATGCCTACGATCTGACCTCGCTCGCTTACGGCATCAAGGACATCGCGCGGCAGTTTTCACTTTCGCCGGTACAGGTAGGCTTCGTTTCATCTGCGATCACGTTTGGCGCCATTCTCGGCGCGCTGTTCGGCGGGTATCTGACCGACCGTATTGGACGTTACCGTGTCTTCATGGCCGACATGCTGTTCTTCGTGGTCGCGGCGATTGCCGCCGGTCTTGCGCCGAATGCGTGGGTGCTCGGCGGAGCGCGCTTTCTGATGGGCTTCGGTGTCGGCCTCGATCTGCCGGTGGCGATGGCGTTTCTCGCGGAGTTTTCGCGTGTGGCGGGCAAAGGCAACAAGGCCGCCAGCGTGGCCGCGTGGTGCCCTGCGTGGTATGCGGCCACCAGCACCTGCTATCTGCTGATTCTCGGCCTGTATGCGATTCTCCCCGAGCATCAGTTGGGCTGGCTGTGGCGCCTGACGCTCGCCTTCGGCGCAGTGCCCGCCATCGTCATCATTCTGGTGCGCAGCCGCTACATCAGCGAGTCGCCCGTGTGGGCGGCGAACCAGGGTGATCTCGAGGAGGCCGCGCGCATTCTCAAGCGCTCGTATGGCGTCGACGCCGTGGTGGAACGCAGCCAGGTACCGGTCAAGGCGCCGCGCGCGGCGTCGTGGCGCAATTACGGTGTGCTGTTCAACAGCACCTACCGTAGACGCACGATTCTCGCCGCGACGATCGGCGCCGCTTCTTCGTTCGGCTATAACGCGATCATCTTCGGCTTGCCGGTGATCATCGCCAGCTTCTTTCATCAAGGCCCGCTGACGACGATCGTCGCTGCGTTGACGCTGAATCTGGCGTTTGCATTTGTCGGCGGATTGCTTGGGGTGCGTACCGCGCCGACCGTGGGCGCATGGAAGATGACGGTGCTAGGGCATTCGCTGCAGTTCGCGTCGTTGATCGGCCTTGCGCTGATCGGCAAGCCCAGCAGCGGTGCGCTCGTCGTGCTGGCGATCCTGTTGCTCGGCGGCTATCTGTTTGGGCAAGGCTTCGGCCCGGGTTCGCATTCGATGACGTATGCGTCGCTGAGCTATCCGACTTCGTTGCGCGGCATCGGGGTGGGCTTCAATCAGACGCTGGTGCGCTCCGCATCGACGATTTCGCTGTTTCTGTTCCCGGTTCTCGCCGCAGCGCTCGGCACGAAGGTGTTCTGGGTGATTGCAGTCGCGCCGCTGACGTCGTTGCTCGTGCTGCTGGCGATCCGCTGGGAGCCGTCGGGCTATGACGTCGATGCTGAGGATTACGTTGAGGCAGGGACAGTGGAGCGCGAGGCGGCCGTTGCGGCTTAACCAATGCGTCAAGTTGAGAACCGGCCGGCGTATAGCACGCTGGCCGTGCGTCGTCACAGAGCAAGACTGGGTATCTTGCCGGCGAACTCTGCGCCAAGCGTGCGGCCTTGCCTGAAGGCCGCATCGAACTGTCCTTGCTCGAGATGCTCGGCAATCGTGAGCAGCGTGCCCAGCACGCCCGCATGCTCGACGATGGCTTCCTCGATGACGATGTCGATGGAGATATCGGTAAAAAACCGTTCTGGCGTGACCTCGCACGATATGTAGGCGAGCGAAAGAAGTCCGCAAAGCCACGCGGCCTCATGGAAGTCGCCGTCTTCAGGAGTCAGTTCGCCTGCTGCGCGCTCCATGAAATTAGCCCGATGCTGTACAAGCTGGGCAAGCGGGCTATGGCCGAAGCGCAAGTCCGCCGGATTTCCATACAGCAGCAGGCAGCACCACAACATCAGCTGCTTACTGCCGACAACGGCAACAGCCTGTCCGATGGACGTGATGGGAGCGTGGCTCCAGCGGCGTCTGGCCGCATTGTTGGCAAGGCGCAGCAACTGGATGACCAGAGCAGGGGCATGCTTGAGTGCGTCCTCGAGATGCGCGCCGTCCGCTTCTTCTCTCAGCAACTGCAGCACGCGGAATACCGCGGCGAATCTCGAGGGCGTTCTGCTGGCCGTCAACAGTTGCGGCCTGGCAAAGTAATAACCCTGAAACAGATCACAGCCGGCCTGCAAGGCCGCTGCGTGGTCGCTTCGCTCTTCGACCTTTTCGGCCAGCACCCGCTTTCCGGCGCGCTTGCATCGCTCGATGGCGTAGGCGGCTTCCTCCGGCGCGAGGTACGGCCACTCGAGCTTGACGATATCGACGTGCGGCAGGAATCGTTCGATGTCAGGCGTGAGCGAGCGGACATCGTCGAGTGCGATACGAAACCCGGCGAGGCGCAACTCGTCGCATCGCGCGGCCAGTTCGTCGGTCAGTCCCGTACCTTCAAGGATTTCGAGCACGAAGCGCGACGGCGGCAATACATCGACCGCGCCAAAAAACAGGAAGTCGCCGGTACAGTTCAGGAAACCGTCGTCATGGCCGAGTACATACTCGATACCCAACACGCCCAGCGTACGCTCGACCACGGCAGCGGTCGCCGAGTATCCGTCCTGAATCCGCGCGATATCGTCTCCCGCTTCCCGGAACAACAATTCCTGCGCGACGACAAGGCCCTGCCGGTCGAGGATCGGCTGACGAGCGACAACTACTTCAGCTTTCATTGGGCTACCTTGGTCATATTCTTCGCCGACTGGGAACGCCATTTGATGCTCCCGGTGTTCACGTGCTTGACCCTTTGGCCTGGATGTTGCGTTTTGGGTTTCCGCGTCTTTTCGCATTCGACAAAATGGACCCGCAGGCAGTCTTCCGCGAGGAGACCGCCTGTTCAGGCTATGGACAGGATGGACGAATGAACCCCGTTGTCATGCTGGCGACACACACCAACGCCGCATTTGACCCGCCAAATGCTACCGCTTTATGGCCGATGAATGCCAGCAATTCTCATATTAGTGCGCCACAAGTCTGATTTTCGTTGGCGGTTGTGATGCGGTTCTGAAAGTTTCCGGTAATTTTATTTATGCGGAACCCGATCAGTAACTGTCTCCCCACTTCTCGGACAATGAAGCGCGTAGCGCTTCTTCCACCGTGCCGATCATGGTGCCGAGCTGCAGTTCGTGATTTGCGCTGGGGCGATAGTGGGCGAAGAAAACCCGTTGGCCAATGACGCCGCCGAGCCATTCCAGCGCGGCCATATCCTGCGAGCACAGCAACAGCCTGCTGTCCCGTGGGAGAGGATCGAGGGCCTGTTCAATTCCATTTGCGCATCCGTGCTTCTGCGGCCGGATCGCGCCATGCTCGCGTGACACGAGCCATTCGCCATGGGTGGCCGCAGGGTCGAGGAGGCGCAGTAAAGCCACTTGTGGCGAACTTTCCAGACGCGCGGCCAAGGCCTGTTCGAAGGTCTCGGCGACGGTGTTATCGGTGACGATGCAGACTTGCGTGAGCCGGGATGGTGCGCGACGCCAACGCGCAGCGCGTGATTCACCACTGGATTGCATAACGTTCCCCGTTGAGGCATGTCACGACGAGAGCACGAGAATCTGCAGAACCACAGCGGTCACCCAAACACGCTTGCCGTGCCGGGAGACCGCTCGTTACCGCGGCGCTGCCTTTAACCGTTGCGGAACAGGAAGCTATAACCGTTCAGCGCCGGCACGCCGCCCAGGTGTGCGTAGAGCACTTTTGATCCGGCCGGGAATTCGCCCAGCCGAACCTTGTCGATCATGCCTTGCATCGATTTGCCTTCGTAGACCGGATCGGTCAACATGCCTTCGAGCCTGGCGCACAGGCGAATTGCCTCCATCGTCCCTTCGTTCGGCAGTCCGTATTCGGGGCCGCCGTAGCGTTCATCGAGAACGATATCCCTGGCGACAATGTCGCGGCCCAGTTCGACCTTCTCGGCAGTTTGCTTCGCAATCCGGAAGATCTGGTCGCGCGTTTGCGCGGGCTTGGCTGATGCATCGATGCCGATCACGCGATCGGCGCGGCCGTCGGCGGCAAAACCGACCACCATGCCCGCCTGCGTGCTGCCCGTCACCGAGCACACGACGATGTAGTCGAACTTGAAGCCCAGTTCGGCTTCCTGCTGCCGGACTTCTTCGGCAAAGCCCACGAATCCCAGACCGCCCAGCGGATGGTCCGAGCAGCCGGCCGGAATCGCGTAGGGCTTGCCGCCTGCCTCGCGCACGCTTTCCAGTGCGTCTTCCCAGCTCTTGCGAAAGCCGATATCGAAACCGTCGGCGACGAGACGCACGTCCGCGCCCATGATGCGCGACATCTGGATGTTGCCGACGCGGTCATACACCGCGTCCGAGTAGTTGACCCAGTTCTCCTGTACGAGCACGCATTTCAGACCCAGATGGGCTGCGACCGCGGCGACCTGGCGAGTCTGATTGGACTGGATGCCGCCGATCGAAACGAGCGTGTCGCAGCCTTGCGCCAGCGCTTCGGGAATCAGGTACTCGAGCTTGCGGGTCTTGTTGCCGCCAAACGCCAGGCCGCTGTTGCAGTCTTCACGCTTCGCGTAAAGCTCGACTTTGCCGCCCAGGTGCTGGCTCAGACGCGGCAGTGCCTGGATCGGCGTAGGGCCGAAGGTGAGGGAATGGCGGGGGAATTTCTTCAGATTCATGCAAGTCTCCGGTGATAAAGAGGGTCGCGGCAGCCGATGCTGCAATGAGGCCTATAGTAGAAAAGTTCGCAAGAAACAGGGTTGCGAATAAATTGATGATTTGTGGGTTTAAATAGGTTGATGGTATTTTTTACCTACATTTACTTCTCGTGAACCGTTATGCCCGCAAGAAAATTTCGTGACCCTGCGCCGCCGGGCCGCCAGTCAAGCCCGGAGATCGATCGCGTCGACCGGGCCATCCTGCGTCAGTTGCAGCGCGACGCGTCGGTCTCGAACGTGGCGCTGGCGGCCAAAGTGAATCTGAGTGCACCGGCTTGCCTGCGACGGGTCGAGCGGCTCAAAGAGATGGGGCTGATCCGCGGGGTGGTGGCATTGCTCGACGCGAAGGCGCTCGATGCCGGCATGCTCGTGATGATCGGCGTGGTGCTGGACCGCTCGACACCGGAGTCGTTTTCCGACTTCGAGAAAGCGGCGCAGAAAGTGTCGGGCTGTATGGAGTGCCACGTCGTGACCGGCGAATTCGATTACTTCATGCTGGTGCGCACGAAAGACAGCGACAGTTTCAACCGGCTGCATGCCGAGCAATTGCTCTATCTTCCGGGCGTGCGGCAGATCCGGTCGTTCGTTGTACTCAAGGAGATCCTTTCGACGACGAGCGTGCCTGTGTAACGCTGAGTGGCGGGAGTTTGAATTACAGTGAGGTTTTGCATTTCATCCATCGCGCAGATACGGAACGCTCTCATGAATGCACCTGCTGAATCCATGCAACGACGCTTGACCCAGGCTCGCCGCTTATTGGCAATCGCCCAGACGGGCCTGCATTACACGGATGGCGCCTTCGACAGGGAGCGTTATCAGGAATTGCTGGGCATTGCGCAGGCGCAGCTTGCAGAGGTGGCCGACATCAGCACGGAAGAGGTCGCGCAGCTTTTCAGCCGGGAAGAAGGCTATGCCAATCCGAAGCTCGACGTTCGCTGTGCGGTGTTCGACGATGCCGGTCGCGTGCTGCTGGTGCGTGAAGCTTCTGACGGCCTCTGGTCGCTGCCTGGCGGCTGGGCCGACATCGGCGCCTCGCCGGCCGAGAACGCCATGCGCGAAGTCTGGGAGGAGAGTGGCTATACGGTCACCATCGAGCGATTGCTGGCGGTGTGGGATATCTTGAAGCATAAGCATCCGCCATCTGTTTTTCACATCTGGAAGCTCGTGTTTCTCGGGAAGATTGTCTCTTCGGGTGACATCTCCGGAGTGGAAACCGATGCCGTCGAGTTCTTTCCGGTCGACGCACTGCCGCCGTTGTCGGAGGGACGCGTCTTGCCGGAACAGATCAGAAGACTCGCCGAGCTTCGGGCCAATGGCGGCATGGAGTTCGACTGAACTTGCAGGCTGGGCGTCTGGGTGTGGTGTATACACTTAATTGATATTTCCTGATAAGCGCCGCTAGAATCTGGTTCGAAACGGCTGATTTGTCGACACTGAGACAAATCGCCGCCTGAAAAGACCGCGAACCAGGAGACAGCCGCGAGATGGAAACAGGCAGCCATGACCGCCGGGAACCGGCATCTGTCGACCCGGCCGAAGCGCCGGGCAGTCCCGATCGGCGCACTATCCTGAAGGGTCTCGCGCTGGCGGCGGGCGGCAGTGTCGCGCCTGCGCTGTTCATGTCCGCGGCGCGGGCAGCGACAGCCTCGGCGCCGGTTGTCGAAACGGCGGCGGGACGTCTGCGTGGCCTGCACGTCGATGGCGTCGACGTATTCAAACAGGTTCACTACGCAGCGAGCACTGGCGGCGCCAACCGGTTTTTGCCACCGCAGCCGCTGCAGCCGTGGAGCGGTGTGCGCGACGCGACCACATTCGGCCCATCCGCGCCGCAGCACGTGGACAAGCTCGATGCCCTCAGCGCGTGGTACGCAACGATCGAGCCGGTCAGCGAAGACTGCCTGCACCTGAACGTGTTTGCTCCGTCTGCCGGACGCGCGCAGGCCAAACGGCCGGTGATGGTCTGGCTGCACGGCGGCGGCTGGTGGGGTTGCGCCGGCACCGCACCGGGCTTCGACGGCACGCGTCTCGCGCAGCGCGGCGACGTGGTGGTCGTCACCGTCAATCATCGTCTGAACCTGTTCGGCTACCTCTATCTCGGCGATGCAGACGAGCGCTTTGCCGATGCAGGCAATGCCGGCATCCTGGATCTCGTTACGGCATTGCGCTGGGTACGCGAGAACATTGCTGCATTCGGCGGCGATCCTGACAACGTGACGATTTTCGGGCAGTCCGGCGGCGCGTCGAAGGTCGGGACATTGATGGATCTACCGGCCGCGCACGGGCTGTTCCACAAGGCGGTTATTGAAAGCTGCTCCGGCGGCTTGCACCTCGACACGCAGGAAGAGGCGGCGCGGCAAACGCAGGCACTATGTGCGCATCTCGGTCTCGCGAGCCCGGACCCTGCCGCGCTGCAGGCGCTGCCGGTGGACACGCTGCTCGCCGCGATGCGCGCGGTTAGCGATCCGTTCCGGCCGGTGCTCGACACCCGCACCTTTACGCGCCATCCATTCGATCCCGATGCGCCGCCGCAGTCCGCGTCGGTGCCGCTGCTGATCGGCAACGCAGCCACTGAAATGACGTTGTACATGGCCGCCGATCCTCACAACTTCGCCATCGACTGGCCGACTGTCGAGCGGCGGCTTGGACTGCTGCTGCGCATCGACGCTGCGGGCGTCGCGCGCGTCATCGACGCGTATCGTGGCGCGAATGGATCCGCGTCAGCGACAGACGTGCTGGCAGCAGTCAGCACGGACTACGTGTTTCGCCGCAATACCACGCGAATCGCCGAGCTGCAGTCGGCGCAGGCGCCCGTCTTCGATTATGTGTTCGACTGGAAGACGCCGGTGATGGGCGGTGTGCTGCATTCGCCGCACACCATTGAGGTGCCGTTCGTGTTCGGCACGATCAAGGCCGCAAAGGGCCTCGTGGGTAGCGGTCCTCAGCTGGAACGGCTGTCACACGACGTGATGGGTGCGTGGACCGCGTTTGCGCACACGGGCGATCCGAACACGCCTGCGTTGCCGAACTGGCCGAGGTACGATGCGACCGGCCGCGCGACGATGATGCTCGACCTGCAGAGCCACGTCGAACGTAATCCGGGCGGCACGGCGCGAAGCGCGTTGGACGGCTTGCCGCCCTACGAGTACAACATCGACCGCAATTGTGTCGTGCGTGGGTGAGGGCGGTGCTGCACGGGTGACACGATGAAAGAACGAGCTCGCCTGAGGAGCGCCCGGTCATGCCGGACGCTCCTCAGGCTAACCAAGCAACACACTACGTGATTGCTCAGGTTGCGCTGATCCAACGCGTGCCCAGCTCGTCGATGATTGCAGCTGCATCGAACCGGTAGGCCATCAGCGCGGCCAGTCCGCGTCGGCCGTCGATCGACGCCAGCGCGGAGGTAAAGCCGTGCTTCGCCAACAGAGCCGCCTCGATCGCATCGGCAGCGGCCTTGCCCGTTTCGAGCGCTTCCATGGCCCCGTTCGCATTGCGGGCTAGCCCGGCTGCCTGGGTTGCGGCAACGCCAAGCGCGTTGCGCGTGCAAACGGCGTCGAGCGCCAGCAGACGCGTTATCGCGAGCGTGGCGCCGAGCACACCAATCGACGAAGCCACGTTCCAGCGTGCGCGATACGCGTCGTCGTCGAGCGCGGTCAGCACGCGCTGCGCCGCTTCGACGCCAATGGCAGCAGCCGTGGCGAGCACATCGTCTGACGCGCCACCGCGTTCGCCGAACGCGAGCACCGCGGCCAGTACCGGCGTCGCGACACTCGGCGCCGAAACACGCGCGAGCGCGGCGCCATAGGCCCAGGCCCGCGTGCGTGCGTCCTGAGGCGACGGTTGCGAGCCTTGTAGCGCGGCGATCTGCGCTTCGCTGGCGAGCGCGCCACGCGTGGCGGCGCGGGCTTGTTCGAGCGCGCGCTGCGCAGCGGCTAGTGCCGGCGCTGCCGCGTTCGTCAGTGAAGCCGTCGCGAAACCGACGAGTGCGTCGGAGACAGGGGAGTGTGTAGCGGTTTCATGCATGATTTCAATCCTTGTTCGGGACGCACAGCGCGAACAGCGCGTCGAGATTGGCAGCGGCCTCGAGATCCTGAACCGCGGCGGCGATGCGCCCGGTCACGCCAGCGCCCAGCACCGGCTCGATGAGCAGCCGCACCTTGTCCATCAGTTCGTCCTGCGTCAGCGGTCTCGCGAGACTGCCGCGCGCATGCTCGACGTGGTGAGCGGCCACACGGCCACCGGCCAGACGCGCTTCGATAAACACCTCGTCGCGATTGACCTTCGTATCCGGCACGAGCCTGGTTTTCGCGCGCAAGGCGACCACATCGGGCTGCACGACGCGCGCATCCTCATACTGTGCGAGACCGACACGCCGGTCGCACAGTGCCGCGGCCACGCCGTGAATCGCGCTAAAGCGAGCCTGCAGGCCATCCTTCGGCTGCGGATTGCCCATCAGTTCCGGCACCAGCGGATGGCAGCGTACCTCGATCGTTTCGATTGCGGTGGCGTCGTCGATCTGCTTGCTGAGTTCGAGCCCCGCGTCGATCGCCGGATGCGCCACGATCCCGCACGGATACGGCTTGTAGGTGTTGAACAGCAGTTCCCAGCGCTCGCCCAGCTGGCCGTTCATCTGCTCGAAGTCGGCGCGTGTCGACATCGAGTGCGAATAGCCGCCTTCCGCTTCGAACACGTCGTCGGCAGCCTGCTGGCCATAGAGCGCGAGCCGCGCGGCCGCGATCCCGTTCGCTGCTGCCTTGCCCGGGTGATACGGTTTGGTCATCGTGCCGAACGCTTCGCGTTGGCCGACGAACATCGACGCGGCGATCGATACCGCACGCGCCAGAGCATCCGCGTCGAGCCCAAGCAGCAGCCCAGCCGTCAAGGCGCAGCCGATCACACCGCAGGTACCGGTGATATGCCAGCCGCGATCATAGTGCTCTGGCGAGATCGATACGCCGACGCGCAACTGCGCCTCGCAGCCGAGTGCGAACGCGGTGAGGGCCTGTGCGCCGCTCGGGCGCGTCGATGGCGCCAGCGCGGTCAGCACCGCTAGCACTGAAGCGGCCGGGTGAATCACGGTCGCGAGGTGCGTATCGTCGAAGTCGTCGAGGTGGCCGGCAAAACCCGTTGCCAGCGCACTGAAGTGGAGGTCGACGCGCTCGCTGCGGCCCGGCACCGGCGCTTCGGGCGCGGCGCCGAGTTCCTGCGCGGCCGCGAGAATCGCTTCGACGCCGGGATGCATCGAAGCGCCGATCGATGTGCCGATCACGTTGACAAGAGAGCGCTTCGCTTCCTCCGCAACCGCGGGCGGCAGGGGTCGCTGCGCGAGCGCGTGCAGGCCGTGCGCAAAGGCGGCGGCAATATGCTTCATTGGGACAACTCCTCAAGACGAATGCCGTTGGTACGCGGCCCGAAGGCCCCGACCATAACGACGATGACAAACATGGCCGAAGAAATCAATGCGAATACGGCCGGCACGCCGAAGTGCTTCAGCAGTGCGGCTACCCAGAAGCCGACGAAGATCGAACTGAAGCGGCTCCAGCTGAACACGAAACCGACGGCGCGGGCCCGTATACGTGTGGGATAAAGCTCTGCCTGATAGGTGTGGAAAATGCCGATCAGCCAGTTGTTCGCGATCGTGACGGCACTGCCGCACACGAGGATCAGCGCGGGCTCGCGCACGAACCCGAACAGCACGCCGAAGACGGCCACCACCAGCGCGCAGCCGACCAGCTGCCACTTGCGCTGGAAGCGCTCCGCGCACGCGATTGCGCCGACGGCGCCGAGCGGCGTCGCGCATGCGATGACCATCGTGTACAGCAGCGAATGCGTGAGCGTGATGCCCTTCGAATAGAGCAGGACCGGCACCCACGAGCCGAAGCCGTAGACGCCGAAGGTCTGGCAGAAATTGAAAACCGACAGCATCACTGTGCGCGAGAGGTACGGGCGCTTCCACATTTCGCCGAACGACCCGCGGCCTTCCTGCTGCGCTTCCGGATCCGCCGCGTGCAATGCGGGTGCCGGCAGCGGCCGGCGCGTCTGGGCAACCACGTTGCGCTCCATCTCCGTGACGATTGCGTCCGCCTCGGCGGTGCGTCCCTTGCTCTCCAGCCAGCGCGGCGACTCCGGCAGCCCGCGCCGCACGAACCAGATCAGCACGCCACCCGCGGAGCCGACGATCATCACCCAGCGCCAGCCATCGAGGCCCAACACGTGATGCGGTACCACCAGCCACGACAGCACGGCGACGGTCGGCACGGACGTCAGGATTATGAGGATGCTGAACGCCATGTACTTGCCGCGGGTTCGATACGGCGTCAGCTCCGAGATATAAGTGTCGACAGTAATCAGTTGCACGCCAATTCCTACTCCGGCCCAGAAGCGCCAGAAATCCATCGCGAGCGGATCGTTCTGGAACGCCGCCACGAGGGTCGCGATCGAGTACGCGAACATCGCAAACGTGAACACCGAGCGGCGCCCAAAGCGGTCGCTGAAACCGCCGAGCGCGACCGTGCCGATGAACATCCCGCCGAAGAACGAGCCGAGAAAACTCGCGAAGCCGTTCACGTCGAAGAGGCTCTCGGTGGTCGCCCGATACATGCCGCTATGGATGAGGCCCAACGCCAGATAAGCGGCCATAAACAATTCGTAGAACTCGAACCAGCCTCCCATCGCGATACGTGCGACGAGGCCGAGGAAATATCGCGTGGGCGGCAAGCGGTCCAGCCGCGCCGATACGCCAGCTTGCGTGTGCACGGGGTCTGCGACCCCTTTCTCCATATACATCACGTCTCCTTCGTCTCTGAACTTGGCCGGCTTAGTGTCGACACTTTGCTCAGTGTATTCGTTCTTGTTTGTTGAAATCAACAATTTTATGATCTAGTGTCGACACTTTGATGGAGTCCACTGGGATGTTTCCGGGCCCGCCAGGGGTGCCTGCTAAAATGCGCGACCGGATCGGAGCAGTCACGCTGCCTCGCTCCCAGCCAACGACAGCAACGGAATGGCAATGGACGAGTTTCTCGACAAGAACGTAGAAGAACCGAACGATACGAACGACAGCTCGCCGGTTGCCGGCATCGTGGACTGGGTGGCGCGCGGCATCATCGAAGGGCGGCTGCAGCCCGGCGACGACCTGAACTCGGTCGACCTCGCGAAGCGTTTCAAGGTGAGCCGCACGCCCGTGCGCGAGGCGCTGTTCGTGCTGAGCCGCGAAGGCCTCGTCGACTGGTCGCCGCGGCGCCGGCCGCGGGTGTCGGCGGTCAGTCTGAAGGACGTGCGCGAGCTGTATCAGTTGCGCGCCGTGCTGTATGCGCAGGTGTCGTTTGCGATCGTCGAACATGCGAGCGACGCGGATATCGAGGCGCTGTGGGCCGCGCATCGACGCCTCGCCGACGCAGCGGCGCGGCATGACGTGGACGGCTATTTCTGGGGCAACGTGGCGTTTCGCGATGAGGAACTGCGGGTGTGCGGCAACGCGATCTTCAAGGAAGTTCTGGATTCGCTACGCATGCGCACCAACCGGCTGCGGCATCTGAGTACCTCGCTGCCGGGCCGGCTGCAACGCTCCTGCGAGGATCACCAGCGACTTTGCGAGGCCTATGCGGAGCGCGACGGCACGCTTGCCGCGGCGTTGAACCGGTCTATCGTACTGGGTGCGTTGCGTGCGATCGAAGCCGCATGGCAGGACGGCGCTTCGCCGGCTCGTGACGATAACGACAGCGCGTCGTGACGTTAGTCAGCGTATTAACAATTGGGGCGAGGAAAGAGGAGGGGGCTCGCAACGAGGGAACGGCGATGACTGCTCGGCCAGCCGGAAGGATTCGTCGCGCCTTCCCTGCCGCTTGCCGTCGCTGCGAGTGCTCGAAGGATGCGGTGTCTGGCTCGCCTCATCAATTACAGGTGATAACAGGCACCTCCGCCTGGTCTCACTCTTCCCTTTAATTTTCCTTTCAATTCGTGTCTTTCTAACGGCCTCGCATACGCTCGATACATTGAAAGCCTATTGGTTGTTTTTCGCGCAGTCGATTTTCGATTGCTTGCGTGACGCATCAAACTCGGGCAACATCGCTTCCGGGATTGCGAAGCGGCAGAGGCTTGGCTGGAGCCTTTGCCGGACGAGCGACACAAAAAGTCTCTAGAATGACAGACTCGCGATTTTCACCAGAAAATTACGGGGAAACGCGGCCGTAAGATTAAGTTGTCTACGGCACTACGCATTATTAAAATGCATTTCCAGTCATTGTTCAGGGCAAGTGATCAATCGCCGGTTTGATCACTGCTTCGCGCAATCAGGCGAAAACCACGGTTCGATGTGATGGCGACGCTAAAGAACAACGTGTCCGGGGAATCATGTCTGTTGAAGGTTAATCACGTGTTCGGCCGAGATGCCGAGCGTTGCGACACCGTCATTCAAGACGCCTACGTTTCCCGCGTGCATGCGATGGTCCACTTCAACGGCGGGCAATGGAACCTGCTTGATCAAAGCAGCAACGGCACGTTGCTGTCGGGTACATTGCTGCGCCATGGCGAGCATGCGCCTCTGCGCGAAGGCGATCTGATTCGCTTCGGTAAAGCGGTTGACGGCACCTGGGAGGTCGCGGATCTCGCGGACCCAGTCGATACGCTGTGGCCCGTTCGTCCGCCCGCTCGTCCCATTCTGCTCGAATTCGCCCAGGTGCTGCCAGGCGACAACACGCCCGCCATCAGTGTGATGCGCTCCACGACCGGCGAATGGCTGTGCGACGACGCTGGCTCGCTGCGCGTGCTTCATCACGGCGACATCATTACGGCGGGCAAGCTGAGCTGGCGCCTGGAAATGGCGCGCAATGACCAGACGCTCACGCTGGCCGCGCCGCCCGCGCTCGCGGCACCGCCGGCACGGATCGAGTTTGCGGTCAGCCTGAACGAAGAACACGTGCGCGCTGTATTGCACACGCGCGGCGGGGCGGTCGACCTCGGCGAGCGCGCCCATCATTACTGTCTCACGACCCTCGCACGGATCCGTTTTGCCGACGCGCAGGCGGGCTACGACAGTGGCTCGCAAGGCTGGGTTGAAATGCCCGAACTGTCGCGCATGCTTGGGCTCGACGTAGCCCACGTCAACGTGCAGATCCATCGTGCCCGTGCCCAGTTTGCGGCACTTCCGGGTGAGGGGAAGGTCGAGCTCATCGAGCGCCGGCGCGGTAGTGTGCGTTTTGGCAACATCGCATTCCGGGTCATGCGAGGAGAGCAGCCGGAATGTCTGTGGGTGCCGGGCGATCCCGTCAATGGCGACGCCACGCGCACCATGACTGCGGACCTGACGCGGCACGCCCTGTCGAACTGATTGCGCAATGCCCTCCAGATCTGTGACGTCATCTACCGATTCGCGCGCGCCCACTGAGGCTGCGCATTCACCTCAGACATCATCTGCACCGGCGGTCGAACTGCATGGCGCGCATCGCTACCGGCTCGGCGCGCGGCTTGGCGAAGGCGGTAGCGGCGCAGTCTATCGGGCAACCCGGGTCGATACCGGGCAAACGGTTGCGATCAAGCTGATGCACGAAGACGTTGCGCGCACGGCGGTGCAACGCGAACGTTCACGCGCCCGCTTCGGGCAGGAAACGCGGCTGTGCGAGACGCTTGAACATCCGCACGTGGTGGCGTTGCTCGACAAGGGCGAGACGCCTGACGGCCAGTTGTTCGCCGTGTTCGAATTCGTGCCGGGCAAGACGCTGCGCGAGATGATCGAGGATGAAGGCGCGCTCTCTGCGGTCACGACAGGACTCCTGATGACGCAGGTGCTCGAAGGCCTGGCGGCCGCCCACAAGCAGGGTATCGTGCATCGCGACCTGAAGCCGCAAAACGTCATGGTGACGGCGACCGGTGACGTACTGCATGCGAAGATCCTCGACTTCGGCATCGGCGCGCTCATTTCCGACGCTACGTTGCCGGATGCGTATACGCTGACGCAGGCGACCGAGGTCCTCGGTTCGCCGCAGTATTGCGCGCCCGAGCAACTGCGCAAGGAAGCGCCGACACTCAAGACCGACCTGTACGCGTGGGGCCTCGTCGTCATCGAATGTTTGACGGGGCAGCCTGTCATGCAGGGCGCGAGCATTGCCGAGATCCTCTACCAGCAACTCAGTCCCGTCGATGTAGCGTTGCCGCCGGCGATTGCCTCGCACCCGCTCGGCACGGTATTGCGGCTGGCGTTGAACAAGAATCCGCAGGTGCGTGCCGGCTCCGCGGATGAGCTCGCGGAACAGTTCCGCGCACTGCATTTCCAGGCGCTCGTCGGCGAATTCAATTACCCGCGCGGATCACGCAAGTCCCGAACTGCCGAGGCGAAAGTTGCCACGCTTTCGACGAAGGCGCCGGATGGCGCAAGCGCATCCCGGCAGGTGACGGCGCTGTGCTGCAGTGTGGGCATCGTTGAAGACAGCACGCCGCTGACGGCCGATCCCGCCTCGCTGGAAGCGCTCGAGGCGAACCAGCAACAATGGCTGACGCGCTGTACGGACATCGCAGTCGGGTACGGCGGCGAAGCATGCGGCAAGCTCGGCGATACGTTGCTGTTTTACTTCGGCGCTCAGGTCGGGATCGATCGGCCGGCACGGCGCGCCGCGCGTGCTGCGCTCGAAATGGCGCGGCAGTCGGGCCGCGCGAACCTCGACGACACGCAAACGCCGAACGGCTGGCGCGTGGAGATAGCGGCGGCGTTGCATGTCGGCCCTATTGCCATCCGTGTGCCACTCATGGGCGAGGGCGCTACGGCGGCTACAGCTGCGAAGCTGCTGCGGCTTGCCGCGCCGGGCCAGATTCTGCTTAGCGAAGAAGCACGCGAGTCGCTCGACCGGTATGCCGACTACGCGCCCACCGGCTTGCATTTTGCGCGTGCTGGTCATCCGTCGCGCAACGTCTATGCGTTGCTTGGCGAACGCCACGAGCATGCGCCGTTCGATTCGCTCGACCGCAACGCGGCGACGCCGCTGATTGGCCGCGAGCGCGAGCGCGAAGCGTTGCTGCAAGCCTGGCGCGGCGTGGTAGCCTCCGCTGCATCCGAGGCACAAGCCGGCGAGGGCGCACCGCGTCTTGCGAGACTGGTCGTTGGTGATCCGGGCATCGGCAAATCGCGACTCGTCTATGAGCTGTGCGAAACGGTACGCAACTCAGGCGAGACGGTTGCCTACGGCGCATGCCTGCCGGAGCGCATGAATCACGCACTGTTTCCGATCCTGCGCTTCGTGGCGGCGCATTGGCAGCTCGATCTCGAAGGCGACCCGGCTAGCGCGCTCGCCGTACTCGACCGCCTGATCGCCCCGCTTGCCTGCGATCATGCCGCAGCGCGCGCCACGCTCTCTGCGTGGCTTGGGATTGCAGCGGGGCCAGCCAACCTGCGCTGGTCGACTGCGCGGCAGCAGCAAGCGCTTTTCGATGTCCTGCGCCAACTGATCGCTTCGTCAGGACAGGGCGGACCCGTGCTGTTCGTCATCGAAGACGTGCAGTGGCTCGATCGCATGAGCTTCGACTTCCTCGAGTCACTGCGTCTCTCGCCGGTATGCCGCTCGGTTCTCGTCGTGATGACGTCGCGTCCCGAAGTGCTCGACCGGTGGCGCACCAGCACCGAGCGTCTGATGCTGCGACGCCTGTCGCGCAACGACACACGTGAGCTGATCGCGACGCTGCTGGGCAAGGCCGATTTCGATGCTGCCACGCTCGACTCGATCACGCAGCGCACGGCCGGCATTCCGCTGTTCGTCGAGGAAATTGCGCGCGAATTCGTGATCAGCGGTGCGATGCCGGATGCTGGCGTGGCGCAGGCCGATATCGGCGCACCGGATCATCAGCCGTTGCCGGCCAGTTTGCGCGACATGCTCGAACTCGCGTTCGATCGTATCGACGGCGCGCGCGACACCGCGCAGCTGGCGGCCACGATCGGCCTCGAAGTCGATGCGCAATTGCTCGCCGACGTTTCGCCGCACGCGGCCGACGTCCTCAACGACGACCTGAAACGACTGCTCGAGGCGCGCATCATCTATGCGCAGCACCGGCTCGGCGGCATCTCGTATGCGTTCCGGCATGCGCTGATTCGCGATGCAGCCTACGAATCGATGCCGGCGGCGCTGCGGCGCGACAATCATTCTCGCGTGGCACGGGCGCTTGGCAAGCGGCCAGAACGCGGCAATGGCATGCAGGACGTCAACATAGCGCAGCATTTCGTGCATGCACGGGCCTTCGAAGAAGCCGTGCCGCACGGCATTCGCGCCGCACAGCGTGCGCTCGAACGCGCCTTGCACGACGATGCGATCCGGTATGCACAAACGGTGCGCGAATGGCTGACCCAATGCGATTACGCCGGGCGTGCACACGACGCGGCACGTGCCGATCTCTCGCTCGTGCACGCGATGATGGCACGCTTTGGCTGGGCCGATCCGCAAGTGAAGGGACATACCGAGCGTCTGCTGGACGAGGTCGGCGGCCTCGAGGATCCACAGCTTGCCGCGAGTGCATTGTGGACGCTTGCGACTTACTACCATGTTGCCAGCGACCGCGCGGCCGTGCAGCGCATCGCCGCGCAGCTGATCGAACTGTCCGTGAGCGAAAACGATCCGTCGATCCGTGTGGCCGCCGATGCGATGCACGGCATGAGTCTATGGATCGATGGTCACTATGCCGAGGCGCGCTCGGCGTTCGATGCGGCACTGTCGGGCCACATCGTGGCTCGCGACGCGGGACACCGGCGCCTGTTCGGTCTCGATACGCGGGCATGGACAATGGCTTCGCTGGCGAGCCTCATGTGGCACATGGACGAGGGTCCGGATGCCGCGCTGGAGATGGGGCGCACCGCCGTGCATTCGGCGACCTGTGTGGACCATCTGCCGACGATCGGCGTCACGCTGATGTATTGCGCGCGGATGCAGCAATGCAGCGGCGATCGCGAAGGCGCGCGTGACACGTCGGCGCTCATCCTGAGCCTGTCGCGCACTTACGGACTGAACGCGGTCGAGCGCTATGCCGCCGCCATCCACGCGTGGTCCGAGGGGGACCGCGACGCCGTTGTGGGGCACATCGAGGCATTGCGCCGCTCGGGATGCCTGCTCGGCCTGACCTACTACGCCTCATTGATCCCGGAGATGGATGCGGCCCGCGGCGACTGGCAATCGGCGCTGCGTGAAATCGATGCATGCCTCGCACTGTGCGAAACAATGAACGAACGCTACTACGAGGCCGAGCTGCTGCTTAAGAAGGCGACTTATCTGTTCAACGCGGGCTCGCGTGAACCGGGTGAGGCCGCGGGAGAAACGTGTCGCCAGGCGCTTGCTATCGCACGCAAGGCCGGTATGACGCGCACCGCTGCGAGAGCGCAAGACATGCTGGAGCGCCTGCAGTCGAAAACGTTCCCAGAACAGTTACCGATCAGGCCACACCCACCCATGGAGAGCGTCAGTGAGTAACCTCGAAAGCAGTTTTCCAACCTACCAGCAGTTTCTCGAATATCGCGCCGTCATCGTTCAGGCGATTGCCGTCGCATGGCACGACGACGCCTTTCGGGTCAAGCTGGTAGACGACCCGCAAAAGGCGCTGGCCGACCGCTTTGGCTACCGCTATCCGTTCAGCCTCGCGCTGAAGGCGCAGCTCGACACCTCGGAGTGGACACCGGCGACCAACGGCGGCTGGACCACGCTCGAGAACAATGTGCTGGAACTCGTGCTGCCGCCCGCGCCGGCCGACCCGGAGCAACACGTCATCGCGCTTGCCGCTTATAACGCAAAACATATCAGCGTCATTGAAGACGCTAAACAATAAACCGGGGAAGACCGATCATGGGAATGAATAACGCGGTTCCTACTCAGGAATCGATGCTGGAGTTCCAGGACGTGTATCTGCGCGCAATCGCACTTTCATGGAAGGACGCAGCTTTTAAAGACGCCTTGTTGAAGAATCCTAACGATGCGCTGGCTCGTTACTTCGACTATCTGTGCCCGTGGATCATCAACCTGAAGATCAGCGAAGCCCCAGCCGGTTCGGGATGGGACGCGGCGAAGCAGAGCTGGTCTTTGCCAGCTAACGCGATGACGTTCGGTGTGCCGGTGCGTCCGAAGCTGTCGGACGAGGAATCGATTGCGCTGGCAGCCTACAACGATGCAGGGCCGTGCTACCTATTCACCTGTTGCTGAGATTGGACTGACGTGCTGCGTGCGAATGCGGCGCGTCGATATTCCACCGCATGCCGGCGGTGATATACCTGCCGCCCTCGTTCGCCCTGTGTCCATGCTCGATGACTTTTCCCGCGTGCTGCGCTTCAAGGCGCATTTGTCGGTACTCGACGCGGGGCCCGATACGCTTTTCATCGTTGACGAGACCCGGCGCTCGGTTCTGCGTGGTGCGGTCTATGTGAGCATTGCCGCGTGTTTGCGTGAGAGCATGACGATTGCTCAAACGATCGCGACACTCTCCACGCGTTTCTCGGATTGGCAAATTCTGGCGGCGCTCGATCATCTTGAGCACCAGGCCTATCTTCGAAGCGACGCGCCCGACGAGCTCGATGCCGCACGAGGTTTCTTCGAACGCGCCGGGCTTGACGGCGACCGCGCTTGCGAGCAACTCGCGCAACTGCGCGTCGCGGTCGAAGCATTTGGTGTCGACCCGGCACCCCAGGAGCGGGCTCTCGCGGCGTGCGGTATCGAGGTGGACCGCGAGGCGCCTTTCGTGATCGCACTCGTCGATTCATATGCGCGGCGCGAACTCGCCGAGGTAACCGAACGCGTGTTGGCACGAGGCGGCTCGGTGCTCGTCGCGATGCCCTACGGCATACAACCGCTCATCGGGCCGCTGCTGGGCCCCGAAGACAATGCGCCGGACGCGCCTTGCATTGCGTGCCTGCGTTACTGGACCTCGCTTAACCAGCCTGTGCAGACCTTACTCGCGCGTCATCACGGCGATGTGGCGTTGAGTCTTGCGCCGGCGCATACGCTTGCCAGCGTCGCCGCGGTCAGCGCTTTCGCTGCAGCGCTGATCCAACAGATCGCGGTGAGCGAAGCGCGGCGCGAGCACGCTCGCCGGCATATTCTTTCGTATCGCATCGACACGTCGGGCACGGCGTCACATCGTGTGGTGCGGCGCCCGCAGTGTCCTCATTGCGGCAATCCTCACTGGATGCAGGAACAGGCCACGCGCGCGCCGATCCTCAAGGGGGCAGACGTGCTCGCCTCACGGGAGGGCGGCTTTAGAAGCATCGAACCGCAGGGCGTCCTCAAGCGCTACGGCCATCTCGTCTCGCCGGTCAGCGGTGCGATTGCCTACCTGCATCCGATGCCGGGCCGGCATGCGGGCCTTCGCCATGTCTATGTGGCTGGCTATCTGGTTTGTCCACCCGGCATTCCGCGCACGAACCGCTTCGACCGCGTCTGTTCCGGCAAAGGCCGCACCGACGAGCACGCCAGGGTCAGCGCGCTTTGCGAAGCCATAGAGCGCTTTAGCGGCGTGTATCAAGGCGATGAAATGACGGTGCGGGCCAGCATGCTGGAATTGCAACGCGGCGACGCTCACGGTGGGAGCGCTCCGGTTGCTGTCAACGAACTTCAGCAATTCAGCGAAAGCCAGTTCGCGCGCCGCGATGCCATCAATGCCCTGACCGAAGATGTGCGCAAGCAGGTGCCGCAGCGCTTTTCCGGCGACGACGTCATCGACTGGACGCCCGCATGGTCATTGAACACGGGAATGCGCCATTGGGTGCCGCTCTCGTACTGTTTCGCCGACACGCCGGACTCGGCCGAAGGTCTGACGTTCTGCGTCCATAATCCGAACGGTAGCGCGGCGGGCTCGTGCCTTGAGGAAGCCATCTTGCAGGGCTTGCTTGAACTGGTCGAGCGCGATGCGACGGCAATCTGGTGGTACAACCAGGTGCAACGGCCCGCTGTGGATATCGCGAACTTTCGTGATCCTTATTTCGATGCGCTCTTGCGTGAATATGAGTCAATGGGCTGGCGTCTGTGGGCGCTCGACATCACGCACGATCTCGGCATCCCCGTTATCGTCGCGTTGGCCGAAAACCCCGCGACGGGACGCTTTTCGATCGGCTTCGGCTGCCATCTCGACAGTCGTATCGCTTTGCAGAGGGCGCTGACCGAGGTCAATCAGCTGCTCGACGCGACAGCCGATGCACCGCCTCCATGGGACGCGGCAAAACTGTCCTCGAAGCAGTTTCTGTATCCTGCCACTGACCAGACATCCGTCGATGCAACCGTGCACGCGTCAATCGACGCGCGTGAACTGAAGGATGCCATCGAGCAGTGCGTGAGCAGGCTCTATGCGGCAGGCATGCAGGTGCTCGTCGTGGACAAGACCCGGCCCGATCTCGGACTGCCCGTGGTCCAGGTCATCGTGCCGGGCTTGTGCCATTTCTGGCCGCGTTTTGGCGCTATGCGGCTTTATTCGGTACCGGTTAAGCTAGGCTGGCTCGGTCGCGCCCATAGCGAAGAGGAATTGAATCAGGCGTTGCTGTTTCTTTGAGCCGGATTCGATCAAGGCGCGCGCATCGCTCCGCCAGTTCGTCATAAATAGGCACTACCTGATATTTTTCGACGTTTTTGTTGTGCAAGAATTTTCTCGTATTGAACCCGCTTCATAACGGAGAAAACATGCGACTGTCACTGTATCCGGGATTGCTAACACGCTGTCTAGATGGCTTGTTCACCGCTATCGAAGCAGGTGCGGTGGGCGCGCAGTGCACGTTTGGCCGCCTCGGCGTGGTACCGGTCGCAGTAACCCTCGCGGCAGGAATCTTCAGTGGTGCCGCCCATGCCCAGGCAACGACAGTCGAGATCGGTTTTGCCGCGCCCCTTTCCGGCAACTCCGCCAACTTCGGCAAAGACATGCAGATGGGTGTTCAGTTGGCCCTTGACGAAGTCAATGCCGGGCAAGTCGTCATCGCTGGAAAGCCGGTGAAATTCGAACTCCAGGTGCAGGACGACCAGTCGGATCCGCGAATTGCGGTGCAGGCGGCGCAACACCTGGCGGATGAAAAAGTGGCCGCAGTCATCGGGCACTTCAATTCCGGCAACACGCTTGCCGCCATTCCGGTCTACAAGCGCGCGGGTATCCCCCTGATCGTTCCGTGCTCCTCGAATCCGACCATTACCCATCAGGGCTTCGATTTGCTGTACCGGCCATACGGTACCGATTTCACGGTCGCGGAGAGCGCAGCCCATTACGCCGTGGAAACCTTGAAGGCCAAACGGATTGCTGTCGTCGATGATCGCACCACCTTTGGCCAGGGCATCGCGGACGAATTCGAAAAGGGTGTGCGGGCTGCGGGCGGCACCATAGTGACACACGAGTACACGACGGATACCGCAGTCGACTTCCGGGCCATTCTGACTTCAATCAAAAGCGATCGCGCAGATCTTGTCTTCTTTGGAGGTCTAAGCAATCAGGGCTCGTTGTTCGTCAAGCAGGCCCGCCAGCTCGCATTCGACGGACAACTGATGGCAGGTCCCACCTTTGCCAATCAACACTTCCTGCAACTGACGGGGGACGCGGCCCAAGGAATGATCGGGATTGAACAAGGCGCGCCATTGGCCCAGCTCGATAGTGGCCGCGCTTTCCTGAAGAAGTTTCACGACAAGTACGGAACGGACCCGATCGGCTTCGCAGGCTATGCGTATAACGCAACGCTGGTCGTCGTCAACGGAATGAAACAGGCGAATTCGATCGACCCGGCAGTGTTTGGGCTCGCGATCAGCAAACTTTCTTTCGATGGCATCCTGGGTCCGATTTCGTTCGACAAGAATGGCGACCTCAACGATGCGAAAGTCACCCTCTACAAAGCAGGCACGAATTCATGGGGCGCCGTAGCTACGGTTAGCGCCAAATAACACATCCGACCCGACGATATGACAACCCCCGGGAAAGATCAGATGTCTTCTCGAAGCGCAGTGACTGCGAATGAAGGATCCGTGACGATACGTGCCGGTGTGGACATCGGCGGCACTTTCACCGATGTCGCGCTTGAGTGCGGCACAACGCTGTATTCGGCCAAGGTTTTGACCGATTACGCTCAGCCCGAACGGGCGATTGTCGAAGCCATGCGGCGCGCTACGGCGCAGGCCGGTATCGCCATGAACCAGGTTCAGGCGATTGTCCACGGCACGACGCTCGCCACCAACGCGTTGATCGAGCGGCGGGGGGCGTACACGGCATTCATCACTAGCGACGGTTTCCGCGACGTGATCGAGATGCGGACCGAAAGCCGCTTCGACCAGTACGATCTGGGCATTACGCTGCCCAAACCCCTGGTGCCGCGTCAGGATCGACTCACGCTGCGTGGACGTATGAGTGCTAGCGGAGCAGAGCTTGTGCCGCTCGATGAGAAACAACTGGACGGAATCATCGGGCACATTCGCCACGCGGGCTATGAGAGCGTGGCGGTAGGACTGATGCATAGCTACATCAATCCGGCCCACGAACGGCGAGTTCGCGAGCGCCTGCTCGAGGCCATGCCGTCGCTTGCGGTATCGCTTTCGTGCGAGGTGTCACCGCAAATCCGCGAGTACGAGCGCTTCAACACGGTCTGTGCGAACGCGTTTGTGCTGCCCCTGATGTCATCCTATCTGAACCGGCTGGCTGGGTCACTGCGTGAGGCCGGGGTCGACTGCCCCATCTACATGATTCACTCCGGCGGCGGACTCATGTCGCTGCGGAGCGCTGCCGCGTTGCCGGTGCGACTGCTGGAATCAGGGCCGGCGGGCGGAGCGATCTATGCAAGCCACGTCGCTGCCCGCTTTGGCCTGGGTCGAGTGCTGTCGTTCGATATGGGCGGTACGACCGCGAAGATCTGTCTCATCGAGCAGCAACGTCCAAAGACAGCTCGCACCTTCGAAGTGGCACGGACGTATCGTTTCAAGAAAGGCAGCGGAATGCCGATTTCAATCCCCGTCATCGAAATGGTCGAGATCGGGGCTGGGGGCGGTTCAATCGCTCATGTGGATGAGTTACGCCAGGTGCGTGTCGGTCCGGAAAGTGCCGGGTCAGAGCCAGGGGCCGCCTGTTACGGCCGCGGAGGCGAGCGGCCGACTGTGACCGACGCGGATCTTCTATTGGGCAAGCTCGATCCAGCGCGCTTTGCTGGCGGCAGCATGCGACTGTTTGCCGATGCGGCGCGAGTCGCGGTCGACGACCATATCGTAAGGATGTCACACCATTTAACGGCAGACACCGCTGGTGAGGAGGCAAGCAGCCATACTCCGGAAAACCGCATCGTAGATGCAGCATTCGCTGTTGCCGAAGTGGTCGACGAAAATATGGCTAATGCGGCCCGCGTTCATGCAGTCGAAAACGGCTGCGAACTCGATACCTATACGATGATCGCTTATGGCGGTGCCGCTCCTTTGCACGCCGGCCGCATCTGCGAAAAGCTCGGAATCCGGCAGTTTTTAGTGCCACCGGGTGCGGGCGTCGGATCGGCGATCGGATTTCTGCGTGCTCCTTTCGGCTACGAATCGCTGCGCAGCAATGTTATGCGACTCGACAGATTCGACGCGGATGCGGTCAATGCACTGATCGAGGACATGGCGGCAGAAGTCACTGCGTTCGTGCGCGAGACGGGCTACGAGGGCCCTGCTCATCGAACACTGCGAGCTTATATGCGTTACGCAGGGCAGGGATGGGAGATTCCTGTCGATGTGTCTGTGGAACGCTTCGTTGGTGAGGACGTTCCGGCGCTGCGCGAGTCCTTCGAGAAGGCCTACCTTACCTTGTTCGGTCACACGGTTGCAGGACTGGATGCAGAGGTCGTCAGTTGGGCACTGCAACTGCGTACGGATGTAGCGGAACCGGAGCGCATGAATATCGCCAAGGGTAACCCGTCGGGCCTCTCGCGTGAGAGTCAACCTGTTGAACGGCGCCTGGTATTCGATGCGCAAAGCGGTCGATTTCATGACTGTGCGATCTACGATCGAGAAAGTCTGCGGGTTGGAGAGCGCCTTGCGGGTCCCGCGATCATCGCCGAGCGGGAAACCTCGACGCTGGTGCCGCCGCGCTTCAGCGTTATCCTGCAGCACGACGGTTGCCTGCTGGTTGACCGAAACGAAGGAGTGGCGTGATGGATCATCACGAGACAGAGCAGACTGCGGCAGCCGCGCCGCAGGAATCCGCCACGGACTTCAAGGTCCGCGAGCAGATCATGTGGAATCGCCTTATTTCGGTGGTCGAAGAACAGGCGGTGACGCTGATCCGTACAGCGTTCTGTACGAGTGTGCGGGAAGCAGGTGATCTTTCCGCCGGCGTTTTTGACGGGCAGGGGAGGATGATCGCGCAGGCGGTGACGGGAACGCCCGGACACGTGAATTCAATGGCTGAGGCGGTTGGTCATTTCATTGAGCGCTTTGGTCCGGAGCAGCTCTTTCCTGGCGACGTTCTCGTGACAAACGATCCGTGGTTGGGTACGGGACATCTGCACGACATCACGGCAGTTACACCTGTGTTTCGCGAGAGTGCACAACCGCACGACGCGGGAGTGGCGCCTCGGTTGATCGGTTTTTTCGCTTCCACGGCACACGTTGTCGATATCGGCGGACGTGGCTTCGGCCCGGATGCAAGAGAGGTGTACGAAGAGGGGATCTGTTTGCCGCCGATGAAGCTGTATCGGCGCGGAGAATTGAACGAGGATCTCATTGCAATCCTGCGCAGCAACGTGCGCGAGCAGGACCAGGTCATTGGGGACTTCCATTCGCTTGCAGTCTGTAACGACACCGGTCGCCGACGCCTCATGCAGATGATGGACGAGTTCGGTCTCGACACGTTAGAGAACCTGGCGTCATTCATTTTCGAGCACAGCGAGCGTGCGACACGCGAGAAGATCGCAGCGTTGCCGAGAGGCGAACACAGCTACCGGATGACCGTCGACGGGTACGATCATGAGATCGACCTTGCCGTAAAGGTTCATGCGCAGGGCGATACGATGTATGCCGATTTCACCGGTACGTCTGGCCCAAGTGCATACGGCATCAACGTGCCGCTGACGTATACGAAGGCTTACGCCTGCTATGCGTTGAAGTGCGCGATTGCGCCAACCATTCCGAACAACTGGGCGTCGCTGCGTCCTTTCGTCGTGACCGCGCCAGATGGCTGCATTCTCAACGCACCGCGCCCGTGCGCGGTAGCAGTACGCCATGTTCTCGGACACCTGCTTCCGGACGTGGTGCTGGGCGCGCTGCAACCCCTTTGTGCGGATATTGTGCCTGCCGAGGGTGCGAGCGCGCTCTGGAACCTGCAGATGGCGTTCGAAGGCACGCGTGAAGATACGCTTGCGAACCGTCATCAGATGCTGACATTTAACAGCGGCGGCACCGGCGCGCGGCCTCATAGCGACGGACTCAGTGCAACCGCGTTTCCGAGCGGCGTTCAGACGATGTCCGTCGAGGTCACCGAAAGCGTGGGGCCGGTCGTCATCTGGCGCAAGGAATTGCGCCCCGATTCTGGAGGCGCGGGCAAATGGCGCGGGGGTCTGGGGCAATGCATCGAGATCAGCGCGCAGGACGGCTATCGTTTCAGCCTTAATGCCATGTTCGACCGCGTCCTGAATCCGGCGAGGGGGCGCGAAGGGGGAGGGGACGGCGCAGCGGGCATTGTTGCGCTGGACGACGGGACATATTTGCGCTCCAAGGGCAACCAGGCTATTCCGCCTGAGCGGCGTCTGGTGCTTTCGCTGCCTGGTGGCGGTGGATATGGTTCTGCCGAGCAGCGTAATGTGGCTCAGGTCAGGGCGGATGTTGCTGCGGGGTATCTGAGTGAGGATTTGGCCAAGGTTCAGTATCCGGGGGCTTTTGATGAGTGATGCCAATGAACTGTGCCTTAGGCAGTCATGTCACTTAGCGCTGCGCACACGCGCTTGATAACATCCGGCCAGTCTCCGATCGTGCGTTGACGGAACAGACGAACCGATGGGTACCACGGACTGTCATCACGCTCAAGTTGCCATCGCCAGTCGCAATTGACCGGCAATAGCAGCCACGTCGGCTTGCCCATGGCCGCGGCGAGATGAGCCGTCGCCGTGTCGACGCTGATTACGAGGTCGAGGTTCGCGATGATGGCCGCAAGGTCGGAGAAGTCGTTGATCTCGTCACCGAGGTATTGAAATGATGGCGTGCTCGCGAGGTACGCTGCGTCCTGCGCGTGCAGACCCTTTTGAATGACGAATACGTCTGCCTTGGCGAGAAGCGGGGTGAAGGACGCGAGAGATGCGGAACGGTTGCGGTCGTTACCATGCTCCGGATTTCCCGACACCGCGATGCCGAGACAAGTGGTATGCGCTCGAGCAGGTTGTAGTCGACGGCGCCACGTCTCAGTGGCTTGCGGATCCGCACGGAGGTATCCGGAGACGTACGGGATCAACGAGGACTCTATCTTCAATGCGTCAGGAAGGCTAAGCAAGGCGATCGCGAAGTCGCAGGCGGGAGGCGTCTCACCTCTGGCAATGACCTGAATGTTGCGAAAATTTTCAGTGACTAACGCCTTTAGCGGGGGTTGAACCTCAAGCACGATGTCAACGCCGCGCGCTCTCAGTGCAGATGCGTAGCGGCAAAACTGGATGGTGTCCCCGAAGCCTTCGTCGGCCCAGATCAGCAGGCGCTTGGCCGTGATGTTTTCTAAGCCTGACCATACTGGAACGTCGGCATGCCGGCGGACGTTGGGTCGGGCACAGCGCCAGCGCGATTCGAATCCTGCCCATCCCTTCAGGTATTCGCCTCTTTGCAGATGCAGCAGACTTGCGTTGAAACTTGCCTCGGCGTGGTCGGGATCGATTGATAGCGCGTGCTCGTAGCTTGACATTGCTGCTTCGGGTTTTCCCAGTGCCTGCAAGGCCATGCCCCGGATATTCAGGGCTTCGACCTGAGCAGGGTAGAGGGAAAGGGCGTGGTTCGCGGCGGTCAGCGCTTCGTCATACCGCTGCTGATGGAGCAGTACAAAGGCTCGATCGGTCAGCACCTCGCTATTCCTCGGTGCAATCAGCACGGCGCATTCGAGCACTTCCAGCGCCTCTGAATAGCGCTTCAGGGAGCTCAGGGAACGCGCTTGTCCGAGACGCGCCTCGACGTTCTCTGGTTCATCAGATAACGCTTGCTGGAAACTGCTCAGTGCGTCGGTGAAGCGCTGAAGTTGCAGCAGGGCGGAGCCGCGACCGCAGTATCCCTGTGCGGTCATATTTTGTTGGTCCAACGCAGCGTCAAAATCTTGCAGCGCGCCGTGCGCGTCGCCGAGGTATGCGCGTAAGATGCCGCGGTTTTGAAGAGCGAAGTGCAGATCGGGCTGGATCGCGAGGGTCTGGTTAAAACTTGCGATGGCTTCCTCGCGACGGCCGAGCGTCACGAGGGCGTTGCCGCGGTTGTTCCATGCTTCTGCCAGGTCGGGCTTGACTTGCAATGCTGCGTCGAAGCTGCGTAAGGCGTCCTCGACGTCACCGCGCTCCAGGTGCAGGACACCCAATTGATGCAGGGCGAAGGTGTGATCCGGTTGAAGTGCAATGACGCGTTCGAAGCTCGCTATTGCGTCGTTGCGTCTTGCCGGATCATTCCGGGCAAGTCGGGTTAAAACGTTGCCCAGGCCCAGCCAGGCACCGACGTTGCTGGGATCGATCGTTGTGGCTCGTTCAAAGCTTGCACGTGCCTCTTCGTTTTGATCAAGCGATTGCAAGGCGAGCCCGAGATTGACATGGGCTGCGGCGTTTTCCTCGTAGACATCTAGTGCTTGTCGGATCAGGTCTACGGCGAGATCAGGTCTCTGGGACTGGTATGCGGTGACGCCGAGCAAATGAAGTGCGTCGGGGTGCTGGGGTTGTGTGCGCAGCACAGCTTCGTATAAGGCTTGGGCTGCAGTGAGATTGTTTCGCCGATGGGCCTGGACGGCGTCTGCGAGTAATTGGGCGGTTGTTGGCTCGTCGGCCTCGAGCTTTGGGGCAACCGGGGCTGGCCGTTTTTCGTTGGTGGGGTTTTCGGGGCACATCGCGCAATTCTACGAGTCTGGAAACACCTTCGCGATAGTATTCTCGTCGAGAGTCAATTCACGATGGCCCGGTGGCGGGACCGGGCATTTCTATTTGGCTGAAACACGACATTCTCATATTGCTGCTACAGACAATGTCGAGGCTTCTTTCAGATGTCGGGGTTGGGACTTTTTAGAAATGTCCGGTTTTAAGGTTCAGAAATATCTATGTTAGAGGGCTTTTGAG
>NZ_JBNDKR010000013.1:0-284009 GCF_050435645.1 Paraburkholderia sp. GAS206C | reverse complement strand
TCTGCTCGGTCCAAAAATTATAGATGCCCATCGTCGGTTTGCAAGAATTCGCGCAGAACGTATGGCAGCGAATCTTTGATGTTTGGATGCCGATAGCGCTGTCTTCAGTGAGTAACAAGCGGTTGATCGATTGCTTCACCGGTTACAGGTATGACATGTTCAGACGAACAGCTGACGTGCCGCCCATGCGGGATTTTCGAGCCGTCAGACGAACTACCGGTAGGTCTGGTGCATTGATGAACTTATCGTTTGCGGTGACCTACCAGGACAGCTCTCTTCAGCACAGCACCCAGTAAAAGATGGCATAAGCCATTTTGTGAGGACTCCGTGTGGCTTGTATTCCGATCCCCTTAAGTCAGATCTATGAACGACGATGGTGGCAGCGCAAACCGATTGCGGTAACAAGAGGGACCGCCGCCAGAAGAGGATTTCGCATTGGACTGCCAGCTAACAATATGATGATATCGACAAAAACACGTACCGATTCCGATGGATGATGGCGCGACGGGTATAGCTGGTATAACTGAACACTTCCCTCTCCCCATGTGCGCCCACCACCATAGGGGTGGCCGGACAAACAACTCCGTTGATTTCCGCGTAGACGAAAGGGGGGCGCTCACGCTCATGCCGCTCAGATACGAAACATCGCTCAGCGTCGCAATCGTGCTGCCGAAATCCTGCTGCAGTTGCGCCAGAGATGACGAGCCCGCGCTCGAACCTCGGTTCACCACAAGCATTGGCGTCGTGGTCGTCACCTCCATTGCGTAGCGGATCGAGCCGGCGGACATCGCGGAGGTGTCCCCCGTAAGCGTATGCCCAACGCCGCCAATGACATCATTGGCAACGCTACCGACTGGCTGTCCGGAAATGTCGGTCGAAGTCAATGTAGCCTGCAGCACTCCCGGTGATCCACCAAGGCCGAACATGAAACCGTTCACGCTTTGTGCCGCTAACTGCATGTCGTTGCCTGGATACAGCGTTCTGAAGGCCGCGGAACTCGTCACCAACGACATCTGTGTCAAGGTTGCGACGTACTGACCAATAGCCGCGCTGGTCTGTTCGTTGAATACCGTTCTGCTAACACTGGCGAGGGACAGTTAACTTCGCTAAAGCGCCCGAGAATAGCCGTTGCAGCTACACAGTGTTGCTCGAGGACAGCCTCTGGTTCGCACTCCTTGTGAGTCTGGAGACGGACCGGTCACCAGCCAATGACGACGCTTTCGTCGCCTTCACGCAAGCCCTCCAGACAAGCACTACTTAATATCTCATCAACCGGGGTAAGCGACGACGCGAACTCTCGCGATACAGTTTCCCCGAAAGCCGCCGTCGGCATTTCAAACGCTTGACTGCTTTCCCACGCGGGCTGTTCCCCCCGGCGACTCGGTGTGTAGGTTGTACCGGGTCTTACCCACGGCATGACGGTCGCGGCCAAGGAGGCGGCTGTGTTGCGCGAGGTGCTCAAGGCGCACGCTTCGAATTACGACCCACTCGACGGCGTCATCGTGGATACAAGGTGTCCATCATGCTTGAAGAATTGGGCGTACCTTACGATCTCGCCGCAAGCGTCGAACCTTATAATGCGCTAAACCTTTGACCTGCGAGATGTCGATCAAAACCTGCTTGCGCGCAGACGGAAAATGAGGTCATCAAACGAATGCTCTCCCGATAATGCGGCCTGCGAAGGTCTCTTTGGTCTGCTCAAGACGCAACTGTTCTATCCTCGTGACTGACGGCTACGACCGTTGATCAATTCATCGAAGGTAGTTGGCTCTTATCCAGTAGTACGACGCAAAGTGTATCGAGATCTAACTCGGTTCTCTCAGCCCACTTGAATACCGCGAGAGTCTTGAAATCACGGCGTAAGCCACTCCAGGATTTTAGCCGTCCTGCGTCACGATTCCTTGCAAATCAACAAGTTACGCTCTGCTTGGGCAGGAGCAACCGAGACACCGGCCAGCCGATGGATTAGCTATTTTCGCGAACGATTTGAGCCGTCAGCAAAACGTGTTGCTGGATAAGGCGAACAGCCTCTTCAACGTTTCTCGCGAGCGCCGCGTCCACCATGAGCTTGTGTTCATTTTCGCGCGGCAATACCACGGCATGCCGTGACAAATTACGGTATCGTTCGGCGTGGTCGAAAAGATGCATGCACGCGTCGATCATCCATTCTGACCCACATCCGGAAAACAGCGCCTTGTGAAATTCGCGGTGGGGACGGTCATATAGCGGGTTTACGACTCGAGGGTTCTCTGAACTATACCGATGGACTTTGGAAAGTCGATGATAGCTGAGAAGGACGCGCTCTTCCCATTCGTCGTCACCCCGCAGCACGGCTTCGCGCATGGCAACTTCCGATGTCCAGGCTCGCGCCTGCGCCAGATCCATAAGGCTTTTGGTACTGACGGGTGCTACCGCGAACCCCTTCTGATTTGAATAAACCACCAGCGCTTCGGCTGCCAGTCGACTAAGCGCCTCGCGGATAGGAATGGGGCCGCAGCCATATCGCTTGCTGATATCGTTCAGGCGCAGCTTGAATCCGGGAGGCAGTCCACAGGAAATAATGTCCACGCGAAGCCGCTCATATATGGCTCCAGCGGCGGTCTGCAGACCGAGACTTCCCGGTGTCCTAGCTTCGGCGTCGGCATTTTTGGAGCGATGGTTTTCGACAACTTCCTTCATATGTAACGTAGAACCCAGCGAGCGTCAGCTGACTATTTTTACACAGCAGCTCTTTATATACAAATTGATTTGTGAAGTCAGATATATATACTTTGTGGCGCAAGCTGTTTCCAAGAACCATGTAGAAACCGGACGGCCTGTTGGTCCCCATCGTCCCGAGTCGCTCGGACCAGAAAACTGCGACCTGGGGGCTAGTTCGGCGTAGCTGACGGCGAAAGCGTGAAGACTAAAGATCATCGCCTCCGTCGAGTCGCCCATGGGCTACCTGGTCAGCAAGTGCGTTGTAAGGAAACGGCAGATGTGCTGGATACGGTGTAGTACGTGCCAGCTACTTCAAACTCTCGTGCAGGTTCTGAACGGTGACTTGCTCGACATGTTCGAACGATGGTTTGCGAGGAACACGGCACCGGCGCAGGCGAACCCGAGGGAGGTCGCATAAAACTCCCCCTACGTCCTCCTGCTCTCCCAACAAGGGCGCCTGTAGTGGCCGTTCCTGACGAGGAGATTGAAGGAAAGAGTTAGAGGCGAATCGGGACTGCTGATCGACCACGTAAGGAGCACCGGGTCGAACAAGTCCAACATTCCATTTGCGAAAAAAGCGGATAAAGCGAAGCCTGTAGGCCCATGTTGAGAGTTCACTATCGCCTGTTGAAAAACTGATCATGACTACAATCTCTAAACATAACCAGCTTATTACGTTGATCAACGTATTCACCGTCGAGCCGTCCCGGCAACAGGAACTCCTCGATTTGCTTGACCGTGCAACCCAGATCGTGCGCCTGGAGCCCGGATTCATCTCATCAAGCCTTCACCGGGGCATAGATGGCAACAAGGTCACCATGTACGCGCAGTGGCGAAGTGTTGAGGCCTATCGGGCGATGCGTGAGAATCCCACCCCTTTAAGCTACTTTGAGCAGGCAGCAGCATTCACGGAATTCGAGACCGCAGTGTACGAGGTCGTCGAAACATATTCCCCCCCAGCCGGAGAGGCGTAGGGCGATCGGCGCACGAACGTGGGTAGAGAGAAGCTTCGTCGCCATAGCGTGTAGAAGTGACTTACAGAAATAGGCCCAATGCCCCTTCGGGGACGCGCGAAGCGGACCGGGGCGAAACTCGTTGTCGTCCGCGGGGGCCAGCTGACGAGCTTTGTTCTCATTTATTTGTCGCTGTGGTAAGTCTGCGATAAGTGCACCCCGTCACCGCACCGCGTTCGCACTACTGCTCCTGCGCCACGCGCAACACCGAGTGCGGATCGTTCACCATCTCCTCGAAACAGTCGGCAGTCAACCAGCGTTGCGTCTTCTGATAGACCCGTTCCCACGGCGCAAAGCTGATAGACAGCATTTGCGCGCCGGCTCGCACCCTCCAGCGCAGCGCGTCGAACACCACGCACAATTCGTATCGGCGTGGCGGCGCGTCTTCGTTCATCTGTGTCGGGCACGGAGCAACAAAACTCCATTTCTCATTCGAAACATGCGTTGGGTATCGCTTGCGACCTGGCATCCCGCCAGGTTACCAGGTCTGGCCAAGAATGTTCAACCCGCTTCAGGTATCCCGGTGTAAGGGCCGAGATGGCCTGCGCCTCTGCATTAACGCCGAAAGCAGGCGTATACGACCATACGTAACTCGTATCGCTGAACCGTGTGAGGTTCGCATAGCCGATATTGTTCAGCAGTGGCGCCCATCCGCCGCCGAGCCACTAAAAAAAGTGACGCATCCCGATATTTACACCGTACGTAGTCCCCGGTATTTCGGTAAGAATATCTTTGTACGTCAACGACAGGCCGGTGTCCATTGCTCCGTGGTTGTCGACACGTCCGAATTGCAAATAGACGGACGTGCGTCTCGAGAGGAAGTAGGTTGTACCCACCGCTGCCAATAGTGAGTGATTGGCGGTATCGTTGCGGTCACTAGTTACCCAAACGCCGCCGTTCAATTCAAGATCCGATCGGGCAAAGTAATCGACTCCCCCACCATAAACGTTCGAGTTAAATGCACCGGCCACCTTGTAATTGGTGAACGACACCTTGGTGGTCAGTGCCCCAAACCTGTACGCTACGCCTAGCATGCGACCCGTGAATTCTATATCGGTGGGAATAGGCGTGACCGCACCACCTGCATTGCTATCGTAGATCGCGGCGTCAACCATGAACGAGCCGTTGTCATATTTGAGGCCGCCCGACCACTGCCGTCCCGCTGAAAAATCACCGGCGACGCCGCCCGGAGCAAACATCACAGTGCCTGTGAGGCCAGCCAGGTTTGGGGTGGTGTACAACACAGCATTAGAGCTGATCATGCTTGTAAAGCGGACGTTGTTGTCATACGGCAAAATGGAGCTGCCAAACGTCGAGTGCCGTGGATCCAGATCGACCGCGGCTTGAAAGAATGGCGAGTGTTGTACGCCGAGCCTGATTTTGCCGAAATTGCCCTCGAGTCCGATCCATGCCTGGCGCCCCAGGAAATAGCCGTTCGAACTGACAATGCCTCCAGTGACCGTGCTGATCCCGCTTTCAAGATCAAATTCGGCCTTCATGCCGCCACCAAGATCCTCGCTCCCTCTCAGTCCGAAAACCGAAGGACCGAGGCCTCCATTATCAATCGCGAACGTAGGGCCGGCATTTTTCCCTGTCGAACCTGGGGTCCTGTTTGCATACAGGAACCCTGCGTCGAGCATGCCATAGAGCGTGACGCTACTTTGCGCGTGCGCGACACCAATTGGCACAAGAATCGCATTGACCACAACACACTTCCACATCGAGCGAAAAGATGATCTCACCCTGTCTCCTGCATAGTTAGTACTATTAATTTATTAAATTTATATTTTTTTCATTGCACTCAACACTTCATTCGGGCAAGTCGCTGCGCCGGTTAAGTTCATGCCGATCTGGTATGGCGGTCGCTTGATACGGGTAAGAACAACGTCATTTTCGTAACGCTTTACGCCGCTATGCTGCCTGGCCGGCGAACGTACGCCTGTAGCTCAGGTGCAGGCTGCCGGCGCCAGCAGGAGCACCTCCCCAACCTGTTCGGAAGAATCAGGCTTTCCGGATTCGAAGCATGACAAGGGCGCCCATGAAGGACGCGATTGCGAGCAGAAATAACCCATACTCTGGCCGCCCGCTTATCTCGCGCAGCCAGCCAATGCCAAAAGGGAAAACGTATCCACCCGCATTTCCTATCATCGAAATCATGCCGATACCGGCGGCGGCAGCCGTGCCCGACAGGATGCTCCCAGGCACGACGAACAGCACCGCATTCGCGCTGATCAAGCCAGCCGCAGCAAGCGTCAGACCGATCAGCGACAGCACCGGAATATGTGCAAACGCGCCGCTGAGCAGGAGGCCACTCGATCCGATTATGGCCGTGCAGGCTACGTGCCATCGTCGCTCGTTTACGCGGTCTGAATGCCGGCCGACAAAGATCATCGTCAACGCCGCGAAACCGAATGGGATGGCAGTTATCAGACCTGTGTGGAGCAAGCTGGCAACTCCGAGTTCGCGAATAATTTGCGGCAACCAGAAAGCAAGTCCGTAGATGCCGCCGATCTGAGTAAAATTCACGCAAGCCAGAGCCCAAACATCTAGATCCCTAAAGGCGTGCCCAAGTTTGTGGCCCATGCCAAGAGCATCCCGCGCAGCGCGCTCCTGAACTAGCGTGTCGATGACACGTTCTCGTTCGTTAGCCGTCAGCCATCGCGCTTTCGCCGGACCGTCATCAAGAAAGAAAATCGTTGCGATGCCAGCCATGACAGCTGGGATTCCCTCGATCAGAAACAACCATTGCCAGCCATGCAGGCCACCCTGTCTGTCTAATGTCTGCATCAACCATCCGGAGAAAGGACCTCCGATTACGCCAGCGAGTGCGATGCCCAGGAGAAAATAACTGATCGCCTGAGAGCGCTGACGAGTGGGAAACCAATATGTCAGGTACAGAATGATCCCTGGGAAAAAGCCTGCCTCCGCAACGCCAAGCAACACTCGCATCACATAAAATTCCACTGGCGATGTAACGAACATCATGCCTGCGGACACCAGCCCCCAGAGGAGCATGATTCGTGCAATCCATATTCGCGCGCCCACACGCGCGAGAATAAGATTACTCGGGATTTCACAGATACAGTAAGCGACAAAGAAAACGCCAGCGCCAAAACCGTAGGCAGCATCGCTTAGTCCAATGTCGGAGGCCATACGCAGTTTTGCAAAACCGATGTTGACCCGATCCAGAAACGAGATCACGTATAGCAGGATCATGAATGGCAGTAACCGGCTGGCTATCTTGTTATATAGTCGCCACTCTGATTCATCGCCGAACCCTGCACGCGCTAAAAGATTCACTGTCTCCTCCACTGCTTCTTATAATCGCGTGCGCAAGCACGCGCTGACTTTGCACGCCGCGAGCGGCGCCAAGAGTCACAGGATCATGCTGTCATCCAATGGCATTGAGCGATTTCGCGCCGACGCTGTACGGCTCGGCATCAATCAGTACAAAAGCGATCACGCACGGCTCGGTACCCCGGTTTATCCAATCGTGAATCGTGCCGCGTTGAACCAGCACATCGCCGGCCTTCAGGTGAACCTCGACGCCATCCACATCCATATCGATCTCTCCAGATATCACCACGGCGTAGTCGATCGAGTCCGTACGATGGTTTCGCGGTTTGACACCCGGTGCATATTCGATGACGCGGAACACCGTACCGTTGGAATGACTGGTTGCTACCTTGCGTTTGGCACCGTCGAAGTCGTCGTTGTTATCGATCGGGAAGCCTTCGGTAGTCCAGATGACGGTAGCCTGTGCCCCTTCGCGCAACGAAGCGACATTTTTCACAAGCTCGTCGATGGCGACAACTGCTTTTCCGTTGGCATCGTGACCGGTCACAACGCGGCGCACAGAGAGTGTCATAGCTGCTCTTCTCGTATATTAGGTAAGGTGATTTTCACATTCGCGACTGCAACGACGATGGGGCACACGTGTTGTGGGCGACCAGATCGTGGACCGTCAAGCGGCGGTGGCGATGAGATTACGCAACAGCCCCAGCCCCGCAACCTCTGTTTCCAGAACATCTCCAGGCTTCATAAATTCCGGAGGCGTACGGGCATGTCCCACGCCCGGTGGCGTACCGGTAGCAATCACATCGCCCGGTTCAAGCGTAAGTCCATGAGATAGCTCCGCAATGATCCTCGGAATCTTGAAGTACATGTGACGTGTGTTCGACGTCTGCTTGCTCTCACCGTTCACTCGACTGGAGAGATCGAGACTCTCAGGATCGATCTCATCTGCGCTGGTAATCCAGGGGCCCATGGGGCAGGTTCCATCGATGCTCTTTCCCTTGAACCATTGCTGCCCATGCCGACGTTGAACGTCGCGCCACGTCACGTCATTGAGTACCGTATAGCCGAAGACATACTCCATCGCGTTAGCTTCCGGGATGTCGCGGCCCGCGCGACCAACGACTACAGCGAGCTCGACTTCCCAGTCCAACTGGGCCGACAAACCGCCGAAGAAGGGTATCGGGTCAAACGGCCCAATCACCGTTGTCGGAGCCTTGGTAAAAAATGTCGGAAACGCAGGCATTTCTTTCACGTGCGGACGGATCTTTGCGCCTTCCTCGAAATGATCCTGGTAGTTCCAGCCGACACAAAAGATGTTCTTACGAGGCCGTGGAATAGGCGCGTTCACCTGCACGTCGGCAAGCAAAAAATCCGTCGAGGCATGGTTGACAATAGTCCGGATCACATCCAATCCTGGTTGACCCGCTGAGATGACCGAAATCATGTCCCTCGAGTCGAAAGGCGTCTCGAGACCCAATTCAGCGGCCGACCTTCCGATGTCGACCACGCGCCTGTCGGCGTCTCGTAGTGCTCCGACGCGGCTCGCCTGGTCTCCGGTGGTCGCAAAAGTAAGGAGTCGCATTGATATCTCTGTAAAAGTAAAATTTGAACCTATTTAGCTATGATACATATCTTTTCAACAAATCATATATTTTTTTGGTCGGCACATTGCCTGCATGTCGGAAAACGGTCACCTTGATGCCAGACCATGCGGCGACAATCGCCGACATGAGGCACATCCGGTTTCCGCCTGATACGATCAGCCGCGCGGTGCGGCCGTACTACCGCTTGCTGCCGAGCCTGCACATGGTCGAAGAACTGCTGGCCGCGCGGCATCCCACCCATGTACGAGACCAAGCGAAGTCGGTCGGTAAAGTTTGACCTGGACATTGCTCGACGTATCCGGCCCGCCGCACCGACACGAGGAGACGAAGTGGCACCTGGATGGAAGTCGTCACGATCAATGTCAGGAGGCACCGGTTGTGGCGCACGGTGGACCTGCATGGCGCCATGTTCGACGTGCTGATGCCGAGGTGGAGCGACCAACTCGGCCAGGCGCCTTATGCGCGAGCTGCTCAGGAAGCACGGGCGCACATCGCGGGTGTTGATCCCGCTTCAGATCAACGCGTCGCCAGCAACGTTTTCGCTTCGGTGCATGATCAGGTCACCAACCTCTTTCGGCATTGCATTGCCATTACCACACCGACGCAAAGCAAAAGCAGACGCTCCGAGGCGAGGTCTTCGAGGCGAAGGAAAGCTTGACGGGAGCGCCGATGCTGGGGCAATTGGCTCATTAAATAGGCATCCTCAAGCGCGGCGTGCCAAGGGCGTGCCGTTCGACAACTTGACACCACCTCTCTGCCTCATCGACAAAAATCGCGCTCAATCCGATGGAGCGCCCCTGAGAGGCTAGCTAGGATTTGCGCAGTGCGGCCGCGGCTGCGTGAATAGCCTCTCGAATCTGAATGTAGGTTCCACAACGACAAATGTTGCCGTTCATCGCATGGTCGATATCCTGATCAGAAGGTCGGGTGTTTTTCATTAGCAATGCCATCACGCTCATCATTTGTCCCGACTGGCAGTATCCGCATTGCGGTACTTCATGCTCGAGCCATGCCTTCTGAATTTCCCTGCCGATAACGCTCGCGCCCATCGCCTCCACCGTTGTGATCTCGTTGTCCTCAACTGCCGAAACGGGAATGCAGCAGGAACGAACTGCCTCTCCGTTCAGATGTATGGTGCAAGCTCCGCATAACCCAAGTCCGCAGCCAAAACGCGTTCCCGTCATGTCGAGCTCGTCACGAAGCACCCAAAGAACCGGGGTTTCAGGCGAGGCCGTTACCGGTTGTGTTCGTCCGTTGATCCTAAGCTTGTGCATAAAATTTTTGCCACGCTATCTGGTGAAAACGACGGGATGGTTGAATGCTCAGCTTCAAACCCGTGGAACCGACGATGCGCAAACACGGTTTGCGAACAGTCGATCAGTCAAGCACTCATTCAGGCTAAGACGTAGCCTGCTCCTTCTCCTTAGCCCATCCATCCGACTCGTCGCAAGGAACCTGCGACTGCGACTTCGTTTCATGCGCCTACAAACCGCAACTGAACGGTGTTGCGAGCCAATCGGACCAGAACGGCAGGGCGCAAAGCTCCTTGTGGGCGGAGTCCTTCTCTCGTGACCAGCGGAACATCAGAGCTACCGCGCGCGTCGCGTTTACAGCAATCTTAGGCCAATAATATATATTTTTCAATAAAACAAAATTTGATATATGATTCATACATTGCGCGGGGGAACTTGATGGAGTTCGAATGGCGGCCGGGCAGAGTGGCGAAGTTGTGCAGCGACATGAGGGAAGCCGGCAAAGGGACCGATATGAACAACAAGGGCGAAGGTATTTCGCGGCGGGGCTTTATCTTTGGAATCAGTGCTGCGGTTGGCGGTCTTGTCCTTACAGGCTTGCCTTCGCTCGCGGAGAGTACAGGGGTGGTGCAATCGCCATTGCTCACAAATGCCCCTGGCTCAGAGGTAGGGATCTGGGTTGTGATAGACGGCGAGACCACGACGATTCGTGTTGCGCGATCGGAGATGGGTCAAGGGAATTTCACGGCGTTACCGATGCTGGTAGCTGAAGAACTCGACTGTGACTGGAGTCATGTGACGGCCGAATATGTGTTGCCCGAAGCAAACCTTGCGCATGGTCACGCATGGGGCGACATGATGACTGCATCAAGCGCGTCCATCCGTATGTCTCACCTCTATCTGCGTAAGGCGGGTGCTCAGGCGCGTCATATGTTAGTGGACGAAGCCGCGGCGCGTTGGAAAGTCAGCGCGTTGGAGTGCACGGCACGCGACAGTGTCGTAACTCACGCTGCTAGTGGGCGTTCATTGACCTACGGGGAACTCGCGGAAAACGCAGCGCGGCGTCCTGTTCCACAAGAAGTGACGCTAAAAGACCCGAACCTATGGCGACTGATCGGGACACCGGTGAAACGGCTGGACCTCGAAGACAAAGTATTGGCGAAACCGATCTTCGCGACCGACGTGCGTCTTCCCGACATGCTTTACGCAACGGTTACGGCATGCCCAACTCTCGGCGGACGACTCAAAGATTTCGACGCGTCAAAGACGTTGGTCATGCCTGGCGTACGTCATGTGGTGCCGGTTGGGGATACAGCCGTCGCCATAGTCGCCGACTCGTGGTGGCAGGCCCACCATGCGCTTGATACGTTGTTGGTCCGATGGGACGCTGGCCCTGCTGCGGCGCTATCCAACGAATCCATCCGTGAGATTTTCCTGAAGGGTCTTGACGATCCGCATCCTGCAGTTGCCCAAAGGATCGGCAACGTGGACGAGGTCCTCGCAAATGCTACCAATGTAATACACGCCGATTATGAGGTTCCATATCTCGCACACACCACGATGGAGCCCCAAACCTGCACTGCTCACGTAACTCCCGAATTCGCCGAAGTTTGGGCGCCTACCCAGAATGGCGATGGGACGCTGCAAGTCGTAGCACACACACTCAAGATTGATCCGTCCCGCGTCAAGATTCACAAATGCCATCTTGGCGGCGGATTCGGGCGCCGCGGAGTATCTCAAGATTGGGCTCAACAGGCAGTCTTGATTGCCAGGGCTGTAGGTAAACCGGTGAAAATGCTATGGACCCGGGAAGAAGATGTCAGGCATGACTACTACCGCCCCATGTCCATTGCCCGACATGTAGCAGGATTCGACAGGAATGGAAAACTTCTCGCATGGAAAGTGCGGCTGTCGTGTACGTCTATTCTGGCCAACCTTATGCCCTCTCGGCTGAGGCATGGACAGGACTTCGACATGATGGGGGCATTTCTACCGGGTGACATGAGCTACCACATCCCCAATTTTGAAGTCGGCTACGCAATGCGGCAGTTGCCGATCCCAGTGGGCTTTTGGCGAGGTGTCAATCATAGTCAGAACGGATTTTTTAGAGAGTCCTTCGTTGATGAGATGGCGCATGCAAGTGGCCAGGATCCCTACGCTTTCCGGCGTGAGTTACTCGCGCATAGCCCGCGCTCGCTTGCCGTTGTGGATGAGGTAGCGACTCGCGCTCAGTGGGGGCACACTAAAGCCGGCACATACCAGGGAATGGCACTCGTCGAATGCTACGACTCAGTCTGCGCTCACGTCGTCGACCTATCGATCGATGACGAAGGACGGGTGAAAGTACATCGCGTCGTATGTGCGCTTGATTGCGGATATGTCGTGAACCCAAGCATCGTCAAAAAGCAACTACAGGGCGCCGTCGCATATGCGCTTAGTGCTGTGCTTTGGGGTCAGGTAACGATCAAAAATGGCGAGGTACAGCAGTCTAACTTCCACGACTATCCGGCGCTTCGGATCAGCGAGATGCCCGTGGTCGAAACCTATCTCATCCCAAGTGGCAACAAGTACATTGATCGCTGGGGAGGTGTTGGCGAGCCGGGTACGCCACCCGTCGCACCTGCCGTCGTTAATGCGATTTTCGCCGCAACCGGTAAGCGTATTCGACTGTTGCCGCTTGCCGGCCAAAAGCTGGTGTAGACGCTGCTCTCCTGGCTTCCTTTCGAAGCGAAATTCATCGATGAAGACTGCAATCTCAAGCAACCCGACGCGCATACGTAGATGGTTCGCGCTTGCGTCAATCCTGGCGATGGTGCTAACGGCAAGTCTACCAAGCCGGGCGGCTACGCCTGCGGATCGTTTGGTCGCTCGGGGCGGCTATCTGGCAAAAATCGGCGATTGCGCAGCATGCCACACGGTTCGAGGCGGTGCGGATTTTGTCGGCGGGCTGCCCATGCAAATGCCCGTCGGCACGATCTACACGACCAATATCACGCCCGACCCCGACACGGGAATCGGCCGATACACGCGGGACGATTTCGAGCGTGCGTTACGACACGGAGTCGCTAGAGATCATAACTTGTATCCGGCAATGCCGTATCCATCCTTTTCCAAGATCAGCGATGAGGATGTGGACGCGCTGTATGCCTATTTTATGAAGGGTGTGAAACCCATAAAACAGCGCAATCGACAATCGGATATTCCTTGGCCGCTTGATATGCGCTGGCCACTCAAGCTGTGGAACCTCCTTTTTCTTGACGATACGGTCTATCGGGCAAAGCCGAACAAAGACCCCATCTGGAACCGGGGTGCTTATCTTGTTCAGGGCCTCGCGCATTGCGGCGCTTGTCATACGCCGCGAGGCATGGCGATGCAAGAACTAGCGCTCGACGAGAAGAGTCAGACTTTCCTTTCCGGCGCATCTCTCGACGGATGGTTTGCATCGAATCTGACCGGTGATAACAATGCGGGACTCGGTAGATGGACGGAAAATGATCTGCACATGTTTCTGAAAACTGGAGCGAACGTTCATGCTTCCGCGTATGGTCCAATGACGGATGTCGTCAACAATAGTACTCAGTATTTGTCCGACGAAGACCAAGTCGCGATAGCACGGTATCTCCGTTCGTTGGTTCCGTCACACGCGGGTGACGTCAACGAGAGAGAGCCGTATCGATACGACGGTCAGATAACCTCCACCTTGGTCGCAGGAACGCCGTTACCGAACGGCGCACACGTCTACTTGACCTATTGTGCCAACTGCCACGGGGTTGATGGCCGAGGACGTGCACCCTTCATCGCTCCCCTGGCAGGAAACCCGGATGTGTTGGGCACTAATCCATTGTCGCTTATTAACGTGACGATCAATGGCGCCGCGAATCTTGTAGTCGGCGGCGTGCCCGCGGCCTATCCCATGCCCAGGTTCAGGCTAGGCCTCACGAACCAGGATATCGCCGACGTGTTGAGTTTTGTACGAAGCGGCTGGAATAACCGCGCTCCAGAAATCAAAGCACAGGATGTTGCGAAGGTGAGAGCCAGTACGAGCGGCAAGTGATAGGTGGATACACATTTTTTGAGCAAGCATCAAATACAACTAGATCTACTTTCTTGACGACCAAAGAGGGAATCATGCGCCACCCTGTCGATCACACTTTTTCTTCGAAGACGCGGCAGACTTTGCGGAACGATAGCAACAGAAAACATCGTCGCGTACATGGAGGCGGCACATTAATCGTGGTGTTGACCGCTCTAGCACTGTCGCATAACGCCGTGGCTCAAGAGTCACAGGACAAATGGCAAACGCGTTCCTGGCCTGAGCTTGCCGCCGAAACGCAGGCGCGTGCGGATCGAGGTGCCTATCCTTTGACTGGACTCAAGCCAGATGATGTTCGCGAAGCGCTCTCGCATATCCACTCCCTCGATCGCGACGAATGGGCTTCGGCCTGGATGGCGATTGGCGATCAATACGAACTGCGTGCAAAATCGGAGGAACCGACAGACTCTGGCGCCGCACGTGATGACTATCGGGCAGCATGGCTCAACTATTCGTTCGGTCGTTGGCCCTCCCCTAATTCGCCAGGCAAAGCGCAGTCGTATGCAAAAGCACAGGAAGCTTTCGCCAACTATGGGCGGCTTCTCAATCCACCGATCGAAACGATCAGCATTCCATTCGAAGGCAAGCAGATCGTTGCCTATCTGCAAAAACCGCCCGGTGTCACAAAGCCACCGATTGTCCTTGACCTCGGCGGCATGGATGAATGGAAGGACTCCGTCGCTGACCAGGGGCGCGGATTCCTGCAGGACGGCATTGCCGACGTCGCAGTCGACATGCCCGGCACTGGCGATGCACCTATGGCCCGCCCGGGAGCCGAGAGGGTCTATTCACGTCTGATCGACTATCTACTCACGCGAACCGACGTCGACGGTAGCCGCATCGTCGTACGCGGCACGAGTTGGGGCAGTTATTGGTCCGCGCGGCTCGCATTTGTTGAGGCGAATCGTCTAAAAGGTGCGGTGTATCAGAGTGGTCCGGTGGACAGTTATTTTCAGCGTGCATGGCAAGATAACTCTCTGCACACGAAGGAATACCTGTTTGATTTCGTTGCATCACGCTTATATGTTCTTGGGCAACCCTCGGTAGAAGCGCTCTTGAACTATATGCCGTCGATGTCGCTGAAGGCAGCCGGACTCCTGGGACAGCCGACGTCACCTATGCTTCTGATCGGTGGTGTACAGGACAGCCAAACGCCGTTCACCGATCTAATCGAGCTACTGCAGACCGGGACGCCAAAGGACGCATGGGTCAACCCAGAAGGCCGACACATGGGAGACTCTGGCAGTTGGACGCATAAAGCTATCTTCGACAAGGTTATCCGACCGTGGATACGGGCGCGTTTGATCGTTGGGCAATGATCCATTTCGCGCGTCTCGTGATTCAAAACTGATCAAACTATGGAGCCACCACTTGCCACTAGCGGAGATGCGTTTCGGCAGTGGCATGACGTGTTGGCGTCGACCGCGTGAATGGCAGGACAACGGCGTGTGGGCAGACTCGCATCGGGCGTTCCTTGTACGCCTGCGTGGATATGACGCGATTGACTGGAGTCGTGTGAGCATTTATAGGGCGAGCCGACCGGGCCAAACACGACCGACCGGAGCAAGCTAGGCAGCAAGCGGCATATTGCAGTAGACGCCCAGGGTATCCCGCTGGCCCCGGTGGTCACAGGCGCCAACCGGCACGACTCGACGGTGTTCGAAGCTGTACTCGATGCAATACCGCCCGTGTCGGGCGTGCCTGAGCGACCACGGCGGCGGCCGGACAAGGTCCATGCTGACAAGGGATACGACTATGCGCTCTGCCGGGAATCACTGCAACAACGAGGCATCACGGCACGCATTGCGCGTCGTGGTATCGAGAGCAGCGAAAGGCTCGGCCGTCATCGCTGGGTGGTCGAACGCACACATGCCTGGTTTGCCGGTTTCGGCAAACTGTGCATCCGTTTCGAACGGGCTCTCGATACTCATGTCGCGTTGCTCAATCTGGCTTGTGCTGTCGTCTGCTCAAGGTTGGTTGATCAGTTTTGTTGGCAACTCTTAACCAGATTACCAGAACACCTCATTGCGCCCCCCTCGATCACATGCTCAATCTCTTCGGAGAATCATAATGTCTCAAGAAAAAGAACCGCGCAGACGATTCTTGCGACAGATGTTCGCAATCGTACCGGCATCCGGCCTGGCCACAGGCGTCGCACTAACACAAACGGCCTGTTCCAAACCCCCACAGACGGGGAGTGCCAATGAACTGGGCGCTACCAGTCTCGGACTCTACGAACCAACCTATTTCACGAAAGAGGAATACACGTTCATTGAAGCGGCTGTCGATCACCTCATTCCATCGGATAAATTTGGTGCCGGCGCGCTTGAGTGTGACGTACCGGTCTTCATTGACCGCCAGATGGAAACGCCTTACGGGCACGGCAAGCTCTGGTATATGCAGGGACCGTTTCATCCGGATGAAAGCCCTGACATGGGCTACCAGATGAACCTGAACCCGCGCCAGATTTATCGCCACGGTGTTGCCGAGACCAACACGTACTGCGTGAAGCATCATGACAAGGTGTTTGTCGATTTGTCGAAGGGTCTTCAAGTCGAAGTCCTGAAAGCACTCGACGCCGGCACGCCGCAATTCGAATCTCTTCCCTCCAGGACCTTCTTTTCATATCTGTTGGCAAACACCAAGGAAGCTTATCTGGCCGATCCGATTTACGGTGGCAACAAGAACATGGGCGGTTGGAAAATGATCGGATTCCCGGGTGCCCGTGCGGATTTCATAGACTGGATCGACAAGCCAAACGTGAACTATCCGTACGGCCCGGTCTCGATCTCGGGAATGCGGGGATAACATGGCAATCCAAAAAGACAAGGTAGACGTCGTCCTGATCGGCTTTGGATGGACCGGGGCAATCATGGGAATCGAGTTGACGGCGGCCGGCCTTAACGTGCTGGCGCTCGAGCGCGGGGAGTTCCGCGATACACCGACGGACGCGGAATATCCGAAGGTCGCGGACGAACTGAAGTACTCCACACGCGGCGAGCTATTGCAGCACCTTGCCGACGAAACGGTGACCATTCGTCACGATATGACGAGGACAGCGGTGCCGTATCGTCAGCATGGCGCATTTCTGCTGGGAAATGGTGTCGGCGGTGCCGGCTTTCACTGGAACGGCATGATGTACCGCAACCTGCCGGAAGAACTCGAGATGCGCACGCGCTATACCGAGCGCTATGGCAAGAAATTCATTCCCGACAATATGTTGCTGCAAGATCATGGCGTGACTTACAAGGATCTCGAGCCGTTCTATGACTTTTCGGAAAAAGTCATGGCTGTTTCGGGTAGGGCCGGCAATATCAATGGCAAGCTAACTGGCGCCGAAGAAGGTAATCCGCTGGAGGGTCCACGAACCAACGAATTCCCGACAGCGCCGCTGCAAAAGCAATATAGCGGCATGTTGTTTGAAAAAGCCGCACGGGAAGTGGGTCTGCATCCGTACTCGGCACCGGCAGCGAATGCGTCCGCGCCATACACGAACCCCTATGGTGTGCGCATCGGACCGTGTAACTTTTGTGGTTTCTGCGATGGCTATGGCTGCTACATGTATTCGAAGGCATCGCCACAGACGACGATCATGCCGGTTCTGCTCAAGCGTGAGAACTTCGAGCTTCGGACCGAATCGCAGGTGATCAAGGTCAATATGGACTCCACGGGCACGAAGGCAACCGGGGTGACATATGTCGACCGGCAGGGGCGTGAGGTCGAGCAACCGGCGGACATGGTCATCCTGACAGCCTTTCAGATGCACAACGTGCGTCTGCTGCTGTTGTCCGGCATTGGTAAGCCGTATAACCCGTTGACGGGTGAAGGTGTGGTCGGCAAAAACTTCGCCTACCAGATGAACGGAAGCATTGGCATCCTGATGCCCAAGGGCACACATTTTAACCGCTTCGCGGCCGCGGGCGCAGGCGCTGTCGGCTTGGACGACTTCAATGGCGACCAGTTCGACCACGGGCCGCTCGGCTTCATAGGGGGGGCGAGCATTCGAAGTTTGAGCTCGGGCGGCCGACCGATCGGCCAGGCCCCGACGGTACCGGGGACGCCGTCATGGGGCTCGGGTTGGAAAGAGGGTGTCCAGGATGCATATCAGCGGTATATGAATATCGCGATCGCTGGCTCGGTCATGTCTTACAAGGACGCTTATCTCGATCTGGATCCGACCTATCGCGACAAGTTCGGTAAGCCATTGCTGCGCATGACGTTCGATTGGCATGACAACGAGTATGACATGCTGGGTTTCATGGGCGACCAGATGGAAAAGCTGGCCAATGTGATGGGCGGTGACAGGGTAGTTCGTGGCATCCGCAAGAAGGGAAAGCATTTCGATGTGCGCGAGTATCAAAGCACACACCTGACTGGCGGCGCCATCATGGGTACCAATCCGAAGGACAGCGTGGTCAACACGTATGGCCAAACCTGGGGTGTGTCGAACGTTTTCGTGATGGGCGCCTGTCTGTTTCCGCAGAACATGGGGTACAACCCGACAGGGCTGGTAACGGCAATCGCTTACCGTTCCGTGAAAGCGATCCGCGAACAGTACCTGAAGAACCCCGGCCCGCTGGTGCAGGCTTAGGCACGCACGATGACTAAATATACGAAGCGCGTGCTGCCGGCGCTGGCGTCGGTTGTCATGTCATCGCTCGCGCTTGGACTAGCGGCATTATCCACGACTGTGCGCGCGCAGGATGCAACTAGCGCGGATATGACCCAATTGATAAGGCAGGGGGCCTACCTCGCGCAAATCGGTGACTGTGTCGCCTGCCATACCGCGAAGGATGGAAAGCCGTTCGCTGGTGGCCTGCCGATGAGCATATCGATCGGCACGATCTGGTCGTCGAACATCACGCCCGACAAAGACACCGGGATTGGCAGTTACACCCTTGACGACTTTGATCGAGCGGTTCGCCACGGGATAGCGAAGAATGGCGAGACACTGTATCCGGCGATGCCTTATCCGTCGTATGCGAAGGTCAAGCCATCAAACATCAAGGCGCTCTATGCGTACTTTATGCACGGCGTGCAACCGGTCTCGCAGGCGAACAAGACCACGGACATCATGTGGCCGATGTCAATGCGATGGCCGCTGTCGGTCTGGCGTAAGCTGTATGCACCAGACGTGGTAACTGACGACACACCTGTAAGCGCTACTGATCCGGTGCTCCGTGGCCGGTATCTGGTGGAAGGTCTGGCGCATTGCTCCGCGTGTCACACGCCCCGTAAGGTGACGATGCAGGAAGCATCGCTGAGCGACGATGGATCGACGTTCCTGTCAGGTACGGTGATCGACGGTTATCTCGCAGAGAATCTGCGCGGAGACGTGAAGGACGGCCTCGGCAATTGGAGCGAGGGGGATATTGTCGCGTTCCTGAAGAGTGGCCGTAACGAGCACTCCGCTGCCTTTGGCGGCATGGCCGAGGTCGTACAGGACAGTACCCAATTCATGATGGACAGCGATCTCATGTCGATCGCCACGTATCTGAAAACGTTGGGACCGGCGCATCCGGACCAGACGTCGCTCACGTACGATAGCGCCACGGAGAAGATGTTCCACGACGGGAGCGCCAGCAGTAACGGCGCGATCCAGTTCCTGAATAATTGCGCAGCCTGCCACCGGACTACTGGCAACGGTTGGAATGGGACTTTCCCGCGACTGGCGTTGAGCACCACGGTCAACACGAAAGATCCGTCGTCGCTGATTCGTATCGTGTTGTCCGGGGCCCAGATGCCTTGGACGGCATCCGCGCCGACGCACTATGCGATGCCTGGCTTCGCTGATCGGCTAAGCGATCAGGATCTGGCGGATGTGTTGACGTTTGTGCGTAGTAGCTGGGGGAACACGGCACCTGCCGTTACATCGGAAATGGTGGCCGCCGTGCGCAAGAGCCTTCCCGAGAAGGCGCCGGCCACGGATCTTCAGACACGTCTCATCAACGGGATTTGTCGCAGTAAGACTCGATGAGTAGAGTCGAATCGATATGCAAAGTATTGCTTACGTTGCGAGTTCGTAGAATCGATCGGCGACGGGCGGATGATAAGCTCGAGCATGTTTCATCTGTCCTTTGCCGAACATATGCATCAGTTCGATGCCACTGTGATCGTCGATTAGCGCAACCCGTCAAGACGGGTTCCCGAGCCGCTTATGGTTCGTCTGCCATCATGCACAAGGATCGCTTCTACCAACGCGCCTTCCTGTCCTAGCACCGAGCTTACGGCTCATGGTTATGGACGCGATCGTTAAAGGTCGGAATCACGCAACTGATATCTGGTGACGACACGGCGCGCCTCCTCATCGCCACCATCGACGGACGTAAGCGGAGCCGGAACGACACCAACACAAGCATCTAGATCGAACGGAACATCCGTCGCCAAAGTGCTCAACAAGGTCCGTATCTTATGGCGTTGTGTCGAATAGTGCTCCTCGGCAATTTCTGCGAAGCTGGCGTCGAGCGTCGAACAGATGTCCAACCGACAGGGCATAACGGCAAGAAAACTAGCTTTCAGGCGCGGGGATTTCTACTTGACCGAGAAACTGATTCGCCTGCGCAAAATCTCTGCACGAAGACGAGGCCTAACTCGGAGGGAATTCGGGCGCCGCGGGAAGACGGCGCACGGGTACTGGGGCCGCCGCAAACTAGTTCGAGTCAGCGCAGGAGTCGGACGCCCTTTCTTATGACGAATCTGCTATCGGTGACACGCCGACTTGAGGGACTGCTAAGCGGGGCGGTGGTGCTGTCGGTAAATTTGTCTCGCCCCCCCAATTTAAGGTATGCGCAAGAGGCACTACAGCGATCGAAATACGCCCCAACTGACTGCTCGCGAACCGATTACTCCTGCTAATGCTGCATGGCAACACAGTTTTGAGACGTGCAGTAGGCTCTGCTGTATCTGAAATATCCAGAAGCGTTTGCTGCAGACTTTGTTGTGCTCCAATATCTGCATCAAAGAAAAAGCGATTCGAGAGCTTTCCCTTAGAAGTTTCTATCCAATCTCGGACCGCGCTTGAGACTCGCTCCGCTCCCTACCTTCAGCCTCTTACGGAAATATCCAACCCGCTCTGTGGACCCTCTTGGGTACACCACATTTTGATTAATAATCTGTTGGGCGGTTACCGTAGGCACGTGACGACCACGAAACGCTCAACATATGCTTCACCCCGCAATTCATTGACAAGAAATAATATTTAAAATCAATGCATTACATAAAAAATCAAACAATTTCAGCTTTTGCTTTATTTCTGCAAATAGTTGCGGGCTTTTGATTTATTCAGCGTCTGCTGCACCGATCCGCGTGCCCGATCTGACGTTCAACTTTTGGTTTATTTTTGATCAACTTTTGCTTAATTTGTCAGCGGGTGAAGGCAATAGACACCTTCTCCAGCACACTACTCTTCAAGGGATAGTGACCGCATGCGCGGAGCGCTTTCACACCGAACGCGCTGACAGCCGGTAGCTGACCGTGCGCGACACACCGGCACGAAACGCGAGACCCGTTCGGGCCGCCAGCGGATGGTCGGCCGGAGGCATCACTACACGGCCAAGGTCGAAAAAGCTTTGGGCCGGCTCAACGCCCAATGCAACGTTTCGTCCGGACCATGGGTCGTATGCACGTCCGCCATTGCTAATCCAGAGCAACGCGTCCGGAAGTTCCTCGGGATTCCAGTCGAGCAGGACATCGGCCTGCTGAGTGGAATATCGCAAGACAAACGGCGGCCGACACCCTGCGATCTGTAACAGCTCCTCGGTCTTGTCCAGCAGTGGCAATCGCGTCACGTCCATAGGGCCGGTTGCTGTCGCGATCTCTTTCAGAGAAGCGAAGGCATGGTTCGGCAAGCTCCGCGAAATGCCCGACTCCGGCGAGACCGGGTAGCTGTGAACCATTTGATACGGACATGCGAGTACCTCGACTCCCTCGTCCGGTATGGCGAATGTAGGGTGGAGAGCGAACGGCAAGACGACGTCTCTACGCGCGTGGACAGTAAGTGAGACGATAAGCGCCGGCGCTTCAGGGTCAACTTCAATGGTGCGCTCGAGGCTTTCGATTGCTTCCTCGGATGGGTAATCAATCCGCAGCGTGAGCCTGTCTGCAGTCTTCTCAACAAGGCGCCACATGTGATTCGCGCCGTATCCGTGGTTCCACGTATCAGTGGCGTTCCGTGTCTCGAAGCCTGGAGGCAGACCGGGTGGTGCCGCAACCGTTCCAAACGGCAGGCACGGCCATTCGCCGCGCAACGCGCGCAGGAGACCTGGCCAGCGAGCGTCGTCACCCCATGGAGCCACGTACAGCGGCGAAACGCTGCGGCCCCCGCCCAGTTCGAATCGCACAGGAGCAAGCATTCCGCCAAGCGACTGCGCAGTCGCTTCGCCATGGGCCCATTTCAACGTCCAACGTTCCATTGAATCCATCGTCCCGTCTTTCCAGGTTAGCTAGCAGTCGGATTCCGCCGGCCTTCTACGACGGCCACCGAAACACCAGGTCGGCACGATCTCGCGTCGAATCGATCAATACTGCATTGGGCTCGTCGGTCTGCTGGACCCACTTTCGAGCAGCGTCTTCATCGCGACCAAACCTGATGTGGCGATCGACAAGCCGTTGCCTGCGCAACTCCGGATCGACGTCGACATACCAGGCCTCGTCGAGAAGTGGGCGAACCGCCTTCCAGTGCCCGCGCTCCAGTAGCAGATAGTTTCCCTCGGTGACAACGAGCGGCACGTCGGGGCTGACAGGAATGGCCCCGGCGATGGGCTCTTCGATCTCCCGCCGAAAAGCCGGCGCATAGACCGTCTCGCCATGGCGCGGTGCCCGCAGACGGCTCAGCAGCGCGACGTAACCCGCACTGTCGAAGGTATCTTCGGCGCCCTTGCGGGACGCGCGCCCGAGCCGTTCGAGTTCGACGTTCGCAAGGTGAAAACCATCCATCGGCACAACCACGGCCCGGCCAGGCAGCGCTTCAAGGATCTGCTCCGCCAGCGTTGATTTGCCGGCTCCGGGCGCGCCCACCAGGCCGAGGATACGGCGCTGACCATCGGCGACAAGCTGTTTCAGCCGGGCGAGAAAGGGGTCTTCGATCATCGATACAATCCAGAGTTATTCGGGCAGGTAGATACTGTCAACGGGCCCAAAATACCGCATGCCATGCAATATGACAACGGGAAACCGCATGACGGCACCAATCCATACGGCATCCTAATTGTATCTGCCGCTCCTCTTTGCAACAGAACAGCACTCTCAGTGATGCGCCTTCGCTTTGGCCGCAGCATTGATCCCGCCGGCAATGAAACTCCTTGCGTGTGTGGCCAGATCCATACCGTCGTCCCACATGTTTCGCCAGATTGCCAGTGCGTTGGACAACTGTTCGTTCACGACCGCGGAAGAGAAACTCTCGAACGTGACCACACCCTTATAGTCGATCATGGCGAGTGCGTGGAAAAACTGCGCGAAGTCGATGGTTCCGGAACCCAGGTAACCGCGATTGCTTTCGCCGATATGGACGTAACCGAGCCTCTTTCCGCACTCCAGTACTGGTTGCATGAAGTCCGATTCCTCAATGTTCATGTGATAGGTGTCGAGGTGCACAACCACGTTGGGCGCATCGACTTCGTCCAGTATCCTGAGCGCCTGCGATGCCGTGTTAAGCAGGTTGCTCTCGTAACGATTCACCACTTCAAGCCCGAGGGTCACGTTTTTCTTCAAGGCGAAGTCTGCAATCCGCTTGAGCGAGTCGACCGCGTTCCTGCGTCCCTGCACGGTGACGGGCGCTGAATACTTGGCCATCGCGCCGTACAGGATGCCGCCGAAGTAGTTGCCCCCGAGCTCGGCGGTAATGGTGATGCCTTCTTCCAGCAGCGCCACGCCACGCGCAACCGTGGCCGGGTCGTCGCTGGAGACGTCCGCGTCGAAGGTCAGGCCACGCGAACAGCCGATTTGCAGCCCGTGCTCCTGCAACAGGTCGCGAGTGAGCGCCAGGTCCATTACCTTTGGCCCGTGTAACGACAGTTCAACGAGATCGAAGCCTGCGGCCCTGGTCTGGCTGATTACCTTGCGCGTCGACTCCGGCGTCAGATCGCCAGCCCATACCAATGCGTGAACACCAAGCGTATTCATTGTGCAACTCCTCCCGATGCGGTCGCGCGTCTGCGGACCAAGGACTGAAAAAAGCCGTTTGCCCACGCCCAACGGAGCAGCATCACGGCAAGCAAAAACACACCCCATAAGGCGGTGGCGAGATGTTGGTTCGCACCGAGCAGATTGAGGCCAGAGGCAATCACCTGCAGGATGACCAGCGCAATCACTACCGGCACGACACGCCCGAAGCCGCCGAACGGGTCGACTCGACCGAGGAAGCAGGCGAGTACGGAAATCAGCAGGAAAGCCTCGCCATGACCGACGCGCACCGAGTTGAAACTGGCCAGCATGACGATGCCGGCAACGCCGCACATGAGACCCGACAGCATGTAAATCCGCGTGACCGCGCGTGTGGTGGCAATGCCCGAGTAGCGCGTCGCCTCGAGATTCGAGCCGATCATGCGTGTGGCAAAGCCGAGTCGCGAGCGCGTCATGACGACGTGCCAGACGGCCGCGCAGCCGGCGAAGATCCATAGCGGAACCGGCACGCCAAGCAGTAGGCCGTTGCCCATCACCAGCACGGCGGGCGGGAAGCCGGAGATATCGCCACCGTGGGTCAGGAATTCGCCGAGGCCGCGCAGGAAGATCATCATCGAGAGGGAGACGAGGATCGGGCTTGCGCCGGTGCGCGCGATGATGGCGCCCATCACCCATCCGGACGCGGCACCTGTGGCGAGTGCCGCGGCAATGCCCAGCACGATGACGCCAGCGCCGGCATCTGCCCCGCCATAGGCGTGCAGCACCCAGGCCATGGCCAGTCCGGAAATATTGGCGGTGAAGGTTACGGCGAGATTGAAGCCGCCGGAGATCAGCGGCATCAGCATCGCCAGCGTGAACAGCCCCAGTTCCGGCAGCTGAAAGGCCACGGAGACAAACGTATCCGCAGAAAAAAAGCGGCTGGACGCAAGGCTCATTGCCAGGATCACGACAGCCAGAAAGCCGAGCAGACCGACGACGTCAGCAGGCACGAACGCTACAGCGGAACGTTGCGACGAAGAGGTTTTCATGAGAAGGCCTTGACGCGTTGCGACGCGAAGCGCGATCCGACGAGCTTGGCGAAGCCGCCGCTCGACAAGGTAATCGCGATCAGAATGACGGCGCCGATGATCATCTTGAACGCGTACGGAGAGACTCCTAGCAGGTTGAGTCCGTTCGCGGTGATGGCGGTGAGCAGAATGCCAAGGATCGCACCGAGGATCGTGCCGCGTCCGCCGCCCAGTCGTGCGCCGCCGAGCACCACGGCGGCGAGCACGTCCAGTTCGCGGCCATACAGCGCGTTGGGCACCACCTCCTGAACGTAGTGCGCCTGCATCAGCCCCGCGATCCCGGCCATCATCCCAAGCCAGCCAAAGGCAATGTAGTGCATGGCGCCGATATTGATGCCGACGCGCCGCGCCGCTTCCGGGTTGTCGCCCATGGCATAGAGCTGCCTGCCGGTGGTCGTGCGCCGCAGCAGGAACCAGGTGGCCACGACCGTGCAGAACATGACGGCGACAGGCAGCCCGAGGTCGGCAACGCCGCTTGATGTCTTCAGCGCGATCAGTGAAATGCGGTTCATCCACCAGTCCGGCAGATCGTAGAGGGATACGCCTCCGGTCAGAAACATCAGGCCGCCAAAGAACACGTTAAAGGTCGCGATGGTCACCACGATGGAGACGATGCGGAACCGGTAGATGAACGTGGCATTGATGGCGCCCAGCAGAAACCCGAACGCGGCCGACGCGAGGACGCCTAGCACCCAGTTGCCTCCGCCCAGGTGCATGACCGTCAAGGCGGTCAGGTACTGCACCACGGAAGCGCCCACTGCAAACGAGATGTCGATGCCGCCAGCGATAAGTACAACTAGCAGTCCGACGGCAAAGATGATGTTGACCGAACTCTGGTTTAGGAGGTCGAACAGATTGGGCAAGGTCAGGAAAGTCGAGGTCGTCGCGCCAAGGCCGATCACCATGACGGCGATGACGAGGATCAGCAGCGCCTCGATCGAACCGATTCCGAGTTTGCGCAGATCAGGCATGGACGTCTCGCTCGATTTGGTCGATGGATGTGGCACCCGGCACGTATTCCTTCACCATGCGGCCATTGCGCATATGCAGGATACGGTCGGCGTTGAAGTAGACCTCCGGGATCTCGTCGGAGATCAGCAGGATGGCCATGCCCTGGGCAGCCAGCTTATGGATGATGGCGAAGATGCCGGCTCGGGCGCCGACGTCCACGCCTACCGTGGGTGAATCGAGAATCAGCAGCTTCGGGTTCGTGGCGAGCCACTTGGCGAGCACGATGCGCTGCTGGTTGCCGCCGGACAGCGTGGAGACCGCATCCTCGGGCTTGCCGATCTTGACCGCCAGTTGCTGGATCCAGTCCTTGATCAGGCCGTCGCGCTTCCTGAGACTGATCAGCCGCGTGGCGTCGAGAAGATCGTCGAGCACCGCGGCCACGGTGTTGTCGCCGATCGATTGCGGCTGCACGAGGCCGAGCTGAAGGCGATCTTCGGAAACATAGGCGATACCCGCCCGTATCGCGTCGCGGTTCGAGCCCAGCGATAATTTCTTGCCGTCGAGGCTGATCGAGCCGGCGTCCGGACGCGTCATGCCGAACAACGACAACGCGAGTTCCGTTCGCCCCGCGCCAAGGCGACCCGTGACGCCGAGGATCTCGCCTTTCCTGACGGAGAACGAAACTGCGTCATATTCGCCCCGTCGGGTCAGGCTATCTACCTGCAGCACAGCGGGTGCGGCGGACAGGTCCGTCGTGCGCACGGCATAGTCGAAGGTGCGGCCCGTCATCAGTTCCGTGAGGCGGGTTTGCGTCATGCCGGCCGTGGGAAAAGTGCCGACGTACTGGCCGTCGCGCAACACCGTCACGCGCGTACAGACGTTGAGCACTTCGGCAAGCCTGTGACTGACGAACACCACGGCAATGCCGTCGGCCGAGAGACGACGCACGATCGTAAGGAGTGCCTCGGTTTCAGCATGACTGAGCGAGGCCGTCGGCTCGTCCATGAAAACGAGGCGCGCGTCGGCAACGAGCGCCCGGGCGATGGCGACGATCTGGCGCTGAGCGATCGACAACGAACGCACCGAACGGCCCAGATCGATTGAAACGCTGAGCCGCTCGAGGATGCGGCGCGCCGCCACTTTCATCTGGCGATAGTTGACGAGGCGCGGACGCGGCCCGAGGTTCTGTTCGAAAGCAATGTTCTCTGCGACCGTCATCTCGGGAAACAACGCGAGATCCTGCCAGATCACCTGGATGCCCAGCTCCCGCGCCTTGGCCGGATCCAACCCCTCGATCGACTGACCGTCCATCAGCATGACGGCATCAGGCTCCGGCTGATAGACCCCGCTGATCACCTTGATCAGCGTGCTCTTGCCGCAGCCGTTTTCGCCGGCGAGGCACAGCACCTCGCCGGGCAGCACGTCGAACCTGATAGCCTGCAGCGCTTTCACACCGCCGAATATCTTGGAGATATTGTCGAGCTTGAGCAGCGGCGTACGAGAGGTGTCGACGACCACGCCCGCTTCGCTCGTATGTCCCCGCTCAGGCACAGGACGATCCTTTGAGGCCGCTGAAATCATGGGAATGCTCCAATGCGACTGACAGGCAACCAAGGTCGCTTCAGAGACCTAACTTCGCGAGATCGTCAACGGTACTGGCATTGAGATCCACCAGCTGGTCGACGATCAGATCGTGACCCTGCGGATGCACGACGCCCAGACCCGGGATGTTCGTGCCGTCCTTGATCGGTTCACCCTTCGCGACCATCGTGCCGAGTGTGACGAATACCTCACCCGCCAGCTCCGGATTCCACATGTAGCCGCCGGTCAGGATGCCGTCATGCACGAGACGCTTGCCTTGTCCCGGCGAGAACGGTCCTAGCACCACGACCTGGCCTTTCTTATGCGTTTCGTCGACAGCGCGAGCCGCTCCGATCGGCCCCTGGCTGCCGAACGCCAGAATGCCCTTGAGATCGGGATGAGCCCGCATCAGATCAAGCGCCGTCTGGCGCGATGCGTCGACGTTCTCGGCCACGCCATAGCGGTCGCCGACCAGCTTCATGTCCGGATCATTGGCCTTCAGATAAGCAATCGCGGCGTCGGCCCATGCGTTGTGCAACGGCACGGTGAGCGAACCGACGAAGACCGCGTACTCTCCTTTGCCGCCCATGGCGGTCGCGAGGCGCTTGCCATACGCTTCGCCGAAGCCTTTGACCGAGGCCAGTTCGAAGTCCCAATCCGTATTCTCCTGGTTCGGAGATTCATGCGTAATGACCTTGATGCCCGCGGCTCTCGCCCGCTGCAGGACGGGCTCCAGTACCTTGGCATCGTTCGGCACCACGCCGATCACGTCGACGTGCTGCGCAATCAGATCCTCGATCGCCCGGACCTGCAACGCCGGGTCCGCGCTGGTCGGGCCAACCATAAACGCCTTGACGCCCAGTTGATCCGCGCGTTTCTTGATCCCCGCCTCCATGGCGTTGAACCATGGGATGCCGCCAATCTTCACGACGATGCCGATGACTGGCTTGTCGGGCGACGCCGAAGCCAGGCTTGTCGCGAGTGCAAACGCGGCGATGCCTGCGCACAGTGTGCGCACGAAGTTCTTTGACATGTCTCCTCCGTTGGACCTCGGCAAGCTTCGCCAAACGCCCGGATAGGTAATGGAAATGAGCCGATCCGCTAACCTCAGCAACGTTTGCTGAATCCATTCAGCAAATCGGTGAGCAAATGCTGAATCCATTCAGCGAGGGGGTCAATCGGGTAGATACCCTAATATGGCTTCCGGTGGCAGAAGGTCTACCGTCTGCACAACATGGACGATGGTGCTTTGGGAGTAAAAGGCAGATGGCCCGCAGCAGTTCAGGACGCAAGTCGACTATTTATGACATCGCCAAAGCGACGGGTTCTTCGACGTCGGCGGTGAGCATGGTGCTGAACGGCACCTGGGCCCGCTATCGCATCAAGGAAGAAACCGCCAACCGGATCCTCGCGAGCGCCGCGCAACTTGGCTACAACGTGAACATGAAAGCACGCGGACTGCGCCTGTCTCGCTCGGGACTGGCCGGCATGATCCTTCCGCACTATCGCAACCGCTTTTTTGCGGGGCTCGCGGAGAACTTCGAGGAGCATGCGAGGAGTCGCGGGCTGTGTCCAATCGTGGTCAGTACCCAACGCGACCCGGCGGTAGAAATGAGCGTGACGGAGACGCTCATCTCGCAGCAGGTGGAGTTGCTGTTCATCGTCGGCGTGCGCAATCCCACGCCTCTTGACGCACTGTGCTCGGCGGCAGGTATTCCATGCATCAACGTCGACCTGCCCGGCCCAGGTGCACCATCGGTGGTGTCGGACAATCGCGGCGGCGCGCGGGCGCTGACAGAGGCCCTGATGGAGAAGATGATCGCCGCCGGCAGTTCGCCCGGCGAACTACTTTTTCTGGGTGGCATCGTGGACGAATATGCGACCGAAATGCGCATTGCCGGCTACCGCGACGCGTTCGAGGCTCGCGGGATCAGCCCCGCGGCAGATGCCGTGGAATGCTTCGGATACGGCGCGTCGTCTTCGCGGCGCGCGCTGGCGAGCCGTTATGAAAGTCTCGGCAGACTTCCCACAGGATTACTGATGAATTCGATCACCGCGTTCGAGGGCCTGGTTCAATTCGCGTCGAAATTGCCGCGCGAGGCCTGGCAATCCACGGTGGTCGGTTGCTTCGACTGGGATCCTTTTGCTGTGCATCTGCCGTTTGAAGTAACCATGATGCGCCAGGACGTGCAGAAGATAATCCTCGAAGCCTTCGCGCTGGCGGACAGCCACGACGCAATCGACCATCCTCTCGTTATGGTGCCGACGGGCTTCGGAGAAATGGTCGAGGAAGACGAACTGACGATCAAGATCGGACGCGAATGCTGACACGTGCGTTCATCTGATCGCCTCATCAACGTATCTGAGAGATGCGAATCGCCCGTAAGTCACTTCAAGCGCAGGGGTATCGAGGGCACGCGTAATCAGCCGCTTGTTCTGTCCCACTTTGGCGCAAGCCCAGGTGGATTGACGATCCGGCTGTCCGCCGTCGCCAACGAATGTATTGCCGTCATATCCTCGCTCTCCAGTTCGAAGTCGAATACCGCGAGGTTCTGCGCCAGCCGCTCAAGCTTGGCGGTCCTCGAAAGCGCGACAACTCCGCGCTGTTGTACAAGCCACCGCAAGACTATCTGAGCGATGGTTTTGTCGTAACGGGCCGCGATCTCCTCAAGCGTTGGCTCCAAGAACACACGGCCAATCGCCATGCCGCAGTATCCCGTCACGGCAAGCCCCGCCTGCAACGTGCTTTCAATCAGCAAGGACTGGTTCAGATACGGGTGATATTCGAACTGGTTCGTCACGAGAGGAACCGCAGAGAGCCGCACAGATTCCGCCATCAATGCGCGATTGAAATTGCTCACGCCGATGTGTCGAACCTTGCCGGCGCGCGCGACTGCATTGAGGCCCGCGATCTGTTCCGCCAGCGGTACGTTCGATCCCGGCCAGTGCAGCAAAAGCAGATCGATATAGTCTGTCTTGAGCCTTCGGAGGCTCTCGTTCACTGACGCTTCGAAGTTTCTCACTGCATAATTGCTCACCCAGACCTTGGTCGTCAGAAAGATTTCGCTTCTTGGGATGCCGGACGCTGCGACGCAGTCGCCGATTTCGCCTTCGTTACCGTAGATTTGCGCGGTATCGATATGGCGGAAGCCGGCACGAAGCGCTGCGGGGATCAGTCGATAGATCTCCGCAGCGCTCATTCCGTAAGTGCCGAAGCCGATCGCCGGAATGGCGGCGTTACCAACATGGACGTTTTGCATGAGGTGTTCCCGAAAGAGTCTTCGCACACTGCCTGAACCGCAAACCGCTTTAAGCGGACTATCCGATGCGCCCGCTGCGACGCAGTTGTACCCCGATCTCCCTGATCCTGGCCTCACCCGCACGCAACGTTTCCGACGACGTATGAACCGAGTAATAGCCAAGCACGAGATCGTGCGGATGAGGGATCGCGGAGCCGAGGACGAACTCTGTGTCTTCATCGGCAGTGAATGCCAGGACGTCTTCGGACTCGTCAAACACAACGAGCTCGTCGGCGACGGATTCATCTGCAATGCGCAGTGCGCCACGCTGTACACAAACCCAGGCGACCTCGTGACCAGCCGGTGGCGTGTATTCCCAACGCTCTCCAGCCGCAAGCCGCACGAACAGATAGTTGATGCCTGCCGGTGCGGCTACCGGGCTTTCGGCGTTTCCATAACGACCCAGGACAACGCGCGCCGGACCGATGCGAGGCACTTCGCTCACCGACAAATACTGGCTACGGGGCTCGCCTAGTTCGATCTCGGGCGGCAACGCGACCCACAGTTGAAAGCCGCGCACCGGTCCATCGCCTCGGGCGCGACCATCGTGCCACACGCCTCGCCCCGCGTTCATCCACTCGACGCTGCCAGCCGGCATGATCCCCGACGCGCCTGTCGTGTCTTCATACTCAACTTCACCTTCCAGCAGCACGGTCGTCGTGGCGAGGCCCGAATGGGGATGCATGGAAAAGCGCATGTTGGCTTCCACCGAGCTATCGAAATAGTCGAGAAAGACAAACGGCTTCAACACTTCTCCAAGGTCGGACGGACTGACCAGCCGCTTGACGGCACCGTGTTGCCGGCCGGCTGTCCGTGTGACTATCGCTCTTCCGGCCCTCAGCGGGCCGGAGGTATGGGCAGTAGTTTGCATGGCAGGCCTAGCTTGCGTTCAGAGGCGAAAGACGTGAAGCGATGCGTCCGAGCCGGGCATCCAGGCTGAACGCGCCCGCACCGAAGTAAGTGATCTGCAGGAGGCCGCCAGCCATCATCACGTTCTTGAGGAAGTGAATCATCTGGTTTTGGTCTGCCCAGTTGTGGTGGAAGAAAAGCGCCGTGACCACACAGAACACCGCCATTGCCACTGACACAACACGGGCGCGGTAGCCCGACAGCAGCAGCAAACCGCCGCCCAGTTCGGTCAGCACGGCAAGAACGAACGCGAGAGGCGGTACTGGCAGACCCATGGCTGCGATATAACCAACTGTCGCACCGTACGCCGCAAGCTTGCCGAGACCACTCATGACAAACGGCCCACCAATCAGGATGCGGCCCAACAGCGGAAGAAATTTAAAGCGTTCCATTACGATCTCCTAAATTAAATTACGGAGGTGGATGACAAGAAAGGGAATCAGCCGGCGTCCACCATCACCAGTTCTGAATCTTCAAGTGCTGAAATCTGCGCCGTGGCGATCGTCGTAATCGCCACACCGTCAAGCGGTCCAACCGGCTCGCCGTTCACTTCGATGCGCCCCGACGCCACCACGAGATAGGCGCGACGCGCTGGCGCCAATTCGTATCGAACGCTTTCGCCTGCCTTAAGCAGCGCGCCAAGTACACGCGCATCGGCTCGAATGGGAAGCGCACCTTCGTCGCCGCCAAACCCGCTGGCAAGGACTACGAAGCGCCCGGATCGGTCGCCTTTTGGGAAAGGCTTCGTATCCCACGCTGGTTCTCCACCGCTTTCACGAGGTCGCAGCCAGATCTGATAGAGCTTGAGCGGCACCTCGCCCCGATTGAACTCGGCGTGGCGTATTCCCTTGCCTGCGCTCATGACCTGGACATCGCCTGCGTTGATCACTCCCTCGGATCCCAACGTGTCCCGATGCCCGAGCAGCCCCTGACGCACGTAGGTGATGATCTCCATGTCACGATGTCCGTGCATCGGAAACCCGCTGCCAGCGGCGATCTCGTCGTCGTTCCAGACAATCAGGGGTCCCAGGGGAGCATGCGCAGGATTGCCGTCGGCGCTGACCGCGAAATGGTGTTTCGCACGCAGCCAGCCGTGGTCCGCCCTGTCCAATGATTCCCAACGCCTGTGTGTGAGCATGTCCGCCTCCGTTTCCCGCCACCGCGAATGCGGTGCAGGCCGCCTGTATGACCGGCCGGTTTCGGCGCGGGTACAGTTGATGAGGCACATGCTATATTTGCAACGAACCCGTGCATATCTCCTGTATTGGAATGCATCGTTGCCCAGGATAGAACGATAAAAGCGAGCTTGTGCCTATGAATGCGATCACCGACCTCAACGATCTTCGGCTCTTCGCAGAGGTGGTCGAGCACGGCAGCTACACGGCGGCCGCGCGCAACCTCGGCCTGCAGACGTCGAAGCTCAGCCGGCGCATTCGTGCTCTGGAAGAAGAACTTGGCGTCCGCCTGCTCAATCGCACCAGCCGGAGCCTGTCTTTGACGGAAACGGGGCGGCAGTTCCACCAGCATTGCCTCGCGCTCGTAGCGGAAGCCAACGCTGCCAAAGATATCGTGGACCGCACGCGCGCCAGGCCGCAGGGCACCGTCCGCATCGCCTGCCCCGTCGCCTTGCTTGAGTCCGGCATCTCCACGATCATCGCGCGATACGTCGAGGAGAATCCTGATGTCCAGGTTCTGCTGGATGCAACCAACCGCCGCGTAGATGTCGTCGAGGAAGGCCTGGACTTTGCGATCCGGGTCAGGCTTCCGCCGTTGGAGAACACCGATCTCGCGGTGCGCCAGTTGGGACTGTCGATCCGCATTCTGGTTGCCAGTCCGGCCTTGGCGGCGCGCTATCCGGCGCCCAGTTCGATCGAATCGGTGAAGGAATGGCCCACCGTTTCCATGGCCAGCAGCGGCGGGCGGTTTGTCTGGGACCTCGTCGACGCCGAGGGACACGCGACATCATGGGCGCATCGACCGCGCCTCGCCACCGACGACCTGGCCAGCCTCCGGGTCGCGGCGATATCAGGTGTCGGGGTGGCCATGCTGCCGAGGGAGCAGGTCGAGGCCGATATTCAGGCAGGCCGCCTGCAGCACCTGCTGCCAGGTCTGGCCAGCACGCCGGGTCTCGTGCATGCGATCTTCCCCACGCGCCGAGGCATGGTTCCGGCGGTGCGTCACCTGCTCGACGCACTCGTTTCGGGGTGCGAAGGTTTGAACCCGGCGCACTAGAGTGGCAAGTCAACCTCCTGCGCCACGACTCAGTTGCCGGCCTCCCGGCGCCCCTGTTCCTCAACCGTATAGATCGCCTCCGGCATCACCTCTAGCCGGCCTTTCGGAATCGGGTCGCCGCTTTTGTCCGAAAAGCCGTAGGTGCCCTCATCGATCTTCTGCAGGGCACGCTCGATGTCGCCGATGCGCAGGTCATTCGTGTTACGCAGCGACTGGTTGATTTCATCCTGCGCCATTCCTTGCGCGTCGTCCTCGAATTCTTCGGCCTCGTCGCCGTGCTCCTCCTGGGACGCACGCTCATCGGCAATCGTGCCCTCTTCTGTACCGAGCAATTGCCGACGCAGCGCCTCGAGACGCGTGCGTTGTTGCGCGATAAACGCCTCACTCAAGCCACCTGATTGATCCGGCATGGTGTTCTCCCTTACGGCAATAGACGGAACGCAGCGTGATCCGCGTTTCGCGATTTCGTCACATGAACGACCATCATCGCGCCGAAAGCATGCGGCCGCAATGCCTATACCGACGACGAATGCCATGAGCATGTCACGAACACGCGGAAGTGGCATGATTGGGCTCGGTCAGCGAGAAGCAACCGCGCAACCGCAAACGGGTTTCAATCAGGAACGTAAAAGGAGAACACGATGGCAGAGAGCACCGTTTCTTACGGCGGATATGAAATCGTTATATCCCCTGAGACCAACAAGTTCGGCGCCTGGGTCACAAGCGTGAGCCTGAAAGATAGCGCGGGAAAAGTTGTCGAACATCGTCCCATGACCGTTCAACCCGAATGGCGGACTGAAGCGGAAGCGATTAGAGACGCAGTCGAGTGGGGGAGCCGGTTCATCGAGCGTGAACTCAACACGCCGCGGTCGCACTCATGGGTGGTCGACCGGTCCCGTGCGGAAATCTGGTTTCGCGATGTGCAGGAAAAATCGCGTGGCCCCGAAATCGACGCGTAAAGCCAGAAGGCCGAGGAGTGCAACAGAACCCGGCGAGGCGGGTTCTGTTCGCGTTCAGAGGATTTTTGCGGGATTTTCATCCTGCAAAAATCCTCAAACGATAGGTCCTCGACGGTGCAACAATGCCCTATCAGAACTGGTGATTGATACCGATAGTCGCGCCGAACTGGCTACGGGACGACGCAGCAGATTGCTCAGCGATGGCCGCCGTCGCGGTAACCACCTTGCCGTTATCGATCGTCTGGCCGTTAGCCCGCTGGAACGCCTCCAGCACATAGATGCGAGTTCTCTTGGAAAGGTTATAGAGCTCGGTCAGGTTGATCTGCTGATAACTCGCGGCGTCCTGGACACCGTTGGCCTGGGTAGCACGCGTGTAGCTGTAGCCAACGGCCAGATCCCACGACACCACCGGCCGGTAATGGAGAACCGCGCCGCCCGTGTTGAAGATCGCGGTCGTCGAGAAGCCTGAGTTCGGACCCACGATATATTGCACATTCGAATAGGATGCCGAAACATCCCATTGCGGATTGAACTGATAGCCGCCGGTCACAGCGAAGCGTTGCTGCGCTGCCGCGTTCTGATAGCCGTTCGTGATGCTCGATTCACCCTGTTCGCCGGTGCCCGAGTAGGCGGTCGAACTCGAGCTCCAGGCACCACCGCCGCTCGTTGCATTGTCAAAGCGCGCAAAGCCGACGCCTATGCCCGCGCCGCCAGCCACGTATTGCGCACCGACGCTCCACGATGCGCCCGAATTGAAGGCGCCCGCTACTCCGCCCAACGCGTACATGCCGCTTATCTTCAACCCGGCGAATGACGGCGACGTGTAGACGAGGGCATTGTTGACGCGATAATCGGTATCGAGCGCGTCGAGGTCGCCCGGATGGGCGCCGAAGGCACCTGTCAGCCACGGCGTCGGACCGTATTGCGCGAGCATGTTGTAGTAAGGCGTGTACTGGCGCCCTGCCGTGAACGTACCGTAGGTATCGTTGGTCAGGCCCACCCAGGAAGCGCGGCTAAACATCAGGCCGGCCTTGCTCAATGCGCCGGTGTCGGCATTGAAACCCTCTTCGAGCTGAAAGATCGCCCTGGTGCCGCCGCCCAGGTCCTCAACGCCCTTGAAGCCGAAGCGCTCGCCACCCCACACCCCTTCAACCAGCTTGACCACCGATTGTCCACCCTTGGTCGCGCCAGTCGACGGAGCCTGGCTGCTCAGGTAACCCACCCCCGTGTCCACAATCCCGTACAGCGTGACGCTGCTTTGCGCAAACACCGTCCCTGTCGCAAGCATGGCCGTCATGCCAGCGAGTACAAACCCGGCTTCCTTGTAGCGTTTCATCTGATCATCCTTTGTTGTCGTTGGAGTTATGGCGGCATGTCATGCCGCACGAAATTGTCCGGCTGCCATCCCGGCACCCAGTTATCGCTCTCGTCGTCACGCATCTCCAGAAATGCCGTTCATGACGATAAGTTATCCTTATCACGTGTTTCGAACCCTGGTCTCCTGTCGGAAAGCGCGTTCGGATGTCGCAGGCTGGGACCGATGAAGCTTTCTTTGCTGTGTGAGCTTGTGTTCGTGCGGACGGGCGCTAGCGTTCAAAGCGTGGGTTGAAGTCGCACTGAGCCGGAGGCCGAGTCGTCGCTTCGAGCGACATCCACGGCGCGACATTTGACTGACAACCGCACCAAATTGAACGCGCTAACTCACTAAAATCCTGTTATTTGGGATTTTTCGCGGATTAGCGCCCTGACAACTTTACTGTCCCAGAAACTATCCGTAAGCGAACATACCGAACCACAGGCAATGATGTCAAGCAACTTGAGGTGAGCAGCAGATGTCGCTGCTTAGGGAGAAATGACGTAACTATTTGTTTTAATTTTAATATTTTATATACGTAAGGAAAACCCGAATGTGGTGATTCCGCATACGCTTAACATCATGAAGAAAAATATCGACTCGTAATACAACTATATTCTTACATCGGTCAGTGAGCCCGCATAGCCAGCAGCGCCGTTGTCCGGCCTTCTGCTGGCCCCGCGATCTCACTCCACCGCCGACCTTACCGGCTGATGGACGAGATCAGCGCCAGCACCTTCCTCCACAACCTGGCCGTAATCGAGCTTGATATAGCGATCCGCGAGTCCAAAGTAGCGATCGTCATGGGTGATCACCAGAACGGTTTTGCCTTTGACCTTGAGATCCGGCAGCAGGCGGCGATAAAACACATCCTTGAAGGTCGGATCCTGATCTGCGGCCCACTCGTCGAACACATAGAACGGACGGTCCTCGAGATACGCAACCATTAGCGCGAGACGTTTGCGCTGCCCCTGCGACAGATTGATCGTCGACAGCTTGCCGTCGCGAATCGTCACCTTATGCTCCAGATGCAGCAGTTCGAGCAGCTCCTGTGCATGAGCGTCCAGCCCCTCCAGATGCAGGCCATGCAACTGGTCGAACAGGAAGAAATCGTTGAAAACGACTGAAAAATGCTGACGGTAGATGTCGCGCTCGGCCTCGCCGACCGCCTGGCCATTCAGCAGGATTTCACCGCCTTCCGGCGCATAGAGGCCCACCAGCATCTTCGCAAGCGTCGTCTTGCCGCTGCCGTTGCCGCCAATCAGGTACACCAGCTCGCCCGGTTTGAACGCCAGGCTAACCGGCCCGAGCGTGAACACCTCGTTTTCTTTCTCGCGGAAATAGCGGTGCGTGACACCCTTCAGCGCGATGCTATCGAACGCGCGAGCCGATTCTGCGGGCAGCACGTTCTCACGAGGAAGGTCGCGGTTCACCTTGTCGACACGTTCTAGCGCCACCTTCGCCGAACCCAGCGAGGGAATCGACGACAGCAGGCTCTCGATTGCCGTGCTCATGTAGAGGAAGATCACCACGTAGCCCGACAGCACATGTCCTTGCACCGGATAGATGCGTGTCAGCAGAAACAGCACGCAGCCGATGAAGGCGAGGAAAATCATGCTGCCCCAGCTCGCGGCAGCCGTGTACAGCACATAGCCGTGCGTGCGCTGCACGCGCACCGCCTCGACACTCGTAGCGAGCGAGTCGTCGACGAACGCTTGTCTGCGGCGGCGATGTAGTTTGAGTTCTTTTGCCCCATCGAAGAGCGAGCGGAAGTCGCCCACCAGATCATCTTCCCGCTGACGCGAACTGCGCAGATGAAACATGGCACGTGTATTGGCCAGATGAAATCCCAGCGATCCGATCAGGATCGTCACCAGCGCAAACAGCAGGATTTGCCACGACAGATAGCCCAGATACGCGAGACAGCCCAGCACAATCGAAGTGTTCATCGCGAGTGTCGGCACGCTCAGGAAGAACACGACGATAGTGTCGAGATCCTGCGTCAGTACCGTCAACGCCTTTGCGCCGCCCTGGCGTTCGAGGTTCTGATAGGAAGCCTCAGTAACGCTGCGGATCGTCCTCATGCGTAGCGCCGCTTTGGTTGCCTGGCCGAGCCGCACGAAGAAGGTCTGCGACAGCGTTCGCGTGACGAGCACGGCGAGCGCCAGCAGCAGAAAGCGCCAGCCAAGCTCCGACAACTGGTCGGCCGAAGCGCCGAGCGCCTGATTGATGATCGCGATGAGCGCGGCATTGCTCAGACCGCCGACAACACTCGTTATCAGCGCGAGCAGTAGAATCCAGCGGGATTGCCGGACCAGGGTCAGTAGCAGGGACATGAAAACCTTGTTTTGAAGTAGTTGAAAACGTCCAGCGTATCGGTCAATGCGTTGCCAGTCAGATGCGAGGCCACCGTCATAGCTCCGCGAGAATGTCCTGCATTTCAGCCGCCATTGCATCATCGTCCTGCGCCACCCGGTTCGCGGACGCGAGCGTCTGCGCGAGGTGATACAGCGGCTGATTGTTCATCAGATCCGCCAATTGCGCTTCGATGCCTAACGTACTCCGGATTGCCGACTGCACCTGCATCGCCGCCAGCGAGTGGCCGCCGAGTTCGAAGAAGCGATCGCTACGGCCTACCTGCTGTACCTCGAGGACACTGGCCCAGATCGCGGCAAGCGCCTCTTCAAGCTGGCCTTGTGGCGGGTCGGCCGGTTCCGCGTCTGCCTGCATCAGCTCATGCGAACCGGGCATGGGCAGCGCGAGCCGGTCGATCTTGCCATTCGGGTTCAGCGGCAACGCGTCGAGCACGATCACCGCTGACGGCACCATGTAGTCCGGCAGCGTAGCAGCGAGGCCGGCGCGTAACGCGCGAACGTCGAGTTGCGCGCCCGGCACCGCTGCGACATAGGCCAGCACGCGCGCGCCGCCCGCGCCTTCGCGCACCACCGCCACTGCCTCGCGCACTTCACGCTGACACAATAGCGCCGATTCGATCTCGCCGAGTTCGATGCGGAAGCCGCGCACCTTCACCTGATGATCGATGCGGCCCAGATAGTCGAGCGTGCCACGAGCGTTCCAGCGCACCACATCGCCAGTTCGATACAACCGGCCACCAGGGGACGCCGCATGAGGATCGGCGATGAAACGTTCCGCCGTCAAGCCTGGGCGTCCATGGTAGCCACGTGCCAGCAGCGTGCCGCCGATGCACAACTCGCCGGCCACGCCGACCGGCACGGGATTAAGCTGTGCATCAAGGACCTGCAGCGAACGGCCGTCGAGCGGACCCCCAATCGAAATATGCGGCGGGATCTCAACACCTGTGCGCAGATAGGGCGAGCAATCGAATGCGCTCGCCGTGACCGTAGCCTCACTCGGCCCGTAGGTGTTCGCGAGCTCAACGTGTGCGAGGCCCGCCGTGCGCCAGGCGAGTACGCCGTCAGCGGGCATCGCCTCGCCGCCGGCATGCACCCTGCGCAGGCTCGCACAAGCGACGCGTGCACGCGGATTACTGGCGAAGTCCTGGGCCAGTGCGTTCCAGTAGGCAGTGGTGAGATCGGCAACCGTGATGCGTTGTTGTTCGACCTCATCGAGAAAGCGCTCGCTGCTCCATAGCTGCGGTCCACGCAGGATCAATGCAGCGCCTGCGCTCAGCGTCGCAAACACCTGTTCGACAAAGCCATCGAAATTGAACGTAGAGAACTGCAGGACGCGGTCGCTCGAAGTGACACCGAACAGATCGATCGATACCTGGGTATGCTGAGCAAGCGCACCATGCGTAATCCCGACGCCTTTCGGGCGGCCGGTCGAGCCTGAGGTATAGATCACGTAGGCGAGGTTGTCGCGCGATACGGTGCACGCAGGAGCGCGGTCCATCTCCTCATCCTCAGGACGGGCACCCGCCAGCGCCGACGCCTGCTGCACGTCGATGCTGGCTACGCCAAGCTCTGCGAGAGCGTCAGTGGACGCCCCGCCAGTCAGTGCCAGCTTGATCCCGCTATCCTCGATCATGAACGCGAGCCGCTCGGCCGGGTAGGACGGATCGAGCGGCACATAAGCGCCGCTCGCCTTCAGCACGGCAAGCACCGCGATGATCATCTCGAACGAGCGCTCAAGCGCAATGCCGACACGCGATTCCGCCCCGACGCCGGCCGCGCGCAGACGATGCGCGAGACGGTTGGCACGGCGTTCGAGCGTCGCATAGTCGAGCGATTCGCCGTCGAGCATAAGCGCCTGCCCGGCGCCCCGCATGGCTACCTGACGGCTGATGCGTTCGTGCACCAGCGGTGCCTGCTCAAGCCTGCCGCCCGCTCCCCGTTGCCGCAATTGCGCGAATTCGGCATCAGGCAACATTGTCAGCGCACCGAGCGGAGCCGCCGGATTCGCAACGAACGCGTCGATTAGCGCTACCAGGTGCGACGCCAGATGTTCGACCTGCGACGCATCGAAAGCGCTACACGTGTAGGCGAATTCGATCCGCAAAGTCTCGCCGTCCCGTTGCGCGCCGCTATGTTGTGCGTGTCGTCCGTGGGTAACCGACAGTGTCAGCGGATAACTCGTGCGATCCTCGCTACGCAGCCCGGAGAACTGCAACTCACGCGATGTCGCTGCTTCAAGGATCTCGTCGACCGGATAGTTCTCGAACACGACGATGCTGTCGAACAACGCCTGCCCGCCTTCCAGTTTCGCCCAGCGCTGGATGTCGTACAGTGCGACGTGCTCGTGTTCGCGTGCCGCTACGCCGTGCTGCTGAATCTGTTCGAGCCATGCACCGACGCTCAGCGAAGGTTGCGGCACGGCGATCACTGGGATCGTATTGATGAACAGACCGAGGGTGCGGTGCGCACTGGCCAACGCTTCGGGGCGACCGGCGACGGTCGCCCCGAAGCTTACCGTGCGCTGCCCCGTGTAACGCTGAAGCAACAGGAGCCAGGCCGCCTGCACCAAAGTGTTCAGCGTTACGTGCTGTGCTTTCGCGAAAGCGCTTAGCTGTGCGGTGTGCTCGGCATCCCAGATCCGCAACGTTGAAGCATGTGACTCCGCGCGTATAGTGCTGGTCGACTCGGGTGAATCGGCCCGGCTGGTCGCTGCGGCGGCAGCGTCCACGGCCTCTGGCTTCGGCAACGCGCTAGCCAGCAACGTCGAACCGTCGAGGCGGCCGGTCTGCGCTCGCCACCACGCCTCACTTGCATTCTGATCGCGGGACTGCAGCCACGCGATAAACTCGCGATAACGTCCGGGCGGCCCAACCTGCTTGCGGCCTTCATACTCACCCAGAACTTCCGCGAGCAATTGCGCGGCACTCCAGCCGTCGAGCAGCGCGTGATGAAAGGTCCAGACGAAGTGATAACGCGATGCGGCCGTACGGATCAGCGTCACGCGCCACAACGGTGGACGGCCCAGATCGAAACCGCTCTCGACCTGCGCGGCCGCATAGGCATCCAGCCGCGTTGCAAGCTCTGGCTCTTGCGCATCGCGCCAGTCTTCGATGAAGAACGGTAGCTCGATGTGGCGCGCCACCCACTGGCGAGGCGCATCCTCAAACGAAAGAAAGCCAGTGCGCAGAATGTCATGGCGCGCAGCAGCCGATTCCCACGCTGCCTGAAAGCGCACGCAGTCAAGTCGTTCGATGTCGACACGCAACTGGTTCACATACGCGCCGGACTGCTGCCCCAGCAGACTGTGAAACACAATGCCCGTCTGCATCGGCGCCAGCGGATACAGGTCTGCGATTTCGCCGGCGCCCACCGGCAAGTTGTCGAGCTGCGCCTGATCGAGCATGGCGATCGGAACATCCGATGGCGTCAGGCCGCACGCACCGCTTTCACAATGCGCGAGCACCGCCAGCAGTTCACGACGAATATCTTCCGCGAGCGTGTCGAGCGTGCTCGCATCGTAACGGTCGCCACGTGCGTGCAGTAGCGTCAACGACAACTCGCCACCGTGCACCTGGCCTGCGATTTCGAGCGCGTGCGTACTGCCACTGCGTTCGTCGTGCGTGTGGCCGGTGCCTTCGCTCGCCAGTTGCCAGCCACCGTCGCCAGCGAGCGTGCCGTCGAACTGGCCGAGGTAGTTGAACAGCACCTCTGCATGACCGACTTCCGATAGCGCCGCACGTTGTTCTGGAGTTCCCAGATATTTAAGCATACCGAAGCTCATTCCGCCGTGCGGTACTTCACGGCGCGCTTCCTTCACGCGCTTTAACGCAGCGCCGATCTCGCCACTAGGGTCGAGCCGGAATGGATAGACCGCCGTGAACCAGCCCGTGGTGCGGCTCAGGTCTGCCGCGCCGAAATGTGTCTCACGGCCATGTCCTTCGAGATCGATACGCAACACGTCCCGTTTGGCGAAGCGACACAAGGCACGACCGCTTGCCAATAGCAACAGATCGGCGAGCTGGGTTCGATAGGCCACCGACGCATCGCGCATCAAGCGGCCCGTCGTGGCAGCGTCGAAGCGCACGGTGGAGCTGACTGGAGCAAAGGATTGTGGCCCGACGCCGCCACTATCGCCTATCGAACCCGCGGGCAGCGCGACCGGAACATCGGCCAGCGCCTGCCACCTGGCGCTGTATCGTTCAATCTCCGGCTGACGTGCAGCGTGCTGCAACTGGCGGGCGAACGCCTGATACGAGGTGGTACGCGCGGGCAACGACACTGCCTCGCCCGCAACCAGTTGCGTGTATGCGCGCCGCAGATCATCGAGCAGGATGCGCCACGACACGGTATCGATGACGAGGTGATGGATCGCGATGAACAGACGCCAACTGCCGTCCTCGATACGCATGGCAAGTGCTCGCAACAGCGGCCCGCGTGTCAGATCAAGCGTGCGCTGCGCGGCGTCGCAGAGTGTCTCGATGGCGGATGTACGCACGCTGCTCTCAACCTGCAGCATGGGCGCTGACTCCACGGGCGCGTATTGCTGACGCCAGCTAAAGCCGTCCGATTGCGCCGGCTCGCACGGCACGAAGCGCAGACGCAACGAATCATGATGTGCGACGACAGCGTGCAATGCCTGTTCGAGACGATCGGTGTCGACGGCCTCATCGAGGCGCAGCAACACCGCCTGGTTCCAATGATGACGTTCCGGCAGCGGCTCCGCAAAAAAACGCGCCTGAATCGGCAGCAACGGAGCCGGTGCTTGCGGATCTATTGTGGTGGATGCATTGCGGTCGTCCGGCAGCGCTTCGTCTGGAGCGACTGCGCAGGCCGCGAGTTGCGCAATCGTCTGCTGTTCGAAGATCTGCCGGGCGGTCAAAAGAAGTCCGGCCTGACGCGCACGCGCAACGATCTGCAGTCCCATGATCGAATCGCCGCCCAGCTCGAAGAAATTCTCATGACGCCCGATCCGCTCACGCCGCAGCAACTGTGCCCAGATATCCGCCAGGCGCTCTTCGACAGTGCCCTGCGGAGCGTCGTCGTTCGCCGGCGCGCATGCTTGCGTGGGGGTAGGCAATGCATGCCGGTCCACCTTGCCGTTCGCGTTGAGCGGCAACGCGTCGAGCACCATCACGACGCTGGGCACCATGTAGTCGGGCAGCGTCGCGGCCAGTCCCGCGCGCAGCGCGGCCGTATCCAGCGAGTAGCCCGGTAGCCCGCTCACATAGCCCACCAGCCGCGTGCCACCCGGTCCCTCCTGCGCGTCCACCACGGCGTCGCGCACACCGGGCTGGGCGCGCAATTGCGCTTCCACTTCCCCCAGCTCGATACGAAAACCGCGCACCTTGACCTGATGATCGATGCGTCCGATGTACTCCAGCTCGCCGTCGCTGCGCCAGCGCACCAGATCGCCGGTCCTGTAGAGCCGCGCGCCCGGGTCGCCGGAAAACGGATCGGGCACGAAGCGTTCGGCCGTCAGTCCCGGCCGGCCCAGATAGCCGCGCGCCATACCGGTGCCACCCAGATATAACTCGCCAGGCAGACCTGACGGTACCCGGTTCATCTGCGCGTCGAGAACCCAGGCGCTGCGCTCGCCGACTGGCCGGCCAATCGGTGCGTACGCGCTGTCGAACCGGGCGTCGGCGTCAGGCTGCCAGAGCGTCGGTGTCACCACGGTTTCCGATGGCCCGTAGGCGTTGTAAATCCGCTGCGGATTCAGGTGCGTGCGCACTGCCTCGAAGCCCGCCCTCGACCATGCTTCGCCGCCCGCGATGCAGGCCCGCAGGCTCACCGCGCCGGTCTCCGTGACCCGGGCAAACGCGTCGAGATACGCAGGCGGCAGATAGAGCACTGAGACGTTCTTCGAGCGAATCTCGTGGACGAGCCGCTGCGCCGACCACACCTCGTCGTCGCGTAGTACGATTGCCGCCCCGTTCATCAGGGGCACGAGGAACTGCTCTGCGGCAGCGTCGAAACTGACCGAAGCAAAATGCAGAAGGCGGTCCGCGGCACTCATGCCGTAGCATTTCCCGACGGCATGGCAATGCGCCGCAAGTGCTCCGTGTGCAACCGCGACGCCCTTCGGCCGCCCGGTCGAGCCGGATGTGTAGACGACGTACGCGAGATTGTCGGCATGCGGCGTGAGCAGCGGATTCCCCGCAGGTTCGTTCGAGACATCGAGGGTATCGAGATCGAGCATCCGTCCCGCGCCGGATACAGGCAGGTGCGCGACGGACGCCCGATGCGTCTGCACGAGCAGCAGTTCGATACCGCTATGGTCGATCATGTAAGCGAGGCGCTCTGCCGGATACGCCAGATCGAGCGGCACATAGACGCCGCCCGCTTTCAGGATCGCGAGCTGCGCAACCAGCATCTCAGGCGAACGTGCCATTGCAAAGCCGACCCGAACCTCCGGTCCAACACCCTCGTGGATCAGACGTGCGGCGAGCCGGTTGGCGCGCTCGTTCAATTCGCTGTAGCTGAGTTGCACGTCGCCACACAGCAAGGCCACTGCATCGGGCTGCGCCTCTACATGCATTTCGAATGACCGGTGCACTAGCGGCATGCCAGCGGCCACGTCAACCCGGTGCGCCAGGAATTGCGATGGCTGGCACTCCGCGGGATCTGATAACTCAATGTCTATGAGCGCCTGGGCGGGATTCTCTGCCAACCCGCTCAGCACCTTCACATAGTGACGGCCGAAACGTTCGATCGTCTCTTTATTGAACAGATCCCTCGCATAAATCAGTTGTGCCGATAAATTCCCGTCGGAGGCCTCGACGATATTGAGCGTTAATTCGAAAGCCGCAGCACCGTCGGTCAGTTCGTACCATTCGACAGTCAGCCCGGGCAGCGCGTCGAGCACCCGGTAGTCACTGTGCAGATGACTGAACATCACCTGAAACAGCGGGTTATGGCTCAGACTGCGCTCCGGCTGCAGCGCATCCACCAGTACATCGAACGGTAAATCCTGGTGCGCCTGTGCGCCAACCGTCGCCTGCCGGGTACGCTCGAGCAGTTCACCTAGCGTGTCGCGGCCGGCGATCTCGGCGCGCAGCACCTGCGTATTGACGAAGAAGCCGATCAGCGGCTCCGTTTCGACGCGGTTGCGGTTCGCGACCGGAACGCCTACACGGATGTCGCGCTCGCCTGTGTAGCGGTGCAGCAGCGCCTGGAATGCGGCCAGCAACACCATGAACGGTGTCGTCGAACTGCGCTGCGCGCGCTCGCGGACGGCCTGCGCCAGTTCGGGCGGCAGCGTCACGCCATGGCGGCCTGCCGTGTACGACGCGTGCGCCTGGCGCGGTGCGTCCGTCGGTAATGCCAGCACGGGATGCGTCGTGCCCAGCGTATCGCGCCAGTAAGCGAGCTGCTTTTCCTGCTCGCCTGCTTCGAGCCACTCGCGTTGCCAAGCCGCGTAGTCTGCGTATTGCACGGGCAACGCATGTGCGGTCAACGGTTCGCTCATTACTGCTGCGCGGTAATGCTCCACCAGTTCTTCCAGCAGAACCTGTATCGACCAGCCGTCCGAGACGATGTGATGCAGCGACAGAACCAGCAGGCTGCGGCCTGCTTCGCCTTCGCTGCGGTACAGGGCGGCACGCAACAATGGACCGGCCGCCAGATCGAACGGCTCGCTCGCCAGTGCGCGCGCAGCCGTGTTGATCTGTGTGGCCGGCAAAGTAACTTCGCGCCAGTTGAGCTGAGCATGTGCATCTATCTGTTGTTCGACCCGGCCTGCTTCGTTTGCTACGAAGCGTGTGCGCAGCACTTCATGACGCGCCACGATTGCTTCAAAACTCGCGCGCAACGCAACCGCATCGACCTCGCCGGTCAGCCACAGCCCACCTGCCACGTGATACGCACTGCTCTCACGATCAAGCTGCCACAAGAACCATTGCCGCTGCTGAGCGTATGAAACCGGCAGTTTTTGTTCGGACACCCGCGCCCGCGCAAGAATCGGTAACTGCGCTGGCGTTACGCCCTGCTCGTTCATCCTCTGCCAGAACAGACGACGCTTGTCCGGCGACAACTCGATGAAGCGCTCGGCAATGCGTCGCGCGGTGTCTTTTTCCATGAATCTGCTCAAAGGGTGTCGATAAAGAGATCGAGGCCACGCAGCGCCTCGTCATTGTTCTCACCTTGACGCGTACGATCGATAGCCGCCGCCTGCTCATGCAGCGTCGCCGCTTCGAACAACGTGGCGAGCGGCAGGTTCGCGTTCAGTTCGAGCGCGATCCGCGCGTTCAAACGCACCGCGAGCAGCGAATGGCCGCCCAGCGCGAAGAAATCATCGTGACGTCCGACGCGTGCAGCGCCTAACAACATCGACCAGATCGCCGCGAGTTGCGCCTCGACGCCCTCACGCGGCGCCTCCCAGGTCACCTCGCTCGCGGCCTCCGAAGAAGGCTGCGGCAAAGCGCGCCGGTCCACCTTGCCGTTCGCATTCAGCGGCATCGCCGCGAGCGGTATGATCCGCCAGGGCACCATATAGTCGGGCAAACGTCGCGCAAGCTGCACCCGCAACGCGGCAGCGTCAAGCGACTCGCCCACCGCGTACGCAATCAGTCGGCCATCGTGCGCAACGACCACGGCTTCGCGAACACCGGTCTGTGCAGTCAACGCCGCCTCGATCTCGCCTAACTCGATGCGAAAGCCACGGATCTTTACCTGGTGATCGAGCCGCCCCAGATAGTCGAGCGCGCCATCGGCACGCCAGCGTACCAGGTCTCCGGTACGGTAGAGGCGCGCGCCGGGCGTACCGCCAAGCGGGTCCGGCACGAAGCGTTCCGCCGTCAGCCCCGGCCGGCCCAGATAACCACGCGCCAGTCCGGCGCCGCCAAGGTATAACTCACCGGGCACACCCTGCGGCACAGGCTGCATCCGCGCATCCAGCACCCAGGTTTGCGTAGCCGCAATTGGTCGGCCGATCGGCACCGGACGCCCGGCTTCTGCGATGCAAGTCCACGCGGTGACATCGATCGCTGCTTCGGTTGGCCCATACAGGTTGTGCAAAACCACCTGTGGCATTGCTTCGGAGACCTTTGCTTGCAGATCGGCCGGGAGCGCTTCGCCGCTGCATACGATTCTCGCAAGTGTCTCGCCGCAGCGTGATGCCTCTCCGCTCGCGATGAACGCCTGCAGCATCGACGGTACGAAATGCAGCGTGCTCACCCGGTAATCGCGGATGGCTGCCGCCAGCCGTTGAGGATCGCGATGCGCGTCCGGCGCCGCGATAGCGAGTCGTGCCCCCACCATCAGCGGCCAGAAGAATTCCCAAACGGAGACGTCGAAGCTGAACGGTGTCTTTTGCAGCACCGTTTCACCACGTTTCAGGCCGTAGGTCTGCTGCATCCAGACCAGACGGTTCCATAACGCGTCGTGACGGTTGCCCACGCCCTTCGGACGGCCGGTCGAACCCGACGTATAGATCACGTAGGCGAGATTCGCGCCGTGCAACGGGATGTCGTTGAGATCGGATGTTGCGTACGCAGCGGCGTCGATCGATTCCAGTTCGACGCGGCGCACGCCGTCTACCTCTGGCAACGAGATGCCGCCGTGGGTCAGCAACAGGTCAATGCCGCTATCGTCGATCATGTACGCGAGGCGCTCGGCCGGGTACGAGGGATCGAGCGGCACGTAGGCCGCGCCTGCCTTCATGATGGCGTAGAGCGCGACGACCATCTCCAGCGAGCGATGCGCTGCCACACCGACACGCGATTCGACGCCAACGCCCTGCGCACGCAGCCAGCGCGCAAGCTGGTTAGCTTGCGCGTTCAGTTCGCCATAACTCAGGACCTGCTCGCCAAAGAGCAAAGCGGCCGCGTCCGGATGTACGGTGGCATGATGTTCGAAGGCACGGAACACCGGCTCGTAGCCCACGTAACGAGTCGAATTGCGGCTCCAGTCTGCGAGGATGGAACGTTCCGTGTCGTCGGCTAGCACGATCGCGTCGACCGTTTCGTTTAGTCCGTCGGTGCGTCGCGAGAACGCTTCGAGCAGCCGCTGGTAATGGCGAGTCAGACGCTGCACAGTCGGCTCGTGGAACAACTCCTGCGCGTAGGTGAATTCGAGCGTCAGCGTGCCGTCTTCCTCTTCGCGCGTATCGAGCATCAACTCGAACTGCGCCATCGTGCCCGGAAGCCGGTAAGGCTCGATGGTTAGATCAGGCAGTTGCTGCAGCACACGCCAGTCGCGTCGCTGATGATTGAACATCACCTGGAACAACGGGCTGTGGCTCAGACTGCGCTCGGGGCGCAGCGCGTCCACCAGGACATCGAACGGGAGTTCCTGATGGGCTTGCGCGCCTTCGGCTGCGTTGCGTACCTGGGTCAGCAGAGTCCCTAATGTGGTCGCGCCGTCGATCTGGCTGCGCAGCACCTGCGTGTTCGCGAAGAAGCCGATCAGCGGCTCCGTTTCGACGCGGTTGCGGTTCGCGACCGGAACGCCTATGCGGATGTCGCGCTCGCCTGTGTAGCGGTGCAGGAGCGCCTGGAATGCGGCTAGCAACACCATGAACGGTGTCGTCGAACTGCGCTGCGCGCATTCGCGGACCGCCTGCGCCAGTTCGGGCGGCAGCGTCACGCCATGGCGGCCTGCCGTGTACGACGCGTGCGCCTGGCGCGGTGCGTCCGTCGGTAATGCCAGCACGGGATGCGTCGGGCCCAGCGTCTCGCGCCAGTAGGCGAGCTGCTTTTCCTGCTCGCCTGCTTCGAGCCACTCCCGTTGCCATGCCGCGTAGTCTGCGTATTGCACGGGCAACGCGTGTGCGATCAACGGTTCGCTCAGTACTGCTGCGCGGTAATGCGCCACCAGTTCTTCCAGCAGCACCTGTATCGACCAGCCGTCCGAGACGATATGATGCAGCGTCAGGACCAGCAGGCTGCGGTTTGCTTCGCCTTCGCTACGGTACAGGGCGGCACGCAACAATGGACCTGCTGCCAGATCGAACGGCTCGCTCGCAAACGCGCGCGCTGCCATATCAATCTGTGCGGCCGGCAAAGTAGCTTCGCGCCAGTCGAGCTGAGCATGCGCATCTATCTGTTGTTCAACCCTGCCTGCTTCGTCTGCTACGAAGCGCGTACGCAGCACTTCATGGCGCGTCACGATCGCTTCAAGACTCTTGCGCAACGCAACCGCGTTGAGTTCGCCCCCCAGCCACAGCCCACCTGCCACGTGATACGCACTACTCTCGGGGGCTAGCTGCCATAAGAACCACTGTCGCCGCTGCGCAAAGGACGCTTCCGTGCGCGCCCTCACTGTATCGGGCACACGCTTGATCGAAGGCTGTCGATGAGCATCCTGCTTAGCCGCTCCACCCTTCGACTCCGTGTGAAGCGCAAGTTCGGCCAGAGTCCGCCGCTCGAACAACTGCTTCGGCGTGAGCCACGATCCAGCCTTACGCGCTTTCGCAACGACCTTGAGGCCAAGAATCGAATCGCCGCCGACTTCGAAGAAATTCTGTCCCCGGCCGATCCGGCCCGGTTCGATACCGAGCACTTCCGCCCAGATCTGCGCGAGTGTGAGTTCGGTTGCCGTGCGAGGTGCATCGACGTTAATGGTATCGGGGCCTGCGGTCGGCTCAAACCGCCCTTGCCGATGTTCGTCGAACGCCATTCGCAGCGCGGCGCGGTCGAGCTTGCCGTTGGCGTTCAGCGGCAGCGCATCGCGCGCGATGGTCTCTGCCGGCATCATGTAGTCGGGCAGCGCGCGGGCCGCGTCGACCATCACAGCATCGAGTGCGCGGCTCGTCACGACAAACGCCGCCAGGCGTTTTCCCGACGACGCGTCGTATGTCAGAACCGCGACATCTTGCACGCCATCCACGCGAAGGATCTCGCGCTCGACCTCGCGCGGTTCGACGCGATAGCCGCGAATCTTCACCTGATCGTCCACTCGACCGAGGTATTCGAGCAGGCCGTCGGCGCCGCGACGTCCTCGATCGCCGGAGCGATAGAGGCGAGCACCGGGCACTAGCGGATCGGGCACGAAGCGTTCAGCCGTGAGGCCAGCGCGACCATGATAGCCGCGCGCGACACCCGGTCCACCGAGGTACAACTCACCCTCAGCGCCTCGCGCCACTGGCTCCATCCGATCATCGAGCAGGTAGATGTGGGCGTTGGGCAGCGGCGCACCCAAGGGCAAATCGCGGCCTGATTGCGACGCTTTCGGGAGAGCGTGCATCGCGATGCCAATCGTCGTTTCCGTTGGCCCGTAGTGATTGAAGATTCGACAGGTCGGCTGGAGCGCACTGAGACGTTCGAGCAACGCGGCGGGCGTCGCCTCGCCGCCGGCAATCAGCGCATGTGTCGGCAGAACATCGCGAGGACGCGCTGCGGACAGCAATGCGGCCAGGTGGCTCGGCACGATCTTCAGTACACCGATCCGGTGCTCGGCCATATAGTGCGCGAATCCATCGGGGTTGAATGCGAGGTCCTGTGCAAGCAGATGCAGCGTGCGTCCTGAGCACAGCGCGCCAAATAGCACCGTATGGCCGAGATCGGCGGCAGGGGTAGACACCATCGCAAACGACGCGTCCGCGTCGACCTGCAATGTCGTGAGCATCCCGTTCACGTAGTTTGCGAGACCACCATGGGTAACGACGACGCCCTTCGGTTCACCCGTCGAACCTGAGGTGTAGATCATGTACGCCGCTCGGTCTGCGTGCGGTGGGCGGCGTGAACGTGGTGCCGGTTCGGTGGAAGCGATCTGGTACGCTGACGAAGCCGTTAGGTCGTGTTGCAGCGCGAGCGTTGAGATGCTCGACGCGATACTAGTCAGGGCCGCCGGCAAGGCGCCTGCATGGAGCAACACAACTGCGCCGCTGTCCGCGATCTGCGTGGCGATCCGTGCGGGCGGCATCTGCGGATCGAATGGCACCCAGGTTGCGCCGGCCTTGAACGCCGCCAGCATGCCAAGCACCTGTTCGATCGAGCGGCTGGCCAGCACGCCAACGCGCGCTTCATCGCCTACACCGAGAACGTCAAGTTGGGCCGCGAGCGCTTCTGCTGCGGCGTCCAGTGCACCGAATGTCACACTGCGCTTGCCGTCGTAAAGAGCGATGCGTTCGGGGTGACGTGCGACGCTGGCATCCCACAGCGCCAGCACGTCTTGCGTAGTGTACGCGTCCTGTGGATTGGTGATGTTCTGAACGTTGCTTGCGCGTCGCCCGGTAGTCGCGCCGCAATGCATCAGCTCCGTAACTGAGCTCGCTACATGTCGCTCCAAAGGCGTATCGGGCGCCCCGCCGAGTCGCTCCGCCAACTCAGTAAACAAGCCCGCAAAGCGTTCAGCAAACGCGGTGTCGAACACCGTATCGTCATACGCGAGCAAGCAGTCAATCGCTTCACCGGTGCGGGTGAAATCAAGTGCAAGGTCGAAATGAGGTGCGTCATTCAACAACACATGAAGCCGCGCGTCGAGTGGCGCGAACGCGGCTTCGGCGAATGGCTGCTGTTCGGTCAGCTTGACCTGGAACAGCGCGGCCCCGCTTGCGCGGTTCGGCAGCAGCGCGCTGACGAGCCGATCGAATGGCACATCCTGATGTTCCTGCGCAGCCAGCACGGTTTCGCGTACGGCATCGACGAGCGCGCCGAAATCGCGATGCGCGTTCATGCGCGTGCGCATTACCTGCAGATTGACGAAGTAGCCAATCATCGACTGCGCTTCGGGAAGCTTGCGCAGTGACATCGGCGCGCCAACGCGAATGTCGTGCCGGCCGCTCAGACGTTGCAGGGTGACATTCAGGACTGCGAGCATCGTCATGAAGAGCGACGCGTGCCGAGTTGCGCCAACGCGTTTTAGCGTCGCTGCGGTACGGGCAGGAAGCGAGAAGGTCAAACTGCGTTGATGCCCTGCAAGGCTCGTAACATCTGCGACTGAAATCGCAGCACTTGAAGCGGGTCGTGCAAAGAGTTGCGCTGCGGCAGCGGGATCCCCGTCCGCAGCGAGTTGAGTACGCCAGTACTCGAGCTGGCGCGCAAGCGCAGCGGAATCGAGCGTGGCACGCTCCCACGCGACATAATCCACGTGCTGTAGCTGAGGCTCGATGCTCGATACCACTGAAACCGCGCCGGCCAGTTGCGCACGATAGGCGTCCGCCAGCGACGTCAGCAACACGTTCACCGACCCGCCATCTGCGATGATGTGGTGGAGTGCAAGCAACAGGCGATGCTCACGTCCACCGATGCTGACCAGGTGAGCGCGCAATAGCGGCCCGTGTTCGAGATCGAAGGGCTGTCGGGCCACCTGCTCGACCAGTGCATCGAGCGTAGCCTCACGTTGTGCGGCAGGCGAGCCGGTTTCAAGCCGCGTCACGGGTAACAGCACGCGCATGCCGCCCTCGATGACCTGCACGGGCTCACCGTCGTCGCCAAGCGTGAAATGGGCGCGTAGGATTTCATGGCGTCGTACCACGTCGTCAAACGCACGCTGCAGGGCGCCCAGATCCAGTTCACCTGTTAAATGCAACTCGCCGCTCATGTTGTAAGCGGCACTCGCGGGGTCATGGTGCCACGTCAACCAGAGGCCTCGTTGGGCATCGGAGGCGCGTGTCTGCGTCCGCTGGTCGTCAGAGAGACGCGCTACCACCAACTCCGGCGACACCGCTCCTTGCGCGCTCCTCTGCTCGATTAGTGCAGCAGCGTCCCTGAAAACGGGCGCACCAAAGACATCGCGCGGCGTGTAATCGATCGCCCAGCGCGCCCGCGCAGAAGCAGCCAGTTGCACCGCCGCGAGCGAGCTGCCGCCGAGTGCAAAGAAGCTGTCTTCGCGAGCAGGGCGCTCCTGCGGCAAGCTCAATGCATCACGCCACAGCGCGGCAAGCTCCTGTTCAAATCCGGCCAGCGGCGCTAACAATGCAGACTCGGCCACAGTAGCGCCACCATCACGCAAGGCATTCGATTCAACCCGACGTCCCTGCTCAAAATAAGCATAGGCGTCGAGCGAACGCTGCTGCCAACCGCGCACACAGGCCGCTCGCTGTACCTTACCGCTCGACGTCTTCGGCAACCCACCTGGATTCAGCAGCACAACGACACCCGCCGGTTCACCGCAAGCAAGTGCGACTGCTTCGCTCAGCGCAGCCGAAATCGCCTCCGCCGGCGCGAGCTTCTGCATGTTGCGCGAGACTTCCGCAGCGATGCCAATGCCTTCCTGACCATCGATCTCAACTGCAAACGCCGCGACGCGACCACGACGCACCAGTTCGACCTCGCGCTCGATCGCGAGCTCAAGATCCTGTGGATACACGTTGCGACCACGCACGATCAGCAGATCCTTGATGCGCCCGGCGACGTAGAGTTCGCCCTCGTGCAGAAAGCCCAGGTCGCCCGTGCGCAGCCAACGTGAGCCGTCGCGCTCGACGAACGTACGAGCGCTGTCCTCGGGCCGACGCCAATAGCCAGCCGCCACGCTCGGACCTCGCACGAGAATCTCGCCGATCTGCCCTGCACCCAGCTCAATGCCACTCTCGCTATCGACGATTGCCAACGCATGGCCGTTCACAGGCTTGCCGCATGAAACGATGGGTATGCCATCGCCATCCCCGGCGCCTTCGCCTTCGGCACGACCGGCTGCGAGTCCAGTCGCAGAAAATGACGGCGCACGAGGACCACTCCCCGGCGCAATGCCGCTGACATAGAGCGTAGCCTCAGCCAGTCCATAACACGGAAACAACGCATGCGGATCGAACCCGACGCCAGCGAAGCGTCCAGCAAAAACCTCCAGAGTGGCCTTTCGAACCGGCTCCGAGCCAGAGAATGCGAGCCGCCACGAGGACAGATCTAAAGCTGCACGCTGCTCTTCGCTGACGCGATCGGCGCACAACCGGTACGCGAAGTCAGGACCACCCGAGATCGTGCCGCGATGACGCGCGATTGCTTCGAGCCATCTCACCGGCCGTTCGAGAAAATACTGCGGCGACATCAGCACCAGTGGAATCCCGCTAAACACAGGCTGCGATAGCGTTCCGATCAGACCCATGTCGTGATACAGCGGCAGCCAACTCACAAACACGTCGTTCTCGCGAACACCAAGGCCTTCGCGGATGGCCAGCTCATTGGCCCACAAACTGCCATGTGTAACCATCACACCCTTGGGTGCCGATGTCGAACCTGAGGTGTACTGCAGAAATGCGATGTCGGACGGCACGGCGCGATGCGGCTCGAAGGAACTCGATGCGTCGCTGCCCAGATCGAGCGTGTCCACCATTATGATTTCAGCGCGTGGTGCGATCTTCTCAAACGCATCGCGAAGTTTGCCGGCAAGCGCGGCAGTCGTCAGGATGAAGCTAGCTCCCGCATCTGCGGCGATCGACTCGAGGCGCGAGAGATGTTGTCCGCGCAACGACTCGGGCGGATAAGCCGGCACTGCGATAACGCCTGCGTAGAGGCAGCCGAAAAACGCTGCTACGTAATCGACACCGCTGTCCATCAACAGAAGCGCACGCGGTGGCATATGGGCTGCTTCCGCATCCGCCTCGCCATCCACCCCGTGCAAGACTGCGCCAATTGCCCGTGCGCGCCGGTCCAGGCCCGCATAGTCATAGCGCTTCTCACCGCTGGCATCCAGCGTCACCAGCGCGGTGCCGGTCGCGCGCGATACGCTCAATGCGCGCAAGCGTTCGATCATGTTCTCAGTCATTTCACCATCTCGTGTGGCAGGCCGCGCCCGTTGCGGCGATTCGGGCAATGCGTCACCCACTCGCTCAATCTTCGCCGCGTTCACGACGCGCACGGCGTTCGCGTTCGTGCTCGGTCTCAGTCGGGTGCCGATGTTCTGCGCCATGCCACATCGGCAAGCGCGTGGGCTGCAGCCTTCTCGCGTTGACGCTTGAGAAATGGACAACGATCGTCGGCGGGCAAGTTGGTGTCGTCGAGGAAGTATTGCTTCCATTCCAGATTGCCTGGGTCGCCGTAAAAGCCGAGGTCGGGGTGTGCGGGAATCGTGTCCCAAGTTTCGATGCGTTTGCGCACCTGATTGCGCGCCTCACGCCCGATCACCTTGTTGGTAATGGTGTCGACGAACACGCTGCGTGGCTGAAACAGCAGCACCATGCCGGGTCCAAGATTGCGACTATGTCTCTGCCGGAACGACGGGCACGCGCAAACCACGAAGGTCTCCACGCCGGCAAACGAAAACTCCCAGTCTTCGTGCGACGGGTCCGGCTGGGCATCGGCATGCGGATGGGGGTCAACGTCGTGCAGGTGCTGCAGAATGCTCCAGAACAAGTCGTGATACGCCGCGTGCGTAAGCGGCTCGCGATCGGGTTCGAAGAACACTGCAATGTTGTTCTTGCGATATTGCGGCAGCGAGACGAGCTCGGCGAACGTTTGCATCGTTGCGGGCAAATCGCGAATGTCCCTGCCGTTCACATACGAATAGAACATTTCGCCGCGTTTCTCGGCCATCGTGCCGAAGAAGCACGGATACGCCGGGTCCATCACATGCCCGCACATCGTGCCATACGACGCATCCAGCCATGCGGGCGGATTCGCTGCCGCGCCAGTCGCGCGTCCTGCGATGATCCGGCTTTTCCAGTCGCCGGGATCGAATCCTTCGCTGGGCAGCGCGTCTTCGTGTGGGTTTGGCGCAGGCGGTTCGGCGAACTGCACGGCATCCATCACGGTTCCCTCGTTTGAGCGCATCTTCAATGTCCTTTGTCGTCACACATCTGCATCGCGCAGTGGCGAGCGGGCCGGCACACGCCCTCGCGGACGTGCGTCAACTGCGATATCGGTTTGCGGGGGAACCGGCGCCCTTGTCCCAGGCTTTCCGGTGTTCACGGCGCTCGGCAACGATACGGCCACAAAAGAACCGCAAGTGCCCGCGCGCGATGCTCAGGCCTCGGCCTTCGCGTCCAGTTCGGTGACCAGCGCCTGCACCCAATCGTCGGGGATGATCGGCTGATGATAGGTGCACTCGCCGGAGACGACGGTCGAGCCATGCAGGCGTCCATCGGGGATCAGCACCATGTCGCCCTCGTTCATCTTGAGCTGCATGCCGACGTTGCCCCAGAAAAGCATTTCGCCATCCTGAATGGTCACGAGACGATGGTCGTTGTGAACGTGCGTGGTCGAGCACATCTCATGCGGCTCGACGAAGGTCTCACGGTCGATGCCGGGGCATTCCGCATCGATACGCGTGCTGATGCGATGCGCGAAATCGACGTAGCGGCGAATCGACGAAAGCCACAGCAGTTGTTCGCCAAGATCCCAACGGGCCCGCTCGGCGAGACGCTCGGCAGCCGCGACGCCTTGCACAGCCTGCGTGAAGGCAGCGGCGCCGAACTGGCGCTCGATGCTCTGCAACGCCTGCGTGAAGCGCGCCACCAGTTCGGTCTTTCGCTCAGCTGCGTCGCCGCGACGGCGTCCGGCAGGCTGCAGATGCGCACAAGCGCGCTCGAGTGCGAGACCGAAAGCGAGCCACTCGGCTTGCGCCGCGAAGGCGGCGCCGACGAGTGCGAACGCGCGATCCGGCCGGCGTCCCAGCGCGTACAGCAGATTGCACTTCGCCATGCTGGTGGGCAGGTAGAACTGCCAGTACGCATGTTGCTGGCGAGTGACACCACACGCACCGGCTACACGTTGCAGCAAAGCGTCGTCAGGAAGATCGCCTTCGAGCGTCGGACGCAACTCGGCAGGGAGCATATCGAACAGGCCGCTTGCGGCAGCCTTCGCCAACGCGCGGCGCTTCGACGGCGCCAGCGCCCAGCGCTGGACCATGATGAAGCGCAACCCTTCCTCGAGATAATCGTTGCGCATCAGGCGCTCGAATGTCCCGCTCCAGAATGCGGTTTCGTCGTCGACAATCCGCGCAAGGCGTCCCGCCGCCGCGGCGGCATCCGTTTCGATGCCCTGGTCCTGAGCGAGATATTCAAATGCATACGACTCGAGGAACGGCGCGAGTTGTGCGCCACGCACCTGGACGTCGTCACGATAGAACCCGCTGAAATGTTGCCACTCCGCCGCCTCTGCGCTGCGCGGCAGGCGCGCGATGCCTAGCTCATAGATCGATAGCAGCGTACGGTTTGCAGCCAGCGACGGCAGACGGCTCACGTTATGTTGACGGACCGGCTTGGCGAACTTGAGGAACTCGAAGTCTTCGGGGCGCAACGGACGCCGGTGGTAGTCGTCATCGAGTAGCAACTCGTCGACGGTGGCGCTGCGAAACGATTGGGCGGCGGCGAACTGCTTGATCAGCTCTACGTACTGTTCGCTTTTGCCGGCGAACGGCGCAAAGTCGAATAGCAACGGCGTAGCTTGCGTCATGGCGATATTTCCTGTGAGTGACTCGGGAGTGCGCTGCACGACAGCGTCGGCATAGCATGCACAGCACACCTCACGAATGGCTGGCGGATAACAAATGCGGCAAACGCGACAAACCCGGCAGACACACCGCCGGCTCGACATGCTGAATACAAATACGAATGATTATCATTTATACAAAATTAGACATGATGCCCAGTCTTGTCAAGTTCTTTCAGGTCAAGCTGGCTCCGAGGCGGCGCGTTTCCACAAGCGCTACGAACGCGCGGCGCTGTGCGTGAGGTCCAGAGACCAGCGCGCGGCCACGCCGTAAAGCGGAGCCGCGCATTTCATGCAGCCGCATGCGCGAAGGAATTCCCGCGCATGCCTCGATTTGCCACGTTAGAAATCTGTGCGCACCGTCAACATCAGGTTGCGCCGGTCCCCGAACTGGCTAAAGTACGTTCCGGGCGGACGCACGTAGTACTCGCGATTGAACATGTTGTTCAGCGTCAGCGAGGTATCCACGTGCTTGTTGATGCGATAGCCCACCTGCGCATTGAAGATCGCATAGCCGCCCTGCTCTACACCACGGGTAATCTCGCTTTGAGCCAGCATCCCGCCGCCCACCGTCACACCCTTCAGGAGTCCTTGCGAGAGGCGGTAGCTCGTCCACAGCTTGAACAGATGTTTCGGGTCCGTGCCGTCCGAGTAATTGGCCGTCTGGTTCGTAAAGCTTTCGTTCAGCAGGGTGTAGCCCGCATACACATTCCAGTTCGGCAGCGGCTCCCCGGTGACTTCGAACTCGAAGCCCTGGTCACGCGCCGCGCCGCCGGCGATCGAACCCGTCGGATTGTCGGGGTCCGTGATCGCGACGTTGTTGGTGTTGATGCGGAACAGAGCGGCCGTCGCACCAAGGCGTCCGTTCAGGAACGTGCCTTTCAGGCCGGTTTCGTACTGGTCACCCGTTGCTGGCGGCAACGCCGCACCCGTATAAGTGGTCGCCGTCTGCGGCTCGAAAATCTTCGAATAGCTGACATATGCGCTCAACCAGGGAACGATGTCATAGACGAGTGCCGCCGACGGCAGGAACTTGCCATTCATCCGCGCTTCCGTGCTCCAGTCGGATACGCTCGGCAAGATGGTCTGCGACTCTTCATTGAAGAACGTTTCGCGCGCACCGAGCACGAGTGTCAGCGGCTTGGCGAGATGAATCCTGGCCTGTGCGTAGACCCCGTATTCCTCGGTCCGGATGTTGGAACCATACGTGAACGGCACGTTGACGCTCGGCACCGAGTCCGCATCGAAGACGTTGTAGTCGCCGTCAGCGAATGGCCCCGTGAGGGAGACAAAGCCGGACTTCGTAGTCTCGTTCTGCAGCGAGTAGTTTGCCCCGACGGTCAGCGTATGAGTCTGGCCGAACAGATTGATCGGGCCCGACACATGGGTATCGGCGCCGAACCAGTCGTAGGTAATGCGCTGCCGCTGATCGCCGTAGGCCGAGAGGCCGTCGTCGGTGACGCCCGGGCCGGAATAGGCGTAATTTGTCGACTGCAGTTCATGGCGATAGAAGACCGTGGTCGACGACTGCCAGTCGTTCTCGAAGCGGTGCGTCAGGTTGAGATTGGTTTCCGCCAGCGACGTATAGCTGTAATTCCAGCTCGGGCTGAAGTTTTGCGAGTACGAACTCGGCAGCCGCGTGCCGGAGGCCGTTTCGCCGATACCATAGTCGAAGCCCGACACCGGATTGACCTCATAGGCCGCCGACAACGACAGCGTCGTGCGCGGATTGAAGTCGTAGTCGAGCGCGCCGTACACCATGAACTTTTTTTCGCGCACGCCGTCGACCGATTGCAGTCCATCGCTGCCCACAATCACCGCGCGGCCACGCAACGAGCCGTCCTTGTTGAGCGGCCCGGTCACGTCGACCATCTGGCGCACAGCGCCGAACGAGTCGATCTGCGTCTCGGTTTCCAGATGGAACGTGTTCTGCGGACGTTTGCGCACGAGGTTGACCGTACCGCCGGCATCGGTCGGATCGGCTGCACCCGTCATCACACCTTCCGGACCGCGGAACACTTCGATGCGGTCGTACATGGCCAGATCGAACTGGGTCTGATACTGCAACCCGCTGACAACCGACACGCCGTCGAATTCGACACCAAGGTAATTGCCGCGCGACCTGTAATAGGCCGTGCCATCGCCGTAATTCAACGCTTCGACGCCCGTGACATAGAGCAGCGCATCCTGAATCTGCGTCATGTTCTGGTCGTCCATGCGCTGACGCGTTACCACCGAGACCGAGGCCGGAATCTCCTGCAGCGGTTGTGCTACACCGCCCGCGACCGTCGCGTTGCGGGCCCGGTAGGAGCCGCTGTCCTCGGTGGTGGCATCGCTGTCGCTCGTCACCGTAACGGCCGGCAGCACACTGCTGTCGCCTGTCGTGCTTGCTGGCGTCGATTGCGCCCGGGCGTGCCCGGCCCACATCGCAATCAGCGAAATCGCCACCGGCGTCAGCCGGGACTGGAACAAGCGAGCTTTGGCTCGCCGCTTACTACGGCTATGGTCCATGGTTGTTTTCATCGTGGCTGGCAAATTCTCGGCGTGAAGACACAAACCCGTCGGGTCCTTTGAAAAGGACAACTAACGAGGCATGTCAGGATGATGTATTCGTAGCGAAAGTGAATCGCGGCTTTGCACTTTCCCCAGCACCGCGAACAGCAATAGACCACTCTCGCGCAGTGGATGCCTCACGCGGACGCGCTATGCGCCAGACATCTCGTTATCGCGAATAAGATGTTAATCGATAACGATTCTCATTTGCAAATACATTTTGAGTTTTGTCTGTTGTTTGTGACCTGTGGTCCGTATAGAGGGCGAAAGCCCGGCGTGAAGCACCGGGCTTTCGGAGCGCTCAGGTGGACGCAACTGTCTTCCGCAGAGTCAGCGCAATCAGATAAGGACCGCCTATTAACGTCGCGACAAGGCCAGCCGGCATCTCCTGAGGGAACATGACCTGGCGACCAAGCCAATCCGCGAAGCCCATCAGCAACGCGCCGACGATCGACGCCACGAACATCTGCACTGCAGGCCGGCGCGCGCCCGAATAGCGGGCGATATGCGGCGCGATCAGCCCGACAAACGAAAGCGGGCCGACCAGCAACGTGGCCGTGGCGGTGAGCAACGCCGCTAGCAGCAGGATCGCCAGACGTGCTCGCGCGACGGGCACGCCGAGGCTGCCTGCCATCGGCGCGCCCAGGCTCAGCGTTTCGATCCAGCGTGCCATCAACGGGCCGAGCACCAGTCCCGCTAGCGCGACGGCAGCGGCCGCATAAGAAGCCGCGGGTTCGATGTAATAAGTCGAGCCGACCACGAGATCCATTAGCAGACCTGCACGTGGATCGCCGCTAGCCAGCGTCGCGCTGACGATAGCCTCGAACAGCGCGCTGATCCCGACACCGATCAGCAGCAGCCGGTCCGGCGCGAACGAGGCGCGGCCGCCCAGCCACAATAGCAGCGCAAGCGTCGTCATAGCGCCGGCGAGGCAGCCCGCGAACAGGATCCCAGGTGTTGGATCGAGTCCTGCGAACAGGATGATGACGATGCCGAGGGCGCCACCAGAACTCACGCCGAGCAGATCGGGGCTCGCCATCGGATTGGCGGTGACGCGCTGGATCAGCGTACCGGCGACCGCCAGCAGCACACCTGCCGACATCGCCGCGATGGCGTGCGGCAGCCGCCAGAACAGCAGCGCGCCGATCTGCGCAGGACTGGCAACGTGCCAGCCGTGGACACCGCGCGATATGCCGAAGGTCAGCACCAGCACCACGACAAGGCCGACCACTGCCCACGGCAAGCGTCTACCAAGACTGGCTACCGGTGCATGCGCGATGGCGCTCGCATGCAGGTCAGGCTGGCTGCGCAAACGCGGCAGCAACAGCATCAGCAAGGGAACGCCGAGCAACGAGGTGACCGTTCCGGTGGGCACCAGATGCGCCGAGAACAGTTCCGTTGAAGACACCATCTGGACGATTTCATCAGTTGCCCACAACAACGCCGCGCCAAGCAAAGGCGCCCAGATCAGGCGCTGTCTGAGTCGCCTTGCGCCAGCGAGGCGCGCCAGCGTGGGTGCAGCAAGGCCGACAAAGCCGATCACGCCGACCGTCGACACGACGCAGGCCGTCAGGACTACCGAGATCAGCAGCGCGGCAAAGCGCGTGCGTTGCAACGAGATGCCAAGGCTCTGCACGGTCGAATCGCCGGCCTCGAATACGCCCAATGGACGGCGCAGCAGCACAGTCGCGACGACACAAGCGAGCACACCCCACAGAAGTTGCCGGCTCTCCTGCCAGCCGCTCTGATCGAGCGCCCCGCCGCCCCAGATCATCAGCCCGCGCAGCAGGTCGAAATGGGACATGCAGATGGCGAGACTGATGGCGCCGCAGTACAGGTTGACGATCATCCCTGAAAGGATCACCGAAAGCGAAGACATCCGTTGCCGCCACGCGAGCCCGAACACGAGCAGCATTGCGATGCCGCCACCGGCGAGCGCCACTATGGTACGGCCACCGGCGACCCAGGATGGCGCCCACAACTCGGCGATCATCAACGCGAGGTACGAACCGGGGAAAATGCCAAGCGTCATCGGCTCGGCGAGCGGATTGCGCAGCACCTGTTGCGCCAGCGTGCCCGCCAGTGCCAGTGCCGCGCCGCACAGCAAGGTCATGGCGATACGCGGCAGCAGGCTGTCGCGCACGAGCACCTGATGCAAGTCAGTGCGGTTCGGTGCAAAAAGCGTCGTCCAGAACGAAGCGCCGTTCAGTTGGACATGGATACCGACGATCGCGAGAATCAGGGCAACCGCCCCAAGCACGCCGACGAGCGCCGCCCGAAAATCGCGCGGTGCAGCGGGCACAGATGCAGCAGCAAGGTTACGCAACGCCGCCTCCGCCGTTGTCGATTGTGGCGAGCGCCGTCGCCACTGCCTGCGCGAAACGCTGCATCGAAACCAGTCCTCCATACGGGGCGATCACAGGCAGGATGGCAATGCGGCGCTCGCGCACCATGGGCAGCGCCTGCCAGATCGCATTCTTCCTGACGCCGGCACGTGCGGAGGCCTCCAGCGGACCCACCAGCAGCAGGCTTGCCTGCTGGACATCGGCAAGGCGCTGCACCGGCACCATCGCGAAGCCCTGTTCCGTACGCCATGGCTGGCTTCCCGCGCCGGGATTGGCAGCATTCTGGACTCCTAGCTTCCGCAACATCTCGTCGAACAGGCTGCCTTGCGCATAAACGCGCAGATGGCGGTCGTCGACCAGATCCGCGACGAGAACCGGCGCGCGCAGCAGCGCAGGACGCACGCCGAGTTGCGCCCGCACGTTAGCGGTGTTGCGATCCGTCGCGGCGATCAGGTCGGTTGCGCGCTGCGGTCTCTGCAGTTTTGCGGCGAGTTCGCCCGTCTCGTTCAGCAGCGCTGGATAAGGCGTATCGCTCGACATGTAAGCGCCGAGCGTGAGCGTCGGCGCGATACGCTCGAGCCAGCGTTTGGCGGGGGCATGTCCCGGCGTAATGATCATCAGATCCGGCGCCAGCGCCTGCAGCATCTCGAAGCTCGGCTGATACAGTAGCCCCACATCGGCCACACTCGCGGGCAGCGGCGGCTCGACAATCGTATTGCGATACCAGTCGGGCAACGGTGTGCCGACCGGTGCAACGCCGAGTGCGAGCAGCGTCTCGGTCAATTCCCAGTTCAGGGTGACGATGCGGTGAGGCGCGGGCTCGGACGAAGTGCTCTGTGTCTGCGTAGCAGCCCAGGCGCTCGCCGAACCAAACGCGTCAAGCATGCTGAACGCACCGAGCGCGCCGAATCCTGCAAGCAGCCTGCGGCGTAGCGGGTCCGTGCGCGGAATCCTGCTCGCAGGTCGAATGACGGGTTTGGTCATCGCGGAAATCCAATCGCATAGCCGCTCTGCGGATCGGTCAGCACACCCATCGGCACCCCGTAGATGGCTTCGAGGCTATCCGGACGCATGATCTCCGCAGGACTCGCCTGCATCAGCACCTTGCCGCCGCGCAGCGAAATCAGCTCATTGCAGAAGCGCGTCGCCATGTTCACGTCGTGCAGCACGACGATAGCGGTCATGCCGCGCTTTTCGCACAGCGAACGGATCAGCCCGAGCACTTCGATCTGGTGACTGATATCGAGCGCCGAGGTCGGTTCATCGAGCAGCACGCAGCGACTGTTCTGCGCGATCAGCATGGCCAGCCAGACACGCTGACGCTCGCCTCCCGAGAGACTGTCGACGGCGCGGTCCGCGTAACGCGCGACGTCGGTCCATGCCATTGCTTCCTCGACGCGCGCGTCATCATCTGCCGTGACGCGGCCCAGCGCGCCATGCCATGGATAGCGGCCCAGTGCGACCAGTTCGCGCACCTGCAGGCCATCCGTAGATGGTGTGTATTGCGGCAAATGCGCTACTTGCTGCGCGAAGCGACGGTGCGGCCAATTCTCGAGCGGGGTACCGTCGAAGTAAATCGTGCCGCGCGTCGGCTGATGCAGGCGTGCCAGCAGCCGCATCAGCGACGTCTTGCCCGAACCGTTGTGGCCGATCAGACCCACCACCTGGCCCGGTGCGATATGGAGCGAAATGGATTGCAGCAGCGGCCGGTCGCCGATTGAAAAATCGACGTCGGAGAGCTGGTAAAGCGAGGAACCGCCTGATGACTGCATGACGAAAGCTGTGGTCCGGTTTTAGGTTGTCAGGATGAGGTATCTGTGCCGCTTGTACTTGTGCGTGTCCGCGCCTCTTGCATGCTCCGCAGCTTTTGCAGTTGGGCTTTTACGCTGGCATGCAGCGCCGGATGATGCACGATTCCGGTGTGGCTCGCTTCGATTTGGACTGCTTCGACTGCCGCGGTTGTATACGGACGCCAGTCGCGCTCGCGGCCCGGTACTTTGTCGCGGGCGGCGTGCCAGAAAGTAATCGGTACGTCCAGGGTCGGCAATGTATGGGCGAGGCGCAAGCGGTAGTGCAATGCGTCCAGTCCGGCTGCCCGTGTGAAGAGCGCTTGCAGTTGTGCGCCGTCCGTCTGCTGTTCCAGCCATGCGGACAGATCGCCCTGCGCATGCTCCTCGTCCGGTGCTGCGTCAGCGGTACGCGTCGCCGTGTCGAGCAGTCCGAGGAAATCGACCTGATGGCCGCGTGCGCGCAACTGCCCGGCAACCGCCACCGCCAGGCGCCCGCCGAATGACCAGCCAAGCAGCCTGAATGGCCCTTCGGCTTGCGCCTTCAACACGCGCTCGACGCATGCTTGCGCAAGTGCTTCGAAACTGGCAGGTTGATCGTGACGTGCGAGTGCTGTTGCATCGAGCGCCTCACTCGTTGAATCCCCCGCATCAATCGCGAAACCCGGCGAACGCAACGCGAGTACGCTGGCGGTCCCTTGTAGCGCAGCGGCAAGAAAGCGGTATTCGCCGACAAGTCCAAAGCCTGGGTAAAAGCAGAACAGCGTGAGCGGCGCACCGGTGGCGTTCAGCGGCTGCATGTCGATATCGTTTGCCGTGCCGTAAGGCGGGCACAGCAACGCCTCGGTGTAAAAGCGCTGACGCCACAGTTCGAACGCATCAAGTTGCCCGGATTCGGTTGTAGCGGATACGGACGTTTGCGAAGCCATCGTCAGGCCATTGAACAGATGCCGCTTAGGTGTTCCAAGTCCCGGTTCATCGATCGCCGTGGCGGCCGTGTGCGATGAGTCCGCGCTTTGTGATGCACCGGCCAACGGATCCACCGGTTGAGCCAATGCCCGCACATATGTTTCGAACGCGCCGATCAGCCTGCCAAGCTGGGCCAAATCAAGCGCATCTGAAGCGACGCTCCACTCGAGTTTCAGGCAACCGCCTGCGATCAGGCCATTCAGGTCCAGCACGTGACGTGGCCCGTTGGCTATGTTCGTGCCGATGCCGTTGCCGCTGTCTTCGGGAGCAAACGTAAAGTAGCCTTCGCTGAGCCGCTCTTCGAAACGTCCGAGGTAGTTAAAGCCAATCGTCGTGGGAGGCAAAGCCGCCAGCGCGGCGCGCGTCGAGGCCGAGCCACCGTAGCGGAACAGGTTGAAATGCATGCCTTCCGCGGGCACCGTCTGCAGCAGGTTAGCAATTTCGCGGCGCGTCGACTCGAGTTGCGGTGCGGCACTAAGGCGTAGTGGGTACTGCGTGGTAAACCAACCCACCGTGCGGCTCAAATCGAGCCCAGGGATGCAATCGCGGCGACCATGCCCCTCCAGTTCGACGATCACGGGCAGCTGCGGCAAATGCTCGGCACATGCCTGGGTTAGCGCAGTCAGCAGCACTTCGTCGATACGCCTGCCAGAGTCGGTGAGCTGACGCGTTGTCTGCGCATCGAGTGTCCAGTTGCGATGCTGCGTGTGGCCTTGGGTGGTGGATGAAGCGATCGCGCGTTGGCGTGACGGAGCGGCATCCGTGGTCGTCCCCAGTTGTTTCTGCCACCATGCTAGTTCGCTCAGATGCTCGGGCAAACTGGCGTATTCGGCGAGACGTCGAGTCCATTCGCTCCATGCGGTACTCGCTCGCGGCAGCAGCGTCTGCGTGCCGGACAAACGTGCCGCCTCGTACGCATTCAGCAGATCGTCGAGCAGGATGCGCCACGACACGCCATCGACTACCAGATGATGGACGACGACCAGCAGTCGTGCGCCATCCGCTGTGCTCATATAAGCCGCGTGGAGTAGCTTGCCGGCAGCGAGGTCGACACTGTCGTGCACTTTGTCTGCGACTGCTTCGATTGCCACCACTGGGTCAACGGAGGCTCGCAGATCTACGATGCGCAATACGTCGTTGGAAGACTTCGGCGGCAAAATGGTCTGCGACCACTCACCCGTCTGCGGATCGCGCCGAAAGCTCGCACGCAGCGCGTCATGCGTGCCAAGCACGGCATCGAACGCCGCTCGCAGTGCTTCGACGTCGAGCGCCTCGGCACTACGCAGCAGTACCGCCTGATTCCACCGTGCAGGGGCGTCCGGATAGTGCTCGAAGAACCAATGCTGCATCGACGCGAGTGGTGCCTCGAACGGGACGTTCACAAGCGGTTCATCCGCTGCTGGCGCGACACTCGCCCGCGCAACACGCGCCAGACCACGCACCGTGGGATGCTCGAATACCTGGCGGGGTGAGACGACCCAACCCGCGGCGCGCGCCTGCGCAATCACCCGCAGGCTGGAAATCGAATCCCCGCCGAGCGTAAAGAAGTTATCGGTTACGCCGAAGTCAGTGCGGCCGAGCACAGTCTGCCAGACTGCCAGCAGCGCCGTTTCGATCGGCCCTGCCGACGGTATCGCGGCACCCTGCACCGCATCGTCCGGCTCGGGCAACGCACGCCGGTCGAGCTTGCCGTTAGGCAGCGTCGGCAACGTATCGAGCGCGATGCAAATCGAGGGCACATGCGAGGCTGGCAGCGTCCGCGTCAGCTCTTCGCGCACGGCATCTGGATTGGCGGACCCGGTGAAGTAGGCGACAAGGCGTTTGCGCTCTCCTTCCCCCTTCAATTCGACGATAGCCTCGCGGACCTGAGCGACGCGCCGCAGTGCGACTTCGATTTCGCCAAGCTCGATGCGGTGCCCGCGCAGTTTCACCTGCTGATCGATCCGCCCGAGGAAATCGATGATACCGTCGGCACGCGCACGGCACAGATCGCCGCTGCGATAGACGCGCGAACCCGGTGCCCCATGCGGATCCGGCACGAAGCGTTCGGCAGTAAGCGCAGGCCGCGCCAGATAGCCCCGCGCGAGGGTCGCACCGCCGATGCACAACTCGCCCAGCGCGCCGTCCGGCGCACGATTACCGTCGAGATCGGCGACATATGCGTGACGCGCCGGATAGCAGCGGCCAATTGCGACAATGGCGTGCTGCGCATCGTCGCGCGAGACCGGATGATGCAATGCCGCCACGGTGGTCTCGGTCGGACCATACAGATTGTCGATCGCGACGTGCGCTAGCGGGCCTTCGTACCATCGCTGCAATGCGTCGCCAGGCAACGCTTCGCCGCCTACTGTGATCTGTCGCAGCGCGATATCCTCCGCCGGCGGCAACGCGATGCGCCATTGTTGCCAGAGCGCAGTCGGAATCCGCGCGAACGTCACGTGCTCGTCGCAAAGCGTGCGGTTCAGCGAGGCGAGCTCCCAGGCCTGCGGCCCGCGCATCACGACGCGGCCACCCACCATGAGCGCCGGCAAGAGCTCATGCAAGGCCACGTCGAAATTGATGGTCGACGACTGCAGCACGATGTCGGACTCGACGATCCGATGGTCGTGCAGGAAGTCTTCCAGATGCAGCGCGAGCGCGCGGTGCGTGATTGCCACGCCCTTCGGCGTGCCTGTTGAGCCAGAGGTGTAGATGGCATAGGCGAGCGCATCGGGGTGCACGGGCCATGCGGCATCATCGCAATTCGCGGTGCTATCGGAGGCATCAGGCCGTACCGCGGATGCAAGCACCGTACGCAGCGGAGCGAGCAATGCGCGGCAATTGCTCCGAGTCGTTTCGTCGATGATCACACGTGTCACGCCTGCATCGGCGATCATCGCCTGCAGTCGCGCTGGTGGGTAATCAGGATCGAGCGGAACAAACGCGCCACCCACCTTGAACACGCCGAGCAACGCTGCAGGCAGAGCCAGCGAGCGCCCCAGCAGCAGGCCAACGCGTTCGCCCGTGGCGATGCCGTCCGCGCGCAACGCAAGCGCGACGCGCTCCGCCCACGCGTCGAGCGCAGCGTACGTTAGCGCCTCGCCCTCGCAACGCAGGGCGACACGCGTCGGGCATTGGCGCGCACGTTGAGCTATCCGCTGGTGTGCCGCGATAAACGAACCGCGAGGGATGTCCGGTGCGGTTCCATCCCCTGTCTCTCGTTCGATATCGGTCGGAGTGCTGACTTCACCGCTGCGCGCATCGTACCGCACATGCTCGCCAATTCCCCGGCGCACAGCCAGATCCCCCACGTTGCGCTGCGGTTCCGCCGCGACCTGTTCAAGCAGTTCGACATAGTCGTCGAGCATGCGCTGCGCGGTCCCTTCGACAAAGCGGTCGCGTGAATAGGTCAATGCAAGCTGTAACGTGCCACCCGCTCCGCGATCCTGAGCATTCAACGCGAGATCGAAGCGTGCGGTCGGCGCAACGTCGAGTATCGATTCGACCGCAAGAGGGCTGCTCCCAGCGGTCCTGGCAGACTGCGCCTGCGTCGTATCAGCGGCATTAGCAGCATTAGCGGCATCGGTCGCAAGATCGAACATCACCTGAAACAGCGGTGAGCTATCGAGGTTGCGCTCGATTGCAAGCGCCTCGACCAGCCGCACGAACGGCACATCCTGATGAGCCTGCGCTTCTAGCACGCGCTCATGGACGGTGCGTAACAGCGTATCGAACGGCTGTCCGCCAGCGAGGTCCGCGCGGACGATCAACGTGTTGACGAAAAAGCCCACCAGCCCTTCCAGTTCGGTACGTCCACGCCCTGCAGTGGGCACGCCGACCACAATCGTGCGCTGCCCCGAATAGCGGTACAACAGCACGTCGAACACGGCCAGCATCACCGTAAAGAGCGTCGTACGCCGGCTACGCGCGATCTCACGTAGCGGCTCGGCCAGCGCGGCGGGAATCGACAGCCGGACGAGGCCGCCGTCGTGGGAACGGGTCGCGCGCGGCGGCACGTCGCGCGGCAGCGTGAGCGCAGCAGGAACACCGTCGAGCCGTTCGCGCCAATAGCCGATCTGCCGCTCGAGCAGATCGTTGGCCGACCACTCCCGCTGCCACACTGCGACGTCTGCCAGTTGCACCGGCAACGGCGACAGGTTATCCGCACCGCGATAAAACGCCAGCAGATCACGGAACAGCACATTCATCGACCACGCATCGGCGACGATGTGATGCACTACGAACTGCAGAACACACCCCTGCCCCCCCGTCTCGAACAAAGCGACCCGCAGCACCGGACCATTGACGAGATCGAACGGTTCGCAGGCGAAATCGCGTAGCGCCTCGGCGAGCGTCGCCTCGTCGTCCGCGAGGGTATGCTGTACGAAACCGTAGCTGGCATCAGGTGCCGGATATTGTGTCGGCACGCCCTCGTCCGCATCGAAACGCAGCGTCAGCGCTTCGTGCCGGCGCACCAGTTGGCGCAATGCGCGATGCAACGCGTCAACATCGAGAGCATTTGTCAGCCGCAGCGTGTGCGTGATGTGATAACCCGCGTGATGCGGATCGAGACACCACAGAAACCATAACCGCTCCTGTGCAAACAGCAGCGGAAAGCGAGCGGGTCTCGGCGAAAGCGGAACAACCGGTAGCGTGTCTACGTCAAGCCCTTGAGCCCTCGCGCGGGCGCGAAACAGTGCTCGCTTGTCTTCAGGAAGCGCCGCGTACTGCTGAGCGAGGCGTAACGCGCCGGACGGCCGGCGAACCGCGTCCGGCGATGTATCGGACGTTACGGATGCGTCTTTTACACCGGACGCAGAGAAAGAGTGATCCGTCACCTTCATCGTTTCCTGTCTGTCTGCGAATGCGGCGAGTTCTGTGAATCCTGCGCTTCCCGCATTTCGTGCCAGGCGAGCTGCGCGAGGACGCCGACTATTGCGCTCGTGATCAATCGGTTCATAAGGAATCCATCAGATCTTGCAATGCATCGAGCGTGTCTGCTCCATCGCCATTCGCGGCGGCACTGTGATCCAGTTGTGCGGCCATCTCGACGGGCGATGGATGCGCAAACAGCAATCCGAGTTCGATCTTCCGGCCGAGCGCCTCGCCAACACGCGATGCCACCCGCACAGCGAGCAGCGAATGTCCGCCTAGCGCAAAAAAATCGTCGTCAAGCCCGACCTGTGCCGCGCCCAGCACCTCGCTCCAGATCCGGCATAAGAGAACCTGGGTAGGTGTGACAGGCGGGCGATATGCGTCAGACGTCGCTGATGTCAGCAACGGCAGCGCCTTGCGGTTCAGCTTCCCGTTCGATGTCAGCGGCAACAGCTCTAGCCGAGCAATTTGCGCAGGTACCTGCTGCGCGGGCAGACGGCTTGCCAGCAGCGGACGCATTGCTGCTGGATCGGCGTCGCCAGTTATGAATGCAACGAGGCGCCGCGACGTGCCATCGCCCTGGATCTGGCATACCGCGTCGGCGACACCGTCAAGCGCGCGCAATGCCGCTTCGGTTTCTCCCAGTTCGATCCGGAAGCCGCGCAGCTTCACCTGCTGATCGGCACGGCCCAGGTACTCCAGTTGTCCGTCGCCGCGTACCCGGCACAAATCGCCGGTTCGGTATAGACGTGCGCCCGGTGCGCCATGCGGGTCTGGCAAGAAGCCTTCGGCGGTCAGTCCGGCGCGCCGCGTATAACCGCGTGCGAGATTGGCACCTCCGATGCACAACTCGCCTATGCCGTTGTCCGGTACCGGATTGCCGTCGGCGTCGAGCACCATCAGCGTCGTATGTTCGAGTGGTTCGCCGAGCGTAATCGGTGCGCCAGCGGCGTCGAGCCGCGCGGCGCTCGACCAGATCGTCGTTTCGGTCGGGCCATACATATTCCATAGCTGGACGCCACGCGTCTGCAACGCGTCGGCGAGGTCCACCGGTAGCGCCTCGCCGCCGCACAAGGCGCGTATCGGTGCGCCCGTTCCCCGTCTACCCTGCCAGCCACCATCAAGCAGAACGCGCCAGCCCATCGGCGTCGCCTGCATGACGCTCGCACGCGACGCGTCGACGAGCGCTGCAAGGCGGCGACCATCGGCGACGGTCTCGCGCGTAGCAAGTTCGATCGTGGCACCTGCAAGTAACGGGAGATACAGCTCAAGCGCCGCGATATCGAAAGACAGTGTGGTGACAGCGAGCCAGACGTCATCGGTATTGAGGGCGAGGCGAGCCTGCATGCTGTGAAGGAAACGCATCAGCGCGCCGTGTGTGACTGCAACGCCCTTGGGTTTGCCTGTCGATCCCGAGGTGTAAATCACGTAGGCGAGCTGATCGGCTCGAACCGGTGCAAACGACAGGGGGCAAGCGAGTTGTCCGGTTGCATCCGCGTCTGCAAACGCGGCATCGTCTTCCGCTTCGGTTTGATCCTGGCGGTCTGCATCGCCGTCGACCTCGACGAAGACATGATCTCCGGCGATATCCGCCAGACGCTCGCGTCCCACCACATCGACGAGTGTGCATGTCAGCAGCGCGTCGTCGATCATGCCGGCGAGATGCGCCGATGGATAGGCCGGATCGAGCGGCACATAGGCGGCACCGGCCTTCAGCACAGCGAGTATCGCCACGACCATCTGAGGCGAACGGGAAACGCACACACCTACGCGCGCTTCCGTCATAACGCCACAACGAAGAAGCCGCTGCGCGAGTCGTGTTGCGCGCTGGTCGAGTTGCTGATAGCTGAGCGTGGCACCGTCGCAGCGCAGCGCGATAGCATCGGGAGAGTCCAGCGCCTGCTCGGCAATGCGAGCGTGCACCGGCAAAAACGGCACCGTCAAAACAGACGATTCGCTCGCGCCGCGTTGCGCGACGGGCCGCGCCTCGAGCGTAAAATCTCGCACCCGTGCCACGCTTGCCTTGTCCTCGCGCACCAGCTGCGTCAACATGCCCACGTAATCGCGCATCAAACGCTCGACTGTGGCGTGCTCGAACAGATCCTTTGCATAGCTGAAGGACAGGCTGAGCTGATCCGCAATCGTTACATTGAGCGTCAGATCGAATTGCGCAGCCGTGCGTTGATCACTGAGCGGCCGCAACTGCAGCGCCGGTCCTGCGTGCTGGTCGAGCGGCGCCGCCGGAACGTCCAGATTGAACATCGCCTGGAAGAGCGGCGTTTGATTTGCCGCGCGTACCGGTTGCAGCGCATCGACGATCTGTGCGAATGGAACATCCTGATTAACCTGCGCCTCCAGTACCCGCTGCTTCACTTGCGCGAGCAACGCGTCAAACGGCAATGAGCCCGTGAGGTCCGCACGGATCACCGCCGTGTTGACGAAGAAACCGATCAGCGGTTCGATCTCCAGCTGCTCGCGTCCCGAAAGCGGTATCCCAACGCGGATGTCGCGCTGGCCGCTATAGCGATGCAGCAACGCATGGAACGTCGCGAGCAGCGTCATAAACACCGTCGCGTCGTGCCGGCGGGCAAAGCCCTGCAATGCATCGGCGAGTGGCTGATCAAGCACGCCTCCGACCTGTCCGCCGTCCGAACTGCGCAGCGCGGGACGCGCGCGATCTGTCGGCAATTCGAGCACCGGCTGCTCGTCACCGAGGCGCATGCGCCAATAGTCGAGCTGCTGTTCGAGCGCGGTGGCGCCGAGCGTCTCGCGCTGCCAGACGGCGAAGTCCGCGTACTGGACTGGCAGCGGCGCAAACGCCGGTGCGCGACCGGCGCGATGCGCCGCATAGGCGCTCAGCAATTCATCGATCAACAGATTCATCGACCAACCGTCGGCGGCAATGTGATGCACCACCAAGCCGAACACGTGGGAGCCACCGGCGAGACGTGCTAGTTGTGCGCGCAGCGCCGGGCCACGCGCGAGATCAAATGCTCTGGAGGCACCATTGCGCAACCACGCAGCGACGACTGGACCGGCTGCGCCGTTCGCGTCCTCGAAGACCGTCTCGGACCACTCGCAGCCCAGATGCTCGTCGACGATCAGCCACGGCGCGCCGTCGCGTTCCTCAAAGCGGCTATGCAGTATCTCGTGACGCTGCACCACGGAGTCAAGCGCCTTACGCAATGCCGGAACGTCGAGTTCGCCGTTAATCTGCACAGCCAAGGAAAGATGGTAAGCCGGGTTGTCGGGCGCCAGACGCCAGAGGAACCATAAGCGCTCCTGTCCATGTGTCGGCAGCGTCTCGCGCCGCCCCAGGCGTCGCACGGGCTGCAGCCCGCGTGCATGACGGGTTTCACTTGCTCCCTCGTCAAGGGCGGCCGCAAGTGATCGCAACACCGGATTTTCAAACAACGTCCGCAGCGCGATCTCACGGTCGAGCGCACGTTGCAAACGTGCCGCCACCTGCAACGCAAGCAGGGAATGTCCGCCAAGGGTGAAGAAATCATCGAGTGCGCCGACCCGGTCAATACCAAGCACCGCCTGCCAGATATCCGCAAGCATCATTTCGAGCGGGGTTTCAGGCGCTATGTAATCCGTATTATCTCCATCCGCGTCGGGCAACGCCTTGCGGTCGAGCTTGCCGTTCGGCAGAGTCGGAAGCACGTCGAGCGTCACGATTGACGCCGGCACCATATACGGCGGCAACGTGCGCGTCAGCGCCTCGCGGAGTGCACTTCCAGTGACTGCGGCCACGTTGTCCGCGAGAACGACATAACCCAGCAGGCGTTTCGCCTCATGATCGCCACGTGCGATCACCACCGCCTCCTTCACGCCGGCCTGCGCGCACAGGGCGCGCTCTATCTCGCCGAGTTCAATCCGATAGCCGCGCACCTTCACCTGATCGTCGAGCCGGCCCAGATACGCGACGCTACCGTCCGCGAGCCAGCGGCACAAATCGCCGGTTCGATATACACGCGAGCCGCGGGGACCCAACGGGTCGGGCACGAAACGTTCGGCGGTCTGCGCAGCGCGGCCAAGATAGCCGCGCGCCAGGGTCGCACCGCCGATGCACAATTCGCCCAGGCCGCCTTCGGGCACCGGCTCGCCGTCTGAATCGAGGATGCGGTAGATGCGCGAGGCCCACGGCGCCCCCACCGGCACCGCGATATTTTCAGCATGCCCGGCTATGACGAGTTGACCCGACGCGGTGACGGTTGCTTCGGTCGGACCATAGGTATTCACGAGGACGATATCCGCAAGCGGACCATCGAACCATTGCGCGACCGCGTTACCGGGCAAAACTTCGCCTCCTACCGTGACACGACGCAACGCGAGCCCGGCGGTATCGTCAGGCAGTTGCTGTGCCCACTGCTTCCAATATCCGGTCGGCAAGTCCGCGACCGTGACGCGGCGCTCTTGCAGAACACGGGTGAATTCAGCACCGCTCCACAGCGCTGGCCCACGCAATTCAAGTGATGCGCCCACCGCGAGCGAAGCAAAAATGTGCTCCACCGCCGAGTCGAAATTGACGGTGGAAAATTGCAGCACGCGATCTGCCGCGCACAAACCGTTCTCTGCGATGAAGTCGTCAAGATGCAAGCTCAGCGCGCCGTGAGTGATAGCGACGCCCTTGGGCTTGCCGGTCGAACCGGATGTATAGATCACGTATGCAAGTTGCTCAGCGTGCAGCGCATGCTCAGGATCGTGGTCCAGTTCCGCCGCAGTCTCGTCTACCCGGACCTCTGCGCAGACAGTCGAGGCAAACAGTTCGGCATGCGTTGCACGAGTGACCGCGTCGGTCAGCAGCGTCGTCAATTGCGCATCGTCGATCATGTCGCGCAACCGTTCGCGCGGATAGGCGGGATCGAGCGGCACGTACGCACCACCTGCCTTCATCACGCCCAGCAACGCTGCGATCAAGGCAGGCGAACGCTCGACGCAAACGCCGACGCGGGCCTCCCGCGCTACGCCCACGGCGACCAGACGGCGAGCAATCCGGTTCGCCCACTGGTTCAGTTCGAAGTAGCTCAGCGTCACGCCATCGCAATGCACTGCGAGCGCATCCGGCTGCTGCCGCACCACGGTATCAAAACGCGCGACAAACGGACGATAGGCGTGCGCCGCAGCACCGGTCGCCGCGCCGCTCAACGCGTTTGGGCCGGCCACGCGTAACGCGGCCAGCGAGACGTTCTGAGTCTGAACTCGCGCCAACTGCGCGAGCAGGTCCACATAAGCGCTCTGCAATACAGAGAGTGTCGTCTCCGGGATACGTTCCGCGTCCCAACTCCACTCCAGCGCAATGCGCTCGCCCGGCACGATACCCAGTGTCAACGGATAGTGCGTGCGCTCGAACGACTCGGAAGACGCGACGCTCAAACCCAGCGAACCATCGTTCAACGCAGGATCGACCGGGTAGTTTTCGAACACCAGCAGCGAGTCGAAGAGGGTGCCGAAGCTCGGTCCCGCCCATTGCTGGATAGACGAAAGCGGTGCATGACCGGCCTGGCGCAACTCGACGTTGTAAGTCTGCAGTTCGCCTAACCACTCGGCGACGGGCTGCTGTGCCGGCACATCGACCCACAGCGGCAGGCTATTGATAAACAGTCCCTGGATAGAAGCTGATCCCGGAAGGTCCGCGGGACGCCCCGCCACCGTCACGCCGAAGCCGACCTGACGGCGATTGCCGAAACGCGCCAGTACTAACGCCCAGGCGCCCTGAATCAGCGTATTAAGCGTCACGCCGTAACTTTTCGCGGCCTGCGCGAGCGCAGCGCCGAGTGCGACGTCGAGCGTCTGTGCACGATGGCCGAATGCGGCGCGTGCGTGTACGCCGCGCGACGTACGCGTCGCCGGCAGCGACGGCACGCTATCGAGCAGCAGCGCGGGACGGTCGACGCGTGCCAGTCGGGTGCGCCACCACGTGCTTGCGTCCGGTTGCTCGCGCAGCCATTCGAGGTACGAGCGATACGGTACGACGGGATCGAGTAGCGGCGTTTCACCGCGGCTGGCAGCGTGGTAGACGCGACTCAGTTCGCCAAGCAACTGTGCACTGCTCCAGCCGTCGGAGAGCGCGTGGTGATTGATCCATGCCAGATCGTGCGCACCGTCGGGCCGTTTGATCAGCGCGACATGCATCAAGGGCGCCGCGTCGAGATCGATCAGATGCGGCGCTTCGAACTCGAACCAGCGCGCAAACGCTTCTTCGTAGTCGTCGCGGTCGCTCCAGTCGTGCACGACAAATGGTTCCGGTACCTCGGCATACACGGCCTGCAGCATCGCGCCACCGTGGGCGCGCACGAAACGCGTACGCAAGACCGCGTGACGCGCGACAACCGTGCGCCACGCAGAACGCATTGCGTCGACGTCGAGCGCGCCGCGCAGCGTCATGCGCTTACGGTTCAGATACGCCCCCGGCTCCATCAGACTGTGGAAAATCAGGCCCTGCTGTAGCGGCGTGGCGGGATAGAGGTCTTCGATCGTCGCAAGCGGCAAGCCGAGCGCGTCGAGTTCACTCTGCGTGAGCGCTGCGAGCGGGACGTCCGAAGCGCTCACGCGCGGCGTCGCCATGGCGCAATGTGCAACAAGGTTCGCGACTTCGCGATCGAACGTGGCCAGCAATGCTTCGACGTCCGCTTGCGCGAGCACCTCTGGATCGTAGCGCCAGCTGAACGACAGGCAGTCGCCGACAATCATCCCGTTCAGATCGAGCGCGTAGCCGAGCGGCTCGTCGTCAGGTTGCGGGTTGCCCGCTGCTTCGCTCGCAAAACCGAACGGGCCATCGGCGCCGAGACTTTGGTCGAACTGGCCCAGGTAGTTGAAACTGATGCGCGGCGTGGGCAAACCGGCGAGGGCATCACGTACGGCTGCCGTTCCATAGGCGTGCAGCCAGCCCCAAGAAACGCCATCGTCCGGCAGCGAACGTAGTTGTTCCTTGGTGGAGATGAGCGCGGTCTGGTTGTCCGCTTCGGGTTGCGCGGACAACCAGACCGGATAGCGCGTCGTGAACCAGCCGACTGTACGGCTCAGGTCCGTGCTTGCTACACCGCGCTCGCTCGTGCCCAATACAATCTGCGATTCGCGACCATGACCCTCCAGCGCGAGCAGCACGCCGCTGCTACCCAACGCGTTAGCCAGCGTGCGAGTGAGCGCGGTCAACAACAGTTCGTCGATGCCAAGCCGGTAAGCGCGTGGTGCAGCATGGCGCAACGCTGCGGTCGCATCGGCGTCAAGGCGCCAATCGATCTGACGACTCGACGCAGATGTGCCACGTGGTGCTGGCAGCCCCGGCGTGGCGTTGGCCAACACGTTTTGCCATGCTTGCAATGCAGCGGTCACCCGGCTATCGCCAACTGCTTTGCGCTGGGCGTCCGCCCAGACACTCCATGACGTACTCCGACCGAGCACCGGCAGCTCGCGCGCGAGTGTCGCCGCATAGGCCTCCTGAAGATCGGCTAACAGGATGCGCCACGACACCCCGTCGACGACGAGGTGGTGAATGACCAGCAGCAAACGGCCTGACGCCGTGGTTCGCGCCGCGTCCTTCGCCGTCGGGGGCACCTTGAAGTACACCGCTTTCAAAAGACGCCCAGCCTGCGGATCGAGGCTCTGTTGCGCAATCTGACCTTGCGTGGCCAATGCCGCTTGCCAAGCTCCCGGCGTGTGGGACGCGTCACGCAGATCATTGACGCTCAGCAGCCCCGGTGGCGCATCGGCCAGCACCCGCTGGCTCCAGCCGTCCGGATGCCGCTCGAAACGTAGACGCAGCGCATCGTGACGCGCCACCACGGCGCTCAGCGCACGCTCCAGCGCGTCCGCCTCCAGTTCGCCGCGCACTTCCAGCAGAACTGACTGATTCCAATGCGGTTCGCCGTCCGGATAGCGGCTGAAAAACCATGCCTGAACCGGCGTCAGCGGCAACGCGTCGCGTATCTCAACCAGCGCTTCACCGCTACCATCTTCGAGTGGACGTATCACCATCGCAAGACGCGCGATGGTGGGATGCTCGAATACCTGACGCGGCGTCAGCAGCCAGCCCTGCGCGCGAGCCCGGGCAATCAGTTGCAGACTCAGAATGGAGTCACCGCCAGCGGCGAAGAAATCGTCCTCGACACTCAGGCCATCGCGTCCCAGAACGGCCTCCCAAAGCGTCAGCAACAGGCGTTCGCCATCGTTGCGCGGCGCGATCTGTTGTTCGTTCTCCTCTGCGACAATTGCCGGCAGCGCCGCGCGATCGACCTTGCCATTGCGCATCAGCGGCAACGCCTCGAGCAGTGCAATCGCCGAGGGCACCATGTGGGCCGGCAACTGCTGCGCGAGTCCGTGCTGCAACGCGGCGCTCTGTACGGACTCGCCGTGTTTCGCGACCACGTAAGCAACGAGGCGCGGCGCACCCAGGTCCTTTGCGAGGACGACCACTGCATCGGCGACGCCCGATTGACGACGCAGCGCCGCCTCGATTTCCCCTGGTTCAATGCGCAGGCCACGCAGCTTGACCTGTTGATCAAGACGGCCGAGGAAGTCGATCGCGCCGTCGGCGCGGCGGCGACACAGATCGCCAGTGCGATACAGACGCGCACCTGGATGCGATGGATCGGGGACGAAGCGGTCGGCTGTCAGCGATGGCCGGTCCAGATAGCCGCGCGCGAGCGTGTGACCGCCAATGCAGAGTTCGCCTAACGCACCGACCGGTGCTTCGTTGCCATCGCTATCGAGCACGCGGGCGGTGCGCGACGCGTAGGGCTTGCCGATGGAGACGATCGGTTGCGAGGCGTCGTCGGCGGTGGTTGCGCGATACATGCAGGCCACCGTCGTTTCCGTCGGGCCATATAGATTCGCAAGGCCAATATGGCCGAGCGGTCCATTGCGCCATTGCGCAAGCGCGTCGCCCGGCAAGCCTTCACCGCCGACTGTGATCTGCCGCAGCGCCGCGAGGGCCTCCGCCGGCGGCGGCGTGCGCAGCCACTGTTGCCAATAGGCCGTAGGCAGGCGCGAAAAGGTCACGCGTGCATCGATCAGATGCCGGCTCGTCGTCTCGATGTCCCAAGGCTCCGGGCCGCGCATTTCGACCTTTCCGCCGCGCAACAGCGCCGGCAGAAGTTCGTGCAACGCGACGTCGAAGTTGATCGTTGAGGACTGCAGGACGGTGTCGTTTTCAGTGATCTGATGAGCAGCGATGAAGTCGTCGAGGTGGGCGGCAAACGCTGCGTGCGTGATCGCGACGCCCTTGGGCCGTCCGGTCGACCCCGAGGTGTAGATCACATAGGCGAGTTGCTCAGGATGCGGCGCGTACACAGGCGCTGCGGCTGCGGTTGCCCTTGCGCTTACGGCTTCGTTGGAGATTGCATCTGCCGCTTCACACGAATCATCATCGAGCGCGTCAACGTCAATCACCGTACGGCCGGCGAACAACTCACCGCATTGCTCCCGCGTCGCACGATCGCTCAACAGCACGCGCACGCCCGCATCGTCCATCATCAGCGCGAGACGCTCTGCCGGATACGTGGGATCAAGCGGCACGAATGCACCCGGCGATCTGAGCGTCCCGAGCAGCGACGCCACCATACCGATGGAACGAGTCATGCAGATGCCGACCCGCTCGTCAGCGCGTACACCAGCCGCGACAAGACGCATTGCAATCCGCCCGGCCCATGCATCGAGCGCACCATAAGTCACGCGCTCCCCTTCGCAATGCACGGCAAGGGCCTGCGGCTGCCGTGCAGCGCTCGCCACAAAGCGCGCCGGCACTGACTCGAAAGCCTTTTGCGCAGGCATGGCCGGAATTTCTCGCACCAGTTCGAAGCTGGCAAGCGGCGCGGCGGCGTTGCGTGCGATCTGCTCCAGCAGCACAACGTAGTGATCGAGCATCTGTTCGATCACCGAAGCATCGAAAAGATCTTCAGCGTAGGTCATGGCAACTTCGAGGCCGTTCGTACGGTCACGCGCAGCGAGCACCAGATCGAAACGCGCGGTCTGCGTGCCGACTTCATGATTGGACACTTCGAGGCCAGGCAGATGCGGCATATCGCGATCCGCGCCGAGATAGTTGAACATCGCCTGGAAAAGCGGCGTGTGCCCCAGGCTGCGTTGCGGCTGCAGGGCGTCCACCACCTTCGTGAACGGCAGGTCGGCGCAGTCGTGTGCTTCGAGCACGCGTTCATGCACCTGAGCCAGCAGATCCACGAAGGTCGTAAGGCCCGCGAATTCGGCGCGCACCACCAGCGTGTTGACGAAAAAGCCGATTGCGCGCACCACTTCATGCCGGTCGCGGCCGGCGACCGGCACACCGACGCGGATGTCGCGTTGCCCGCTATAACGGGCGAGCAACAGATCGAAGGCCGCGAGTAGCACCATGAATAAGGTAGCGTCGTGAGCCTCTCCAAGCTGCCCAAGTGCCGTGCGCAACGTGGCTGGCAGCAACCGCACCACGCTTGCTCCGGCGCCGCTGCGCAAACCAGAGCGTGAACGCACGTGTGGTAGTTCCAGAACCGGATGCTCCGTGCCGAGACGGTTGCGCCAGTAGTCGAGTAGTCGTTCCAACGCGGACTCGTCGAACCATTCGCGCTGCCATTGCGCGTAGTCGCCGTACTGGATCTGCGGCGCGAGCACAGACGCACGTGCCGCGTCAGGCGCGCCCACCGCCATCGCGCAGGGAGCCGCAACGCAGGCACGGTAAGCCGCCGCAAACTCGGCCACGAACACCTCAATCGACAAGCCATCTGCGACGATGTGATGCACAGAGATGTGCAGCAGATGATCGTCCGCTGCTCGCCGGATCAGCGCCACGCGCAGCAGCGGCCCGCGTTCGAGATCGAAGGGCAGCGCGGACCGGCTAGCCAGCAGCGCTTCGAGTGCCGCGTCCGTATCGCGAGCGCCGTCGAGGTCGAATTCATCCCAGCCATACTGTGTCGATCCGGCGATCTGGAACGGCACGCCGTCGACCTCGTTGAAACGCTGCCGCAAGCTCTCATGCGCATCGACGACCTGATCGAGCGCCGCGCGCAGCGCCCTTACATCAAGGCTGCCGCGCAAGCGCACCGCGCCGGTCACGTTGTACGCGGCGCTCGCGGGATCGAGGCGCCAGAGGAACCATAAGCGCTCCTGAGCATGCGATAACGCAAAGCGTCGTTCGCTACCGGGGAACGGGACGATCGGCAAGCGCGATGGATCGATGCCGCGCTGTTTTACACGGGCGCGGAATGCTGCACGTTTCTCGGGCGATAACGCGACATAGGCCATCGAAATCGACAGCAGTTCCTTCGACACTTCGCTCGCAGTTTCACTCATGGATGGTCTTGATTCGAGAGGGGTTCGGCGGCCAGCGGAGCCAGGCGCGCTGCGGCCGAAGATCAGATCGTTCAGGCGGTCATCGCAACCAGCACGCGGCGCTTGCCGGCGAACGGCGCGCGGCCATGCGACATCAGCAGGTTGTCGAGGATCAGCGTGTCGGCGGCTTGCCAGTCGAACGAGAGCATGGTGTCGCGGTACACCGCGCGGATTTCGTCGAGCATCGCGGCGTCGATCGGCGTGCCGTCGCCGAAGAAGGTGTTACGCGGCAGGCGGTCGTCATCGACGACTTCAAGCAACGCTTCCTGTACCGCGAGCGGCAGATTCGAAACATGAAAAAGGTGCGCCTGGTTGAACCACACGGTCTCGCCCGTCACCGGATGACGCAGCTCCGACTGGCAAACCTGGCGCGTGCGCAGCGCCTCGCCATCGTCGAGCCATTCGTAGTCGATCCGGTTGGCGCGGCAGTACTGCTCGACCTCGTCTCGCTCTTCCGTGCCGAACACCTGTTGCCACGGCAGATCGAGACCGTTGCCGTAGTTACGCACGTACATCACCTGCTTGTCGGCGAACCGTCGGCGCAGTGCAGGGTCGAGCCGTTCGTAGACGCGGCGGCTGTCGGCGATCGGTGTCGCGCCACCCTGCTCCGCGGCGATGTCGCAGTAGAACCAGATCGACGCCGGCCAGCTGAGCGTGTAGGACTGCTCGTTATGTTGATCGATCCATTGATCGGCCGGATACTCGGTCGAGGAGTAGACGCCTTTTTCGATTTTGCTGCGAGGCGTCGAGCCGAATTCGTAGGTCAACGTCGGTCGGCCAAAGCTTGTGACGAGACGGTCGAAACCCGACGCACCGAGAGCGTCGAAACCGCGCAGCAGCACGCCGCCGTAGATTGGCCTTGCACGCGCTACTAGCGTCTGCAACTGCGGCAGAAGTGCCTCGATATTTGTTGCGTCATTTGGGCTCAACGCCAGCACGCGGGTGCCGTTTCGCTCGATCACCTGTTCATTGAGTGCCGCGTCGATACCGCTGATCAGTGTGTCCATGCTTCGCCTTTCGTCGCGACCGGCTTAGGTGCGGCCGGCTTAGGTGCGGCCGGCCGCGCAAGTGCATCCGCGAGAGATGTGGCGACGCACGCCATCACGGAATCGGGCGTGCCGTCGAGATAGAAATGGCCGCCGTCGAAACGATGCAGCGTGCACGTCCCGCGAGTTTCGTCACGCCAGGCCGCGACGTCTTCAGCGCACGCAGTGGCGCGATCGTCACAGCCGGTGAAAACGCCGACTGGGCAAACAAGCGGCTCGCGCACGGTGCTCTCCTCAGCCGTTGCAAGCGGCGCATAAGTGCCACACAGATGAAAGTCAGCCCGTAGCACCGGCAGCACGAAATCGATAAAGTCCCGATCGTCGAGCAATGCAGCAGGTGTGCCGCCGAGCTCGCGCAACCTCGCGACCATCGCCTCATGTGTGCAATTGAGCCAATGCGTCTCCCGGTTGCGGCGCGACGGTGCGACCGACGCCGAAGCGCCAAACCAGACTGGCTCGAGCCCATGACGCGCACGGAGCGCGTGGATCAGTTCGAAGCCGACGAGCGCGCCCATGCTGTGACCGAACACCGCGAACGGCACGTCGTCATCGAGCTGTTCGGCGAGTTCGACTATCAGCATCTCGATCAGCGCCGGCCACTCGGTATGGGCGCGCAGCCTGCAACGTGAACCGTGCCCCGGCAACTCCAGCGGCATCACCTGCACGCCGTGTGGCAGACGCTGCGCCCAGCGGCGGTACAGCATCGCGCTTCCGCCCGCATGCGCAAGACAAACGAGGCGCACGGGCGGCAGCGCTGCAGGCACCGCGACGAATCCACTCATCGGTCAGGTCGCCGAACCCGCGCGCGCCGCGGTCTCTTTCGCCGCATCCTCCGCCATCGCCTTACGGAGGCTGAGCGGTCGCATATCGGTCCAGACCTCGTCGACCCATGCAAGGCATTCCGCCCGCTTGCCCGACTTGCCGGCCTGACGCCACCCTGCCGGAATCGCCTTGTAGTCCGGCCAGATCGAGTACTGCTCTTCGTCGTTGACCACTACGTGGAAGTTCGTGTCTTCATCGCCCCAGCTCATTGAACGCTCCGGTGTAGATTGTTGAGTACTTAAATACGTATCATTCCCATTTACGTCGACCATGCGGCGTTTGATGCTGCCTGGCACGGCCACCATGATCCAGTCAACGCGGCATCCTCTTCATCGGAAGAGAGCAGCGCCAACGAACTTCGCAAATGAGAATCATTTCTGTTTAGAGGCGTAAATTAGAGGGCACGCTACCCTTTGTCAAGCAATTTTGGCGGAGCTGAGACGCGCCCGGAGCTTGGCGAAACCGCGGTCAAGCCCGTCAATTGGCACATGCAGGCGAACTTCTGGCAGTTATCGCGCAACTCCGAGATCAATTTATCAAATGAGAATCATTTGCATTTGAGGTCAAACTGTGTCATCATAGGCGCCATCGAACACGTCAATTCTCTGCGCCCATGGACTCACTTCTCGCCGTTGAACCTCTCGATGTCACAACCGCCCCGGACCCGCAAGATCGCGCGGAAACCGTATTGCAAGCGCTACTGTCGCGCCAGTCGCACTGGCCGTTGACGAGTCCCGGTCCCGGCGACAAGGAACTGGCGTCAATTTTCGACGCCGCTTTGCGCGCACCGGATCACGGCAATCTGCGGCCGTGGCGCTTCGTGGTCGTGCGCGGTGCGGCGCGCGCCGCATTGGGTGAGGTGCTGGTCGATATCGCCTGCGCACGTTCACCGGGCGAGCCGCGCTCCGCGCATGCGCATCGCGCCCAGAAGGCGCAGGCCGCACCGGTGATCATCGCTCTAGGCGCCGCCGTGGATCCGAGTTCGACGGTGCCTGAGGTCGAGCAGTTACTCGCTGTCGGCGCGGCAACGATGAATATGCTCAACGCCATCCACGTGCTCGGCTACGGCGGGTTCTGGGCCACCGGCGCGGACTCGTACGAGCCTGCGATGCATTCGGCACTCGGCTTCGAGCCATCGGAACGGCTGCTTGGCTTCCTGTTCGTCGGCACGCCGCCCGCGAATCAACGTCCCGCTAAACGGCCTGCACGCGCCGCTTTCGTGCGCGAATGGACCGGTCCGTCGTCGCAACGAACATCGGCCAATTGAGCGGATGCGCGGCGCTTGGGCCCGACGGCCCAAACGCTACGCAACACACGATCCAGGCGAAGCGCTGTACGCCAACCCGGCCAGCGGCAGGCAGCATTGGGCGCAGCGCGTCTCCCATTTCCGGTTGGAGGTCCCATGTATTTTCATAGTCCATCCGCGCAGCCGTACACGCTGCTCGACGAATCGCTCGCGCAGCATCCCGACGTCGCGGAGCAGACGCTCCTCTCTGCACTTCGGACATGGATGCGTCCGCAGTGCGATTCCGTGCGCAAGAATGAGAGCTGGCGTGCCGTGCTATCCGAGGCCGGCCTGTCCGCCGACTGCATGACCTGTTTCAATCTGCTGATGCATGCGCTCACCGACCCGTCGTGCCGGCCGCTCGATACACGCTGCCGCTGCGCGAGCGAACTCGCCAAGGATGAAGCCGCTCTGCTGCAAGCCATCGCACTACTGCAGCGGATGCGCAGCGATGCAGCGGTCGAATTGCTCGACGGGTGGTTGCCACGGCCGGCCTTGGGTGTCGTACTGAAGCTTGGCCGCTGGTTTGCATTCTCGCTGCTCGAGGCGGGACTCGAGATCCCGGTGCGCGAGCGCCGCGTCACGTACATGCATTAATGGCATTGATGGCGCTTTGTGATGCCCTTCCTTCTGGTCACCACAAAGCGCTAAAGACCCGCAACGCCCAGCATTTACTGCGCGCCGAGCTTCTTGATCAGCACATCCAGTTGCGCCATCTCGTCAGCAGTCAAATCGGTGAGCGGAGCGCGCACCGGACCCGCGTCGCGGCCCACCAGTTTTGCACCCGCCTTCACGATGCTCACCGCGTAGCCCTGGCGGCGATTGCGAATCGCCAGATACGGCAGGAAAAACTCGTCGAGCAGCTTGCCGACCGTCACGTGATCGTCAGCGGCAATCGCCCGGTAAAACTGCATCGCCGTCTTCGGAATGAAGTTGAACACCGCCGACGAGTACACGGGAACGCCCAGCGCCTTATAGGCAGCGGCGTAAACTTCCGCCGTCGGCAGGCCGCCGAGATACGAAAAGCGGTCGCCCAGGCGGCGGCGAATCGTTACCATTGCTTCGATTTCGCCGACGCCGTCCTTGAAACCGATCAGGTTCGGACAACTATCCGCCAGACGTTCGAGCATGTCCGCATTGAGCTTCGAATTGGCGCGGTTATAGACGATCACGCCCATATTCTTCACTGACTTGCACACCTGCTCGACATGCGCGGCAATACCTTCCTGCGACGCTTCGGTCAGATAGTGCGGCATCAGCAGCACGCCCTTTGCGCCCAGGCGCTCCGCTTCCTGCGCATACTCGATCGCCACGCGCGTAGGGCCGCCGGCGCCAGCCAGAATCGGCACTTTGCCCTTGCAGGTTTCCGTGGCAGTGCGAATCACATTCGAGTAATCGTCCTTGGTCAACGAAAAGAATTCGCCGGTGCCGCCTGCGGCGAACAGCGCCGTCGCACCGTAAGGTGCGAGCCATTCGAGGCGCGCCGCGTAGGTGTCGGCGCGGAAATCGCCGTTCACGTCGAAGTCGGTCACGGGAAAGGACAGCAGTCCTTCGGAAACAATCGCTTTGAGTTCTTGAGGGGTCGTCATGGTCGGATGAGGTTCAAGTTTTGGGTAAAAGTGAACGGCCGCGACGGCCGCTGCCGAGTTGAGATCGGGTTGAAGTCGGGCTTAGCGCACCAGGCACGGGCGCTTGTTGTCGAACTTCCAGTTCGGAATCAGGTACTGCATAGCGACGCCGTCGTCGCGCGCGCCCAGGCCGTGCTGCTGATATAGCGCGTGCGCCTTCTCCAGCGCATCCATATCGAGCTCGATGCCCAGACCCGCTGCTTCCGGAACCTTGACCTTGCCGCCGACGATCTGCAGCGGATCGCGCGTCAGGTGCTGACCGTCCTGCCAGATCCAGTGCGTGTCGATGGCGGTGATCTTGCCGGGAGCCGCCGCGGCGACGTGCGTGAACATCGCGAGCGAGATATCGAAGTGATTGTTCGAATGCGAGCCCCACGTCAGGCCCCAATCGTTGCACATCTGCGCGACGCGCACCGAGCCCTGCATGGTCCAGAAGTGCGGATCGGCAAGCGGGATGTCGACGGACTGCAACTGGATAGCATGGCCCATCTGACGCCAGTCGGTAGCGATCATGTTGGTCGCCGTCGGCAGACCGGTCGCGCGGCGGAATTCAGCCATCACCTCGCGACCCGAATAACCGTTCTCCGCGCCGCAGGGATCTTCGGCATAGGCCAGCACATCGTGCTGGTCGCGGCACAGACGCACAGCTTCCGCCAACGACCACGCTCCGTTCGGATCGAGCGTGACGCGTGCATTCGGAAAACGCTCTGCCAGCGCGGTAACCGCTTCGATCTCAGCGTCGCCAGCCAATACGCCACCCTTGAGCTTGAAGTCATTGAAGCCGTAGCGTGCCTGAGCAGCCTCGGCCAGTCGCACCACGGCCTCTGGCGTCATCGCCTCTTCGGTGCGCACGCGCTCCCAGGCGTCGCGACCCTCGGCGCCGCTCGCGTACGGCAGGTCAGTCTTCTTGCGATCGCCGATGTAGAACAGGTAACCGAGCATCTCGACCTCGTCGCGCTGCTGGCCTTCGCCCAGCAACGCGGCAACCGGCACGCCAAGATGTTGTCCGAGCAGATCGAGCAACGCTGCTTCGAGTGCGGTCACCGCATGTATCGTGGTGCGCAGGTCGAAGGTCTGCAAGCCGCGTCCGCCCGCGTCGCGGTCGGCAAACTGCGTGCGCGCCCGGTTCAGCACGGCCTGCAGGTTGCCGATCGATTGACCGACGACGAGCGGCCGCGCGTCGTCGATGGTCTTGCGGATGTTTTCGCCGCCCGGCACTTCGCCGACGCCGGTATTGCCTGCGCTATCGCGCAGAATCACGACGTTGCGGGTAAAGAACGGCCCATGCGCGCCGCTCAGGTTCAATAGCATGCTGTCACGGCCGGCAACCGGCACGACGCGCAACTCGGTGACGATCGGTGTGGCATTCGTCTGGATGGGTTTCGTAGACATTAAAGTAGGACCCTTGAAGTGATGGAGCCAACGGGCAGAGTAGTTCGAGTATGGTTCAGATGCTTAGTTGGCCTTGCTATGCAGCGGCTGCACCAGGCCGTCGGTAGGCGGCGCGCGGCGATTGCGCGTCAGGAATGCCGCGGCAGCAGCGATGAGCGACGCGACACCCAGCCCATACAACCCGCCGCTAATCGAACCGGTATGTTGCTGCAGATAGCCAAACGTCGCGGGCGCGAAAAATCCGCCGAGGTTGCCCACCGAATTGATCAGCGCGATCACGGCAGCGGCCACCCGCGCATCCAGGTAGCCCTGCGGAATCGGCCAGAACAGCGACGAGGCAGCCTTGAAGCCGATCGCGGAGAAGCAGATTGCGACGAACGAGAACACCGGATCGGCAGAGGTCGAGGCGAACAATCCACATGCAGCAATCACCAACGCACCAGCCAGCCACGCTTGCTGAAAACGCCACCTGGCCGATAGCACGGCGAAACAGTACATGGCGACCATCGCGATGAGCCAGGGGATGGTGTTGAACATGCCAACCTGGAAATCCGAGAGTGCGCCCATCTTGCGAATGATGGTGGGCAACCAGAACGTGGCAGCATAAATGGTCAATTGAATCGCGAAGTACAGGAAGCAGAACAGCGCGATTTGCGGGTCTTTCAGCAGCTTCAAGGCCGGCAAGTGGGCGCCGCCGAGTGCGTCGCGCTCGGCCTGTTCTTTCGCAATGGACGTTTGCAGCACCCGCTGCTCTTCAGCCGTCAGCCAGGTAGCGTCACGGATATGCGATTTCAGCAGGACCCAGCTCACGCCACACAACACGATTGAAAACCCGCCTTCGATCAGAAACATCCACTGCCAGCTCTGCAGGCCAAGCCCGTGCACGGATAGCAAACTGCCGGTGATCGGACCAGACAGCACCGACGCGAGCGCCGAGCCCGAGAGAAACACCGCCACCGCCTTACCCCGCTCTTTCTGCGGCAGCCATTGTGTGAAGTAAAACACCACGCCCGGAAAAAAACCCGCCTCTGCAACACCGAGCAGAAAGCGCAGCACGTAGAACGAGGTGTCGTTCCAGACAAACGCCATCGCACCGGCGACCAGACCCCACGTCCCCATGATGCGCGTGAGCCACGCGCGCGCCCCGTACTTTTGCATCAGGACGTTCGACGGTACTTCGAACAGCGCGTATCCGACGAAGAACAGGCCGCTGCCCAAACCGTAGGCCGCCGCACCGATCCCCAGATCCGCCTGCATGTGCGAATTGACGAAACCGATGTTCACGCGGTCGATGTAATTCGCGATGAACATGATCAGGAAGAGCGGCAGGATGTGCCGCTTCACCTTCGAAACCGCTGACTCGAGCGGGTCGATCGCCGCGGTGGGAATAGATGTCAAGGTTTGTCTCCTGGCTCCAGACGCAACGCGGGCTGCTTTGCGACGAGCGCGGTCGCGCTCGCTTCCCAGCCCCGGCTATGTTGTCTGACGACAGTCTACTTTTTATAGAACCAAATTCCCATTGGGGGTTTACCCTTTGAATCAGGTGCACAACCTTGATGGACAAGGGATTATTACTACCGTAAGTCCTTAAGATGAGGATTCTCGCAGCAAGACTCGACGCCTAAGCGACTGTTTTTTAGGCATAACATCGCTTGTTATACGATGACTGATATTGGAACCCTGAGCAGGGGCAGAGGCAACAAAAAAGCGGCCCGCAGGCCGCTTTCTGACTTCGCGCGGGGCCGTCTCAGGCCGTGCGCTCGACACCCTCTTCCGACGCGCCCACACTCAAGCGTCGCAGCCGTTCGCGGCTACTCGACAAATGCATCCGCATGGCCGCACGCGCACCCTCCGGGTCGCGCCGGGCAATGGCGTCGAGAATGCTCTCGTGCTCGACATTGACCCGCGCCATGTATGCGGCGGGATCGCTGTGGGCAAGACTCGGCGAATCGACACGATGCCGGGGAATCAACGCGGTGCCCATCTGCGTGAGAATGTCCACGAAATAGCGGTTGCCCGTGGCGCTCGCCACCGCGACGTGAAACCGCAGATCTGCGGCTGCGCTGTCACCGCCGGCGCGGCTGGTGGCTCCGATAGCGTCCAGCGCGGCGCGAATATTAGCCAGGTCGCGCTCGCTCGCGCGCTGCGCGGCGAGCCCTGCACACTCGGTTTCGAGGCTGATACGCAGTTCCATGACCGAGAGCAGATCCGCTAACGTCGTGGCGGGCACCATCTCGAGACCCAACGGCTCACGGCGCGGCTCAAGCACAAAGCTGCCGATGCCATGACGCGTCTCGATCACCGCATTGGCCTGCAGTCGCGAGATAGCCTCGCGCACCACCGTCCGGCTGACGCCAAGCAGCGACATCAAGGTCGTCTCGGTGGGAAGCTTGTCGCCCGGCTTCAGCGTATGCGCCGCGACCTGTTCGTTGATGTAGTTCACCACCCGGTCAGCAAGACTTCCACGCGCGCGCGCAGGCGGCGTAGTGAGGGCTGGGGACGCGGTCATCAAGGACCTCCTGTTGGTTTGCTGACCCGCTCATTATACGTTGTCCTACAACGCGGGACGGCTGATTTCAGCAATGAACGCAACCGGAGGGATTAGGCGCAAATCCTTGTCGGACGGCGCAGAGGAGCGGATTTGCCGGAGACTTGAAGCAGCGTTATCGACGACGTCAGATGACCATCGATAACGCGCGTTGGGTGTTGGGTCCGGGACGCCGCGCGCACCTCACACAGACGCCCCCGAATCCCGCGACACCCAGCTTCAAACTTCCCGGTTCGCGTCGATCACCGTCAACGCCGCCATATTGATGATTCGGCGCACCGTCGAGCTCGACGTCAGCACATGCACCGGCGCATTGGCGCCCAACAGGAAGGGCCCCACCGCAACATTGCTGCCTGCCGCGGTCTTCAACAGGTTGTAGGCAATGTTCCCCGAGTCCACGTTCGGGCACACCAGCAGGTTCGCCGCGCCCTTCAGGCGCGACATCGGCAGGATGCGTGAGCGCAGCGCTTCGTCGAGCGCGCAATCGCCGTGCATTTCACCGTCGACTTCCAGCGTCGGTGCCTGCTGCGTCACCAGTTCGAGCGCACGACGCATCTTCGCGCCGGACGCCGAACTGCCAGAGCCGAAGTTCGAGCGCGACAACAACGCCACCTTCGGCACCAGATTCAACCCAGCCATGCTCTTCGCAGCGGCAATCGTGAATTCGGCAATCTGCTCGGCTGTCGGGTCGTCGTTGACGTGCGTATCGACCAGAGCGATGGTGCGATCGTCGAGCAGCAGGATATTCATCGCCGCATAGGTCTGCGCTCCGGCCTTCTTGCCGATCACCTGATCCACGAAACGCAGATGGTCGTGATACGCGCCAACCGTCCCGCACACCATGCCGTCGGCGTCACCGAGCTTCACCATCATCGCGCCGATCAGCGTCAAACGCCGGCGCATTTCCACACGCGCCATTTCCTTGGTGATGCCGTCGCGGCACATCAATTCCCAGTACGTCGTCCAGTATTGATGGAATCGTTCGTCATACTCAGGATTTGTCACTTCGACGTCCTGACCGAGGCGCAGACGCAGGCCGTACTTTTCGATCCGCGCCATCAGCACTTCAGGACGGCCGACCAGAATCGGACGCGCAAGCTTTTCATCGACGATCACCTGGACCGCGCGCAGCACGCGCTCTTCCTCACCTTCGGTAAACACGATGCGCGACTTGCCGCCTTCACGGACGATCTGCCGCGCCGCTGCGAACAGCGGCTTCATGAAGGCGCCCGAGCGGTAGACGAACTGCTGCAGTTGCTCCGTGTACGCATCCAGATCCTGCAACGGACGCGTGGCAACGCCACTGTCCATCGCGGCCTTCGCAACAGCCGGCGCGATACGCACGATCAGGCGCGGATCGAACGGCTTCGGGATGATGTATTCAGGACCGAAGTCGACGCCATATGCCCCGTACGCAGCGGCGACCACTTCGTTCTGCTCTTCCTCGGCGAGCGCGGCAATCGCGTAGACGGCCGCCTTTTCCATTTCCGGCGTGATGGTGGTCGCGCCCACGTCCAGCGCCCCGCGGAAAATATAGGGGAAACACAGGACGTTGTTGACCTGGTTCGGATAATCGGAGCGGCCCGTCGCGATGACCGCGTCGTCGCGCACGGCCTTCACTTCGGCCGGTGAGATTTCTGGCGTGGGATTGGCCAAGGCGAGAATCAGCGGGCGCGCCGCCATGCGCTTCACCATCTCGGGCTTTAGCACGCCGCCGGCGGACAGTCCGAGAAACACGTCGGCACCCTCGATGACTTCGGCCAGCGTACGTGCCGAGGTGTCCTTCGCGAAGCGCGCCTTCTGCGGGTCCATCAACGTGGTGCGGCCTTCGTACACCACGCCTTCGATGTCGGTTGCCCAGATGTTCTCGATAGGCAAGCCGAGGTCCACCATCAGTTCGAGGCAAGCCAGCGCTGCCGCGCCTGCGCCGGATGTGACGACCTTGACTTCCTTGATGCTCTTGCCCACCACCTTCAAACCATTGATAAAGGCCGCGGACACGGTGATGGCGGTGCCATGCTGATCGTCGTGGAAGACCGGAATCTTCATCCGCTCGCGCAGTTTGCGCTCTACGGTGAAGCATTCCGGTGCCTTGATGTCCTCGAGGTTGATACCGCCGAAGGTCGCTTCCAGGCCCGCGATGATATCGACCAGCTTGTCGGGATCGGTCTCGTTGATCTCGATGTCGAACACGTCGATGCCGGCAAACTTCTTGAACAGTACCGCCTTGCCTTCCATCACCGGCTTCGAGGCCAGCGCGCCGATATTGCCCAGTCCCAGCACGGCGGTGCCATTCGTGATGACGCCGACCAGATTTCCACGGCCGGTAAAGCGGAACGCGTTGAGCGGATCGGCGGCGATCTCTTCGCACGCTGCGGCCACGCCCGGCGTGTATGCCAGGGCAAGGTCGCGCTGCGTCACGAGCGGCTTGGTGGCGGTAACCGCCGTTTTTCCCGGAACCGGGAATTCGTGATAGTCGAGAGCGGCCTGACGATCCGTCGTGTTCATTCTTGTTGAGCCCCTATGGTTGGGCGCCTTGCGCGGCGCAAATCAAAAGTGATGGGCTCATTCTAGGCACGCGCCATAAGGATAATATTTAGAGTTAATATGCCCCCATCATATTTTTCTAATGGCTCGCGGCTTTTATGGCGGCATTCGATCCCAACGCGGTGGTCCGCAAGCTGTCATCGCGCCTAAAAATGCGGCACCTCACCTTGCTGCTGCAAATCCAGCAACACGGCTCTCTGACGCGCGCTGCCGAGCGCATGGCAAGCAGCCAGCCCGCAGTCACCAATATGCTGGCGGAACTGGAGGACATGTTCGGGGCGCCGCTGTTCGACCGCTCCGCGCGCGGCATGGCGCCGACGGCGTTGGGCCAGGTGGTCCTGGCGCGAGCGCGGGCCATGACCGAGGATCTCGATCATCTCGTCAGGGAAATGGAGTCGGTGGCGTCGGGGCATGCGGCGCATCTGCATATCGGCGTGATCCCGTTCATCCCGGGCCAGATGGTGTCGACGGCAATTCAGCGTACTCGCCCCGAAGGCAACCGGCGTCTGACCGTTACAATTCACGAGGGTACGAGCGAGCAGTTGCTCGCCCAGTTGCGCGACCATACCGTCGACATCGTGCTCGGCCGTGCATCCGCCTCGCTCGATTTGCAGCAGGTCAGCGTCGAGGTGTTATATCGTCAGCCGCCGCGGTTGATCGCGAGCCGCCGCCTCGCGGCGCACCTCGCGCGCGGACAGATCGACTGGCAGAAACTCGCGGAACTGGACTGGATTCTCGGCGCCCCGAACACGCCGATGCGCGAACAGGTCGCCGATATCTTCCTCGGCGCGGGTCTGACGCCGCCGACGCCGATCGTCGAGAGCTATTCATCCAAGCTGATTGGCGAGATGATCGTCGCGGGCGAGCAATCGGTGTCCATCGTCCCCGCGGATATCGCCGAGGAGCTGGTGCGCATTGCTGGTGTCGCGATCGTGCCTTATTCGTTCGAATGGACGTTGTCGCCGATCGCGCTGTTCACGCGTTTGAACGAACCTGAGAGGATGTCCAATCGACTGTTCGCAGAGTCACTCCGTCAGGTCTGCCAGGAAATTTATAAACGAGTCGCTTCTTGAGAAAACCTTATGTCGTCATCCTGCGCGATGGGCAATTGGGGGGATCTTTTGCACGCCATTAATTCACCCGCTTGCTCACGATCACCACGCCGCGTGAAATTCCGCTAACGTTATCAACCGATTGCGAGGCTGCGTACAGTTGCGCCATTGGAACCCAAACGGCGGGGTACTTGTACCGCGCAACGTCGAGAAGTAGCGCGCTATCTGTGTCTGCGTCATATGCCGCAAGCGGCGACCAATGGCCCCCGCCCGTCTCGCCGATCTCCGGACGCCTGAAATTCAGCAGCGCAAAGCGGTCGGATTGCGCCGTGGTATCGCGAATCAGATCGCGAAACTGCGCGAGCGTCAGGTCACTGGAATGGAATTTCTTCACGTCCACCGGAAATTCGCTCAAGACCGAACTGAGCTGGTCAAGCGTCATGCCCTCTCTCGATACCCGCGCCGCGTTGGCGACCTGCGGATCGACGCTACGGAAAAAGTCCTCTTGCGAAAAGTACGGGAAGTCGGGGTATTGCGTCGACTCCGGACGCTTGATGCCCAACGCATTCAGTGTCATGACGGAACTCGCCACTGAACAGTAGGCCTCGTTCCTCTGCGTTTCGAAGTACTGGGAGAGCGGCCAATACGACTGCTTGTCCACGCTGGACAGGAGCCGTTTCTGTCCTTCGGGCTGCATCAATGCAACGAGGTTGGGCGGGACGGGTAAGGGACCGTCGGCGGAATGGATCGCCGGAGGCGGAGCGGATTGAGCTTCCGCAGATGGCGAGGCCGCACAGCCCGACAACGAAAAAGCAACACCAGCGGCTATCAGCACGCCGAGGCTCTTGAATCGACCGGAGCATAGAAATGAATTAGTGGGCATCGAATCCTTCTCACGCAGATGATTTCCGGGCGGTGACTGCCAGGCCGCTATGCATGCACCCGATAAGCGACTTCGTTTTTTAACACGAAACAAAGCCGCGCGTGAGATTGGTGCCCGCGCCGGCCGGATGACGTCCGGGGCGGCGCGAGGCACTCAGGTTCGTTGGGAAGACTGCAGACCATCACGATCGATCGGCGCCGCTGACGCGCGCCGATCGATCGCTTCCAGGTCGACTGTAATCAATCCGCCTTATACAGCTTGATGACGGCCGAAAAGTCCAGACGCCCCGCGCCTTTGGTGCTCATCGTCTGATACAACTGCTGCGCCAGCGCGCCGAGATAGACGGGCTGACGCACCTGCTTCGCCGCATCCGTAGCGAGACCGAGATCCTTCAGCATCAGATCCGTGCCGAAGCCGCCGGTGTAGCCCCGCGACGAAGGCGCCGTCTCGATCACACCAGGGAACGGATTGTACGTATCCGAACTCCAGCAGCGTCCCGTAGACGTATTGATGATCGTCCCCAGCACCTTCGGATCGATACCGAGCGCTGCGCCCAGCGACATCGCTTCCGCAACGCCGGCCATCGTGATACCGAGCACCAGGTTGTTGCAAATCTTCGCGACCTGCCCCGTGCCAGTGTCCCCACAATGGACGATGTTCTTGCCCATTCCCGAAAGCACCGGCTTGACCTGCTCATAGACGGCCGCGCTGCCGCCCACCATAAACGTCAACGTACCCGCCGCCGCGCCGCCCGTGCCACCCGACACGGGCGCATCCACGAACGTGTTGCCGTGCTGGGCCGCGAGTTCGGCGAACGCCTTGACGCTCGCCGGATCGATCGTGCTCGAATCGATTATCGTCACGCCGCGCGCAATCCCCGCCAGCACGCCGTCCTCCGCCGTCAGCACACTGCGCACATGGGCGGCCGCCGGCAGCATCGTGATGACGCATTCGACATCCGTCACCGCAGCCTTCGGCGAAGCCGCCGCTTTCGCCCCCGCATCGACCAATGCCTGCACCGCCTGCGCACTTAGGTCGAACACGTTCACCGTATGGCCAGCTTTCAGCAGGTTCTGCGCCATCGGCGCACCCATATTGCCGAGTCCGATAAAACCGATCTTCATGATTACGTCTCCACTTCGTGATCCATAGGTCTCGGCGCTAAACGACTAGCGCAGGCTGATCGTCGTATTGACGCCATCGTTGACGGTTGCGTCGTCGAACCAGCGCGCCGTCACTGTCTTGGTCTGCGTGTAAAACTGCACGACCTGCTTGCCGTACGGTCCAAGATCGCCCAGCTTCGAACCGCGCGAACCCGTGAAGCTAAAGAACGGCACCGGCACCGGAATCGGAATATTGATCCCCACCTGCCCCACGTCGATATCGCTCTGGAACTTGCGTGCTGCCGCGCCGCTTTGCGTGAAAAGCCCCACGCCATTGCCCATCGGATTGCGGTTGACGAGCGCAATCGCTTCATCAAGCGTCGGCACGCTCAGCACCACCAGCACCGGCCCGAAAATTTCGGTGCGGTAGATTTCCATTTCGGTTGTCACGTCGGTGAAAATCGTCGGGCCGATAAAGTTGCCTTCCTCGTAGCCCGCCACCTTGACGTCGCGGCCGTCCAGCGCAAGCGTTGCGCCCTCTTTCACACCCGCTTCGATCAAGCCAAGGATACGCTGCTTCGCGGCGCGTGAGACCACCGGACCGATGTCCGTGCCAGCCTCGTTGCCTGCATTGACCTTCAACGTCTTCGCTTTCTCAACCAGATCCGGCAACCACTGCTGCGACGCGCCCACCAGCACCACTACCGAGGTCGCCATGCAACGCTGGCCCGCTGCGCCGAAGCCGGCGCCCGCAAGCGCATTCAAGGTCTGCTCGCGGTTCGCATCCGGCAGCACCACTGCATGATTCTTCGCACCCATCATCGACTGCACGCGCTTGCCGTGTTCGCTGCCGAGGCGATACACATGCGTCCCCACCGCCGTCGAGCCGACGAATGAAATCGCCTTCACCAGTTCATGCGTGCACAGCGCATCCACGACTTCCTTGCCGCCATGCACGACATTCAGCACGCCCTTAGGCACGCCGGCTTCGATCGCCAGTTCGACCAGTTGCATCGTCGAGAGCGGATCCTGCTCCGACGGCTTCAGCACGAAAGTGTTGCCGCAGACAATCGCCATCGGGAACATCCACAACGGAATCATGGCGGGGAAGTTGAACGGCGTGATGCCGGCGCACACGCCGATCGGTTGACGTAACGTGTACGTATCGACGCTGCCCGCAACGTTCTCAGCGAACTCGCCCTGCTGCAACGTGCCGATCGAGCACGCATGTTCGACCACTTCAAGTCCGCGGAAGATATCGCCTTCCGCATCGGGAATCGTCTTGCCCTGTTCGGCTGACAGCGTCTTTGCAATGCGCGGCATGTGTTCACGGACGAGCGCCTGATACTTCAGCATGATGCGCATCCGTGCGCCGATCGGCGTGTTCTTCCACGTGGCGAACGCGGCGTGCGCAGAACGAATGGCCTGATCGACTTCAGCGGCGGTTGCAAACGGCACACGTGCGAGCACTTCCTGGGTCGCCGGATTGACGATATCGCGCCATTCGCGCGTGCCCGATTCGACGAACTCGCCGTTGATCAGCAGTTTCACCGTACTGACATTTGCGTTGGACGCCTGAGTAACAGCATTCATGATCGACTCTCTTGGTTAGGTTCGGATAGCTAAGTTCAGTGGTTTATTGGTGGGCAAGCGATGGGCTTTCGGCCGGCTGAGACTCGTCAGCATGCGGTCGCATCAACACCGTGCAGAACAACGCGACAATGCCCATTGCCACCATATAAGCGACCACGTATTTCGGACGGCCGGCACCCAAGGCAAGCAGCGCGGTAGCGATGATCGGCGCGATACCGCCGCCGATCACGCCGGCAATCTGCACGGACAACGAGATGCCGCTATAGCGAATCTCAGCCGGAAACTGCGAGGCGAACAATTGCGACTCGGGGGCGTACAGAATCGGAAATACGACGCCCACGCCAAGCACCATCGCCCACCACACGGTGACCGGATCGCGCGTGCCGAGCATTGCAAAGAACGGCGCAGCGAACAGGCACATGATGACGAGGCCGATCAGGAACAGACGCCGTTGGCCGATGCGATCGCTGAGGTGGCCGCAAAACGGCATCGTGACCAGCGACAGCACGGCGCCAGCGGTGATCGCATGCAGGATGGAGGCCTTGGGAATCTTCAACTGATTGGCGGCATAAGCGAGCGCAAAAGCAACGACCAGATAGAACCAGGTGTTTTCCGCAGCCCGTGCGCCGATGATGATGAGCAGTTCGCGCGGATGCCGGCGCATGGCCTCGAGGATCGGCGCCTTGACCGGCTCGCCCTGCGCTTTCACCCGTTCGAAGTCGGGCGATTCAGGCACGCGTACCCGGATCACCCAGCCGATCACGACCAGCGCGATGCTGGCAAGAAACGGAACGCGCCAGCCCCATGCAAGCAGATCGGCTTCCGGCAGTGCGGTGACAGCGGCCATCGCCAGCGAAGAGAGAATCAGCCCGAAGCCCACGCCAGTTTGCGGCAGGCTGCCGAAGAAACCCTTGCGGCCAGGCGGCGCGTGCTCCACCGCCATCAGAACAGCGCCGCCCCATTCACCGCCGACAGCCATCCCCTGCAGAAAGCGCATCGCCACCAGCAGCGCCGCGGCCCAGTAACCGATGCTCTGATAAGAAGGAATCAGGCCGATCACCATGCTCGGAATGCCCATCATCAGCAGCGTGACCAGCAGCATCGCCTTGCGGCCGATGCGGTCGCCGAAGTGGCCAAACACGATGCCGCCCATCGGACGCCCGATAAAGCCAACGCCGTACGTTGCGAACGCGGCAAGCGTGCCGAGAATCGGGTCGAGCGTCGGAAAGAAGATCTTGTTGAATACCAGCGCGGCGGCCGTGCCGTAGAGGAAGAAGTCGTACCACTCGATCGTGGTGCCGGCCATGCTGGCCCAACCGGCGATCAGGTAATCCCGGGCGCGCCTGGGAACCGGTGCGGCAACTGCCGCCCGGTCGGGGGTCGATTGCATCTGCATCCTGTTTGTCTCCGATATCTTTATAGGCTCGCCAGTCGCGCGGATGACGCAGGCGTCCATGCCGTGGTTGTTCCAGCGGCTTGCATCCGAGTATAGTTATTCGAATATCCACGGCATAGAGATGAAAAAGCCCATCTGATATGCAAAAAAACACAACGCAAGCCAGCTGGCATGGGCTCGGAGTAGCGCATTGAAGCGCTAACTCCGAATCGACGGGAGACTAGATGCAAAGCGTGAACTGGGATGATCTGCGCTACTTCCTCGAGGTCGCGCGGACCCAACGGGCCAGCGGTGCGGCAAAGCGGCTGGGCGTCGACCACACCACCGTGGCACGCCGGGTGAGAGAACTGGAGGCGTCGCTGGGCACCGTGTTGTTCGATAAATCGCGGGCGGACGGCTTCGTGCTGACAGCCGACGGCCAACGCCTGCTCGCCTACGCCGACGCCGTGGAAACCACGGTGCAATCCGCCGCCGAGCAGTTCACGGGTGGTGCGCACTCGCTGTCGGGGCACGTGCGGGTCGGCTCCACCGAGGGCTTCGGATGCTTTTTTCTCGCGCCGCAGCTGGCGCGCTTCGCGGGTAAACATCCGGATATTTCGATCGACCTGCTACCCGTTCCGCATTTCGTCAGCCTGTCCAAACGCGAGGCGGATCTCGCCATCATGCTGGAGCGGCCCGAGCGCGGCCAATACGTCTATACCAAACTGTGCGACTACCGGCTCAAGCTGTATGGCACGCGCGAGTATCTGGATCGTCATGCGCCGGTGAACACCGTTGCCGATTTGCGCGACCACGCCTTTATCAGCTACGTCGGCGAACTCGCCTTCAGCCGCGAACTGCTCTATCTCGACCGGACCATCCCTAACGCCGCGGCCAATCTATGCAGCACGAGTGTGATCGCCCAGTATCATGCTGCGCTGCAAGGCAACGCGCTCGCGATCCTCCCATGCTTTATGGCGGAGCCGAATCCCCTGCTCGAAGCCGTCTTGCCGCATGAAGTCGTCGTGACACGGCATTTCTGGCTCTGCTGCCGGGAGGACCTGCGCAAGCTGCGACGCATCACTTCGTTGTGGGACTATCTGCGCGCTGCGGCCGATGCCAACCGGGAACTGCTAATGGGGGAATCGGCTGACATGCTGTATGTGGAAGCCTAAGGGTCGCGCCGATGCCGCGCTCGTACCCGCAGACTCTGATAACTAACACCACGCCTATGACCGATTCTTTCGCAGCAACGTCACACGTTGTTCACGAGTTCTGGCGGCTCATGGCCACCAACGATTTTCACGCCACTGCTTCGGTGCTGGCAGCGGAGTTTGTCCTCGAGTGGCCGCAGTCCAATGAACGAATCAGAGGCGCGACGAATTTCGCGCTGCTCAATACGGACTACCCGGCCCACGGGCCATGGACGTTCACGATCAACCGCATCGTGGCCGGCGAGCGGGACGCGGTGTCGGACGTGTCGATAACCGACGGAGTGCTGCGAGCCCGGGCCATCTCGTTCTTTACGATTGCGGACGGCAAAATCGCGCGGATGGTCGAGTTCTGGCCGGAGCCCTACGAAGCACCGTTTGACCGCAAGAAATATGTCGAACCGCTTATCTGAGCGGCTGCATGGGACCGAGCGTTGGAACCGCCGCCACCGCCGGCAGATCGCGCAGGCGAACCATGACGCAGAAGAGGCTTAAGCTTTTGGCGGAGAGGCCGTTATTGCAACTGCCACCTTCTAACGACCCGCTCATGGCCAAGACAATTCCGTTTTCCGGCAACACCCAGGCAGCCCGCGCGCGGGCAGCAAAGGCCATGCTGTTGCCACTTCCGAGGGACACCGCGGATGAACTCGCCCTCCAGGTCCACCTGGCGCTCGACAGCCTGCGGCGTGGGGACGGGAACGTCGAAGCGGCCCAGACGGTGACGCAGGCGATGTTGCTCGTCGCCTTCATCGTCGAAGCAGGTTACGGCAAGCTGACACCCGAAGCGCTGCGGACGGCAGATGCTTTGAGCGCCGCCTGCTTCGAGCGCGGTCGCGCCAGCGGCGAATGGATGCTCGATCGGGCCGGCTACGACATCTTCGCGTCGATTGTGACGATTTACGACCAGCAATTGCAGAAAGCCCCTTTATGGGCGATTACCGAAGCCAGCGACCGGCTGACCCGGTTCAAAGCCGGCGAACCGTATCAGGCAGTGCAGCGGAAACGCGCATAAGCACAGAGTATTTCATTACCGAAACTTACATCAGACACCCCTCGTAATGATCCGTAAGCCTTCGGGCTCGAAGTTCAAATCGGCGCAAGTATTGCGCTGCTATTCTCCAACGGTTCGTCTCCTCTGATTGCGTTTCATCCGCGCGGCCGGATGTGAGACCCGCTGAACCATCGCTCGACCTGCCGCGCGCGTCGCCTCACGTGCCACGCCTGGCGGCGCTCTTCAACCATGTCCATCGACTCTCATCTTTCCCTCGCCTCCTCGTATCAGCAGGAGGGACGCCTCGACCTCGCCGAAAGCCATTTTCGTCAGGCGACCGGTATCGAGCCCGGTCATTGGGACGCCTGCTTTGGACTCGCCCAGGTATTGATCCGAAGGGATCGATTCGAAGAAGCGATTGGCCTGCTCGCTCAACTGCTGGCGCGGCCCGGTGACCATGCCGCCGTGCATCGGCAGCTTGGCCTTGCCGAAGCATGCACGGGACGACGGCAACGTGCGCTGAGTCATTTCAAGCGCGCCCTCGAACACGAACCGGATGACGCCGCGACGCTGCACATCGTCGCCAATTTTCAGCAGGCACTCGGTCTCGACGACGAGGCCGACGCCAGCTATCGCCGCGCGCTGAAACTGAAGCCGTTGATCACCATCCCGGCCAGCGTCGCACCGCCTGCATTCCGCGTGCTGTTTGTATTTGGACCGAATGCGGGCAATACCCCGATCGAATATCTGATCGAGCGGGCCCGCTTCGAGACCAACATCATCACCCTGTTGCCGGACGTGGAGTACGACATCGACCGCCTGCGGATCTATGCTGATGTAGTCGTGAATCTCATTTCCGATGTCGATCGCGGTCACGCCTTTCTCGCACCGGCGCAAGCATTGGTGGACGGCGTGGGCAGCCCGGTTATCAACCCGCCACAACTGATTGCGGGAACGGGCCGGGATGCGGTTGCGAAGCGGCTCGCGCAACTACCGGGTTGCTGTGTCCCGCAGACACGGCTTTATTCAGCGGCCGAACTGGCTGCGATGGTTAAAGGAACGTCACAGGAGTCCTTAACTTTTCCGGTTCTGGTAAGGCCTGCTGGCGCACACGGTGGTGATCACTTCGAGAAATTCGAGGATCCAGCGCAGCTAGAGGCATTCCTGAGCCGACTCAATGCCAGCAGCTACTATCTGACATCGTTCGTCGACTACCGGTCCAACGACGGCTATTTCCGCAAATACCGCTTCGTCTGCGTGGGCGACGAGATCCTGCCGTACCATCTCGCGATTGACGACAAGTGGAAGGTCCATCACGTGACCACCAGCATGGCGACCCACGCATGGATGCAGAACGAGGAACAAGCGTTCCTCGAAGATCCGTGGCGCGTCTTCGGCGCCACTCAGCGCGTCGCATTGCAATCGATTCGTGACGCTATCGGTCTGGACTACTTCGGCATCGACTGCGGACTAGCACGCGATGGCGCCATCGTCGTGTTCGAAGTCAATGCGAGTATGCTCGTACACGGGAATAACCAGCGCTTCCCGTACAAGACAAAGGCCGTTGAGCGCATCAAGCAGGCATTTCAGGCTTTGCTCGAACGACGGGCGCGTCGCCCGGGCAAAACCTCTGCGCAAGAGTACGGCACCTGATATCAGGCCGGCGCGACTTCGATCGTCGGCTCGCAAACGATCGGGAAATTGACCGAGTTTGCGACGTAACATTTTTCATGCGCCGCATGATGCAGATGCTCCGCGAGATCACGATCGCCGCCCGCGCGAATCGTTACATGCGGGCGCAAAACGATCTGCGTAAACTGGCCACGCTGGGCGCTATCGACCATCGTCCCTTCTGCGTGATCCAGATATTCGAGCACCGCGATGCCCGCGTCAGAGCAAAGATGCAGATACCAAAGCTTGTGACACGCCGAAGCAGAGGCGACCAGCAGATCTTCGGGATTCCAGCGCGCTGCGTCACCGAGAAACGCCGCATCCGACGACCCTGGAATATCGGGCTTGCTGCCAGCGCGAATAGTATGGTCGCGGCCATATTCGCGGTAGCCAGACGTTCCAGTGCCACGGTTACCGGTCCATTCCACCGAGACCCGATATTTATGCTCGCCATGTGCCACGCCAATCTCCTTCAAGTTGAACATGCTGGGCCCGCGAGGCTGTCAGCAGCTACGCGGGCCGCTCACTTGCGCAATGCCATCACCACGTAGCGGAACGCCTCATCGCCGGGAGCGACAATCAGCGCGGCCAGTTTCGCGGCGCTCAAACGGACCTCGAGGGTATCGGCCCGAAGCGTTGCCAGTGCATCCATCCAATAACGGATGTTAAAGCTGAGGTCTACGGGCGTTCCCGCGTAGTCTATCTCAACCTCCTCCACCGATTCCTCGTCTTCAGGGTTGCTGACGCTCACCTGCAGCCGGCCCTCTCCTGCAACCCATTGGACACTTTTGAATTTCTCGGTTGTGAGCACGGCCGCACGCTGCAAGCAGGCGTAAAACGATTTCCGGTCAATCGTGAATTCCGCCTCGAATCCGGAAGGGATCACGCGCTTGAAGTCGGGATAACGGCCCGCAATCAGCTTGCAGGTGAAGAATATCTTCCCAAAGGCGAAACTCGCGTATCCCGCGGCAGTGGTTAGCATGACCGTCGAATCGTCTTCCGGAAGCAGGCGTATCAGTTCGATGATCGCCTTTCGTGGCACGATGATCTCGCGCACTTCGTGCTCGCTTTGCGACGCAATGCGCGCGGTCGCCAATCGGTGTCCGTCGGTGGCCACCGCGGTCAGCTCACGTCCCGTGATCAGCAACGCCCCGTTGAGGAAGTAGCGAATGTCGTTGTCCCCCATGGCGAAATGCACCATGTGCAAAAGCCGCTTCAGGCTCCCGGCGTTGACGCAAAGCGATAGTTCCGGTTCTGAGCTTTGCCTGATCTGAGGGAAATCCTCAGCGCTTCCTGCATGCAGGGATATCCGGCTGCCCGGGCCCTCAATGATGAGACGGTTGCCTGAAGACGAAAGGCTGATGGGTGCATCGGGCATGGCTCGCACGACATCCAGAAGTTTGCGGGCGTTGACCGTCAGGGACGTACTGGACTCGCAGGATTCGATCGTTTCCGTCGCCCTCAGATCCAGTTCCAGGTCGGTACTACGGAAACTCAATTCGTTTCCTGCGGTGGACACAAGCACGCTGGAAAGAACAGGCAGGGTACTGCGCCGCTCCACGATGCCGCAGACAATTTGCAAGGGCTGAATCAGGGCATCACGTGGCGCTTTGAGAAACTTCATGGTGTTTCCTTATGGTTTGACGATGATGCGATTTGTCGATTCGTTCTAACACCATCATTTAATTCGCCATCCTAAATGCATAGGAGCGAGCAATGCATTTCTGCCGGTGGCTCACGACGTCGCATTTGCGCGGACGAAATCCCCCGACACCTGCCCGCGATGGGCGAGGTTTAGTCTTGCAATGGGTGCACGATAGCTGCCCAATCGGCTTTCGTCAACTGACAAGCTTCACTTGTCAGTCACCCGATGCACCCAAGCGGGGGCATGAACCGCCCCTCGCAAGAACGATCAAATGCGGCTCCCGGCAATGCCCTATATTTGCTCGAAACCCTCGTCAGGAAACCCATGGATGTAGTTGCAAAAGCGCTGTGGTTCATTGAAATTGAAATGGGCCGGGAGCTGACCCTCGACCGGATCGCCAGCATCTGCGAAGTCTCACGCTTCGGTCTTGCTCGCAGCTTCGCAATCAGCACAGGATGGCCGGTAATGCGCTACGTCCGGGCTCGACGGCTCAGCCGGGCGGCACGCGAGCTTGCGCAGGGCGCACCGGACATTCTCAGCGTGGCGCTGGACACGGGATATGGGTCGCACGAGGCGTTTACGCGCGCCTTCCACGATCTGTTCGGCATCACGCCCGAACGGGTGCGAGCCGGGCGCAATCTTGATGGCATGTCTCTTGTGGAGCCACTACGCATGAAAGAAACCAGAATTGTCGATCTCGCCGGGCCACGCTTCGAGGCGGGCGGGACGCTTTTGATTGGCGGCATGGGCGGCCGGTTTACGTTCGACACCAACGAAGGCATCCCTACGCTCTGGCAAGCCTTCATTCCGTACATCGGCAATCTCGCCGATCAGGTCGGCGGTGTGACCTATGGAGTTTGCTGCAACCCGGATAGTGAAGGCGGGTTTGAATATATCGCCGGTGTGGAGGTGAAAAGCCGCGACCGGTTGCCTCCATCGTTTCGCTGCATTGAAATCAAACCCCAGCGCTACGCCGTCTTTGTGCATCAAGGACACGTCACCACGCTGCATCAGACCTTCTACAGCATCTGGAATCATTGGCTGCCGCAGTCGGGAATGGAGGCCGCGGAGGCGCCCGAACTCGAACGCTATAGCGAAGATTTCAATCCGGTTGCGGGAACCGGTTTCGTTGAGGTTTGGCTGCCTGTAAAGGACCGCTCAGAGCCAGCTGACGAGTCAAGGAAGTGACTTATCAATGATCAGGAGAACGACTTGAGCTTCAGTACCGCCCGCGACATGATCGCTGCGTTGCAGTCGCGCGAGGTATCGGCCGTCGAACTGTTTGAAGACGCCGTGGCTCGCATCGAACGTTACGATGGGCAAATCAATGCCGTCGTGATACGGGACTTCGAACGCGCGCGCCGCGCAGCCAAAGAGGCGGATGACGCGCTCGGTCGTGGCGAACGTCGTCCGCTCCTCGGTGTGCCCATGACGGTGAAGGAGTCCTTTAACGTGGCTGGGCTGCCTAAAACGTGGGGAGTACCAGGCACCGAGAACCTCGAGGTCACAGAAGACGCGGTCGCCGTGCGGCGTCTCAAACAGGCAGGCGCCGTGATTCTGGGGAAGACCAATGTCCCGACCATGCTGAACGACTGGCAGACCTACAATCGCATTTACGGCGTGACCAACAACCCCTGGGACCTCACCCGCACGCCAGGCGGCTCGTCTGGCGGCTCCGCTGCCGCGTTGGCGGCTGGGTTCGTGCCGCTCGAACTGGGTAGCGACATCGGCGGCTCGCTGCGCGTTCCCGCTCACTGCTGCGGCATCTATGCGCACAAGCCCACTCACGGCCTGATACCGATGCGGGGCATGGCACCCCCAGGCATTCCGATGCTTTCAGTAAGCGCCGATCCCGACCTCGCCGTGGTCGGTCCAATGGCGCGCAGCGCCGGCGATCTCGCATTGGCTCTAGACGTGCTAGCCGGCCCCGACGATATGCAAGCGACAGGCTACCGACTGGATCTTCCCCCCTCTCGCCATACCCGGCTCGCCGACTTCAGGGTGTTGATGCTCGAGGATCACCCTGATGCGACGCTCTCCAACGATGTGCGCTCGGCGATGCAACGTTTCCGCAAGCGTCTTGAGGGAACCGGCTGCGTTGTTGCAACGGGGAGCGCCTTGTTACCCGATCTCAGTCTGATATTGCGCACGTTCGGACAGTTACTTCTGTCATTCTCGGGTGCAGGGCTGCCGCTTGAGGAATATCGCTCGCTCCAGGGGCTTGTCGCCGGTCTATCGAGCGACGACACGAGTCCAGCGGCCGTCGAGTTGCGCAATGTCGTGCTTGGTCATCGGGACTGGATTGACGCCGATCGCACGCGCGTTGCGCAGATGCACCGGTGGCGCCAGTTCTTTCGCGAGTGGGATCTCGTCGTTTGTCCCGTGCTTACCGTAGCGGCTTTCGTCCATGATCATGCCGACATGCGCTCGCGTCACATCGAAGTGGACGGCAAACGAGTCGCCTACACTGAGCAGGCGGCATGGCAGAGTCTCGCGAACATGGCTGGATTGCCGGCGACCACGTTCCCAATCGGCCTTGGAGACTCCGGCTTGCCGATCGGGCTCCAGGCAATCGGCCCTTATCTGGAAGACCGCACGCCTATCGCCTTTGCCAACCTTGTGGAACGCGAGTTCGGAGGCTTTATGCCACCACCCGCGTTCTCCGGTCCATGATGTCGCGCATGGCACCTGAATCATCCCGAGGCAAACCGCTACCTACAGCGTCTTGACCCACCCAAGCGCATCGTCAGCGAACCTGCGAAGAAGACGTACGAGGTCGCGTACGTCTTCCTTGTCCCAATCCGCCAGCAATCCTTCAACGATCTTCTGGCGCGCGGCGTCAAGTGCCGTCGTAATCGCCCGCCCCTGATCCGTAATGACCGCCGCGCGAACCCGTCCGTCTTCCGGACTGGGGCAACGCGCAATAAGCCCAAGGCTCTCCAGTTTTGCGATCTGCCGGCTGACCGTTGTGTAGTCGCGTCCAACTAACTCGGCCAGTTCCACGATGCCAAGCGGCCCGCGCCGCTCTACCCGGGCCAGTAGCGGGAAAAGCGCGCGGTCCAGGTCGACGCCGGCGGCTTCGATCAAGGCAGCGTCGGGCTGCGGTCGATTCAAAATACCCGTCAGATCCAGCAGGGCTTCCCGCAGTTCGCGGACTTCTCTTTTCATCGCCATTGGATTCCTTGCGCATGTTCAATATGCGTGTATTATACATATATATCGAGTTCTCTAGCCGAGGACGAAACCGATACTTTTATACTCGTCAAAGGAAAGCAAACATGAAAGCGGCACTCGTTAAAGGACCTGGCGCAACGCCAGTTTATGCAGACTTCACAGAGCCGACCGTCACCGAAGGCACGGCTCGCATCGCAGTTGCAGCGTCAGCTCTAAGCCACATTACGAGGAGCCGGGCATCTGGCAACCACTATAGCTCCTCGGGAGAGTTTCCCCTCGTCCCAGGCATGGACGGTGTCGGGACGCTCGAGGACGGAAAGCGCGTCTATTTTGTGCTTCCCGAAGCGCCCTTCGGCGGCATGGCCGACTATTGCCTCGTCAAGCAGCAACGGTGCATCCCGTTGCCGCCTGAACTGGACGATGTCACGGCAGCCGCGATCGCGATTCCAGGCATGTCGTCGTGGGCTGCGTTCGTTGAACGTGCAAAGCTGGTCAAGGGAGAAACAGTGCTGATCAACGGCGCAACCGGTTCCTCGGGTAGTCTGGCCGTGCAGATCGCGAAGTACCTGGGCGCCGGCAAGGTCATCGCGACCGGACGCAATGCGCTGACATTACAGACTTTGCAGACGCTCGGCGCTGACGTCACGATCAACCTCACGCAGGATGCGGCAGCAATTGAAAGCGAATTTCAAACTCACTTTCGTGACGGTGTAGGCGTGGTTCTCGACTATCTTTGGGGGCAAAGCGCGGAACAGTTACTGGCGGCCGCCGCCCATGTTGCTCCGGATGCGGTGCCAATCCGCTTCATCCAGATCGGCGCTATTAGTGGATCAACCATTAGCCTGCCCAGCGCAATACTTCGATCGACGGCGATCGAACTCATGGGCAGCGGGATCGGCAGCATTCCGATGCCGCGCATCTTCCATGCGATTACGCAGGTGCTCCGTGCCGCTGTGCCCGGTGGCTTAAAGATCGCAACGAAAACCGTTCCTCTGTCTGAGGTGGAAAAGCATTGGGCAGACGTCGATGACCGCGCGCGGACCGTATTTACGATGAGCTCATGATCGCAGATCAGTGGCGCTCAGAGCGCCTTGCGGAAAAAATAGCGCTCATGCACGCCAGCCATTTCGGTCAGGCGTCCCCATTCGGAATAACCCAGCTTCCGGTAAAAGTCCGGTGCCTGAAAGCTGAAGGTATCGACGATCACTTTCTTGCAACCGCGGCGCTTCGCTTCCGCCTCAGCGGCTAATATCAGTGCCGTTGCGTGACCACGCTTGCGGTATCGCGGCGATTGTCGCAGATAATCGCATGTTCAACCCTTCGACGTCGCATGAACTGGCTTGCGACATGACAGGCGAAAACAGAAGGCAAATCGTTCATGCTCGATCTCCCCTCCCTCGTCTTGCTGCTGGTCGTTTTCTCGCTTTGCTTATCGTTGATCGTGTTTCAGGCCATTACCGGCGTGCCGCCAATGTCGTCAAGCGCACCTGAAGCGGCGGATGTCGTGGCACTACTGAAGCAGGCAAGTTTGCCGAACCAGGCCATCGTGTACGAGCTGGGTAGTGGGTGGGGCTCGCTCGTCATGGCGCTAGCGCGGGCGTTTCCCGATGCGAAAATCCACGGTATCGAGGCTTCACCGCTACCGTACTGGGTAGCCCGCTTTCGAACCCGCAGGATGCCTAATGTATTTTTGCAGCGACGCAATTTCTACGCCTGCGATCTGCGCGATGCGCATGCGGTAACGTGCTATCTGATGATCAAGCCGATGCCTAAGCTGGCCGCGCATCTCGATCGCATGCTCAAGCCTGGCACGCCCGTCGTATCGCTCACATTCTGGTTTCGCGATCGGGAAGTCGCGGCGGTCCGCCAGGGCCCCGGACTGCGCGGAGCGGCCGCCCTGTATTTCTGGCCCGCGCACAAAGCCAAAGCCACTGAGGAAACATGGTCAACGAACACATGATCTTCCCCGTGATACGCTAGCGAACGTCTGTGCGACTGCAGTTGCAACGTATGTCTAACGCAATCAGTCCGGCCTCATACCCGGACAAAGATTGCACGCAACAAACGATCAACGGTTAGCCAAACGCTCACGCCCTTACTCCTACCTTTCGCGCCCCCATGAACTTCACCGAATCGTCCTCCTCGCCGAAAGCAGCATCCCCCATTTACGCTGCATTCGGCAGTTGGAAGTCGCCGATTACCGCTGCGCTGGTCGTCGGCGAATCGATCCGGCTAGGACAGCCGCGCATCGGTGCCGATGGCATTTACTGGACCGAGGGACGTCCGCAGGAAAAGGGCAGGAATGCGCTGGTCCGGCTTCGCGCCGATGGCGAAGTGGAGGACCTGATAGCAGCGCCGTTTGACGCCGCAACGCGCGCGCACGAATATGGCGGCGGCTCATTTGCCGTGACTGCTGCCGGCGTCTTCTTCAGCAACTTCAAGGATCAACAGGTCTACACGCTCGATGCCTCCGGCCAGCCGAAAGCCGTGACGCAAACCGAGGGCCTCCGCTATGCGGACCTGATCGCAGATCCGGCTCGCGGGCGTCTGATCGGAGTTTGCGAAGATCATCGCCAGGGCGGCCATGAACCGGTCAACACGTTGGTCAGCATCGATCTGGCAACCGGAAAAGCCACAGTGATCGCGGACGGTCACGATTTCTTTTCTTCGCCCTGCATCAGCCCCGACGGAACGCGGCTTGCATGGTTGAGCTGGGACCACCCAAACATGCCGTGGGATGGCACCGAACTTTGGGTGGCTGAGATTGCAGCCGATGGCGCGCTGGGTACGCCGCGCCGTGCAGCGGGGAGCAACAGCGAATCGCTGTTTCAGCCCGCCTGGTCGCCGGCTGGCGATCTGCACGTTGTATCGGATCGTAGCGGCTGGTGGAACCTCTATCGGGTGCGAGGTGCTTCATCCGTTGTACCCGACGTGAACGCCTCAGACGACACACTCGAAGCCCTTCGCCCCATGGATGCCGAATTCGGCAAGCCGCAGTGGGTGTTCGGTATGAGCACCTACGGCTTCACGGATGACGGCCGGATTGCCTGTCTTTACGAACAGAATGGCATTACGCATCTGGCCGTGTACGATCCGTCAACGGGTGCATTCGATGAAATCCCCACGCCATACAGCACAATGCGCGACCTGCAGGTCGACGCTCAACGGGTGGCCTTCGTCGGCAGTTCGCCGACCGCAGGCGAAGCGATCGTCGAGCTTGATCTCGGGACTCGGACTAGCCGCATCGTGCGCAAGTCCGATCGTGCAGAAGTCGACGCCCACTATGTATCGATTGCCGAGCCGATCCGTTTCCCGACTGAAGGCGGCCTCCACGCACACGCTTTCTTTTATGCACCGACCAACCCCGACTTCAACGGGCCCGACGGCACGCTGCCCCCACTGATCGTGATCGCTCACGGCGGCCCGACCTCGGCGACCCATTCCGGATTCAAGTGGCAAATCCAGTACTGGACCAGTCGCGGCTTTGGCGTGGTCGACGTCAACTATGGCGGCAGCAGCGGTCATGGCCGTGCATACCGGCAACGTCTCAATGGCCAATGGGGAATCGTCGATATCAACGACGCGATCAATGCAGCGCGTTACCTGATAGGCCAGAAGCGCGTGAACGAGAACGCACTCGCCGTTCGCGGGGGCAGCGCCGGCGGCTATCTGGTGTTGTGCGCGTTGGCCTTCCATGATTTTTTCAAAGCGGGTACAAGCTATTACGGTGTGGCAGATCTCGAAGCCTTGATGCAAGACACCCACAAGTTCGAATCGCGCTACATGATCCGGCTGGTCGGTCCTTACCCTGAGGAGCGCGCTCTTTACCAGGCACGTTCGCCGATCCATTTCGTGGATCGCATGTCGAGCGCGATGATCCTTTTCCAGGGCGCAGACGACAAGGTCGTGCCACCGAATCAGGCCGAATCGATCTATCAGGCGGTGCGCGCGAAGGGCCTGCCGGTTGCTCACGTGCTGTATCAAGGGGAAGGCCATGGTTTCAAGCGGGCCGAGAACATCACGCATTCGCTCGAAGCCGAGTTGTATTTTTATGGCAAGGTCTTCGGCTTCGAACCCGCCGACAAGATCGAACCCGTGGCGATCGACAACATCTGATGCGCCGGCTAGCTGAGACGCGTAGGCCCTAAACTAAAATCGCCATCTCCGCCGAAGAGCGGAAAACCATGACCCTTGATATCAGTGCATCGACAAAGACGCCCGCCCCTGTCGCCCTTGTCACCGGCTCGACTTCCGGTATCGGCGCGGCCATCGCCCGAAGGCTATCGAGGGAGGGATACTCGATCGTTTTGCATTCGCGCACTTCGGCTGACGCGGGTCATGCGTTGGCTCGCGAACTAGGCTCAGCAGTTTATATCCAGGCCGACCTGGCCGACGATGCGGACAGGGTAAGGCTTATCCGCGAAACAGTTGGCGTGTGGGGCCGCCTCGACGTTCTGGTCAACAACGCCGGGATAAGTCGCGTGATCCCACACGCCGATCTCCAGGCGGCCACACCGGACGTGTGGCACGAACTGTATGAAGTCAATGTCGTTGCTCCATTTCGTCTGGTGTCCGAAGCAGAATCTGCGCTGCGCGATGCGGCCGCGCGAGGACGGCCTGGTTGCGTCGTGAACGTCAGTTCGCACGCGGGCGTCCGACCCAAGGGAGCCTCCATTCCTTACGCAGCAACCAAGGCCGCGTTAAATCACGTCACACGCCTGCTCGCTGTTTCGCTTGCGCCGGATATCCGCGTGAATGCGGTCGCACCTGGACTCGTCGATACCCCGCTTACCGCCAGCTGGACCCAGGCGCAGCAACTCTGGAAAGAACGCGCACCCATGCGCCGGGCAGCCAGTCCCGAGGACATTGCGCAGGCTGTCGCCTTGCTGGTCGCCTCGGACTATCTGACCGGCGAAATTCTGCTCTCGGATGGCGGATTAAATCTGACGTAAGCGCGTCGAGCGAGCCATATTCGTTTACGTAGGAACATTCCCGCCGTCAATACACCGCCCCGAATGATCCAATCTGTGGGATAAGGTGTGAAATCTTCGCTAGATCACGCTTTAGAGCCCGCCCACTAAAACGTATATTGGGAATGTACTGGATAGTTAATTGGGGTCACCGTGATGGATATTCCTCTTTCCGATGAGGCTTGGTTGCGCGTCAGCCATCTCCTGTCCCGCGATTCGAAGCAGCGGTTTGGCCGCCCCGCCCGGGATCCGCGAGATGTGTTGAATGCCATTCTCTGGGTCATCACCCGCGACGAGAAGTGGCACCGGCTACCGGCCAACTTTCCGCCATCGCAGACGTGCTACATCAAATGGCTGCAATGGCGACGCGCCGGCCTCATGACTCAGATACTCGATGAACTGCAGATCGAGCAAGTCTGAATGAAAGCTCTCCTCCTCCGTGGTATGTCGGCTGCTCGGCCGCGATAGTGCACATTTTTTGCTACTCCGTAAGCACTATTGAGCACCATTGCGACGGCGACCCGCGAGCTTAGGCCGCCACCGGCCTGCAGCAACGGGCCGGCCCGGGAGGAGTAATTTATGCGAGCTTTAAATAACAAGGTACGGACTGCAATTTTTTCCGTCGCGACCGTATTGCTTGCAGCATGCGGCGGCGGCCACGGAGGCAGTTCGAGTAGCGGCGGCAGCACAACCACACCGGCAGGCGGCGTCAATCTGCAGGTTGTCTCATTCGGCGACAGCCTCTCGGACGTCGGAACGTACGCGCCGATCGCAAGCGCGGTGGGTGGCGGGCGTTTTACGACCAATCCAGGCCAGGTGTGGACGCAGAACGTCGCGCAGTATTACGGCAATACGCTCACCGCCGCGTACACGATCGGCCTCACACATGCACTGAGTCCGAATGGCGGTATGGGCTATGCGGAAGGCGGCGCGACGGTGGCAACGCCCGCGACCGAATACAACTTCCTCACCGACGTGATTGGCGACATCGAAATGCCTGTCAATCAGCAGGTTTCGAGCTACCTGAGTGCGTACAAGAGCTTTAACGCCAATCAGCTGGTGCTCGTGTGGGCCGGCGCGAACGATGTGCTTCGCGCGGGAGCGCTGCCCGCCGCTGCTTCGATCGTCCAGACTGCCGCCAACACACTCGCCCAACAGATCGGGCTGATCGTCCAGAATGGCGCCACGCATGTCGTGGTGGTCAATCTGCCGAACGTCGGTCTATCGCCTGACGGCCTCGCGTCGTCCGACGGCGGAGCCAACTTGACGCAGGAATCGGAACTCTTCAACAGTACCCTGACCGGCGCGTTGCAAACCGCCGGCCTGCAAAGCAAGGTGATCCAGATTGATGCCTACGCATGGTTGAACGGGATCATTGCGAATTTCCAGGCCAATGGCTTCGCCGTGTCGAACACCGCACAGGCCTGCGACGCCTCGAAAACGCCCGATGACACGTCCTTGCTATGCTCGCCCGCAACCTACGTGAGCGCCAACGCGGACCAGACCTACATGTTCGCTGACGACCTTCATCCGACGACCCATTTGCACGCGCTCTTCGCCCAGTACGTTGAGCAGCAGATCGCAGCCAGCGGTTTGGGTCACTGAAGACACGACTGACCGCCCCTGCCTGCGTTGCTTGACGACAGGCAGGAGCGCTCGCCTCATTTCCTCAACCACGTAATAACAACCGCTCACGACCCACGAGCGTCAGAACTTGTACGTCGCCCCAATCTGCGCGAAGCGGCCGACATACGTGTACAGCGACGTGTCGTAGCCCTGTTGCCACAGCGGGCCATCCGCCCATACCGCGTCGAACGGCGGCACGCGATTGAAGATATTGTCGATGCCGCCGTACAACGTCCAGTGCTTGAAGCCCGTGTAGGTCACCATCAGGTTGAACTGGCTATAGGACCCCATACTGGTACTTTGCGGCGTCGGCGTCGGGATGTACGTGAAGGTCTGCGTATAAGGCCCCACGTACTGCCACGTCAGCGAGGTACTCCACTTGTGATACGCCCAGTTCAAGGTCGTATTGCCCTTCCAGCGCGGGAAAGCGCCGCCGAACGGCTCATTGAGCGCGAGGTTGTTGCCTGCCGCGTTCACCGTCTGACCGTCCAGCGTAAACTTGAACGACTCGACATAGGCCCAGTCTCCCGACAGCGTGAACGTACCGTACGGCGTCGGCAACGACTGGCGGAAGGTGGTTTCGAAACCGCTCGTATCGAGCCCGCCGAGGTTCTGATACTCGAAGGTCTCGTATTCCGGCGTGGTCGTACCCGGGTAATAGACCGTCGACGACGGCTGGTCGATGCCGATCACGTTGCTGACGTGAATCTTGTACCAGTCGAGACCGACATCGGTTGTGCGGGCCGGCGACAGTTCGAAGCCAATGTTGTAGTTCTTCGTGCGCTCCGGCTGCAGATCCGGATTGCCCGACGTCAGCGCCGTCACCGCACCGGACTGGTTGATCACGAGCGCCATGTTTTGCGAGGTGCTGTCTTCGACAAACGTCGGTGCACGAAAGCCGCGATCGTACGACGCATACGCGGTCAACTCCTTGACCGGCTGCCAGCGCAAAGCGAAGCGAGGCGAGAATGCACCGCCGACATCGCTGTAGTGATCGTAGCGGCCCGACTGACTAAACGTCAGCCCCTTGATGATCGGGATATCGAACTGGTAGTACACCGCAGCAACGTTGCGCTGACCTTGCACCTCTTCCTCATCCGGCGTCAGCACCAGGCCCTCGGCGTACGCCGCACCTTGACTCAGCGACTCGCTCTGGTGGAAGAACTCAGCACCCAGACCAAGGCCCACGTCGCCCGTCGGCAGGTGAAACAGCGTCGGGGTCGAGATCGTCGCATCAAGCGTGTCGAGCTTGGAGACGGCTATATTGTTAGCGTCCATGTACAGGCCGTTAAGCCCGTTCGGCGTCGCAGACGGATTCGCGAAGTCGTAGGTGCCGTTCTGGAAGATGTTGTTCAGAACGTTGACATTCAGCTGGTTCGAGTACGAGTTGGACACATCGCTTTGCGAGTGGGTGTAGGTGGTTGCCCAGTCCCAATCCCCGTTCGGCAGTGTGAGCGAACCCTTCACACCCGTGGCCGCCCGCCAGTAGTTGGCGTCCGTGGTTTCCGCCACGGAGTTGGGGAACGAATAGATGAGCGGCGTCGCCACCCCGAACGGGTTGTACGGGTTGCTCGCCGGCACGGTGTTGTTGAACAGCGAAAACGTCTTCGTCGATGGGTTATACACCAGCGACGAATTGGTGCCGCCCACGGTGTTGTTCCAGACTCCGCCGCCCTGCACGCTTGTGTTGTTGCTTTCCCAGAGATCGACAAATGCGGTGGTTGTGTCGTTGATCTTGAACTGCGCATCCACCTTCGCGCTTAGACGCTGACTCCACGGTTCAATGGAGAAACCGTTGCCGGTGTACAGGCCGCAGACGCTTCCGGTTGTCTGACCATAGAAGACCGAGGTGAAATTCGTGCTGGCCGGTTTGACCGAGCTGCCGTATGGACACGAACTGAGCGCCTGCGCATTGCCCGTGGTGGGATTTGTCCAGTAGGAAGGCGCGAGCATCGACATACCGCCCGGCTGCCCCGTGAAGTCCATGGACGAGGTCGAATCGCGATCGGCCAGCGTGGAGCCGTTGTCCCTGACGAAGCTTGCGGATGCCGTGACGTTGTAGCCGTCCGAAGTGAGGTTGCCGAAGCCGCCGAGCGCGCTGAACTTCGCCGTGCCGTTGCCGCCGCCACCGTCAGTGGAGCCGCCATAGCTGCCATCGAGCTGCAAGCCCTGGAAATCGTGCTTCGTGATGATGTTGACCACGCCCGCGATCGCGTCCGAACCGTATTGCGACACCGCACCGGTCTTCACGATTTCGATGCGGTCGATAGCGTTAAGCGGCAGCGTGTTCAAATCGAAGAAGGTATCGACGCCGTTCGAAAAGAAGGCGAACGGTGCAACCCGCTGTCCGTCGATCAGCACAAGCGTGTATTTTTCGCTGAGCCCGCGCAACGCCATGCCCGAGGCGCCTGCCGCAAAGTTATTGGACTCGGCTTCGCTCCAGCTATCGGCCGAATTGGCGCTAGTGCTGCGCAGGAAATCGGAAACGCTGTTGGCGCCGCTGTCCTGGATCTCCTTGGCGGTAACCGTCTGGACCTGGTTAAAGCCAACCTTGTCGGAGCTACGGATCAGCGAACCCGTCACCTCGAACCGCTTGACCTGGGCAACACCGTTTTTGTCCTTCGTCATCTCCGGTGAAGACGGTGCGGTAGCCGCCGAACTGGCTCCGGCAGCCGGCGCCGCGGCAGTGGCCGCGGGCGTCGAGTCGTTCGTTGCAGCCGGTTGACTCTGAGCGAGCGCAGAGGTGCTGAGTGTTGTGCCCAATGCTGCCGACAGCGCTATTTCAGCCCAAAGGATCTTCCCCATGGCCGATACCAAAGCTCTTTGTTTCATGATTTCCCTTCACTCTTGTCAATAAGCCAAACCCGTTGCGCAACTCAACGTGTTGCGCCTGGGCATTTTTTTCGACTTCAGGTGGCCTGGAATTTTTGAAATCCCCACCCTGGTACTGCGGGACAGCAGACACAACATCAACGACTCAAAGACCTTTCAATTACATCGACATAAAATAGGATTACTAATTTATTTACAAAACATTAAAACTGAAAGAAACTGAATCTATACGGGTTCCCGTTCGGCTCCAGGGTCGAACCCAGGCGATCGGGAAAAGCGTAGCCATGCCAGGCATGGCTACGTTCACAACTGATGAAGCACTTTGCGATGCGCGACACGGCATGCCGCGCGCACCGCTCGCACGGTGCGGACAGCGCGCTGACTAGTTAGCGGGGACGCCGTCTTTCCATTGCGCCCAGTTCTTGACGATGGCGTTGACCAGCGGCGAACCGGCGAGATAAAGGTTGTCCACTGCAGGAACGAATCCGCCCTGTTGCTGGTAGTTCAGCAGGTTGTCAACGTTCGATACGCCGGGCGGCGGCCGATCGAAGTCCGATCCCGCACGCAGGACGGCCACACGATTCGTGTCGGCGAGGCCCGCCGCAGCGGCGCGCTTGATGACCTCGAAGGTCGCGTTGTCTTCCTGCTGGGTGGTGCAGTACGTGCCTTTGCCGTCGGTCAGCAGTTTGGTCCAGTCACGCGCGCGCTGCCCCAGCGCCTCGCCGGAGAACCATGTGTCGCCGGCGAGCGTGTCGCACTGGATGACCGTCGGCGGCTGATTGGCCGGCGCGGTCGTGTATTTCGCCCGATACGCCTGTGCTTCGACGCTATCGGTCAGCTTCACGTCGCGCGAGAGCAGGTAAGCTTTCTGCAATAACGCTTCGTTTAACTGAAAGACTTCAGTGTGGTAGTCCAGCGGAGGCTTTTCGTTGCCGCTCTTTGTGTTAATGCCGAGATAGCCCGACTTCCAGCCGCTGGGGATTTCGCGCGCATCGAGCTCCCACTGGATACCGAAGTCCACCAGATAGCGAGCCCACGCTGCCGACCCCAGCGTGCCCTGCGCCGGGTCGATGCCGGCAATGCCCGATACCAGGAAGTAGGTCTTACGCAGATCGAACTTCTTCGAATAAACCAGCGCGGCCATCGTGGCAGCCGCGTTCGCGTGTCCCATGCCCGTCGTGACAACGCATACGTCATCATGGTTGCAGTGAACCGCGGGGTAATCCGGCGATAAACCGGCCACTTCGATTGCCTGTGTTTTTCCCAGATGGTCGAGCCATGTTTTACCTTCCGGCGCGAACATCGAAATGATCAGTACCTTGACGTGCCGCGGGGTCGACGGCGACTGTGCGGCGAAGGTGGTGCCGGTTTGAATAACAAATGCGAGACCCGCGCAAACAAGACTTCGAAGCAGTTTCTTTTTATGCATGAGGCGCTTTGATTAAAAAATGATTCGGCCGAACAGCCCAGCTTTGTGCTTAAGTGCCCAATAATCGTGCGGCGACGTCGCCTTACTGCGAGTTTCATAAACAAACAGTAACTTTTTGTAGCGCCTCGGCGCAGTAGGCGGGACTATAAGCACGGCGCATGCCAAAGCTTGTCCGAGGGACGGGTGTGATACCCGGTATACGAGAGGATATATAACTGCGGATGCGAAATGGGTAAGACCCAAGCCGTAAAAGGAAGAAGCCCGCGCATCACACATCGCGCATGGCAAGAGGCCCAATCTTGCGGCCAAGGCAGCAAGCAAAATGTAGGCGGATTCGCTAGCGCCCCGCTTGGGGTGCGTGAGGCCGCCACGCCAGTGCGGCCCCAATGCCCTTTGAGACGCCGCTCACGATTGCTGTACGTGGCGGGCAAATGCAGATATTCGGATGCTCTACTAGTCCTTGTCTTTGAACCGCACGGCCCGGACTCGATTCACGCCTCTTAAGAGAACAGCTTTTGCCATTCATCCTGCTTGTGCATGTCCTCGCGCGTGTTGACCTCGATCAGGACGCCACCAGGCGAGCGGCAAAAGAACCGCGATCCACGCGTGTTATTGAAGACCTCAGTTTCCATGCGGACGCCTCCCGCGCGAAATTCCTCATAGAGGGTATGGACGTCCTTCAAGGTCTCGACCTCCACGCCGAAGTGGAAGTTCTTTGGCCAAACCGGCACCTCCTCCGTGACGCACTCCAGAACAATGTCGAAGCCGCTCCGTTTGAGCAGGCAGTGCTCGCCGGCGGCGACAATCTCGCAACCAAGGTATTTTTCGAAAAAGGCAGCCGTTTCGGCCACGTTGGTCGTGGGGAAACTGAGGTGGTTCAGCTTTGCTTCTTGATGAAGATTCATGATGGATCTCGCAGAAATTTTGAAATGTGTCGTAGAGCGGTTGCTCGGCGCTCCGCTTGCATGCAGCCGCGCCGATCAACGCGATGCTCCACGAGGATTATTTTGCGAGTAATTGCTCGATTTTTAAACTCGCATTGGGCAGCGCCTGTGCGGTGGCGTGCGACCCAATATCTGCGCGGGTTTACGGGTTTGATGGAGCAACGATCTGAACAATTGCTCGCTTTTGGGAAGGCAACAAGGCACCGCCGGCTATTTCCGGGCTCGCGACTTTTCGGGCGGACGCTCCACGATCCCCAGATATCCGAACAAAGCGCGGCCGACACGGCTTTCCAGGTCGCGGCGATCCGATTCGCCGCGCTCCCCCGCACCATCGACGATGGCGCGAATGACGGCGATCAGGTCTTCGGTCGTGACATCCATGTTTGACTGCAGCGGAATATCCTCGCGACCCAGAATCTGTTTCATTACGTCGTGAAAGGCGCCCTTCGACGCGGCCAGTTCTTTCGCAATCGCGGGGCGGTTTTCCTCGAAGTCGAGCGCGCGTGCAAGCGCCGGACGGCGCAGTTGCTGGTGGACCGCGACGGCGATCAGATGCTTTAGTGCCTTCTGGCCGGTGGGTTCGTGCAATGCATCTTTGGCCTCGGCAAAGAACACGGCTCCTTCCCGCTTGCTAAGGGAAACGATCAGCGCGTCCTTGTTTGGGAAGTATTGATAGAGCGTGCCGACGCTGACGCCCGCGCGCTGCGCGACGAGATTGGTATTCAGCCCGTCGAGTCCCTTGGTCTCAAGGATGAGGGCTGCTGCCTCGAGAATCGTAGCGACCGTTTGTTCTGCGCGCGATTGCTGTGGAATCTTGCGCGGCTTAAGTGAATGGCGCTTTTTTGTCGTCACCACGAGATCCGTCAAAAAGCGAGCAATCGCTCGGACCTTATAGCTTAACGGATGATTCGCCAGACCGCCGCGAACGCAGTTCGCGGCGGCGCCATCGCATCGACTACGAAGCTCCGGTCAAGACCGGACTCGAGGTTCAGCGCGATCAGACCTGCGCGGCCCATGCCACAGCGTCAGCGCCGGCAGGAATGCGCAACGGGCACGATGGGTCATTTGCCGCACGCCACACCGCTTCGGCCACATCCAGCGAATGCGTGACCACCGAGGAGTCAGCCCATCGCGCGAAGACCCCCTGTGCAATCTCGGCGTACGCCTCGTGGATGCCACCTGCCATCCGCGGACGGCCGTTTTCAGCGAAGCGGGTCTCGGGGGCACGTCCCGGCAGCACCAGGCGCGCTCGCACATTGAAGGGCTCGAGTTCCAGCGCAAGAGATTCGGTAAATGCGTTCACGGCCGCCTTGCTGGCGGTGTACACGGAGAGCAGATGGAGCGGCCTCAAGGTCACGCTCGACGTCACATTGACGACGACGCCGTCCTTCCGCTCGCGAAACTGAGGCAGCACTGCCTGAGTCATCGCTATCGTGCCGAGCGTGTTGGTTTCGAAGATCTCGCGCGCGATCTCCATCGACGTACCTTCGAGCGCGTTCAGCATGCCAATCCCCGCGTTATTGACGAGTACGTCGATCGGCCCAGCCGCATCCACAGCCGCGCGGATGCTGGCCGGATCCGTGACATCGAGCGCGAGCACGCGCAGGTGCGCGGAACGCGGCAGCACGTCCTCGCGCGGCGTGCGCATCGTGGCGATGACCTGCCAATCGCGATCGAGAAAGTAACGAGCGGTCTCGAGGCCGAATCCGGACGAGCATCCGGTGATCAGGACGGTTTTCATGGTGACTCCGTTGGTGGGTTGCCGTACCCACACGATAAGTCGCCGCACCCGGACTTGCTACAATTGAGCGTCCATTTTGCATTTGCAGGAGTCCGGTTATGGTCGACCCGCTCGCGGAAGTCGTCACGCTGCTTCAGCCGACCGCCAGTTTCTCAAAAGTTGTCACTTGCGCCGGCCCTTGGCGTGTTCGCCGCTCGGACACGGGGCAGCCCTTCTATTGTTCGATCCTCGAGGGCTCCTGCCGCCTCGAGGTGGACGGGCATGAGCCAGTAATCCTCCAGACGAACGACTTTGCACTGATCCCGGCGGCATACGACTTCGCGACGACGAGCCTCGAGCCGCCGTCGCCCAGGCACGCGGACAAGTCGCCCGTGATGCTCGCCGATGGCAGTTTCCGGGTCGGTGTTCAGGAGGGTCCGCCTGACGTGGTGGTGCTCGTGGGCCACTGCGTCGCCGGTTCGCCGGATGCGGCCCTGCTGGTGTCGCTGCTGCCGAAACTCATTCACGTCCGCGGTGAGAAAAGGCTCGCCACGCTCGTGCAACTCGTGCGAGACGAGACGCGCGCGCAGCGGCCCGCACGGGATGTCGTCCTTGCGCGGCTGCTGGAGGTTCTTTTCATCGAGGCGCTTCGATCGTCGGGAACAGCGGCATCGCCCGGCCTGGTGCGTGGACTAAGCGACCCGCGCCTCGCCGCCGCGATACGGCAGATGCACGAACGTCCAACAGAAACCTGGACTGTTGCACAACTGGCAAAAGAGGCCGCCCTCTCGCGCTCGGCATTCTTCGAGCGGTTCAGCCGCGCCGTGGGCGTCGCACCCATGGAATACCTGCTGTCGTGGCGTATGGCCTTAGCCAAGAACCTGCTGCTACGCGAAGAGTGCAGTGTGACAGAGGTCGCAGGGCGCGTCGGCTACAGCTCCGCCAGCACGTTCAGCGTCGCATTCACCCGCCACGTCGGATTGCCGCCAACGCGGTATGCTCGGGACCGGAGACTCGTCAGCGCGCAGCCGTGAATCCGGATCGTCCAGGCTGCGAATTTGAAACCCTGCAAGGAGTACGACATGAGTTCAGCTTCACTCACGACCGGAATTGATCACGTAGGTCTTACCGTCAAGGATCTCGGCCTCACCAGCGCGTTTTTTATCGACTGCCTTGGCTGGAAAAAGATAGGCGAAAAGCCGGACTATCCTGCCGTGTTCGTCTCGGATGGCCACATCATGCTGACCTTGTGGCAACTCAAGAACACCGAATCCGAGGTCGCCTTCGACAGAAAGTCCAACGTCGGGCTGCATCACCTCGCAATACGCGCCGCGGATGAAAGCGCATTCAACGAGATATTCGAGCGTGTGTCGAAATGGCCAGGCGTCAAGGTGGAGTTTTCGCCCGAGTTGCTCGGCAAGGGGCCGAAGCGCCACATGATGATTTACGAGCCGAGCGGCATCCGCATCGAGTTCGACCTGAATCCGCCCAAGTAAGCACTCGTCAGCCATCCTGAACATCGTCTATGGGCCGGGCGCGGCTGTTCACCGCGCCCGGCGCTGAGGTGTTCGCGCGACGCGCAATTCCGATGGATCGAGGAAGAAGTCCCGGTTGTCCGCCAGGCGCTCGATCATGAAGTCGATGAAGGTTTTCACGCGCAGCGGCTGTTCGGTTCGATGTCCGTAATAGATATGGATCATGCCGTAGTCCGCAATGTGCTGCGTCAGCAACGGAACGAGCCGGCCGCTTCGGATGTGAGCCGTAGCGTTGAAGGTGGCCAGCTGTCCGATGCCAAGCCCCGATAGCACAGCATGCGTTTCCATTTCTGTGTCGTTCACACAGACGACACAGGGCACGTCGCGATAGACAACCTCATCGCCGATCCGGAACTGCCACTGCGCAAGCTTGCCGGTGTTCGCGCGACGATAGCCGGTGCAACGATGCTGAGCCAGTTCCTCGATGGTCCGCGGCACGCCGTTACGCTCGATGTATTCCGGCGACGCGCAGACAATCAGATGGATCGGCATGAGCCGGCGCGCAATCGATCCGCCCGAAGGTGGCGGCCCCGCCCGAAATCCCACGTCGGAACGTTCCGTCACGAGATCCGTGAAGTGATCGTCGAACTGCACTTCGAGTTGCACGTTCGGATAAAGCTGCTGGAATGCCTCGAAGCAAGGCCACAGCAGCGGAAGTCCGAGCGATCGCGGTGCGCTCACGCGCAGCAGACCGCCGACCTCCTCTTTCGAGCGCCGCGCCTCGTCGAGCGCGGAGTGCAGAGTGGCAAGCGCCGGCTTCACGCTGTCGAAAAGCCGCTGGCCCTCCTCGGTCAGGCTCAGCTTGCGGGTAGTCCGGTGGAACAGCCGCACCCCCAACTCCTTCTCCAGTTGCATCACCGCGTGGCTCGCAGCCTGAGGCGAGATGCCCTGATCGACCGCGGCGCGTCGCAGGCTGCCGAGCGCCGCGGCGCGCACGAAAGTGGTGATCGCACGAATTTCGTTCATGATCGCGCCCAGATTAGCAAATTTTAGTTGATTATGAGTCTAGCAATTGACGGCTAGTTTGTGTCAATCGTGACGCCTACCATGGCATCACCTCATCCGAGGCCACCCATCCGTAGGAGAGACATCATGGCAAGTACCCAGCAAGGCGATTTCAAGCGCGTATGGTTCATTACCGGTGCGTCGCGCGGTATCGGCGCGCTGATCGCCGAAGCAGCGCTCGCGGACGGCAACGCCGTCGTGGCGGCGGGACGCAACGTCGCGGCCATCGTCGAGCGGTTGGGCGAATCGGCCGCCTTGCTGCCGGTGGCGCTGGACGTGACGGATGAGACGCAGGCCCGAGCGGCGGTACGACAGGCGGTGGAGAAATTCGGCCGCGTCGACGTGCTGGTCAATAACGCCGGCTTCGGCCTGCTGGGCGCAGTAGAAGAGTCTGCTGACAAGGACGTCCGCCGGATGTACGACACCAACGTATTCGGCCTGCTGAACGTGACGCGCGCGGTACTGCCGACGCTGCGCGCCCAGCGCTCGGGCCATGTGATCAATATTTCGTCGATTGGCGGTTACCGCGGCTCGGCGGGATTCGGCGTGTATTCGTCGACGAAGTTCGCTGTCGAAGGCATTACCGAAGCGCTGCATGCCGAATTGAAACCGCTCGGGATTCACGCGACGGTCGTCGAGCCCGGCTATTTCCGCACGGACTTTCTGGATGGGTCCTCGCTGGTCGTCGCGCCTGAGGTGATTGCCGACTATGACGCGAGCGCAGGCGCCGTGCGCCGCAAAGCCCAGGAGATGAATCACAACCAGCCGGGCGATCCGAACAAGCTGGCGGCTGCGATGATCAAACTCGTTGATGCACCTACGCCACCGCTGCGTCTTCCGCTTGGTACTGACACGCTTGCTGCTATCGCTGCGAAGAACGCTTATGTTACGCAGGAAACGGAGACGTGGAAGGCGTTGTCGGCATCGACGGACTTTGCTGCTTGAGTCGGGAAAAAACAGGAGCGCGGCGATTCGACATCCGCGCCTGAATCGTCGACAATCAACCCCGATCCAGGGCCATCGGGGAAAGTGACATGAGCATTCGGGACGCGCGATCGAGCGATGCGAAAGAAATTTGCATCTTGAGTTGCCAGTTCGGCTGGACTGCTTCCGAGGAAGACATCAAGACGCGGCTTGAGGTCATATTGCCCAGATCGGATCACAAGATTCTTGTCTATGAAAATGATGCCGGAGAAGTCCTTGGATGGATTCATGCTCGCGTCGACATCATCGTCTCCAGTGGAAACTATGGAGAGATTTTGGCTTTCGTGGTGCGTGAGGGTTCGAGAGGCGTCGGCACTGGCCGCGAACTCCTTTCAAGCGCCGAGCATTGGATCAAAAGCCACGAATACAACGCTACATCGATTGTCATACGCTGCAACAACGAGCGAAAGCGCACCCACGAGTTTTATACGCGCAACGGCTATAGCATTACGATGATTGGCCTTAGAAAGCAGATCGGCAACTGAGCCAGCCCGCCTAAAACTGGTCCCATGACGGCTGTTCTCCATAAGCCTCAGCCAGGTAATCCATGAATCGCCTCGCCTTCGAAGGCACATAGCGCGCAGTCGGATAAACCGCGTGGATCGTCAATTCGGGCGCCTTATATCCGGGCAAGAGTTCCACCAGTCGCTTCGTGCGGATATGCGGTCCAAACACGAACGTAGGCCCATACGCAATGCCGATACCTGCCAGCGTCGACGCCAGCAGCATCTGCATGTTGTTCGCCTGCATCCGGTACGGCCCGTCGATCGCATGTTGGCGGCCTGCTTCATCTATCAGTGCCCACTCAGGTATCGACACCGCCTCGTTGAAGGCCAGACGAGGCGCGTCACGCAGATCTTCGGGCGTTTTCGGCACACCCTCACGTTCGAGAAACGCAGGTGCCGCGCACAGGACCATCCTGCACGGCGCAAGACGCCGCGCGACCAGCTGCGAATCGGGCAACCGGCCGATGCGGATCGCGACATCGACTCCATCGTTCTGCAGATCAACGTAGCGATCATCAAGCGAAACCTCGATGTTCACCTGCGGATGGTTCTCGAGGTAACGCGCCACCACGTCGCCCATATGCAGTTCGCCAAAAGTAACCGGCGCGGCCACGCGCAACGTGCCGCGTGCAGTGCTGTGGGCATCGCTCGCCTCGCTGTTGGCGTCGTCGAGTTCTTCGAGTATCCGCTTGCAGCGCACGTAATAACTACGTCCGGCATCCGTGAGGCTAAGGCTGCGCGTACTTCGCTGCAGCAACCGGACGTTCAGATCGGCCTCGAGCGCGCTCAGATACTTTCCTGCCATGGAGGCCGACAGTCCAAAGCGTCTGCCGGCTGCCACCAGGCTGCCCTCGTCCACCGCGGCAACGAATACCCCAATGCTCGCAAAACGGTCCATGGCTCGCTCATTCGATAGTTTTACGACAGGTTGATGATAAGAAATACCGGATTATCTCGCCAAGCGATCCAATCTACTATGGATTCACGGTCCGGAAACGGAAATCGAATCGCGTGAACATCAGAGGAGCGGCGCCATGAAAATCGCATCAAACGGCATTCATATCGAGGTCAACGATCAGGGCAGCGGCACACCCGCTATTGTCTTTCTGCATTACTGGGGCGGCTCGTCACGCACCTGGAACGACGTGATTGCCGCGCTGCCGAACTCATACCGGACAGTCGCGCTCGATCACCGCGGCTGGGGAAACTCGGACGCTCCGGCTAACGGCTACGCACTCGCTGATTTCGCCGATGACGCACAAGGGGTAATCGGGTCGCTGAATCTGGGCAAGTTTGTGCTGGTAGGTCATTCGATGGGCGGCAAGATCGCACAATTACTGGCGGCGCGCCGTCCCGAAGGACTGGCGGGATTGGTGATGGTCGCGCCCTCCCCGCCGGTTCCACTTGTGCTTCCCGCTGAAACGCGAGCGCAGATGGAAGTGGCCTACGAATCGCGCGCGTCGGTCGAGATGTCGATCGACCACATGCTCACGGCGAAGACGCTAAGCCCGAAGCATCGTGAGCAGGTGATTGAAGACAGTTTGCGTGGTGCCCCGCAGGCCAAAGCAGCGTGGCCGCTCCATGCGAGCCATGAAGACATTACACGCGAGGTTGCGACGATCAATGCCCCTGCGATCGTTATCGCTGGCGAACTGGATCGGGTGGACAGCGTGGAAACGCTTCAGACGAAACTGCTTCCCTATATTCCACATGCTCGCATGCATGTCGTGCCAGGCACCGGCCACTTGTCGCCGCTCGAATCTCCGGTTGAGGTCGCCAGGCTTGTCAAGAATTTCGTCGGGTCCCTTGAATTGACGACCTCGTAAGCGAAGCAATGTTTGAAATGCGCGGGGAAAGCCGCGTTGGCACTACCTTCCCCGCGTACTCGGCTATAAAATGACGCTCCCCTGCAAAAGCCCTCTCCGCGGAGCAACATGACTAACGTACGACTCAGCCGCGCTACCCCGGCCGACGCAGCCGATCTGATCGCCGCCAACGTTGCGAGCCAGGCTCACCATTTGCCATGGGTTACATCCTTCACCGATCAGGCCGGTTTCGACACCTGGTTTGCGCGTAGCCTCACCGGACCCAACGTTGGCCTGGTCGCGCGTGAAGCAGCGTCGCATCAGGTAGTGGGCATCATCAATCTCAACGAGATCGTCATGGGCGCTTTCCGGAGCGCCTATCTCGGCTACTATGGAATGCTTAGCTTCGCCCGCACGGGCCTGATGACCGAGGCGCTCCGCGCGGCCGCATGCTATGCGTTCAACGATCTTGGTTTGCACAGGCTGGAGGCCAACATTCAGCCGGACAATCTCGCATCGATTGCGCTAGTGCGCCGCGTGGGTTTCAAGCAGGAAGGCTTCTCGCCGCGCTATCTTCGCATCAACGGGGAATGGCGCGACCACGAACGCTGGGCACTGCTTGCCGACACGGCGGACTAAGCAATGCCCCACACACGGCGCCATCGCGCGGACCTTTTAGAACCGGTGGCGCATCCCCACTCCCACCACAATTTGCTCATCGGTCGAAGACATCGCCTGACCGCTTACATCGGCTGTTAATCCCGAGCCGTCGCTGTCGATATGCTGATAGCTGGCCTGCAAATACAGGTCCGTACGCTTGGACAGAAAATAATCGGTCATCACCGATACCTCATGCCACTTCGGATGATGCTCGCCGCTCGCCGTAGAGAGCGCCGCGTCCGTGTAGGTGTATTCGCCGATCAGCTTGAACGCCGGGCTTAGCGTATAACTCGCGTTCACTTCATAGTTGTTAAAGCTCGCACCCTGGCCATTCTGCGTGAGGCCGAGGCTATTGGCCCCGTTGATCGTATCCAGGCCACCCAGTTGCGTGCGCGTCCAGACGAAGCCGAACCTTGCTGCGCCGAGCGTATAGTTTGCCCCTGCGCCATAAGTACGCTGCTGCGCGGCTATAAACGTCCGATCAGTCAAGGTTATCGCGCCGCCGGTATTGCTACCGCCACCGTTATTCGCCTGCAAATAACCCGCACCGAGACTCAATGGACCCGCGTCATAGGCTGCGCCGAAGCTGTACAAACGATTGTCGTCGAAGCCGCCAGCCTCATCCGAGAACCCATACAGTGCTCCAAAGCGCAGCCCCTCGTATGAGTTGCTGGCGAACTTCACCGAGTTATTCACGCGAAACGAGTTATTCAGGTTGTCGTTATCGAACGGATGTGCAGACAGATTGTTGCCGCCAGGATGCACACCGGTGAAGCTGAGCGGGGCGAGATAGTCCACCACCGAGTCGTACTGGCGTCCCAACGTGACCGTGCCGAAGCGGTTGTTCGACAGCCCCGCAAGCGCCTGATAACCAAACTCGCGACCGCCTTGCCGAGCCGTTCCATTCATTACGCTGAAGCCGTTCTCAAGCTGGAAAATCGCCCGTGTTCCGCCGCCGAGATCTTCGCGCCCGACGAAACCCCAGTGGCTGCCGGTCACATCACCGCTGCCTGCTTGCCAGGCAGAATGCCCATTCTGATTGCTGGCATACAAGAGCCCAGCATCGATCACCCCATAAAGCGTCACGCTCGATTGTGCTTGTGCCCCGCAGGCGTACCCCGCCGCGCATACGGCAATAACAAGAGTCTTCTTCATTTGTGTCCTGAAGTTTTGATTTGACCGTTCGTGCGCACGCCGACACGACGCCCCTTTCGAGAGCGTGCGTCGATGCGTTGCCGAAGCGGCGTGGTTTGGGGGCTGGCTGGGCCGTGTGGCTAACGGCTGGCGATGCCCGTCTGAACGGCGAGTCCGTCGATCAGAACCTGATGGTGGCCGCGCGAGCATGGCTCGATACGCGCGGCGACACCGAATACCTGGCTGAGCGTCGCAGGCGTGACGACTTCGGACGGCGGTCCGAAGCGCACGATGCGCCCCTCGTGCAACAGCATCGCGCGCTCGCACGCGCGCATCGCTGCGTTAATGTCGTGCAGCACCACCACGGTCACGATGCGGCTCTCACGCGTGACCTCGCGCAGCACCTGCATCACGTGAAACTGGTGGTTGAGATCGAGTGCTGAAAGCGGCTCGTCGAGCAACAACACTTGCGGGTCGCGCACCAATGCCTGAGCAATGCCAGCGAGTTGGCGCTGCCCGCCCGACAACTCGTCAAGCGAACGCGCCGCGAGGTTCTCGATGCCGAGCCTGCGCAGAACGCTGTGGGCGTGCGCGAGATCGTCCCCATGCGGGGAACGTCCCAGAGAACCGGCATATCCGCGCGTGGCGCGGCACGCCACCAATACGGACTCCAGAACTTGCAGGCGCACTCCGGCGGGCAACGCCTGCGGCAGATATACGACGCTATGCGAACGGGCACTGGCCGCCGACAACGCGAGCGCCTCGCCATCAAGCGACAGCGAGCCGGCGTGAACGCGCGTAAGCCCGGCTAAAGCACGCAATAGCGTGGACTTGCCGCTGCCATTGGGTCCCAGCAGTGCAGTGATCTGGCCACGAGGCAGCGGTCCGGCCTCGAGCGCAGTGAGCACCTGGCGCTTGTCATAGCGCACGCTGAGATCGTGGATGTAGAGGCCACTCATCCCAGTTGCCCCTGTGAGCGCACCACAATGCCGAGAAACAGCGGAATGCCGACCAGCGCCGTGACAATGCCGACCGGAATCAGCACACCGGGGATGATCAGCTTCGAGGCGATGGACGCGAGCGAAAGCGTCAATGCGCCGATCAACATGCTGCCGGGCAGATAAAAGCGATGATCCTCGCCGAACAGCGTGCGCGCGATGTGCGGTGCAATCAGCCCCACGAAGCCGATCGTACCGACGAACGACACCGCGAGTGCGGACAGCACCGATACGCGCAGCAGCGTCGACAGGCGCAAGCGCCGCACGTCGATACCGAAGCTGGCCGCGCGGTCTTCGCCAAGACGTAGCGCAGTCAACGTCCAGGCGTTGCGCATCGACAGTGGCAACGCCAGCGCCAACGCGACCGCCAGCACTGAAATCTTGGGCCAGTCCGCGCGCGCCAGCGAACCGAGCGTCCAGAACACGAGACCCTGGAGCGCATCGGCCGAGGCCACGAATTGCATCAACGAGACGAGCGCGTGAAACGCGAACACGAGCGCGATGCCGAGCAGCACGACACCTGCTGTGTTCATGCCGCGCCAGCGTGCCACCGAATCGAGCATCAACGCGGAAAGCAGTGCAAAAATGAATGCATTCGCGGAAACGATCCAGGTTTGCGATACGCCAGGAATAGCGATATCCAGCACGATCGCCAGAGATGCGCCGAACGCAGCCGCAGCCGATACGCCGAGGGTATAGGGGCTCGCGAGCGGATTGTTGAGGATCGTCTGCATCTCCGCACCCGACAATCCCAGCGATGCGCCCACCAGCAGCGCCATCACCGCGTAGGGCAGGCGAATCTGCCAGACGATCACGCTAGTCGCCGGATCAGCTGAGGCCCGTTCGAAAACCGTGTGCAGCAGCGCCATCAACGGCAAGCCGGAGGGCCCGGTGCGCAGGTCGAACAGCAGCGAGCACGCAATCAGCGCGGTGACAGCGAAGAGCCACATGACGCGTCGATGCGTGAGGCGCCGGTAATGCCGCAGGCTGATGTCCTGCGGCATGGTCTGGTGCGGAAGCGTCGCCATGCATTAGCCGCCAGTCGAATGCGACGCAACCGTAGACGCGGCGCCCTTCACTCCGTCCACCCAGTACGCGCCATCAGGCGGCACAGCGAGGAAGCGGCGATACAGTTCGGCCTGCGTAGCATTCACGTCGAGGTCCTTGAACTGCTGCGGATAAAACCACTTCGCAAACGCCTCGATCGCCACGATGTTGTACGGCGAATCGTAGTAGTTGTGTGAAATACCATGCACGTCGCCGTCGTGGATTGCCTTGATCGTATCGAAGCCCGGCCGTGCGACGAGCGTCGCGAGGCTCGCTTGCGCATCGTGCTCGCTCGTCAGTGCGCCGACCCGCAACGATGCGAGGCCCGGCTTGGTGCGGCTGCCAGTGGCGATATACACATCGGGTCGTGCTGCGATGACCTGCTCCATGCTGATGTCGCCGAGCACGCCAGGCACCAAGCCCGCCGCGATGTTGCGTCCGCCTGCGGCCTGGATGAACTCGCCAAAGTTGCCGTTGCCGGCGGTATGGCAGCAACCAGCATCCCACGCGCCAGCTAACAGGTCGATAAAGACCGTGGGCCGCTGCTGCAACGGAATCTGTTTCACCACGGCCTGCACGCGCGCCAGGTGCTGCTGATAGAACTGCGCGTACGCATTCGCCTCCGGCTCGCGGTGCATCACCTTGCCGAGCAGTTCGATGCTGGGCAGTGTGTTCTGCATCGGATGCAAACGGAAGTCGACGAATACGACCGTCGTACCGGTCGCCTCGAGTTGCTTGACGAGCGCGTTATAACGGCTCGGGCCGTGACCCGCGAGACTGAAAATGGCGAGATCGGGTTTGAGGCTCAGCGCCTTCTCATCGCTGATGCTGTCTTCTGTTGCCTTGCCAATCAGCGGAACCTGCCTGATGCCCGGAAATTGCTCGGCGTAAGCGTCGAAGGTCTGCGGATCCATGGTCGGCAGATCGCCTTGCCATCCGACGATACGCTCCAACGGCTGTTTGCCTTCCAGCAGTGCGACCGCCATCAGCAAGCGGCTTTCGCCAAGCAGGATGCGGTGCGGGTTCGCTGGGATGCGGATCGTGCGGCCGGCAAGGTCTGTCACTGTCTGCGCGGGCGCCGGGCTTGATATTCCGGGTGCCGAGCTTGTTCCGGTGGCCGGCATTGTTCCGGGGGCCGGCCTTTCTCCGGTTGGGGTCGTCGCAGCATGCGCTGCTCCACCGGCCCCGAGCATGGCGAAACCAACCGCCGCGCACGCCACCATGGCGCGCGCGACTGAGCCAAGGAAGTGAGCCCGTGACTGAAACCGGAAAATCGACATGGTATAGTTCTTGAATGAGAATGATTGCCATTTGCGGACTCCACTTTAGCGGTGCAATGTAATGGCGATGTGTTGAAACAAGGCTGTTTTGTAATGGAATGTGTTGGCGCGGACGCGATCGCGGTGATTGCGTCGTAGATGCGCAGATGTGTAGATGCCCCGCGCCCCGCAAACAAGAACTCACGATGGACCACATACTCGTTGTCGACGACGACCCCAACATTCGCCAACTGCTGCAGGACTACCTGCGCAGCATGGGCTATGGAGCGACCGCCGTCGAAAACGGCGTGCAGATGAAGCAGGTCATCAACACGTCGCACGTCGATCTCGTCGTACTCGATCTGATGCTCGAAGGGGAGGACGGCCTCGATATCACGCGCGACCTGCGGCGCGAACGCGGCGTACCGGTCATTATTCTGAGCGCACGAGGCGGCCTGCTTGACCGCATCCTCGGACTGGAGATGGGCGCCGACGACTACTTGCCGAAGCCCTTCGACCCGCGCGAACTGGTTGCCAAGATCAAGGTGGTGCTGCGCCGCACGCGCAGCGTGCCTGGCGAACGGCTCGCGGATTCGTCCGTGTTCGTGAACTTCGCTGGATGGAAGCTCGACACTCGCATGAAGCAGATGTGCTCGCCCGAAGGCATGATCGTCTCGCTCGGCGGCTCCGACTATCGCGCACTACGCACGCTCCTCGATCATCCGAACCGGCCGCTCTCGCGCGAGTTTCTGCTCGACCGCGTGTTCGGCAAGGAGCGCACGCCGCTCGACCGGTCGATCGACGTATGCATCAGCCGTCTGCGTCAACACCTCAAGGACTCGGCGCGCGGCACCGGACTGATCCGCACCGTGCGTAACGAGGGCTATATGCTTGCGGCCGATGTCACACATGAAGCCTGAAGCACCTCGATGAGCCACTCACACTGATGAAACTGCGCCTTTGGCCCGATACACTGTACGGACGGCTTGTACTGATTCTGGTGATCGGCATGTTCGCGGGGCAACTCTTCACCAGCACGATCTGGTTCGAGACACATGACAACCGCACGCTTGAAATTCCCGCGCGCCTGTTTGCCAGCCGGCTCGCGGATACCGTGCGTCTGCTTCAGAACGCCCCGGACGATACCGCGCGTGATTCGATCGCGAGGCAACTCGGCGATCAACGCTACCGCTTGCAATGGATCGACGCGCCCGCTGCCGTACCGGTTGACGGGTCGCTCGCACAGCGCGCCGTTAGCGACCTGATAGCGGGCGTGATCCGCCGTCGTCTCGGTGAAGCCATCGAAGTACATCTGCTTGACGTTCAGTTGCGCGACGATAAGGGCCATCATAACGGCATCCTCGGCCTGTTCAATTCGCGCATGCCGTCGGGCGATTTTCATCTGCAATTGAAACTGCCGCAGGGTCAGTGGCTCGACGTGCACGCCAACGAAGGACAGGCCGGCATGCAGACCGAGCCCGGCTCGCTGGTGCTCGACTACCTCTTGCGGATCTATCTGGTGCGTCTCACGGCCGTGTTGTTGCTCGCGCTCGTGGCCGTGCGCTTTGCAGTCAAACCGCTAAAGGAACTGGCGAAGGCCGCCGAGGCGTTGGGCCGCAACATCTACCGTCCGCCACTGCCGGTAACAGGTCCGCTGGAGGTGCGAACCGCGGCGCAATCGTTCAACGCGATGCAGGAGCAGCTCACCCGTAGTCTCGCTGAACGCACACGCTTTTTGACGGCTGTATCACACGATCTTCGTTCGCCGCTCACAAGGCTGCGGCTGCGCACCGAGATGCTTCCCGACACCGAAGCACGCGAGCGCTTGCGCGGCGATCTCGATGAGATGGAAGCGATGGTCGGCGCGACGCTCGATGCCGTGCAAGGCGTGGAGATTACCGAAGAGCGTCACGAGATCGAAGTCAATTCGATGCTGGAAGGCCTGGCAGAGGATGCCCGCGAGGCGGGTCATGAAGTCAGTATCGAAGGTCGTGCGACGCGTCCTTTGTCCGGGTATCCACGCAATCTGAAACGCTGTTTGCAGAATCTGCTCGACAATGCGATCCGCTATGGCGATAGCGCGAAGATCAGCGTAAGCGACGATGACGCCGTCTTGTGCATCGCCATCAGCGACGAAGGCCCCGGCATCGCCGACGAGGCCTTGCTCGAGCGCGTGTTCGAGCCGTACTTCCGCGTGTCGGCGTCGCGTAGCGGGGCAAGCGGCGGAACAGGACTCGGACTGACGATCGCACGCAGCGTTGCGGCCGCACATGGTGGCACACTGACGCTGCGCAACGGCGCGGTTAAAGGACTCGTGGCGACGCTAAGACTGCCGCGAGACGGCCACACGCATGAACTGTCGTGGCGCATCGGCTGAAGCGGCAGGACGCTCCGCTTTGTTGGCCCTTCTCTAAAGATCGTACCCGGGATTACGCCGCGCAAGCCGGTAGGCGGCGGCGAGATCGAGACGAACCTGCCACTCCTCCGGTGAAACCAGATGACGGACATCAGGAATTTCGAGTGCGGTGCTCAACATGCTTTTCCTCCTGCCGCTCGCGCGGCGTGTTCTTCCTGCAGTTTGCGCCACAGGATCTTGCCGCTGCCCGATTTGGGTAGCGACGTCACGAACTCGACAAACCGCGGCGCCTTGTACGACGCCATCTGTTCATGCGCCCAGTCGATGATGTCGCTCTCAGTCAGTTTTCCTGCATAACCGGCGGCGGGCACGACCAGCGCCTTTACCGTTTCACCACGACGCTCGTCCTGCACGCCGATCACGCACACCTCATGAATGCCCGGGTGCCGGTACATCAGCGCTTCCACCTCGGCTGGCCAGACCTTGTAGCCGGATGCGTTGATCATGCGCTTGAGGCGATCGGTCATGAAGAAATAGCCGTCTTCATCGATATGCCCCAGATCGCCAGTGCGCAGAAAACGTTTGCCATCGAGCTCGACAAACGCCTCAGCCGTCCCCTTGGGATTGCGCCAGTAACCCCGCATGATCTGCGGTCCGTTGACGACGATTTCGCCGGTTTCGCCCCGCGCCACTTCCTGCAGCGTGGCCGGATCGATCACCCGCGAATCGAGATCGAATACAGGAACGCCAAGGCACTGCGGTTTGGGACGATGAGGCGGGTTGATATGCGTCCCGGCGATCGTCTCCGACATGCCGTAGCCTTCTACATAGTCAAGGCCGGTCAGTGTCTTGAGCTTGCGCGCAATCGCCTCCGGCATGGCGGCGCCGCCGCCGCGCGTACCGCTCAGGCTGGAAATATCGTATTCAGCAAGCTTCGGATTGGACAAAAAGTCGACCATCATCGTCGAGATGGATTGCCACGCGGTAACGCGATAGCGCTGCATGCATTGCGCCGCTGCGTCGCGATCCCAGCGCGGCAATATGACGATGGTTGCGCCTGCATACAACGGACCGTTCATGCCGCCCTGCATGCCGGTGACATGAAACATCGGCAATACCGACAGATGAACGCTGTCTTGCGATCCCCCAAACCACACGCAACCACCCACCGACGTACTCATCACACTGCGATGCGTGTGCATGCAACCTTTCGGCTTGCCCGTGGTGCCGGATGTGTATGGCATCACGCACAGATCGTCTGGGCCGGCAGTGAGCGGCCCTGGAGCCAGGCGACGTTCAAGCACCGTGCTCCATGCTGTGACACCGTGACGTTCGATGGATTTTCGCGGCGCAGTGACGAACTCTGGAGGCGTAATGGGCAACGGCTGTTTCAGGTAGTCGCTATAAGTCGCGACGATTGCATATTTCAGGCCCTGCCCTGGCGCCTCGCCCAGCAAAGGCTCGATCTGTGGATACAGGCATTGCGGGACGATGGCGGTCGTCGCGCCGCTGTCCTCCACGTAATGCCGTAACTCGTCCGTCAGGTTCATCGGATTGACTGGCACAACCACCGCGTTCGCTCGCAGGATGCCGTAGTAGGCAAGCACCCATTGCGGACTGTTCTGCATGTAGAGCAGAACCCGGTCGCCAGCCTTTACTTCGCACTCCTGTTGCAGGAAACCCGCGATCCGTTCGGTTTCATCTTTGAACTCCGCAAACGTAACCGGCGTATCGTAGAAGATGATGAACGGCTTATCCGGAAAGCGGGTTGCCGCGACCTCGGCGTTATAGAACAGGCTGGTTTCCGGCAAGCTCAGGTGCAGTGGCACGCCAGTCGGCCAGTGCGCGTGATGAAGCGTATTCATGGTATCTGCTGCCCTCATGTTCTTGTATGCGTCTGCCTGTCTGCGCTCGTCGTCAGACGATGCTTGAGCCGCCATCTACCGCCAGATGCTGGCCGGTAATATGGCGCGACGCCTCGCTCGCGAGAAACACCACCGAACCCTTCAGATCTTCCTCGCCGCCGAGCCGGTGCAGCGGCGATTGCGCAATCACGGCTTCGCTCATGGTGGCGAGCAGTCCCGCCGACATCTTCGAGGGGAAAAAGCCCGGGCAGATGGCGTTGACGTTAATGTTGTGCCGGCCCCATTCGGAAGCCAGCGCTCGCGTGAAGTTGATCGCCGCGGCCTTCGAGGTGTTATAGGCAATCGTGTTCATGCCGGCTGGCGCGCCCTTCAGGCCAGCTATCGAGGCAATGTTGATGATCTTGCCGGAGCGGCGAGGAATCATGCTGCGCTTGCCGACTTCGCGTGCGAGAAAGAATGGCGCATTGATGTTCAGGTTCATGACCTTGTGCCACGCCTCGTCAGGATAGTCCTCTGCAGGAGCGCCCCACGTTGCGCCGGCATTGTTGACGAGAATGTCTATGTGGTCGTAGACCCCTAGCACCTCGCTGACAAGATCGGGAATCCTGTCGAATTTCGCAAGGTCGTTGACGATGGTATGGACTTCGATGCCGAGCCCTTCGAGATGCGCTTTCGCCTCTGCCAGTTCGTCGGCCTTGCGCGCGGTGATCGCCACGCGGCAGCCCATTTCTCCCAGCGCCTCGGCCATCTGCAAACCGAGCCCGCGCGAGCCGCCGGTAATCAGCGCCACCTTGCCTTCCAGTTGAAACAGGTCTTTCACATGCATCAGGCGTCTCCTTGATATAGATGGGCTTCCGCGAAGCAGACGAGTCCGTTTTTTCAGTCCATCATACGTGTGAGCATTCGCTGTGTAAATAAAAGCATGACCGTTCAATTTATGCATAAACCGTCGGCCCCCCGTCTGTCATCGGGACTTACCCGGCTGTCGAGCCGACCGCACACCGATAGATGAGCGAATAACCGCGCGTACGTTGCGCCGCACCACCAGGAAGCCCTTGCCGGTAAAATCGCTCCTTACGAAATCAAAACTTACCGGTGCGCTCCACGCACAGCCCATCACAGTGACAACGACTCTCGACCAATTGCTTGCGGGACAACTGACCGGTACGCAACGCCTGAAACTGGCCTGCGGGCTCCACGAATTTCCGCGCGAAATTCTGGATCTCGCGGACACACTGGAAATTCTCGATCTCGCCGGCAACGCGCTCTCGTCGCTACCCGATGACCTACCCCGCCTGAAAAAACTGCGCATCATCTTCTGCTCGGACAATCAGTTCACCGAGCTGCCCGAAGTACTCGGCCAGTGCGAGCAGTTAAGCATGGTGGGCTTCAAGGCAAACCGCATCCATACGGTGTCGGGCCGATCGTTGCCACCCGCACTCCGTTGGTTGATCTTGACGGACAACGAAATCGAAACGCTTCCGCCTGAAATCGGCAACTGCTCGCAGCTGCAGAAGCTGATGCTGGCCGGGAACCGCTTGCAGACATTGCCGACGGAACTGACCGCATGTACCCGTCTCGAACTGATCCGGCTCGCGGCGAACCGGCTTGCGGAATTGCCAGCCGCGTTGCTCAAACTGCCTCGGCTCTCGTGGCTGGCGTATGCCGGCAATCCGTTTACCGCGAAACTGGAAGCCGCAGCATTGACAGAAACGCCGATCGCGGACGTGCACTGGGATGCGCTGGAATTGCATCATCAACTCGGCGAAGGCGCCTCGGGTGTCATTCATCGCGCAGCGCATCGCAAACACGAAAAAGACGCTCGCCATGTGGCCGTCAAGCTCTTTAAGGGCGACGTGACCAGCGATGGCTTGCCCCACTGCGAAATGGCGGCTTGCATCAACGCAGGCGCTCATCCCAATCTGATTCCGGTGCTCGGCAAGCTCAAAGAGCATCCAGCGGGGAGCGATGGCCTCGTCATGGAGTTGATCGATCCGCAATTCAGGAACCTGGCTGGTCCGCCCAGCCTCGATTCGTGTACGCGCGATATTTACAGCAACGACACCCGCTTCGATTTCTCCTCGGCGTTAAGCATTGCATGCGGCATTGCTTCAGCAGCCCGTCATCTGCATCGGCGAGGCATCATGCATGGCGATCTTTATGCCCACAACATTCTGCATTGCGGTCAGGGAAGAGCCTTATTGGGCGACTTCGGCGCCGCGTCGTTCTATGCGAGAGACGACGGGACACTAGCTCCTTTGCTCGAGCGCATCGAAGTGCGGGCGTTTGGCTGTCTGCTTGAAGAGTTGATCGAGCGAATCGATGAACGTGAAGCGGAGCCGGACACTCTCGCTGCCTTGTTAAGGCTGCAGGCCGCATGTTTTAGCACAACGGTGGCCGCAAGACCGTCGTTTGAAGAGATCGTGGAAGGGCTTTCAGCATTAAGCGGCTCGCAAGGGAGCCTTGGCACTTAGCCACCGCAGGGCGCCGCGACAGCGCGTAATAAAACCGTCAGGATCTAACTGTGCTCCTCGCCAAGTCCGGCGACTGTACCGGTTCCAGCGGCAGTCGTGCCGCTAAGATGTCGCCTCGACGAGAGGTATATCGCTTCAGCTGCGAATCAAGGTGCGATCTGCCGCACTTTATTTTTTCTCCTCGTTATATACGCAGCGATATCACGATCTGTCCGACCCCATAGATCGCGACGTCTCCCCACACGCAATCACGACAAACGAAATGATCATCAACATGAGAAAGTCGCTACTCACAGCGGCGTTGTTACTCTCCTGGGCAGGAACCAGCTATGCACAAAGCAGTGTCACCCTCTACGGCATCGTCGATACCGCACTGATCTATGCAAACAACCAGACAACCGGCGGCGCAGGCGCACCCGGTCACAGCGGCATCGAAATGGACAGTGGCGGCATCAGCGGAACACGCTGGGGCCTGAGGGGTTCGGAAGATCTGGGCGGCGGCCTTTCCGCCGTCTTCCTGCTGGAAGATGGCTTCTCCAGCGCCAACGGAAAGCTCAGCAACTCGGGCGACCTGTTTGGCCGCCAGGCCTATGTCGGCCTGAGTTCGAACACCTACGGCACGATCACAGCGGGACGGCAGTATAGTTTTATGTCCCAATACCTCTCGGCGCTGAGCGCCGAAGGTCTCGGCTGGGCCGGCAATCTTGCTGATCACCCGTTCGACAACGACGACATGATCCGGCATCAAAGCATCCAGAACTCCGTAAGATATGAAAGCCCGACGTATCGCGGTCTGACCGTAGGCACGATGTATGGCTTCTCGAATGAGGCCGGCGAGTTTTCGAACGATCGCGCCTATAGCATGGGCGCCAAATACGACAACGGACCGGTCTCTCTCGTCGCCAGCTATCTCCAGATCAATCGTTCGGCTGGCGCTGCTAACGTCAACGCGAGCGGCGCTGTCACCAACGACGATAGCGACGCCGTCATCACCGGCGGAAGTCAGCAGCTCTGGGGGCTCGGTGGAAAATACGACTTCGGTCCGGCATCCATTGGACTGGTGTGGACCCATTCGTCGACCAACGACGTGACGAGTGTCTATCAAGGCGGCAACCTCGCGCCCTTGGTGGGCAGCCTGCTTCGCTTTAACAACTTCGAAATCAACGGCCGTTATTTCGTCACCCACGCTTTAGCGCTTTCCGCATCCTATACGTACACTGATGGACGTTTCGACTCGTCGACCGAAAGCCTTAGCCCCAAATGGCACGAGGCGATCGTACAGGCCGACTACCAGTTTAGCCGTCGCACCGATGTCTACCTGGAGAGTCTCTACCAGACGGTGAGCGGCGGCGGTGGCAATCCGGCATTCAATGCTTCGATGTTCAATGTGACACCATCCGCAAACAATCGTCAGTTACTGTTTGTAGCAGGCTTCCGTCACCGGTTCTAAAGCAGGTCTGTGCAGCAACGGAAACTAAAAAACTATTAATCCACCGTTCGCGGAAGTTAACTGCCAGACACTTGCGAAATTCCGCAGGTCCAAGACCCAGAAACGATAACGCCCAGGTTATCGTTTCGTTCCAAAAGTTTTACTGTCGCATCTTCAAACACCCCACTACTATCGCCTCCAAGGAGAGATTGACGTAACGCGTTGCTCTCCGGCCGTCGTTTTCCAGATGTAATCTCGCTGTAAATCAGAAACCTGTTTTGTTGAATGACGACACATTTCAATCGATTTCCTTTTATATAGGAATACGAAATTGTGGCGGTATATTTTTCAAGTTAAACCACAGAAGGTAAAGAAACATGACTGACCTGTCGCGACGCAAAGTTCTGGTTGGCGCTGCAGCCTCGGCTGCAGCGCTCGGTGTAGCCGCCACCGCTAAAGCCGCGTCGTTCGGCAACCCCGATCGACCACCCGAAGGCCAAATCAACGCAAAGAGCCCGACGAGCCTGAACGACCCCGGTCCGCAAAATCCGACACTGGCGGGTCAGTTCCCGTCGTTCCAGAATCCGCCGGCTACCGATATCAATGGCATGCCGCTTTTCTGGGCCTCGTTCAACAATGCCCACAAGCGCTACCAGAACGGCGGTTGGGCTCGCGAGGTCACGCAGGACGACTTCGCCATTTCGGAAGATATTTCGGGCGTCAACATGCGCCTCGCCGCCAACGGCATCCGCGAGATGCACTGGCACCAGCAAGCCGAATGGGCCATCATGCTCGACGGCAAGTGCCGGATTACAATTCTCGACGAACAAGGCCGTCCGCAAGTGGCCGACGTGAAAACCGGTGACCTCTGGTACTTCCCGCCCGGCCTTCCGCACTCGCTGCAAGGTCTGGGACCGACGGGCGCCGAATTCCTGCTCGCGTTCGACAACGGCCGCGCATCGGAATTCAACACGCTACTGCTGACCGACTGGATTGCCCACACGCCGCCAGAAGTGCTCGCCGCCAACTTCAACGTCCCCGCGGACGCATTCAAGAACATTCCGGTCGACAATCTCTGGATCTTCCAGGGTGAAGACCCGGGTCCACTGGACGCCGCACAACGAGCGGTGGCTTCCCCGCTAGGCCTGCCTGCTCACCCGTTCATCTTCTCGCTCAGCGATATGCCGCCGACGAAGCTGACCAAGGGCGGCATGGTACAGATCGCCGACAGTCGCAATTTCAATGCATCCACCACAGTCGCCGCAGCCCTGGTCACGATCAAGCCGGGCGGCATGCGCGAACTGCACTGGCATCCGAACGCAGACGAATGGCAGTACTACATTAAAGGCGAAGCACGCATGACCGTGTTCGACACGGGTCCTAAGGCCGCCACCGCCGATTTCCGTGCCGGCGACATCGGCTATGTGAAGAAGAGCCTCGGCCACTATGTGCAGAACACGGGCAACACCGACCTGATCTTCCTTGAGATCTTCAAGGCTGATCACTTCGCCGAAGTGTCGCTGTCCGACTGGCTGACGCACACCCCACCGAAGATGGTCATGGAGCATCTGAACATCACCGCCGAGACGCTTGCGCGGTTCCCCAATAACCGTCCCGACATATTGCCGATTTAACGGCTGCAACAGAAGTCGTACTGAGTTGCCGCCCGGGACATAAACGGTTCGGGGCGGCGCAAAAGGACCGGCATAGGCGGGTAGGCGACCGACGTCGCGCTCCATTAGCCGTTGCGTTCAATTCCGGTGGGTCAAGGTTAAGACGATGCTTCCATTTCTCAAGATACTCCAGCCGAGCGGTGCACCACTGTCTGGCGCGACACAGCAAACCGAGCTAGCCGTGCGCGATGTGCTGAGCGGACGTCGTAAAGGTGTACGCGCTTTTCTGCCGTTCGTTGGCCCCGCCGTCATTGCGTCGGTCGGCTACATGGATCCGGGTAACTTTGCGACCAATATCCAGGCGGGTTCGTCGTGCGGGTATGAGTTATTGTGGGTCGTCGTCGTGGCGAGTGTGGTCGCCATGCTGTTCCAGGCCATGTCGGCCAAACTGGGCATCGTCACAGGGCGAAATCTCGCGGAACTGTGCCGCGAGCAATTCCCGAAACCCGTCGTGAAGGCAATGTGGTACGGCTCGGAGATCGCCGCGATGGCGACCGACATTGCCGAATTTCTCGGTGGCGCCCTGGGCGTCTCACTGCTGTTTCACGTGTCACTGCTCTGCGGCCTGGTCGTCACCGCTGTAGTGACGATGGCTATCCTGCTGCTCGACCGGGGAGGCTTTCGCCCACTCGAACTGGTCATCGCCACCCTGGTCGCCGTAATTGGGCTCAGCTACGTCTGCGAACTCTTCATTGCTCCGCCCGACTGGCACGCAACGATAATCGGCAGCATCGTGCCGCGGCTGCACGGAAGCAATGCGATCACGCTTGCCGTCGGTATCATCGGTGCAACCATCATGCCGCACACGTTGTTTTTGCATTCTGGCCTGACACAAAACAGGACTCCTGCGCGTAATGACGAGGAACGCCGCCGGCTGGTGTGGTTCTCTAACCGCGAGGTCCTCATCGCGCTCGGCATTGCAGGTTTCGTCAATCTGGCGATGGTGATGATGTCGGCGGCGGTGTTCCCGCGTTCCGCGGACGGAATCTCGGACATCAGCGTGGCGTATCACTCGCTGATTCCCCTGCTTGGCGTCGGCGCCGCCGCGGTATTCCTGATCTCGTTGATGGCATCAGGCATGTCGAGCTCGGTAGTAGGCACGATGGCCGGTCAGGTCATCATGCAGGGATTCGTCGACTTCAAAATTCCTGTCTGGACGCGCCGCATCGTCACCATGGTGCCGGCCTTTGTAATTGGCCTGCATTTCAATGTTGTCAACGCAATGGTCATCAGCCAGGTCGCTCTCAGCTTCTTTCTGCCGATCCCGCTCGTCGCACTCGTGGTCCTTTCGTCACGCCGCAGCGTAATGGGCAAATTCACGGCCGGCAAATCTACGATCCTCGTCGCAGCGCTGGCCACCATTCTGATCGTCGCGCTGAATCTCGACTTGCTGAAGCAGGCACTGTCTTAAGGTTAATCAAGGAACCATCATGGGCTCACTAAGCATCTGGCATTGGCTAATCGTTGCGTTGATCGTCTCGCTCGTATTCGGAACGAAGAAGCTTCGCACAGTAGGCGGAGATCTCGGCACGGCGATTCGCGGCTTCAAGGACGCCGTGAACACAGAAACATCAGCAGACGCACCGACACCGGTCGCGACCACGGCGAGCACAGGAACATCATCTGTGCTCGCTGAGAACGTGACGCGCGTCACGCCATTGTCCTCGCAGGAAATGCGATAAGTAGGGTTGCTCCTAAGCGCTGTAGATCGACACGGCCCGCAATGCTGCCGTTAGACGTTCGCAAAGACCAAGCTTAGTGGTGGTCGACGGCAGTCACTATTTCACTGGTCTGCATCTCCCCTTCCTTGCTCAAAAACGTTTTGAAGGCTTGAGCGACGGGTGCAAGTTGCTTGTCCAGGCGGTGTACCACGTGCCACTTTTGCACTACCGGAAAACCCGCGACGTCGAGCACCGCCAGCATGCCTGCCCGCAATTCGAGCGTAACCGTATGAGCAGAAAGGAAGCTGACGCCCATTCCCGACATCACCGCTTGCTTGATCGCTTCCGTGTTGCGGATTTCCATCGGCTCGCTCAACTGCACTTGACCGTCGAAACACTGTTGCATTGCATTCCACGTGTCCGAACCTTTCTCGCGAACGATAAACCGCTCGCTACGCAGATCGGACAGGCGGATGTTTTCTTTGCCAGCAAGTGGATGACGCGGCGAAGCGACAATCAGAAACGCGTGCGGCGCGAACGGCGTACTAACGAATTTATGATCCGCGGGCGCGCCTACCATGATGGCGAGATCGATTCGATTCTCTTCCAGACGTCCAAGCAGCGCGTCGTGATTTTCCACGGTCAGATCCAGCTCGACCGCTTTGTTTTGTGCCGAGAATTCCGCCAGCAATCGCGGAAGAAAATATCCGCCGGTACTGATCACACCAATGCTAAGACTGCCACCCGAGAGGCTTCTCATCTTTGCCAAGGTTTCCTCAGCTTCACGGAAACAATGAATGATCGCGCGGCTATGGCGGAGCATTTCCTGACCAGCGGGTGTGAGGTAGATTTTCTTTCCAAGCTGCTCAAACAGCGATACGCCTGCATGTTCCTCAAGATGCTTGATCTGCGTCGAGACCGCCGGCGGCGACAGATTCAACTCGTTCGCCGCCCGGGAAAAACTCAGGCGGCGTGCGACAGTTTCAAAGGTCTTGAGTTGACGCAAAGTGGCATTCTTCACAGTGACCTGCACAAGGTTGAGGGTTTTACCGGGGACGCAGCGGTCTGCCGCGCGTCCCCAAGACAGGACGCACGGAGACGGCCTTAGATTAAACCGGCCCCGGAGCTAACGGGTATGACGTCAACATTGCAAGATTTTCATCTCGCATGCGATGCCGCGCGATTGCGCAAGCAACTCATACCTGCCAAAACCGAATTAAAACCCAAATCGACTCACCCCATCAGTTACACCTGTAACACAGCCCGTCTCGCATGCAATAGACCGGCAATCGGGGCCAGCGAAACTGTTACTCGACACCACTTGCAGCAGGCACACGCTTATGCAGCGAATTCTCAGCGCGGACTATGACCGGATCATCGGCAAGGTTCTCCGGGACACAGACCTCGAGTGAGTCCCGAACCATGCGCATACTTTTCGTTTCTCCACGGCATCCGGAGGCCAGCTGGTTGTATAAAGCCTTGCACGAAAGTACCCACAGCCTGTGCCGCACCCACGACGTGGTTCAGGGCGTGCGGCGGGCCATGCTGGAGCCGTTCGACGCGGTGATCCTGATGATCAACGACCCAGGCGTCTACTCTGAACTGGACTCGGCGCTAGCGAGGCTCTCGGCCGCTGCTCGTACTGCGATCCAGATCGTCATTCTCGCAGGGGCCACCGCTCAGGGGCGAACCGCAGCGTTACGCGCTGGCGCCGACGCCTGTTTTGCCCGGCCGTTCTCGTTCATCGAAATGCATGAACGTCTGCAGGCACTACACCGGGCCGCCCTGACACGCTCGCGTGGCGAACAGCAGGCCGTGATGCCGCTCCGGCTTGATTCCATGACGCGTGAACTGGTGAGTGGGGAGCGCCGCCTGCTCCTGACAAAGACCGAATACCTGTTACTCGAATGTCTGATGCGACAGGTCAATGTCCCCGTCCCTCACGAGCAGTTGATACGCTATGCGTGGCCCGGCAAAGACATCGTCACTTCCAGCAGTGTCAGTCCGTTAATCTGGCGATTGAGGTCCAAGCTGAAGACGCATGTGCCGCTGGTTCATATCAACACGGTGAACTGCTATGGCTATCAGCTAAGCGTCTTGCCGGGCTGAGGCGCCACTCACTGACTAAGGACTCGATGAAGCGTAAGCGCCAACTCGTCCGAACGTAGTGGTTTTCGTAGCAACGCCGCGACACCGGCGTTGGCCGCTTCGCTCTCGAGAAGCGGATTGCCGTAACCGCTGCAGAGAATAACCGGCAGCGTGTTCCGAATCGCGCGAATGCGGGCCGCCAGTTCAAGACCTGTCAGGTCAGGCATGGTCTGGTCCGTAACGATCACATCGAAGCGGTCCGGATCGTCTTCGAACGCCCGCAATGCAGCGGTACTGGATCGGAAGCCCACGGGTTCATAACCCAGTTCGGCCAACACCTCCTCGGCAAGCGTCACCAGCGCATCTTCGTCATCGACGATCAGCACCACCTGCCCCTCACCGCGGGGCAGCGTTTCGGCAATATCCTCGACGGCGGGCGGCGGCGCTGCAGTGACGGGAAGGTAAATATCGAATCGCGTGCCCTCCCCGACCACGCTGTGAACGTCAATGCCGCCGCCATACTCGCGCACAATTCCGTCGACAAGCGAAAGTCCGAGTCCGGTCCCCTCACCGGTCTTGCGTGTCGTAAAGAACGGATTGAACATGCGTCCGCGTACTTCATGCGGGATTCCTGTGCCGCTATCGCTAACGCTCAGCCTGACGAAATCACCAGGCCCTACGATTCCGTCCGATAACGCTTTGGCAGATATCAGATGCTGATCTTCGAGTGTTACTGCTAGTGTGCCGCCCGCCGGCATCGCCAGGACCGCGTTGCTGCAAAGATTCATGACGACCTGGTGCAGGTGCGTGGCGTCGCCAGCAACGTAGGTATCCTTTTCAGTGAGCCTGATATCGAGCTCGATGTTGTCGGGCAAGCGAGCCTTTAGCAACTCGATGGTCTCAGCGACTGCAAGCAAAACATCGACGGGAACGCGCGCGGCCATACCGCTTCGACTGAAGGTCAAGATACGCTCGACGAGCGCCCGCGCCCGGTTACCGGCATTCAGAACCTGCTGGACGTATCGACGCTCGTCGCTCCCGGCAGGCAACGAGTGGAAGGCCCGTTCCCCATAGCCGAGAATCGCACCGAGAATATTATTGAAGTCGTGAGCAATGCCTCCTGCGAATGTGCCCAACGCCTCGAGCTTCTGCGATTGCCTCAGTTGTTCCTCGAGCTGGTCGCGTTCGTGTTCGGCCTCGCGGTGCGCGGTAATGTCTTCTACCGTCGCAATCAGCATGTCGTCGGTTTGCGGAAGATGGTGTTGCGAATGCGGGCGATGAGCCGCAACACTCGCCATGCCGACGTCAGCCCAAACCACGCGCCCATCCAGATGTGTGAAGCGGGTTTGAAAGCGGACCGTATCGTGCACGCCGGATAGCAGTCTGGCGACGTACTCGCGCGCCGAAGCGACGTCCTCGCGATACGTGATGTCGAACGCACCCACCTCTTCGAGCTGAGCCGCCGAGTAACCCACCATCCGCTGGAACGCTGGATTGGTCGCCACATAGCGGCCATCTGCGGTCAATACGACAACGCCCAGCGGCGCATTTTCGAATACCGCTCGCCAGCGGCGCTCGCTCGAACGAAGCCGATTGTTCACGTCCTCCAGACGGCGCATCTGGCGGATCAGCGCATAAGCAAGGAATGCGACGAAGGCAGAGATCGAGCCGGTGCGCACCACCGCATTGATCGAACTTGTGCGCCAGTCGGCCAAAGCGACCGACTTGTCACGTGAAACGACAACTAGCAGAGGGAACCCGGGAACCTGACGCGTCGCGGCAAGCGCGTCGGCGGGCAGCTTTCGTTGAGGCTCGGCGGCAAACTCGACGATTGGCGTGCCGCCATCGCGCAGCAGCTTGATAGCGGCCCCGTCGCCCAGGTCGATGCGTTTATAGAAGTCTCTAAAGTACTCCTCTTCGACAAGCGCACGCGCCACACCCACAAACCGGCCCTCCCCGTCCTGCAGACGAATCGCTACGGCGAACGTCGGCGTTCCGTCAATGAGACTTTGCAACGGCTCGCTCACCACGACCGCCTCTCCGGACGATTTCCTCAAATCCTGGAAGTACTGACGATTGGCGATATTCGGACTCGAGTTCGCGGGTGGCACCGTAGTGGCAATACGGTTGCCGTTCTCGTCGGCGATCGTCACCTCGCGAATCTGTGGCAAGCCGTCGATCTGGCGCCTAAGGAAAGCGGCTTTCTCCGCAGGCGTTTCCACCTGGTTGCGCGGGTCCCGCTCCCATACCGATGTGCGCCTCAGGATCAGCTCCACCTCCTGTAGCGAGCGGGCCGTCTGTTCGGCAAGCGCGCTCGCGAGGCTGGACACTTCACGGTCATTGTCTGCGAGGGTCAAGCGGCGCGCCCGCCAGCTATCCCAGCCGGACGCCACACATACCAGCAAGACGATCAGGCCTGCACCTATCGCAATGACCCAGTGCAGGTAGGGTCCGCTGATGACACGTCTGGTTGGCTCGGCCTCGGCCATGGTTCTCGCGATAGGATGGACACTCACCGGACCTCAGCATCATGGAACAGCCCGCCAACCGCGGAGACCAGCTGCTCGCAGCTAAACGGCTTGGCCAGCACGCGGTCTACGCCGAGCTGTCGCGCCATCTCCGCGCCCGTCCCGGGTCCAGGCTGAAAATATCCGGAGACCGCTATGATATACGCGGTTGGAAAGCGGGCCTGCAATTGCTGCAACGCTTGCGCCGCGCCGACCTTTGGCGAGTTCAGGTCGGCGATGACGACTGCAAACGAGTGGCGTTCCTCGGTTCGCAGCGTGTGTAGCGTCTCGGAATCGCAGACAGCGTATCCGGCATCCGTCAGCCACAGCGAGACCAGTTCATGCATGAACGGATCCTCGTCGAGAACCAGAATGTTCTTTCCACGCGCCATGACGGATGCCCCCATCATTGGTTGACCGGGGTCGCTTGAGTTACGGTAGTCCGGGCTATTTAAAGCGCGTGAAATTGCCGCGCTGTTTCTCTTTTGTGCCGTTCTATTACATTTGAAATGAAGCTTTGCGTTGCGCAGGCTACAGCGCAACGGAACTCAATTTTTCCACTGGCACGGCGAAGACGTAGCCGGCCCCCCGCTCGGTTTTGATAAATTGCGGCGTGGACGCGTCTTCCTCGATCTTGCGACGCAGGCGCAGAATCTGCACATCGATGGAACGGTCGAAAACATCGTCGTACAGACGACTTGCTTCGAGCAACTGATCGCGTGACAAAACCCGCCCCGGCGCCGACAGAAACGCACTCAGCAGAGAGAACTCGCCATTCGTGAGTTCAATGCGTTCACCGGCTGGCGTCGTCAATTTTCTGGTGCCGATATTCAGTTCCCAACCGGCGAACCGATAGGCGCGAACGTCGAGTTGACGACCGATCAGGGTCTGAGATGCGGCCGTGCGGCGCAGGACCGTGCGGATTCGGGCGAGCAGTTCGCGCGGGCTGAATGGCTTGGTGACGTAGTCGTCGGCGCCCAGTTCGAGCGCCATGACGCGGTCCGCTTCGTCGAGCCTGCCGGACACGATGATGATGGGGAGCGAGGACTGGTCGCGCACTCGCCGGGCGATCTGCATGCCGTCTTCCCCCGGCATGCGCAAGTCGAGCACGATCAGATCGATCGCAAACTCTTTAAGAGCCGCAGCCATTTCCTTGCCATTCGCTGCTGCCGCAACCCGCATGTCGTTCTCGCGGAGATAGTCCGCAATCAGCGTTCTGATTGCGGGATCATCATCCACCACGAGAACGTGAGGAAGATTTTCATTGCTCATGCCTGGCGCTCCTATAACCGCTTGGATTATAGCGTGCAGGCCTTTCAGCAAGCTCTAGGTGAAACGCTCCATGGTCTCGTTAGCGAGGTCGAGAAAAGCCTGCACAACAGGATTGATGTGCTGCAATTGCGGACGCAAGGTAAAACCCCTGAACATCACATCCGGCGAAAACGGGCGGAACACGATCCGCTCCGGATTCGTGTCGAGCGTGGCAAGCGGGTTCACCACACCAATCCCAAGTCCGCGGGACACCATGGCGCAAATCGTCGCGCCGTACGGGGTTTCGATTGTCGGCACCTGGTTGACTTCTGCCTGACGCAGGGCACGATCGACCGCCGAGCGCGTATCGTCCGCATACGAGGACAGGACAAGACGCTGGCCCCTGAGGTCGCGCGCGTGAATACGCTTTTTGCCCGCAAGAGGGTGCCCGGCCGGCAACGCGCACACGCCGGCGAGGCGATACAACTCAGCGCTCGTCACACCGAATGCATCGGGCGTGGTGGTAGCAAAGCCGATGTCGCAATAGGCAGACGACGCCCAGCGCTGGATGGTCCCTTCACTACGCATTTCCAGTGCAACGGCGATGCGCGGATACGCCGCCAGAAAGCGCTCGATCACCATCGGCACAAACGACAGCGCGAGTACCGGCGCCGCCACGAGCCGCAGGCGCCCCGTGCCGAACTGCCGGATTTCGCGCGCGGAATTCACGAGCTTCTCCAGCCCCACGAAGCTTCGATCGACCTCCCGGTAAAACGCGCTCCCCGCATCGGTTGCCTGGATGCGCCCCCCGTTACGTGTGAACAGGGCGAGCCCCGTCGATTGCTCGAGCTCCGCAATCAGGCGGCTGATGCTCGGCTGCGACGTGCCCAGTTCTGCGGCCGCCGCCGTCATCGAACCACGCAGCATCACCAGCCGGAAGGCCTCGATTTGTCGCTGATTCATTGGATAGATCCCTCCTTTGAGCCTCGATCCGGATCAGCATGCCATATCAAAATTGAATAGCAGACGTTTTTGGCCGTATTTGACTGGATGATCGACGCAAACCTAGACTGGTTCCTACGCTTGTCACTTCAAAGAGGCCATGCGACCCGACACCCTGCTCTTCCACGATGACTTCCGGCTTGCGCCCTACTGGTGGGACGCAGCGCCGCCCGAGACGGCACGCGAGCCGCTGCCGGATAGCGTCGACCTGGTGATCGTCGGCAGCGGCTACTGCGGCCTGTCTGCCGCCGCGCAAGCTGCGCGCGACGGCGCGAGCGTCGCGGTGCTCGATTCGGCCGAGATCGGCGCGGGAGGCAGCACCCGCAGCGGCGGGATGGTGTCGAGCGGACAGAAGCTCGCTTTGACCAATGCGATACGCGGGGTCTCCGCGGAGCGCCTCGTGCGTCTGATGCGTGAATCGGCGGCGAGCTTCGAGTATCTGCAACGCCTGATTGCCGACGAAGCGCTCGACGCTGATTTGCAGATTACCGGCCGCTTCTTCGGTGCCTTCACAGAGCGGCATTTCGAACACCTGCGCAAACAAGGCGATCTGTTGCGCGAGAAAACCGGCGTCACGGTGCACCTCGTGTCGCGCGACGAGCAACGCTCGATCATTGGCTCGGACTACTACTACGGCGGCATTCTCGTCGACGAATATGGCGGCCTCCATACGGCCAAATACCATCGTGCCCTGCGCGGACTGGCCCGGCGCCGTGGCGCCAGCCTGCATTCGCACGCTGCAGTAGAACGAATCGAACGCAGTGGCGCGCATTTTCTCGTGCATACCGTACGTGGGAAAATCGAAGCAAGGCAGGTACTGGTGGCCACCAACGGCTATACGGGACGCTTGCTACCGTTCGTCTCGCGGCGCGTCTTGCCCGTCGCGAGTTATCAGATCGCGACCGACGCTCTGCCGGCGGGCCTGATGGATGCGCTCAATCCGGGACGCCGAATGATTAGTGATTCGAAGCGAAATCTGTTCTATACACGCCCCTCGCCGGACGGCACCCGGATGATCTTCGGCTCGCGGCCGGCGATCCGCGAAGTGGACGAGCGCGCAGCCGCGAGGCTCCTCTACGCCAAGCTGATCCAGCTCTGGCCGGCGCTGCGCGACGTGCGCATTACGCATGCATGGAAAGGCTACGTTGCGATGACCGGCGACAAGCTGGCGCATATCGGCGTGCACGACGGCATTCATTACGCACTCGGCTGCAACGGCAACGGCGTCGCGTTGATGAGCTATCTGGGGCAGCGCACCGCGCGGCACATCCTTGGCTTCGACGCCGCCCCAGGCGCGTTCGGCGAAGGCGAGTTTCCGCTTAGCGTGGCGGGCATGGCGAGCCGATGGGCGGTGCCGGTCGGCACCGCGCTCTACAAGCTCGACGATCTCTGGAACGGTCGCGCACGCGCCACCCTCTCCTGAAACAGACCTGGACATTGCGTTGACTTCTTTGTAATACCCTTCAATCGGTGGTCCTTTCGACGGAGCAAACATCATGCGCTTTCGCCACTTTCTGCGTCTCATTGCGATAGTCGTTCCTCTTTCATTCGCGGCGCTCACCCAGGCGCATGCCGAGGACGTGGGCACCCTGACACCCGGCAAGCTCGTCGCCGGCGTGGATGCAAACAACAAGCCCTACTCGTATATCGACGACGGCAAGATGACCGGCTTCGACGTCGAACTGCTGCGCGCCATTGCGGCAAAACTCGGCCTTACCGCGGACTTCCGTGCGCAAGACTTTAGCGGCCTGTTGCCAAGCGTGGCGAACCAGCAGATCGATCTTGCTGCCGGTTCGATTTCGATCACTAAAGACCGCCTGAAGATGGTCGATTTCTCCGAGGGCTACCTGACGGGTCTGCTAAGCGTCGCGACCTTGCCTGGCAGTCCGATCACGAGTGACCCAGCCTCGGTAAAGGACAAACGGATCGGCGTCGTGCAGGGCACCATCGAAGATACGTATTCGGATAGCTACCTGCCCGGTGCGCAAATCGTGCGCTTTCCGAATCTGAATGCAGGCTTCCTGTCGCTACGCTCCAAGTATATTGACGGCTACTTCGTCGACAAGACGCTCGTCGAAGGTCTGCAAGGCAAGTATCCGCAGATGAACATCGCCGACAAGCTCGATATCTCGGCGGTCAATCTGCCCGCCGGCTTTCCGGTGCGCAAAGGTAACGCCAAGCTCGAAGCGGCCTTGAACAAGACCATTGACGAACTCGTTGCCGACGGCACCTGGCTTAAGCTATACCTGCAGTTCCATCCGGGCTATCCGAAGCCGGCCAATCTGCCGCCGTATGCAATGAAGACCGGCAGTTAGCCGGGCCGTAACTGCGACGCAACCGGGCGGCGTCTAACGCGCCGCCGACGCTCAAAACAGGAGCGCGCCATGAATGCCTTTTTGCAGAACTTTCTCGACTGGCCGTTGTTGATCGGGTCGTTGCCTTCATTGCTCTGCACCGGCCTCGTCAATACGCTCGTGCTGTCGCTGTTTTCGACGGTACTGGGCATTATGGCGGGCATGGTGCTCGCGCTGATGGCGGTCTCGCACACGCGCTGGCTGATGTTGCCGGCGCAGATCTTCATCGACGTGTTTCGGGGCCTGCCGGCCGCGCTGGTCATCCTGCTCGTAGGTCAGGGGCTGGCTCCGGTCGGACTTGCGATCTTCGGTCCGAACCCGTATCCGCTCGCCATCGTTGCGCTCGGCCTGATTTCGTCGGCCTACATTGCAGAGATTTTCCGCTCGGGCATTCAAAGCGTGGGACGTGGGCAATTGTCCGCCTGCCAGGCACTTGGCATGACCTATTGGAGCAGCATGCGGCATGTGATCGTGCCGCAAGGCATTCGCCGTATCTTGCCGGCGCTTGCCAACCAGTTCATTTCGATCGTCAAGGACTCGAGTCTCGTCTATTTTCTCGGCCTGCTGACCTCGCAGCGCGATCTGTTCACCATTGGGCAGAACACCTCGGTCAATACGGCGAATCTTTCGCCGCTAGTCGCGGCCGGTGTCGTGTATCTGCTGATCACAGTACCGCTCACGCATGCAATCAATCATATCGACCGTTGGACCAATCGCCATGCCAATCCACGGCAAGGCGGTAAAGCACGGGGCACCATGCTCATGACTCGAAGGCAGCGTAGATCTGTCCAGGCACCGGCAAGCGAGGCCGCCGTCGCCGAAACACGTCACTAAACACAATCTCTATCTATTGGGCAGCAACCTATATGGGACCACAAGTCGAGACTGTCGCTAGCGATACCACGCCGCCGGCTGAAGTCGATGTCGTCGTGATCGGCGGCGGGATTATCGGCGTGAGCACCGCGCTCTACCTGAGCGAAAAGGGCTTACGGGTAGCGCTCTGCGAGAAGGGGCATATCGCGGGAGAACAGTCGAGCCGCAACTGGGGCTGGGTGCGTGTCACTCATCGCGACATGCGTGAATTCGAACTGAGCATTGAAAGCCTGAAACTATGGCGCGGCCTGGACCGTGCCCTTGGAATCGAGACCGGCTTCAACCAATGCGGCATTCTCTATATGACCGAGGATGAAAAGGTCATAGAGGGTCATCGCACGTGGCTCGCGAATGCACGCGCGCTCGCAGGGGATGCGTTCGATACGCTCGAGGTCGATTCGAAGGCAGTCGCCTCGTTACTTCCTGGCGCGGCGAAATCGTTTAGAGGCGGCTTATACACACCGGGCGATGCCCGCGCCGAACCACAACGCGCTGCACCGGCGATCGCCAATGCTTTGCGTAAGCGCGGCGTGAAGATTCTGACGCCCTGCGCAGCACGCGGTATCGAAACGAGTGGTGGGCGGGTCAGCGCGGTGGTAACCGAGCACGGCACGATCCGCTGCCAGAGTGTCGTCGTGGCTGGCGGTGCGTGGTCGCGGCTCTTCTGCGGCAATCTGGATGTCGATGTGCCTCAATTGCTGGTGCGTGCCTCAGTACTACGAACCGATCCGCTGGAAGGTGGCCCGACCACCAGCGCAAGCAACAAGCAGTTCGCGTTCCGCAAGCGGGCGGACGGTGGATATACCGTGGCCTATGGATTCCGTACCTACACCGACCTCACGCCCGATTGCTTTCGCCTGTTCTTCAAGTACCTCGAAGCATTGAAAAGCCAGCTGGGCGCATTGCGGATCGGGATCGGCGCGCGCTTCTTCGACGAGCTGCGACGCCCCCGGCATTGGGCGCTCGATCAGACTTCGGTGTTCGAACATGTCCGCACGCTCGATCCGGAACCCATCGTCCGCTACGTCGATGCGGGACTGCACGAGTTCATCAAGGTGTTCCCGCAGTTTAGTCACGCACGTATCGCGCAGCGTTGGGCGGGTTATATGGACGTCACGCCCGACGCCATTCCGGTGATCTCGGGGGTCGACAAGGTACCCGGGCTGTTTATCGGCACCGGCTTTTCGGGTCACGGCTTCGGCATCGGTCCGGCTGCGGGAAAGCTGATGGCCGACCTCGTGGCAAACGATGCGCCATTGGTCAATCCCCACGCGTTTCGTTTGAACCGCTTTAGCGACGGCACGAAAATCGTCATCGATGCAGGTTTCTAGGGAGGATCATATGCAGAAGGTAGCGATGATTTCCGGCGCGAGCCGCGGTATCGGCCGGGAAATAGCGGACGAACTGGACCGGCGCGGTTATCTGTTGTCGCTGGGCGTGCGCAACCCCGCGGGGTTCAACGACAGCTACGCCGACAGCCTCGTCTTCGAGTACGAAGCGCGTGATCCGGAAGCGGGACGTCGTTGGGTCGATGCCACTATCGAACGGTTCGGCGGCATTAACGTGCTAATCAGCAACGCTGGAATCTGCAAGCCCATCAGTCTCGAAGACGGCACGGACGAGCTGCTCGAAGAGACCCTTGATATCAACGTCAAGGCACCGTTTCGGCTGATTCAGGCAGCGTTGCCGCATTTGCGCCGCGCAGGCAATGCGCGCGTCATACAGATTGCGTCGCTGTCGGGCAAACGCGTGAAGAACCTCAATGCGGGCTACCAGATGTCGAAGCACGCGATCATCGCTCTCAATCACGCCGTACGGCGCGCCGGTTGGGACGACGGAATCCGCGCTACCGCGATTTGCCCAGGGTTCGTCAATACGGAAATGGCAGCCGGTATTGCAGATCTGCCGCCTGAGGCAATGACACAGCCGGACGACATCGCGCGTCTCGTTGCCAACACAATAGAAATGCCAAACTCGGCGAGCGTCGCCGAGATTCTGGTCAATTGCCGTCATGAGGATTTGTTTTAGCGCAGCGCAACATTTCGAGCCGAAAGATGGTCGATGCTAAAACGTGACAATGCTGTGACGCAACAGACAGGTCGCATTAGGCCCTTTAATCGTGCCTCTTATGCAGTTCCTAAATTGGCGCTTTTGCAGCGTCCAATTAAGTTAGTTTAGTCGCGTGCAACGAGATTGTTGACGCGTCCCTCGCCTGTCACAAGGCAACTCGACAGGAAATTCTGCCCTTGTCCGCTGGAAGCCGCGTCGGAGAAACCCTTATCCATTGCGCCCAGTCTGACCAGCTCAGCGCCTTTCGCGCAGGAGATCGAGCCCTCTTCACCAGCCTGCGCATGGGTTAATGCCCGGCCTGCGGTCAAATACGCAAGGAGCATCAGTACTGCAATATTAAATACGCGTCTCATGGTTTGCCTCCTCTGACGAGAAGACTAGCGCGAACCATGCTCACACGATGTTAGGGGTTTCCCGATCAGCGTTAAGCCGATAATCAGTCAATAAGGACCCCACACTTTACTGTTTACGGGTTTTCCCTTTGTCAAAATGACGCACGACATGCTGCGCTGCATTATCGTGCGGCGCAGCAATTCAAAGATGCATGGAGGTCCCTTAAGAGCCTGGGTGGTTTACTATCCGAGCTTGAACCCGACTCAGATCGATCGGGACACGTGGAGAAAGCGATGCTTCCAGCAGCGCAAACGTATGAGACATTGGCCGCCACATTCGCTTGGCAGATACCGGATCGCTACAACATTGGCGTGGACGTGTGCGACAAATGGGCCGACGGCTCGGGGCGCCTCGCGCTGATCTACGAGGATCGCGACGGCAGCGCCACGCACTATAGCTTCGACGATCTCAAGGCTCGCTCCAATCAGTTTGCCAATGCCTTGCGCCGCAGCGGAGTCGCGCGGGGCGACCGCGTGGCGATCTTCCTGCCGCAATCGCCCGAAACTGCGCTTGCGCATGTGGCGGCATATAAGGCCGGCTGCATCGCCGTGCCGCTCTTCGCGCTGTTCGGCGTCGACGCTATTCAATACCGGCTCGCGGATAGCGCCGCAACCGCTCTCATCACCGATGCAGCAGGTCTGCAAAAGCTCGCTGAAATACGCCACACGCTGCCGGAGCTGAAAGCTGTGTATTGCATCGACGCCAATCAAGCCGCCGCGGCCAGCGACGTGCACGCGTTCTGGGAAGCCCTCAACGTAGAGTCCGACTCGTTCGAACCAGTGGACACCTCGTCCGAAGATCCCGCGGTCATCATCTACACCTCCGGCACCACGGGCAAGCCAAAAGGCGCGCTGCATGCACAACGCGTATTGCTAGGGCATCTGCCAGGCGTGGAACTGTCGCAGGCCTGCTTTCCGGCACAGGCGCAACTGATCTGGACGCCAGCCGACTGGGCGTGGATCGGCGGTCTCTTCGATGTGCTACTGCCCGCGTGGCATCACGGCGTGACCGTCCTTGCGCGCCGCTTCGAAAAGTTCGACGGCGAAGCCGCGTTCGACCTGATGGCGCGTCATGCAGTCACACACACCTTCCTGCCGCCGACCGCGCTGAAAATGATGCGCACAGTCGCGCATCCGGAGCGCTGGAAGCTCGCGTTGCATGCGGTGGCGAGCGGCGGCGAATCGCTTGGCGAAGAACTGATCGCGTGGGGGCGCGCCGCGCTCGGCGTGACCATCAATGAGTTCTATGGGCAAACGGAGTGCAACGTCGTGGTGTCGTCGTGCGCGACGCTGTACCCGCCGCAGATCGGCGCGATCGGCAAAGCGGTGCCGGGCCACGAGGTTGCGATTGTGGACGATGATGGCCAGCCCGTGCCGAACGGCATGATCGGCAACATCGCAATTGCCGGCCCCGATCCGGTAATGTTCCTCGGTTACTGGCGCAACGAGGCCGCCACGCGCGACAAATTCCGCGGACGCTATCTGCTAACCGGTGATCTCGGCCAGCGTAATAACGAGGGCTTCATCCGCTTCGTCGGACGTAACGACGACGTCATCACTAGCGCTGGTTATCGCATCGGCCCGGCGTCGATTGAAGACTGCCTGCTGCAACATCCGGCAGTCTGCATGGCCGCGGTGGTCGGTGCGCCAGATGCGCAACGCACGGAGATCGTGCTGGCATTCGTGGTGCTGAATGCGGGCTTTGTGCCGGGCGACGATCTGGTGCGCGACATACAGCAGCACGTCAAGACGCGCCTTGCCGCGCATGAATATCCACGCGAGATACGCTTTGTGGAAACATTGCCGATGACCGCAACCGGCAAGGTAATTCGCAAGGAGTTGCGTGCGAGTCTCACGGCGTCCGGCGGAAAAGCGCCGTAAAATACGCGGTCTCAACGCTTCGGCGTAACCCACGGAACAATTGAATTGCAAAGCCTACGTGCAGACGAAGCACTCGCCTACCCGGGCTCTCTGCTTGATGCCAAAGGCCGCATCGTCGCGCCGTACGATCTCGAGCAGCGCGACGCTGAGATCGGCGAGCACGTTGCGCTTGCGAGCCAGGCCGGCATCCTCAACGCAGCCGCCCAGCCATTCGAACTCGATTACTCGCAAATCGCTGTTGCTCATGTGATCAACGGCATGGGCGTGACGCTCGGCGATTCGATTATCGGCTTGACCGCGCTGGCAGCGATCCGGCAGATCTACCCGCACGTGCGCTTCGTCGTGTACCGGCCGGAACTGGCGCCAGCTTACGTCGAACAACTCTATGCGCTTGCCGAAGGCCGCGTTGCGAGCACTCGCAGCTTGCCTTGGCCGCTTGCGGATATCTCACGCGAAGAAGTGCGTATCGACCTCGGCAACCAGCTCTTCTGGCCTCGCTTCATGTCGTTGCCGATGATCGATTTTTTCCTCGATGCGCTCGGTGTGCCCCCCTCGAGCGTGCCGTCATCGAACAAGGCCAACCGCTGGCTCCAGACACTGGAGCTGCCTTCATTGCCCGAGGCGTGGCGCAACCGTCCATATGTGCTGTTCTGTCCAACGGCCAGTACGCCGATCCGCAGCATTGCGACACCGGTGCGTAGCGTACTCGTGAGCCGCTTGTTCGAGCAGTTCGGCTTTCCCGTGCTGGGCTTTGGACCTGTCGATCATCCGCAGTATGTGGATGTGACAGCAGCATCTCCAGGCACTGCAGACTTTCTTACGTGGGTCAGACACGCGCGTTACGTGCTGACTGCAGACACCGCAGCCGTGCACATTGCAGCCGGATTCGACGTGCCCACGACGGCGTTCTTCACGACGGTCGCACCCGAACTGCGGGTGCGCGACTATCCGTTTTGCCGCCCTGTCACGCTGGAATTGCCCGGACTGAGCAACGTGCAGGCAAGCGATCGCAAGCAGGACATGACGCGACTGAACGCGGCGTATCAAGAGGCGATGAACAGCGAGTTGCCCTTCGCACCGCTGCGCGCAGCGTAGGAGTGACGACGGCCCTGCGACCACCATCCGGGACAATATAAACCGACGCAGCCACGGCCCAGGCACGCCCAATGCTGGGTAGTTCTCGTACCACAACCATCTACCGGAGGAGAACTATCATGCCCTACTTACTCGGCTGGCTACTTGGCGTACCGGTAATCGTCCTCGTCATCCTTTATCTGATCTTTCACTGACATCACCGTCTCAGGCAGAGGTGCATGTGGCTACCCGCAAGGATGCGGCTACCTCACCTCTGCCAAAATAAAGTTAACCACCCGCAAGCAGCACCGGCCAGCCTGTTAAACAGGTCCAGGTCGTATCGCGCTGCATGACTGGTGCGCGCGTCTTGATTGTGATTTTCAGCCTCGTACAATGTGATCCGGCATGTGATGTCATGTCGGGCTGATGCAGCGTCCTACGCGGCACGGCACTCGAAAGACGATTGCGTTCGAGGAGCACATTCATGGCAAACAGCGAGTATTTGTTGTCGCATCAGGAACTGGTGAAGGCCGTGATCATTCATCAGAACATTCACGATGGATTCTGGCGCCTTAACATCAACTTCAACGTCGTTGCCACGCACGGCAAGCAGATGCCAGACCCCTGCCTGTCTGTGACCATTCAGGGCATCGGCATCATGAAGGCGGACCCGACCGACGAGATGGCAGTAGACGCAGCGCTCACCAATCCGGAGAAAATCGAACCTGTTCAGGAAGCAATGCCGGAAGCTACTGCCGGCATGCAGTTTTGCCGCGACGTCTACCGCAAGGTTGCGGTCCATCTCGACGACGCGGCGAAACCGGTCAGCGCGGCGACCGCCGTCGACCTGCGTGCGCGGCTACATAAATGAACGCGAACCCTCTTCGCAGCACCACACGCTAGTTGCGCCTCGCCGCCCGCATCATCACCACATAAAGCACAGCACCCACCGCTGCACCGATCAGCCACCCGAAGTTATTGGCGGGCAAGACGTGCAGCAGTTGCGTGCAGAGTTCCCAGCCCACCGAGATGATGCCGGAAATGACCAGCGCAGCAATGCCCACCTTGTTCCAGCCGCCGTCGTAATAGAAGCGTCCGGCCGGCGCCATGCTGTAAAGCTCGGCCGTTTCGATCTGCTGCTTCTTGATGAGGTAGAAGTCGGCCATCATCACACCATATAGCGGCGCCAGCACTGAGCCAAACACGCTGACGAAAATCGTAATCGCCTTGGGACTGTCAACAAAAATCCACGGACACACGAGAACCGCAAGAATCGAGGCCACGAGGCCGCCCTTCTTGAAGTCGATATGTTTGGGAAAAAGATTCGCGATGTCGTAGGCAGGCGAGACAAAATTGGCAACGATGTTGATGCCCATTGTCGCCACGATAAACGTCAGACTGCCGATCACCACGGCCACCTTATTCTGGATGTGAGCGACGATTGCAACCGGGTCCATGATCATCGAGCCGAACACGGTCGCGCTGCCGGAGGTCACGATCACTGTGATGATGGCGAATACGATGAAATTGACCGGCAGGCCGAGAAAATTACCTACCTTCATCTGACGCTCGCTCTTGGCAAAGCGCGAGAAGTCGCCGAAGTTGAGCAACAGCGCAGCGAAGTAACTCACCACCAGCAGCGTGGCATTACCCATGCTGGCGAACTGCTCGCTGCCGGACAGTACCTTGCCGCCGAGCGTGAGACTCAGGCTGCCCAGCCCCGCTTGCGAAAGAATCCACGCCATCAGCGCGAACATCACCACATATACAGCCGGGCCGCAGAAATCGATGAACTTGCGGATCGCCTCCATGCCGCGCTGGAAGATGATCAGCTGGAACACCCACATGAACAGGAAGCTGACCCAGCCAAGTCCGTCGAGGCGCAGGAAGCTGAAGTCGTGCAGCGCCGCAGCCGCTGGAAAAAACAGAATGACGAGCGTCGCCACCGCTTTCGACGCAAAGTAGGTTTGCACGCCGTACCAGACAATGCCCACCACACCGCGGATGACCGCCGCGAGGTTCGCACCCATGACGCCCATGCTGACGCGGGCCATGACCGGAAACGGAATGCCATGCACATAACTGGGTTTGCCGACCAGGTTCATCAGCACATACACGACCAGAATGCCGATGGTGAGCGCAATCAATACCTGCCAGCCGGATATGCCGAGAAGAAACAGGCTTGCCGCAAACGTGTAACCGCCGACGCTGTGGACATCCGACATCCACATGGCAAAGATGCAATAGCCGGTCCACGTGCGTTTGTTGAGCGGAACCGGTGCGAGGTCATGGTTGTACAGACGCGCGTCGGTCTGTGCCGCCTGCCCGCCGGTGCCATGCGGGGCGCTACCATCGATAAGCGGTGAGGTCGACATGTCTTCCCCTGTTGCTGTACCTGACGATTGAATCCCGGCGCAATGCGCTGCCATGCTGTGCCGGGTTGTGGACGGGCTGCGTTCCGACGACCTGCCGCTTGCCATTGCAACAATATAGATTGTTCTACGAAAAAAATGACCGTGCCGAAATAATCAGCCATGTTTTACGGGGGAAAGTGCAAAGTGTGGGATGCACGCCTGTTCGGATGCTTAGGCGTGCTGGTGGAGATTGGCGAGCCCGCTACTGCAGGTGCTGTCCACCATTGATGGCGATGTTGGCGCCGGTGACGAAGGCCGCCTCCCGCGAGCATAGATAGAGTACGAGCGCCGCCACCTCCTCGGGCTGCCCAAGCCGTCCCACCGGGATCTGCGGAATGATCCTGGTGTCGAGCACTTCTTGCGGCACCGCCATGACCATTCTGGTGGCGATAAATCCAGGCGACACGGTATTGACCGTGACACCCTTTTTCGCCACTTCGAGTGCCAGAGATTTGGTAAAGCCATGCATGCCCGCTTTCGCGGCGGCATAGTTCGTCTGACCGAAACCGCCCTTGGAGCCGATAATGGACGAGATATTGACGATGCGCCCCCAACCTCGCTCCACCATGCCGTCGCAAACCGGTTTCGTCATGTTGAAAAGCGAATCGAGGTTGGTGCGCAGAACTGCGTCCCAGTTGACCTTGTCGAGCTTCTTGAAGCTGGCGTCGCGCGTGATGCCGGCGTTATTGACGAGAACATCGACATTGCCCACTTCCGCTTGAAGCTTTTGGGCACCTCGCTGACATGCATCGTAGTCCGCAACATCTACTTCGTAAGCCGGAAAGCGGCGCCCGGCCGCTTCCATCCGCGCTAGCCAGGCTTGCGCACCGGTGTTAGCGGGTGAGTACGTCACCACCGTCGTATAACCTGCGTCATGCAGCTTGACGGCGATGGCTTCACCGATACCACCCATTCCACCCGTCACCAATGCGATCTGGCTTGTCATTGCGGCTGCCTCGCGTGAGAGGATGCTGATCCGGTCACCGCGTGTTCAGCCTTCCCGGCCACTCACCCGGTTGTTGCGCCCGATGCGTTCGATGTGCGCGGCAGCACCGCTTCGAAGCCGCCTTCGGCCATGTTGACAGCTTGCCGAACCGACTTGTTGACGCTGTCGTAAAACACGCCGCTCGAATCGATCAGCTTTTTCAGCGCAGCGACAGCCGCTTCGGAACCCGCCGGCGCCTGCTTCGACATATCTTCGAAGAGCGCCTGCACCCGGCGATTGTGCGCTTCGTACTGCGCCGCTGCAATCGCTGCGAACCCCGTCTGGGTGCCCACTGCAATCTCATACACGCGATACTGCCAAGCCTGGATTCGTTCGGCAAACCCACCGTCAGGACTAGCCTGCTGCGCGAAAAACACCTGCGGGTCAGCGGCGGACAGCAGTTTATGCGTGTCGGCAAGGGCCGATCTGGCCGCCTGCAGATTCAACACGGTCAGCTTCTGGAAGCTCTCGAAAGACAGGTTTGCCAGACCGTAAAACGTTTCGAGGCTGGCCTTTTGAGCCGCGGCAAACTGCTCCGGAAACAACTCATTCATCTTGAAGCTCCTTAAGGCGACTCGTATTTTTAAATAAGCATAACAAACTAAGTTACCGCTCTCTCAGGTTCTATACCAGCACGTCCGCTCAAATTACCGTTATCTGGAAGCCTCTTCGGGATCGTACAGACGGTGACGCGGCTTCCCGCGCTCCGGGTCGATATCAGTGAATGCGGCCAGCCGCTTTCAGGAACGAGTAACCCTCACGGGTCAAACGCGGCAATGCCTCGCCGGAGCCCGCGTGTTCGAGACTGACGAGTTGGCGCGCGAGCAGAACGTCGAGATCTGCCCGATCAACCTCCAGTTGCGCCGTGGCGTCCTTAACCAGCATCAGCGTTGCGAATTCATGAGGGCTCAGCATCTTTGTCTCCCAAGCTTTTAGGGGCTGCCTTGACGGGATTCTGACGGTCAGCCGTCGCGTCCCGAAACCTGACTCATTGAACGGATTACCGCAAATGCGACTCCTCGCCGGATCGACACGCGTCGCGTATCGAGGGAAGTCATCTTAATTCGGGCCAGCGCAAAATATCAATATGTGGGAAATGGCTTTTGAGATAAGCCGCGGCTGATGACCGGCGTGCGCGATCTCGGTGAAATATGCGCTTTGCCAGAACCGGCAAGCGTTTGAACGTAGTTGCGGCGGCAAGTCGAGCACTGCCGGACAAGTCGCCGCCAGGGTAAACAGGTAGCCCGTATATATGAATACCGGACTGGATCGACGCGCTTATCCCCGCCAGCGGCCAGCCGGGTTTTTCTGACCGGTACCGGGACGGACGCAATCGGCGCAATGCTTCGCCGCGTCGCGAACCATGAAGTGAACCAGCGTTTGCGACACATTCAGCGCGCGAGCCGTGTCCTGCAACGTCTCTTCGCGCAGGCGCACGAACTCGAAGGCAGCACGCGTGCGCTCAGGCAACTGGGCCAACGCATCGAACGCGTGGCGCAGCGCATCGCGAGTCGCTAGCGCCGCTTCGGGACCCGGGTCAGACGAAGCGATATCGAGGCCGTCCTCTGCGTCAGCCTGCCAGGCGCTTTCGAGCGTCTCGCGATCACACGCATCCATCGCGGCATTGCGCACCATCCGCGTGACATATGCCACTGGTTGACGAATTGCATCCTGGTTTGGAAAAGCCACGAGCTTGACGAACACGTCGTGCACCACATCTTCGGCGCGGCTGCCGCAACCGACGAACGAGGCAGCGAGCGTCACCAGCGACGGGCGATGTCCGATCAGCACGTCCAGCAACGCACCGCCGCAGCCGCCCGCAGCGTCAGCGGTCTGGCCCGGTTCCCGGCGACGTTTGCCGGTCTGCGGTAGGGACGCGCGCGGCGTGCGGCCACGGTGCAAAACCTGTCCGGGTCCCGCTAGTCCATCCGCCATCGATCCAGCCTCCGTTAATCCAGTGGGAGGCTGTAATCTAACTTAAATGCGAATAATTCTCAATAGCATTTAAAAGTGACGTCACCCGCCAAAAGGGACGAGGCGTTCCTGCGTCGACCATGCGACGCACGTGGCATAACCCGCGGGCGCAGCGAGCCACGTTGCCGCGAGATCCCGGGCCTCGTCAGGCACGTGATCGCGCAAACGTACCTGCGTACCCTCGCGCGGCAGGACCGTCAGACGTTGCAACCCACGCACCACGCCGACGCCTGTTGTCTTGAGCAAGGCCTCCTTCGCGACCCAGGCGTCGTAGAAGTGCTCGAGACGTTGGTCCGCAGACGCCTCGTCGAGCCAAGCCGCTTCGCTGCCCGCCAGCGTCAGCGAGGCAAGCGAGCGCCAGTCGAGATGCGCGCTGCGCTGCTCGATATCCACGCCTACCCGGCGTCGCATGGATAGTGCGATCAGACCATGCGCGCCCGAGTGCGACACGTTGAAATCCAATGACGTGGTTTCAGCCAGCGACGGACGGCCCATGGCGTCGCGCACAAGCCGCAGCGCGTGCGGCGCGGTGGCGAGCGTACTCGCGAGTTGCTCTCGCAAAGCGGCGCGCACCGTTGCGAAGCGAAGCGCATCTTCGCTGCGTCGAAACACGCGCGCGTGCGCGCGCTCGTCGCCGGAAAGCACGCTGAACGCTTCGTCAGCGAGCGTCGCGGCGAAGTCGATATCGACTCGCCACACCTGAACATCGGACGGGCCGTCATGCAACAACGGACAGAGAGGGATGCGTTTCATCGCGGGGTGCGGATGCGTTGCCCGGCGGGCGTACGGAATGCGCCACTGTACCCGATACGGGACAGCAACTTTACAGATCGCCTGCTTCGGAAGCCAGCCATGACGGGCATGTCACGGCCCCGCTCCCCCATCAGAGGGATATTCGATGCTGAGGACTCCGCTCAACATACCGAGACCATCCCACCGGTCCGGTGAGCGAGAAGAACACTGGCCGACTGCGCATCTGCAGTTCCCAAAGGCGGTAGACCGGTTCACGAACAAAGCATCCTCTGGAGAACAAGTATGGGCAAAAAAGTGGCCGAAATCATCGTGGAAACGCTCGCCGCGGCTGGCGTAAAGCATTGCTACGGGATCGTGGGCGACACACTGAACCTTATCGCTCACCACATCAACGAGAGCGACATCGAGTGGGTCCATGTGCGCCATGAAGAGGCGGGAGCATTCGCTGCCGAAGGCGAAGCCATGTTGACCGGCAACCTGACGGCCGTTGCCGGAAGTTGCGGGCCTGGCAGTCTTCACTTCATCAATGGTCTGGTGGACGCCAATCGCAACCGTGCGCCGGTGATCCTGATTGCAACCCAGGTGGCCAGCGAGGAAATCGGCTTCAACTTTCCGCAAGAGGTCGACTTCAAGGCGATCTACGGATCGTGCAGCGTGTTCTGCGACATGATCATCACGCCGGAGCAGGCCCGGCGTAAAACGGTAATTGCGTGTCAAACCGCCATTGCAAAAGGTGGCGTGGCCGTGCTGATCGTTCCGGTTGACATCTCCCACGCCACTGCGAGCGACGCGGTGCCGTATTCGGTCCACACGAATGTGCCCATGGTCCGGCCAAATGACGCAGACCTCGACCGTGTCGCCGACATTCTCAACTCGGGCGAGAAAGTTGCCATCTACGGCGGCTCGGGATGCCGCGGCGCCCACGCTGAAATTCTCGCGGTGGCCGAGCGGCTGAAGGCGCCGATTGCACACACGTCGCGCGCCAAGGACGTGCTTGAACACGACAACCCGTACAACGTCGGCATGACCGGCATTATCGGCAGCGAAGCGGGTTACCTGGCGGTGTCCGAATGCGAGACCTTGCTGTTGTTGGGTGCGGACTTCGCATGGCGGCAGTTCTACCCGGAGAAGGCCAAAATCGTTCAGATCGACATCGCACCCGATCACCTCGGCCGCCGGCATCCGGTCACGCTAGGGCTGGTTGGCGATATCAGGTCCACCATGGAAGCGTTGTTGCCACGCCTGAAACCGCGCACGTCCACCGAGTTCCGCGACAGGCTCGTCGCACGGCATGCCGATGCGCTGGAGAGCCACCGGTCCAAGGCGGTCCCGTCGGACCGTGGGACGATCCCTCCCATCTATCTGACCGAGTTGATCAACCGGCACGCGGCGAGCGATGCGATCTTCTGCGCCGACGATGGCACCCCCACCGTCTGGTTGTATCGGCACATCGAAACGAACGGAAAACGCCGCGTGTTTTCGAGTCTGCTACACGGCACGATGGCGGCTGCTCTGCCAATGTCGCTGGGGTTGCAAAAGTGCCAGCCCGGACGTCAGGTGATTTCGATGTCCGGCGACGGCGGTCTTGCCATGCTGTTCGGTGAACTCATGACGGCCGTGCAGGAGAAGCTGCCCATCAAGGTGGTCGTGTTCGACAACGGCAAGCTCGGGTTTATCGACATCGAACAGAAGTCCGAAGGCATGCTGCCGCTCTACACAGGGTTGCAAAACCCGGACTTCGGTAAGGTCGCCGAAGCGATCGGATTCTGGGGGCGCACGGTGACGAAGGCCGATGAGCTCGAAGATGCCGTCGTGACCTGGTTGAAGGAACCGGGCCCCGCACTTCTGAACGTCAAGGTGGATACGATGACGCTCGTGATGCCGCCGAAGATCGATTGGGGCTCCGCGTACGGGATGGTCCTGTACTCAGCGAAAGCGATGTTGCAAGGCCAATCCGCCGATGTCTTCGCCATGATCCGGGAAAATTTATAAGGTTTGCCAGGCGAATTCGATACGGAACGAACCATGAAAGACAGTGCAGACGATCAACGGTGGCAGCAAGTGCTGGCCTTGTTGGCACCCGTGTCGCCGCTTGCGGTCGTCAGGGCCGCCGAGGCCCGTTGGGCCTTGGCGGCGGCGGACCGGCGACGTCAGGATTCCGTACGAAACTCCACACGGATCGAGATCCTCGAGCGCATATCACCGACCTCCATCGTGGTGGCTCTCGCAGACGCGACATCAGGCAGATATGGCGACCAGACCTGGACTTTGCGCGTCGCCCGCCGCAAAGGCGTTTGTTCGCTGAGCGGCGAGACGTTCCTGGCGGGCGACCCCGTCTATCGCGCAAACGTGCGGCGGCGCAACATGGCGATTGCCCGCCAGGCGATATCCGCAGCCGCCATTGCTCGCCTCGAGGCTGGCATGTCCTCTCCGAACCCGAAAGGTTCGTGGTAACCCGAACCCGGTCCAACCCTGGGTAGAAAAGCGTCCCAAAGGGGGATAGATTGCTGACTAGAATAATCGTGTTCTAACGAACGACAGGAGACGTGCGGGAGATGTCAGGCCACGCACGCGCCGGACTGAATGGAGCCTGAAATGGTGCGCACAGATCTGGCAGTACTCGTAGGCGTCGCGATTCTCGCGTTAGTCAGCCTGCTTGCGTGTGGCTTTTACGTGCACCGGTGTAGCGATCGCTACCGCAATCGCAACCGGAAACGGCGCTCAGGGGCGCCCATCAAAGTTAGGCCTGCGATCCAGCGCATTGACGATTTGCGCGCGAAAGCGGAGGCCACCATGGGCACACAGCTCAGCCATCGTTGCAAAACCTCGCTGTATCGCGTGATATCCGGGCACGGGCGTGACGAAAGCATCGTGTTCCTGATGGCCGACAGCCGCATCGCCGCGCAAAAGGAAGCCATTGCCGCGCTGGCCGCAATCCATTGCATTGCTCCCCACGATGTCTCTCTCCACGGCCTTGCCTCATTTCGTGACCTGATAGACGGCGGCGTTAGCGAAGATGAGGACCTGCGCATATTCGAGGTTGCCTGGGAGGGTGCAAGCGTCACCGTTTGGGCCGAACATCCGCTGTTCCTGACCGACGATCCCAGCCTGCTTGGCAAGTGGGCCGAGCTGTACGGAGATCTTGCGCGAGAGCTGGCTACAACTGCGATCGAGCGGGCGCGCAGCTAACGATACGGCACACGGTGTGCGCACCACCGGCAGGATCGGTGGGCCGGCGTTGATCCGCCACAGCTCCAGACAATCGGGGCGCAGCCTGCAGGCTGCGCCCCGATCTTCATACGCCATCTGAAAGTCGATCCATACGGCATCTTCAGGATTGCCTGGTTTCCAGAACTATCAGGCTTCGTTCCTGCGCCTTATCGCCCATGGCGTTGCTATATCCCCGCCTGCTCAACCTGGAAAAATCTACGCAAACCCTATCTCGCGCGCAGGTAGGTATTTATTACCCATCACCAGGGTTTGACCCAGAAATTTTTGCTTGCTTAGAAAATACAGCCGGGAGTACATTTTTTCCTGCAGTACGGCTGTATCCGTTGGAACCTGAGAGCCTATAAAAAGCCGCGACATAAAATAACGATGCGCGGTTACGCAGTAAAAACGGTCCGCACCCGGAATCCGGGCGCGGACCGTTTCTATCTCCGCCGTCGTCTCCTACGTTCGTGAATGGGACTGTCAACGCGCGAACGCATCAGTAGCCTACTCGGCCACACATTGCCGGGCCTCGAGCGTGCTCAAAAACTCTTCGAAGCCCTCGATCGGAAGCGGCCGGCAGAAGTAGTACCCCTGATACGCGTGACATCCTGCTCCGGCGAGGAAGTCACGCTGCGCCTCGGTCTCCACGCCTTCGGCAATCACCCCGAGGCCGAGGCTCTGTGCAAGCGCGATGATGGCGCGGGCAATCACGGCGTCGTTCGGGTCGACCAGCACATCGCGTACGAATGAGCGGTCGATCTTCAACTGATCCAATGGCAGACGCTTCAAATAGGACAACGATGAATAGCCAATGCCAAAGTCGTCGAGCGAGAACTCCACGCCTTTTGCCTTGAGCGCCGCCATCTTCTGGATGATGTCCTGTGCGTTGTCGACCAGCACGCTCTCGGTCAACTCAAGCTTCAACCTGTCTGGCCTCGCGCGGGTGCGGGCAATGATGGTCAAAACCTTGTCCACGAAATCAGGTTCGCGGAACTGCTGGACACTGACGTTCACTGCAATCGTGAGATGTTCCATGTCCGCACGCGTGGCCCATTGCGCCAGTTGCATGCAGGCCGCCTCCATGACCCAGCTTCCGAGGGCAAGGATCAGACCGGTTTCCTCCGCCAACGGAATGAACTCGGCAGGCGGGACGATACCGCGCGTGGGATGCTGCCAGCGCACCAGCGCTTCCGCACCCGTTACGCGCGTGCCGTCGACCTGCGCCTGGTAGTGCAGCAGGAACTGATTGGCCTCGATCGCATTGCGCAACCCGGCTTCCAGCGCGGCCCGCTCCAACACAACGGTCTGCATGTCCGGATCGAAGAAACACACCGCATTGCGGCCCTTTTCCTTGGACTTGTACATTGCGAGGTCTGCCTGCTTCAGCAGTTCGTCGATGCACGTCTGATGTCCCTTGAACACGGTGGCGCCGATGCTCGCAGTGCTGCGGTACTCAATGTCTCCAAGTTGATACGGACTACCGAGGACAGCGAGAATTTTTTCGCCCAGCGTTTCGGTCTGGGTGGCGGCTTCCTCGCGATTCTCGTGCAGGCTCCCCACCACCACCACGAACTCGTCGCCCCCTACGCGGGCCACTGTGTCGTTCTCGAGTACGCTCGCGGCCAGGCGTTGCGCGACTTGCTGCAGCAGCAAGTCGCCTTTGTCGTGGCCCAGGGTGTCGTTTAGCGTCTTGAAGTGATCCAGATCGATAAAGAGCAAGGCGCCGCACGTGTCACTCCGCGCGCTCGCGGTAATCGCCTGCTTCAGGCGGTCCAGCAGCAAGGTCCGGTTAGGCAAGCGGGTCAGCGCGTCGAAGAACGCCAGTTCCTTGATTCGCTCTTCCGCGATCTTGCGCTCGGTAATGTCGTGATGCGTGCCGACATAGTGACTGATAGCCCCATCGTCGCCTCTCACCGAGGAAATCGTCAGCCACTTCGGGTAGATTTCGCCATTCTTGCGACGGTCCCAGACTTCCCCTTGCCATGCGCCGTCACACTGAATCGCTTCCCACATCGCGCGGAAGAACGCTTCGTCGTGACGACCCGACTGAAATACGCGCGGCGTCTGGCCCACAATTTCCTCGGGTGTGTAGCCCGTGCATGCGGTGAACGCCGAGTTCACGCGCAGAATTTTGGCGTCGGCGTCGGTGATCATCATCGGCTCCTGCGAGTCGAACGCAACCGCGGCGATGCGAAGCTCGGCCTCGTTGTCACGCAGTTCTTTCGTCATCGCCGAGGCGAGCCGCATCGCGCGGCCGCGGCCGGTCATGATGAGCCAGGTGAGGACGGTCAGCATCAGGCTAAGGCCCGTCCCGATAGCGGCAATCAGCAGGGCTGTGTTGCGGCCGAAGCGGGCATTGAAATCGTCCTGGGCGCTCATCGAAAGCGTCCAGTCGTGACCGTCGACGACGAGATATTCGTTGGCCGAAATATCCGTGGGCAAATGATGGCCGCCCGCATCGGCTGTCTTATACACCAGCGTCGCGGCCGAAGGCTCGATGCCATCGTAGATCGCGATGGTCAGCCCGGGAGGCTGCTCGCCGTACAAACTGGCGATCACGTCGCGCATGCGGAACGAAGCATAGACCCAGCCGATCAGGTGAGCGCGGCGCTGGGCAACGCTGTCCTGCGACTGCCCGGGTGCGTAGATCGGCAGGTACAGGACGAAGCCGGGGCGAGGCGTGGCCTCGGAATCCACCGAGAGGCGAACCTTCCCTGAAATCGCCGCCATGCCGGAATCGCGCGCCCGCTCCATGGCGCGGCGCCGCGCCGGGTCGGTCCAGCCATCGAAACCAGGCGGCGCGCGATTGAGGCCAATATAAGGCTCACGCTGGATGATAGGCGCGTAGTTTTCGCGCGAGCCGTCAGGCTGGATCGTATAGTCGGGCAGGCCCTGTTGGCGCATGGCGGCGATGTGGTCGGCCTTTTGCGCCGCCGGCACCCACGTGACGATGCCAATGGCCTGAATGCCCGAGAAGTTGGCGTCGAGATCAAGCGTGCTGACGTAATCGTGGAAGCGCTCGCGGTCCACCGTGCCGGTCGCGCTGAACAGACTCTGCACGCCGCGCAGCAACAGCTCATACGTGCCCATACGCTGTTCGATCCGGCTGACAGCGTCGCCCAGCGAGAAGTCGAACTGAGTGAGCAGTTCATGGCGCGCAGCTTGCCGCTCATGGTCCCAAAGTGCCCACGTCACACTGAGTGAAGTGGACAAGACCAGGAGTGGCAGCAGGATAAGGCGCGTCCAGCTCACGGCGGCGTCTGGAAGTCGACCATCGAATCGGCGAGGTCAGGTTTGAAATACTTCTGGAAGATCCGCCGTACGGTGCCGTCCGCACGCATTTCATTTACCAGCGCCCGCCATTTCTCCCGCTCGGCCGACGACAGCGACCTCTTCGACATGATCACGCCATGCGGTACGGCGGGATCGTTGAACTCCACGATAGTGGTCACATCGCGAATTTTCGTTTCATCGATAGCGGGGTAATCGAAGGGCTCGATAATCATCCCCTGGATTTGCCCCAGAAGCAGCGCCTTATACAGCGGGTCCAGGCCGCCGGCCTGGCTAACGCGGTTTTCCGCCGTCAGATCGTCAACCAGCCGGTTGGCCGATTCGCTATAGCGGAAGCTGCGGATAACGCCGAGCTGAAACTGGTCGTTGTGCTCGAAATCGCTTAACTGGCGAATGCCGGCATCCTTGCGCACCAGCAAATAGTATTTGTCGCTGAAGTACCAGGCGAAATCCGCGTACTGATTACGCTCGTCATTGGCAATCCCGGACAGGCTGAAATCGAGCGCGCCAGATTCGATCAGCTTCCAGATGCGCGCGCGCGACATCAGGCTGACTCTGATCTGGCAACCGCTGCGACGGATCAGCTCGTCGGCGAAGTCCTTGTCGATGCCCGTGTCGGTGTCAACCGAATAGAGCAGACCGTGATCGTGCAACGCCAGCGTAAACGAACGGGAACAGGTCGGACCAGCCGCCATTGCGCTGCCAAGGCAACTCAATGCGAGCAGCAGACCCCCGAGGCCGCGTCGAATCACAGCGTCTCCATGTGAAGGTGACCAGGATACCGCCTTCAATTCCGTCGAAAACGACTCCGCCTTCGGATTTTGCCGTCCCCGTCGCATTGAGAGCAATTGATTAAATGCGGATTTTTTCGGATGCCAGCTTACACCTATCCGCTCGAATCGCTAAAAGATTCAATCCAAAAGCGCTCCGTACGCATTAACGGCAGCGCCTGGCGATTCTTGAGGGTAATGGGAAAGAAAGCGGCGAACGCCGCTAGGACGATTCACCCGCTGCAGGCTCGGGCTCATTCGACAGGCGTGCCTTGGCATGGCGCATCTTTTCGAGGGTCTTGGGCCCAAGCTTGAGGGCCACGCCGATAGCCAGCGCATCCATGATGCACAGATGCACGAGCCGCGATACGCCCGGCGTGTGTGGATCGATCGCGCTCGGCACGCGCAGCAGCAGCGGAATGTCGACGAGCCACGCAAGCCGCGAGCCGACATTGGTCAGCGCAATGGTCGTGGCGCCGCGCTCCTTGGCGATCTGAATGCTTTCGTTCACCTCGATGCTGCGCCCCGAGTGCGAAATTGCGAACGCCACGTCGCCGGGTTCGAGAAGCCCGGCATAAAGGCGTTGCAGATGACCGTCGACGAAAGCGCTGGCGGCGATGTCGAGTCGCAGGAAGCGCAGTGCCGCATCCTGGGCCACCAGTCCCGAGCCTGATCCTACGCCGAAGAAATACACGCGACGCGCGCTGGCCAGGCTCGCAATCGCCGCTTCGACCACCACTGGATCGAGCGCCTCGCGCGCATGTGTGATGCCGTCGACCGCCGCTTCGCCGACCTTGTCGAGCAAGGTCTTGATGTCGTCATCCCGTGCGACGGCCGTGGACGCATACGGCAAACCGCCCGCCACGCTCTGCGCCAGTTGCATCTTGAAGTCGCGCAGGCCGTTCGCGCCGACCGCGCGGCAAAAGCGGGTGACCGAAGGCTCGGACACGTCCGCGCGCTGGGCGAGCTCCGTAATGCTCGCGCGCATGGCGAAGTCGACGTCGCTCAGCACCATGTCGGCGACCTTGCGCTCGGCTGGGCGTAACTCGGTCAACGCACCGCGAATGTGGGGAATCAGGTTGGGAGCGGACACCCGTGTGTTTCCTTATGGGTTCAAGGTCTGGAATCCGCGCTTCGTACAACTCAAAACGGCGGCCACACGCGATTTCAGTCGAGCCTGCGTCCACTCTCCGTATCGAACAGGTGAATGTGTCCAGCCGGCAAGCGTAGCGCCACGCGCTGACCAGGCTCGATGGTCGAGCGCTGGCGCGTCGTCACGCACCACGTGCTGCCGCCTATTTTCCCGTACAAGTGGGTCTCGGCGCCAGTTGGCTCGACCACTTCGACCTCCATGGAGACGCCTTCCGGCGGCGCCACGACATCAATGTGCTCGGGTCGAATGCCAAGCGTAACCTTCGCGCCGGTTTTGGCGGAGGACGGTGTCTGCGACAAGGCCACCTCACTGCCGTCCGCCAGTTTCAGCGCGAGACCGCTTGCGCCGCTCGTCAGCACGCCGTCGACGAAATTCATCGAGGGCGAGCCAAGAAAGCTGGCCACGAACAGGTTCGCCGGCCGGTCGTACAGATCCAGCGGCCGGCCGATCTGTTCGATGCGTCCCGCGTTCATCACGACAATCCGGTCGGCCATCGTCATCGCTTCGATCTGATCGTGCGTGACGTAGATGACCGTGTTCTTCAGCCGCTGGTGCAGTGCCTTGATCTCGGTACGCATCTGCACACGCAGCTTGGCGTCGAGATTCGACAGCGGTTCATCGAACAGAAACAAAGACGGTTCGCGCACCACGGCGCGGCCCATCGCCACACGCTGGCGCTGCCCGCCGGAGAGCGCGCGCGGCAAACGGTCCAGATAGCTGCCAAGGTTGAGCATCTTCGCCGCGGCTTCGATGCGCGGCTTGAAACTGCTGGACGATTCCTTACGGATGCGTGGGCCGAAGGCGATATTTTCGTAGACCGAAAGATGCGGATACAACGCATAGCTCTGGAACACCATCGAGATATTGCGCTGCTGCGGCGCGAGACTGTTGGCGCGTGTGCCGCCGATCATCAGGTCACCGCCGCTGATCTCCTCGAGTCCGGCCACCATGCGCATCAGCGTGCTCTTGCCGCAACCCGACGGCCCGACCAGCACGACGAATTCGCCGTCGTCGATATTCAGATCGATGCCGTGCACCACCTGCGTGTCGCCGTAACGCTTGAAAATGCCGCTCAGTTGCACTGCTGCCATGCTGTCCTCATCGTCGTCCGGTGCAACCGCAAGGTGCGCGCACCACGTTCATCTGGTTCAAAACGTCTCGAGCGTCAAATCCTCGGCCATCAGCCGGTTGCCTGCCATCAGGCCGCCGTCGACCGGCAAAGCCACGCCGGTAATCACGCGCGCCATCGGCGAGGCGAGAAACTGCACCGCGTCGGCGATGTCGTCCGGCGTTGCGAAGTCGCGCAACGGATAGTATTTCTTCAGGTTCTCGAAGACCTGTGGATTCTTGTCGACACGCGCCTGCCACGCCTTTGTTTTCACGGTGCCCGGGCAGACGATGTTCGCGCGGATGCCGTATTTGCCCAGTTCCAGCGCCAGCGCCTTCGTATAGCTGATCAAGCCGGCTTTCGCGGCGCTGTAGGCCGGGTGACCGAGCGACGCCAGCCCGTTGACCGAGCCGATCAGCACCAGCACGCCCTGCTGGCGCTCGATCATCGAGGCGCGCACGGCTTCTACTGTGTAATACGTGCCGTTCAGGTTGAGGTTCACGTCGCGTTGCCAGCTGGCGATGTCGGTGGTAGCCAGCGTTGGCGATTTTGCGCCGCCCGCGTTGGCCACCAGCACGTCGACCGGCCCGCGCAGCTTGACCGCCTGCGCGACCGCCGCCTGCACAGACGCGGGGTCCGCCAGATCGGCCACGACCGATGTGACTCGGTCTGCGCCCAGCGTGGCGGCAAGCGCATCGAGCGCGGCCGGGTTGAGGTCGAGCGCGAGCACGGTATCGCCCTGCTCGACAAAACGCCGGCACAGCGCGCTACCGATCCCGCCGGCGGCGCCGGTGACCAAAACCACTCGATTCATGTCTTCCCTCACCCTCGGTTGACCGGCGCCAAAACCCTTCGCACCCTGTAAATTTCCAACACAAACCACTCAAACCGCTTATTCTGAGTGCCTCGGCGGATTCTACGCCCGTCTTCGCACCGCACAAAATACGCCTTCTTTACAGCATCTTAAGCATAAACGGCCCAGATAAAAAATATCGAAGACCCTACGTGACAACATTTTTTAACTCCTGTAGGATTTTTTCAAACAATTTGATAACCCAGCAGCCGGCGACGGCAGCAGACCACCCCCCATCTTCGTTGGATGGGACCGGAGTAAGCGCTAAAGCGCTAACTCCGATCGACACAGGAGAGAGAAATGTCGTTGCAAGCCCGTGCTTCCTTCGCGCTAGGCAAGATTGCCGTAGCGCTCGCGTGTGCAGGTTTGGCCGTCGCGGCACACGCCGACACGGTCCGCGTGACCGTCGCCCATTACAGCGACGCCACCGCACCGTACTTCCAGCAAGTTGCCTCGGACTTCGAAAAGGCCAATCCCGGCACGACCATCAAGATCGAGGACGTGAGCTGGGACACGCTGCAGCAGAAACTGCAAACGGACATCACGGGTGGCGCCAACGCCGATCTCGCGATCGTCGGCACACGCTGGCTGCTCGACTTCGTGAAGGACGATGTGGCTGAGCCGCTCGACGGCTACATGGATGCGAGCTTCAAGAACCGCTTCATCGGCCCGTTCCTCGCTCCGGGCGAGATCAACGGCAAGGTGTACGGCCTGCCGATCGCCGCCTCGGCCCGCGCGCTCTACTACAACAAGGATCTGCTGGCCAAGGTCGGTTATCCGAACGGCCCGAAGACCTGGAATGACGTGATCGATGCATCGAAGAAGCTGAAGGCGCAAGGCATTGCCGGCTTCGGTCTGCAAGGCAAGGAAATCGAAACGGACGTCTACTTTTACTACGCGCTGTGGAGCTACGGCGGCGAAGTGGTGGGCAAGGACGGCAAAGCTGCGTTCAACTCGCCGGCTGGCGTGAAGGCAGCGACGCTGTACAAGACGCTGATCGACGACGGCCTGACGGAACCCGGCGTGACGGGCTATAGCCGTGAAGACGTGCAGAACCTGTTCAAGCAGGGCCGCGTCGCCATGGTGATCTCGGCACCGTTCCTCTCCAAGCAGATCGCGAAGGAAGCGCCGAACCTGAAGTACGGCATCGATCCGATCCCGATGGGCACGACGCACGCCACGTATGCAGTGACGGATTCGATCGTGATGTTCAAGAACTCGAAGGTGAAGAAGAGCGCCTGGAAGTTCCTCGACTATCTGTTCACGAAAGAGCCGCGTGTGAAGTTCACGAGCACGGAAGGTTTCCTGCCGACCACCAAGGCCGAAGCGACCGACCCGGCGTTCGACAATCCTGATACGAAGGCGTTTATCGCGCTGCTGCCGAGCGCGAAGTTCGCTCCGACCATCACGGGTTGGGAAGATACCGCCAAGGCTGTATCCGACGCCATGCAGTCGATCTACCTTGGCAAGGCCCAGCCGGCCGCTGCGCTTAACGCGGCAGCCGAAAAGGCAAATGAATCGCTTGGCAAGTAATGCCAGGGTAATTTAACAACGTGTCAATGTAGACCGGTGCGCGCCGCTGCTATCAGCGGCGCGCATCGTGTTGTACCCGGCCCATCCCGTTGCACCGGCCTCGAGGGTGAATCGAGCGTCCGGCGCGACTTACGATCGAGCACGCATGAGCCGTCCTGCTTCCCCGCGCCTGTCGGCGCCCTGGTTGCTGATTGCGCCTAGTTTGATATTGGCGCTGTTTATCATCAGCTATCCGATTTTCAACATCGTGTATCAGTCGCTGCACGACGTTTCGCGTTTTGGCGCCATCCGTGACTTCACCGGGCTGAAGAATTTCTATACCGTCTTTGCCGATCCGGAATTTCTCGGTGCGCTAAGGCGAACCGTCTACTGGACCTTCTTTGTGGTGGGCGGCACCGTGCTGATCTCCGTGCCGGTGGCGCTCGTGCTTAATCAGGATTTCTATGGACGCGGCGTAGCACGCACCATTGTGATGCTGCCGTGGTCCGTGTCGCTGACGATGACCGCCGTCGTGTGGCGTTGGGCCTTCAATGACGACTACGGCATGGTCAACGTCACGCTGCACCGGCTCGGCCTCATCGACGGGCCGATTCACTGGCTCGCTACACCCGAGCTGGCGTTTCCGGTCGAGATCGCCGTGGGGATTCTCGTATCGATTCCGTTCACGGTGACCATCCTGCTGGGCGGTTTGTCATCCGTACCAGGCGATATCTACGAAGCGGCGCGTATCGACGGAGCGAGCGCATGGCAGCAGTTCCGCAAGCTGACGCTGCCGCTGCTCAAACCGTTCGTCAACATGGCGATCCTGCTGAATGTGATCTACGTGTTCAATTCGTTTCCGATCATCTGGGTCATGACGCAAGGCGGCCCCGATGAAAGCACGCACATCCTCGTCACTTACCTATACGAAGTCGGCTTCCGGCTTGGACGTCCGGGTCAGGCGGCAGCGGTGTCGCTGATCATGCTGGTCATGCTGTTCGCGTTTTCGATGCTGTATCTGCGCATGCAGCCGTCAAAAGAAGGAGAGAACGCATGAGCCTCAAGATGAAACGCACGCTGTGGTGCTGGCTCGCGCTCTCTCCGCTGATCGTCCTGGTGCTGTTCCCGTTTGCGATCATGCTGTTTACCGCGCTCAAGCCGGCCAACGAGGTGTTCGTCTACCCGGCGCGCTGGTTGCCGGTGCACTGGCAATGGAGCAACTTCGCGGATATGTGGGAGGCCGCCAACTTCGGCGTGGCGTTGCGCAACAGCGTGGTGATCAGCCTGCTTTCCATGGCGCTCGCGCTGGCGGTCAGCCTGCCCGCGGCCTATGCCCTCGCGCGCTTTCCGTTCAAGGGACGCGGCTTGTACCGGCAATTCCTGCTCGTCACGCAGATGCTCTCGCCCATCCTGCTGGTGGTCGGCCTGTTCCGCCTCGCCGCGATGATTCCCTACGGCGACGGCAATCTGGTGGACTCGAAGCTCGCGGTCATCGTCTCGTACGCGGCGTTCAACATTGCGTTCGCGGTGTGGATGCTGTCGTCGTACTTTCAGACCGTGCCGCGCGACCTGGAAGAGTCGGCGTGGCTCGAAGGCTGCGGTAGAGCCAAGGCGGTATTCAAGGTGTTCCTGCCGTTGGCCGTACCAGCCATTGTCGTCACCGCCATCTTTACGTTTATCAACGCGTGGAATGAGTTTGCGGTGGTTTATACGCTGATCCGTTCGCCCGAAAACAAGACGCTCACCGTGCAGGTCACCGATATGGTGGCGGGGAAATACGTCGTCGAATGGCATCTGGTCATGGCCGCGACGCTGTGCGCAACCTTGCCGGTTTCCGTGGTGTTTGCCTGGCTGCAGCGCTATCTGGTCAAAGGACTCGCTTTGGGGGCAGTGAAGTAAATCGGCAAGCCCACGAGGCGCAGACGTCGCCCATTCCGGTCACCGTTACGCTAGACTGCGGTCGTCCCGGAGGGCTTCGTCGTGTCCAACCTGAAATCCCGACTGATTCGCTTCAACGCTGCTTGCGCCCTGCTCTGCTTCGAGGCGCTTGCACATGCCGCATCCTTGCAGGCCGCCTCCGATGTCAAGGCTGCGAGCCAGGCGCAAGTCTCGCCGCGCGCGGATATTTTCGCGGCGCGGCCTGTTGTCGGCGACGACCCCGGTGCGGTTAGAGATACGCTGGCGACAGGGCGCGTCCATGCGAACTGGCCCACCTTGACCGAGCGTCTACGCGAACTGATTCCTGCCCGCAAGCCGCCGCCCAATCTCGACCTGGCCAAGGTCGGTCTCGATCACGATCTGGTTTTCGTCGTACCGCTGCCGTACGGCGTGCTCTATCGTTCGCAAAACCATTCCCTGACCGTCAAGACTGATCTGGCAAGCGACGACGCGCCGGGCATGATAGTGCTTAAGAAAATAGTCGCCGGGCAAAGCGGACGCGGTCTGGTGGTAGCCCCGGAAGCCAAAGCGAAAGGATTTGTCCAACAGATCGATCTCGTTGGACTCAAGCTCGACGCATCCAGCAAGACCAAGGTGCGCGCGCACCTCACGGTTCCGCAAGCGACCTTCGCCAGTGTCGACGGCGACTTCGCCATTGCGCTGATGTGTGACCTGACGCCGCCCTACCTGAGCGATAAGCGCGAACACAGCGATCCAACCGATGACGAGCCGACCGACATCACGACCCGAACCTCGGTTCTGTACGCCAATATTCGCGCCGTCTGGCTGATCAGCCCGCACACGGGTACGGTGCTAACGAAGAACCTGCATTTGTCGAACTAGCTTGGCAAACTGATTCGGCGCCGCCAGAGCGGCGCCGGTCGCCTCAAACGCCTTCGACGAGAACGGCGCGATATTTCGAGCCTTTGAAGCGGTGCTGCCTGACTTCCTGATACTCAGGACCGTCGTACCAAGCGCGTGCCGCTTCCGTGGTGGGAAACTCGACAATCACGACACCCTCAGGCGCGTCACCCTCGAGCACCTGCTGCGGACCATAGGCAGCAAGGATTTTGATGGGGTGCCCCTTGAAGGTTGCGCCCACCTTGCTCTGATAGATGTCGAGTTCGGCCTGATCCTGCGTGCTTTCGCGGGTGAAAACGATATACGTTGCCATGGCATGCGCTCCTGCAGTGGAGTGGAGGTGCCACAGATGATGCCACGAAAGCGCGTGATGGTCCGCCGTGCTGCTCAGGCCGTCTGCACCTGAAGCTCGTCCAGCGACCCCTCGATCGCCTTGCGGATTGCTTGCGCCAGTTCACCGGCCGCGAACTTGGCGATATATCCGTTCGCACCCGCATTCTTCACGTGCGCTTCGTTGGCGGCTCCGGTCAGCGACGAATGAATCACAACCGGAATGTCGCGAGTACGCGCATCGCCCTTGATATGCCGGGTCAGCGTAAAGCCATCCATTTCGGGCATTTCGAGGTCGGTCAGGACGAGGGCGACCTTGTCGCGTGCGCGCAGGTTCTGAGCCTGGGCGTCGCGCGCGATCTGCTGCAGCATGTTCCAGGCTTCTTCACCGGTTTTGGCCATGATGTACTCCGCGCCGATCGCACCTAAAGCCTGTTCGATCAGCTTGCGTGCAAAGCCTGAATCATCCGCCGCGAGAATCTTGGCTCCGGGCGGCATGCGCAGATGTGCACCGACCGAATTGGGATCGACCGCCGGGTGTTGGGTCGGGAAAACATCGCGCAAGACCTGCTCGACGTCGATGACCTGAGCGAGCCGCGAATCGCCCGTGTTGCCGTCGATACGCGCAATGCTCGTCACCGACTTGCCGGCAGCGGCGCCTTCGGCCGTCAGCACCTGGTTCCATTCGAGCCGGACGATGTCGTCCACTTCCTCGACCGCAAAAGCCTGCGTAGAGCGCGCAAACTCGGTAACCAGCAGGATGTTCAGGCCGCGCGTCGGCTGACAGCCCATCAGTCGCGGCAGATCGATCACCGGAATGATTTGCCCGCGAATATCCACCGCGCCCATCACAAACTCCGACGCGCCCATAATCGGCGTCACGTTCGGCATGGTCGAAATTTCGCGGATCTTGAAGACGTTGATACCGTATAGCTCGTGGGCATCGCTATCAGGAACCGACCCAAGGCGAAACAGCAGCAATTCGAACTTGTTCGAGCTGGTCAAGCTTGTACGTTCATCGGTCGCGCGCAATTCTGATGCCATTACTGATTCTCCGGGTTCGATTACCGGGCACAGCGCGTTGATGTCGCCCATGACACCGATCGAACGCTCCCGCCTCATAGCTGGTTATCGGCGCACTGCGCCCAAAATTCAGCGCAATCAGGGCGTTTTACGCAGCTTTTCTGCGCTTTAAGGGTTTGCGAGCAACACGCAAACGATTGCGAGTAGGCAATAAACGTTAGACGAAAGCGTTTCGCACGCCGCGTATTCATCAGACGCTGCAAAGTGCGGTCATGAATCTTGCTGCTACCTTTCGACCCAATGCCTTTCGCAGGCCTCACCAAAGAGTTCACGCCATGAAACTGAAGACGATTGCCCCGCTGGCCGTTTTGCTGCTCTCAACCGCCGCGTGGGCGGCAGATGGGGGCGACGCATGCGGCAGGCTGGTCGGAGCCAGCGGGGCGAACCAGCCGGATGGTGGCTTCCGGTTACGCAGTGGCGAACCTGTTGATTTCGTCGGCGGTGGCAAGACGGTGCACGGCGCGTTACAGGTATTCGTCGACGGGAGCGTGTATCGAGCCTATTGGCAGCCCGACGGCGGCCATGAACTCTATGTGCTCGCGAATGCCGCGGCAAACAGCACGCGTCTGATCTCCACACCGCCGCAAGGACAACCCGCCGGCGCGGGGCAGCCCGGCACCGTGCTCGCCCCGCTGAGCGTGGTGTCATGTCCGGCCCTGTAAGCTGCGTGGCATACTCATCGCAGCAGCGGGTGCCGTCGTCTCCTCGCACGATGCGCCCCAGCGCCTACGTCTTCACACTTCGAAAACCGGCCAGGCAGGAGTCGATTCGATGCACCAAGCCATTCGCCATTTGCACGTCAAGGCGCCCGCGCGCGGGCTTGTTGAATTCACCGCGGACGTGCGTGAGTTTGTTCATGAAGCGTCCGTCCAGACCGGCATTCTGACGCTGTTTTGCCGTCACACCTCCGCGTCTCTCCTCGTTCAGGAGAATGTCGATCCATCTGTGCGACGCGATCTGGAAACCTACTTCGGCACACTCGCGCCCGAAGACCTCACCCGCTACGAACACGACACCGAAGGACCCGACGACATGCCCGCGCATCTGCGCACGGCCCTCACCCAGGTGCAGCTTTCCATACCGGTCGGACATGGACGCATGACGTTGGGCACGTGGCAAGGCATCTACCTGTTCGAACATCGACGCCTTCCCCAGACACGCGACATCGTCGCGCACCTCATCGGGGAGTGATGAACGGAACCGTTCGTCGCGTGCGCCTCAAGATTCCGCGGGACGATGAATCCTTAAGGGCAGGAAGCTTGCCGCGCCCACGGCCATCAAATGAAAACCAGTGAGTACGATAAACACGACAAAAAACCGCTGCGGTTCGGCGTTCGTTGCGGCATGCATCGAAAGCGACATGACCATGGCCAGCAGGGTGGTCGCAATCGGGGCGCCGAGCCTTTGCGCGATGTTTAACGCTGTATTCGCCAGCGGAATCCTGTCTTTCGGAATCGACGAATAGGCTGCGGTGATTGACGGTATATTGATCGTTCCCTGCCCCGCTCCCGTCGCGAACAGGCTGAGTGCTGCCCATACAGGCGAGAACTGATGCTCGATCATCCATAGGAACGGCAGCATGCCAAGAAAGGCGAGGCCTGCGCCTCCGGCAGAGACCGCGCGGCAACCGTACCGGTCCGTCAGGAATCCTACTAGTGGGAACGAACACATCATCCCAACCCCGATTGCTGAGATCAGCCAGCCGGCTTGAGCGGGGGACAGCGCGCAACCGGTTATGAGGTAGAGTGGAATGAGAAGCTGCCGTCCAAACATGATCCCATTCGCGCAGAATTGCGTGGCTGCGGCAACCGAAAAAATCCGGTTGCGGAAAATCCTCACGTCGATCAGCGACGCGCTGCCGCGACGTATAGAGTAAAAGAAAAAGCCGCAGAGAAACAGCGCACCCACCACTAACGTGCATTTTCCGAGCGTTATAGACGTGTTCTGCAGGCCATAGATGACGCCTACGAGACCTGGCGAGATCAACAGGAAGCCAGGAAAATCAAACGGCCGCTTTTGCTCCGCCAGCGTATCGCGCGGAAGCAGTCGAACCGCCAGGATGACGCCCAACACGCCAAGTGGCAAGTTGAGGTAAAACAGCCAGGGCCACGTGGCATGCGCGAGAATCGCCCCGGCCAGCACAGGGCCGACAACCGGCGCGACCAGGATAGGCACGGTGACATAGCCCATCGCACGCGCCATGTTCTTTCCGGCGACGCGTGCGATCATCATTTGCGTCATCGGCGTCAGCACGCCTCCCGCCAGTCCTTGAGCGATCCGGGCACAGATCAATTCGTCCATGGTGCGTGCCGCGCCGCAGAGAAGCGAGGCCAGTGTGAATGCGGCAAAGCACGCAAGGTAAATGCGCTTCGCGCCGACGCGGTCGACCAGCCAGCCGTTAAGTGGCAGCATCAGCGCCATCGCGAGCAGATAGCCGCTGATGATCCACTGCGCCGACGCAATCGACGCGTGGAGCGACTGACCGATGGTCGACAACGCTACGTTTACGACAGTCGAATCGACTTGCGTCATGATTGGCGCGATCAATACGACAACTGCGACCCGCCAGACCATTGGATCGATGCGATTCGATGTGTTCGCGCTTCGGGTGGAGCTGCTCATTTTTCCGCCAGCCGTTTGATGATTTCGCCGGCCTTGAAGAGCGTTTCGCGCTCTTCATCATCGAGTGCGTCAATCGCCTGCGACAGCCACATGCGCTTGGCGTCCCCCGTTTTCTTGCGTAACTGGACAGCCTTCTGGGTCAGCTCGATCAGCACCTGGCGCCCGTCGGTCGCATGCGGCTTGCGTTTGATCATGCCCATTTCTTCGAGCGACGCCACCGTCGTGCCCATTGACTGGGGTTTCATACCCTCGGCACGCGCAAGATCGGCCGTGGTGGCGGGACCGTCTTTCGCGAGACGTGATACGACCATCGATTCCGTGAACGAAAGCTCGTCGCTATAGGATTCGCTGCGAGTCCGCCGCACCAGCATCCCGATGGCTTGCATAAAGTCGATGATGGCTTGATCGAAAGGCTTTTTGGACATATGTCTCAGGAACGCCTGGATGGAACAATGAGACACAGCATGGACAAAAACAGTCAAACTTGCAAGGTAAACTTGGAAGATTAACTTCTAATATCGTTGACCACGAAGCCACGATGCCGGTCAGCGCGGCTCAGATTCGCCAACGATCCCGCGTGCCGGATGTCCGAATTTCGAAAGTACTTGACCTAACAACTGAATCGCTCCCCGCTAAAGTCTCTTCTGTATCCAGGGCAAAGCGCTGCCACGCCTGCTCTTAACAGCGACCGGGAGAATGCAAGGTGGACGCACTGAATTCGATGCGGGTCTTCGTCAAAGTTGCGGAATTCAACAGCTTCGCGCGTGCCTCAGAGGCGCTCGATATCGCGGTGCCGAGAACAAGCAGGATCATTTCCGAACTTGAAGACCACCTCGGTACCCGCTTGCTGCAACGAACTACGCGCAAGATGTCGCTGACCGAACCTGGACGCATCTATCTGGAGCGTTGCCGGCAGATTCTCGGCGAGATCGAAGAGACCTATCTGATGCTTTCGGCCAATGCGGTGAGCACCTCTGGGCGAATCCGTGTCGTTGCGCCGGCCCTCTTTGCCCAGCGGAAACTGGCGCCGGTACTCGCCGCTTACCAGCGCGCCTATCCTAACGTCGTCGTCGAATTCGTTCTCGCCGATCGCACGGTCGATCTGATCGAGGAGGAGTTCGATCTCGGGATTCTGCCGGCACGCCGGATCCATGGCATGAGCCAGATCTCGCGCCATCTTACGCATACCGACTTTTACGTCTGCGCAGCGCCCAGTTATATCGATGCGCATGGGTCACCTAAACATCCATCGGATCTGGCCCATCACGCATACCTGGCATTCCGTACTGAACACAGCAACGAAGAAATCGTTTTCCACGCCGCCGACGGTACGCCTATAGCTGCGCATCCCAAGGCCAGCTTTGTGTGCAACAACATCGGGATGGTGCGTGAAAGCGCGTTAGCCGGGATGGGCATCGCCACCCTCTCCGCGTATCTGGTCGAAGACGACATCCGCACCGGACGCCTGCAGCGCGTATTGCCTGAGTATCACCTGGCGGACCGAGAGTTCCGGATCGTTTACTCGACGCGCAAGTTCCAGTCGCTCAAGGTCAAGGCGTTCATTGACCTGGCGGTTGAACACTTCCGCGAACGGGATGTCTAGCTCCTACACATAGCCCGCTTGATCGCCTGAAAGGCCGCCCCCTCCAGCACGACCCATCAGACAATTGGCCGAATCGGCATGCAGACCACCGTCTAAAGCGCCACCACCGCTCGCCCTTCCTTCCAGATGAGCCTTTCCTGGAAGGAAAGCCTGCTTGAGAATCCATCGATTATCGCGCTCCGGAAAATGCAGCAGGATGCGAAACATAGCGTTATCGCTCTTGCTCAAGAAGGAGTTTGGTATGCCATTGATCGATCACCTCGATCATCTCGTCCTGACATGTGTCGACCCCGAAGCGACCCGGCATTTCTACACGCAGGTCATGCAGATGGAACTCGAAACCTTCGGCGCAGGCCGTCTGGCGTTCCGGTTCGGCAACCAGAAAATCAATCTCCACGTCCGTGGCGCCGAATTCGAACCCAAGGCGCACGTGCCCGTGCCTGGCGCGCTGGACCTGTGCTTCATCACCACCGTTCCCCTTGACGACGTTATCCGGCATCTGAACGAGGTGGAATGGCCGATCGTCGAAGGTCCGGTCGAGCGAACGGGCGCTACGCAAAAAATTCGTTCGGTGTACGTGCGAGATCCTGATCTCAACCTGATCGAGATTTCAGAACTCCTGAGCTGATTGGTAATGCCCAGCTCCGCACCCGGCATAAGAACCGTGGGCGGCAAGACACCACAACCTACAAATCAAGGAGACACCATGAATGCCAACAATCCGGGCATGGGCGCCGCTACAGGCGCCCAACCTGCCTTTCCATCCTCCGAAGCAGGCATAGCAGCAAGTGCAGCGCCTCAGTCCGCCGATGCCTTCACGGTCGGTGACTGGATGGACAACATGCCGGTAGGCTCGCTGCATCGATTCGTGGTGTGGGTGATCGGCATTGGCCTCTTCTTCGACATGTACGAGATCTTTCTCGTCAGCTCGATCGGCACCGCGCTTCAGAGCGAGTACGGAATCAACCCGCACAGCACCGACTTCAAGTTCCTGCTCGCCTCAGCCTTCATTGGCATGTTCGTGGGCTCATTTCTCCTCGGCAGCATCGCCGACCGTATCGGCAGGCGCAAGGCGTTTCTGTTCACCCTCGTCTGGTATAGCTTCTTTTCGCTGGCCGGTGCATTCTCGGTGAACGCCGGAATGCTGGTAGCCTGCCGCGTGCTTACCGGCATTGGCGTGGGCGCGATCTATCCCGTTGCAGATAGCTTCCTCTCCGAGATTCTGCCCAAAGAACGCCGCGGCCGGCTGGCTGCATGGGCCTACACCACTTCGTATGTGGCTGTACCGTTAGTGGGATTCCTTGCAGTGTGGCTCAATCCGCTGCACCTTGGCGGTGTGGCGGGCTGGCGGATCATCCTCGCGATTGGGAGCCTCGGTGCCGTATTGGTCCTGTTCGTTCAGCACAAGCTTCCGGAAAGCCCGCGCTGGCTTCTGGCCCAGGGACGCGTGCAAGAGGCGCACGCCATGCTGCGAAGGTTTGCCGGCAGCGCAGGTGTTAACGTGTCGAGCATTACCCCGGAAGCGAAACCACACCAGCACCCAATGCGCTTGAGCGAACGTTTTGCCTTACTGCGCCAGGCGCCTTACGGCAAGCGTTATGTAATGCTGACCATCTTCCATATGCTGCAAGGGTTCGGCTACTACGGCTTCGGCACTCTGGCCAGCACCGTGGTGAAAAGCCGCGGTTACGACATCACAGGTGGGACGTTGTTTATCGCGCTGTCGTTCCTCGGCTATCCCGTGGGGTCTCTGCTTTCGATTCCGCTTCTCAACTGGATCGAACGCCGGACGCTGGTAGTCGCGTCTATCCTCTCGATCGCAGTCTTCGGGTTATGTTTTGCCTATTCGAACAACTCAATGTTGATCGTGTGCTTCGGCTTTTTGACAACGTGCGCATCGAATGTATTCAGCAATGCGTACCACGTATATCAGTCGGAGATATTTCCGGCCAGTGTGCGGTCCACTGCGATCGGCAGCACCTACTCGCTGTCACGCTTCGTCAGCGGCGTCTTGCCGTTCATCCTGCTGCCGGTATTGAACCAGCGGGGCGCAGGGGCCATGTTCGGCATCATCGCTGCGGCATTGCTGACCGTAGCGATCACCATACGTACGCTGGGGCCTCGCACCACGCGGCGTAGCCAGGATGAAATCAATCCCGTTTAGCAGACCGGCGCCGCTATCCCTACAGAGGCAATAGCGGCGCAAATCGTCTACACAGCAACCTTTCGCTCCGCTCCAAGCGGCAATTCAGGCATGTTACGGTCAGACTGCGGCACGGCGTCGGCGCGCCGATGCACGTCATGTGTCACGAAGCCCTGTTCTCGGCTCGGCACATCGAACCACTCCCGATGGGCGAACGAGTCACGGATATCCTCAAGACCGCTCTCCCAATGCTCGTTCATCGTGTCGAGGCTGAACTCGTAGTCCTTGTAATGCCCCTCATAAGGTTTGTTCTTGTAGATGAGATGCACGACATTGATCGCGCTGCCGTCAGCGGCTTCTTCCGCGCGACGGAATAGCGGATCGGACTTCAGCACGTCAGGCGGAACATGCGCAAGCAGTTCCTTGATGAAACGCGCGTGCTTCTGACGATCTGCCAGCATGTTGGTGATCGCCCGCGTGCGGCTCGAGTATTGAATGTCTTTGGCGCGTTCGGACACGTCGAGGAAGTCGCCCGGTGGATTACCGCGCGCGCTCCACAGATCCACCTGAAACACCAATGCATCCTTGTGATCCGCATCGCGCAACACCTCGGTAAGCGGCGTGTTGGACACGAGGCCGCCGTCCCAGTAGTACTCGCCGTCGATCTCCACCGCAGGAAAGCCAGGCGGCAATGCGCCCGACGCCATGAAATGCTCCGGTTCCAGACGCATTTTCGTGTTATCGAAATACACCAGGTTGCCGTTTCGTACATTCACCGCGCCGACCGACACGCGGATGTCGCCGTCGTTGATGCGATCGAAATCGGCGAACTGCAGGAGCGTTTCCCTTAACGCAGACGTATCGTAGTAGCTCACCAGGTTGGACGTCTGCTTGCCGAATCCGGCCATCGGCAACGGTCTGCGTGGCGAGAAAAATCCCGGCTGACCTTCCGTCAAGGCGCGTCCTGCTGCCCACAGGCCGGCCCACTTGCGCGACTGATCATGCATGCCGAACACGGTCGGTATCCAGGCTCCCAAACCGCCTACCCAGTCAAGCGGGTGGCAGATCGAATTCCAGAACTCGTGCAACGCTTCCACCCGCTTCTCCGGCGCATTGCCGGCAATGATTGCGGTGTTCAACGCACCGATCGAGACGCCTGCAATCCAGTTCGGTTGCACGCCGGCCTCGACCAGACCTTCGAAGACGCCGGCCTGATACGAGCCAAGCGCACCGCCACCCTGAAGCACCAGAGCAATTTCGTCGTAGCGCGGCAGCACGAACGCATCTGGCTGCCGGTTGTTCTTTTTCGAACTGCTGCGCATACGTTACCCCTTTATTGCATTGCCCAACCGTGGCTGACGATCACCGACTGTCCGGTGAGCGCATTCGATTCGAAGCCGGCAAGGAACGCCACCGTATTGGCCACGTCCTCGACCGTGGTGAACTCACCGTCGACAGTTTCCCTAAGCATCACGTTCTTCACGACTTCAGCTTCGGAGATGCCGAGCGCCTTGGCCTGCTCGGGAATCTGCTTGTCGACAAGCGGCGTGCGTACAAAACCCGGGCACACGACATTCGCGCGCACACCGCGCGGACCACCTTCTTTCGCAACCACCCGCGCCAACCCTAGCAACCCATGCTTGGCGGTCACATAGGGGGCCTTCAGCTTCGACGCCTCGTGCGAGTGCACCGATCCCATGTAAACGATCGAGCCGCCCTTGCCGCTTGCGTACATGTGTTTGATCGCCGCTTTCGTGGTGAGAAAAGCGCCGTCCAGATGGATTGCCAGCATCTTCTTCCAGTCGGAAAACGCATACTCCTCAATGGGGGCGACGATCTGGATACCCGCGTTCGAGACGAGCACATCGATGCTGCCGAGTTCCTTCACCGCGCGCTCAATGCCGCTATTCACCGCTTCTTCGCTGGTGACATCCATCGCAACGGCGAGCGCCTTTCCGCCCGCAGCGACGATGCTGCTCGCCACCTTCTGTGCGTTCTCGAGATTCAGGTCGGCAATCACCACTGCCGCGCCGAGACTGGCGAGTTTGCGTGCGCACTGCTCACCGATACCGCTTGCCGCACCGGTCACCAGCGCGACTTTATTCGTCAAAGACATGTTGCTCTCCTTTCCTGCAGGTTCATGGAGCGTTATTGATTGACCGCGAGTTTCACGGTCTCGGTCGAGGCCAGATAGTCGAACGCAACCTCGCCGATATCCAGTGTCAGATTGGCGACCACGTGCCGAGCCCCGACGATGCGCTTCACCGGCAGGTCGGCGACGGGCGCCAACGCATGCGGATGCAGTTCGAGCGCTGCCGGCCCCGACCACGCGCCGAGCACGCTCACGTCGCGCAGAAAGAAACGCACGAGTTCACACACGCGCGCTGAACCGTCGACATGCGGAATCACTTTCAACAGATAGTTCGGTGTGTCCGCCAGCTTCTTGCGCTCGGCCTCGATATCGAGCGCTGTGTGCTTGAAACCCATCGTGCCGGTTGCGATACGCTGTGTGCCGTAGTCGAGCGTGCCGAGCAGCGTGTCGTTGCCGTCGACACTCAGAGTGGGCCTGGCCAGTTTCTTCGGAAAACCCCAGATTTCGCGGCCACCCGCGATCGGGCCTTCATCATCCAGGTACATCGAGTGCGTGTAGTTGCCGAGACGCCCTTGCTGGTCGCGTACCGAGATCACCTGACCGCTTTCGGTGTAGTCGCCAAAGCCGGATGAGTCCGGCATGCGAATAAATTCGTAATGCACAAGATCGTTTTCCGGATGCAGCGGCTCCGGCACAATGGCGCGCAATGCATCAAAATCGGTCTCATACGAAATGATGAAGTATTCCCGATTGATGAATCGATACGGCGGCCGCGGATAGGCGGGATTATGAACGGGCATCGCAAAGGCATCTTTGCGGATGGAAGCGAGATTCATGACATTCCTTTTATGACTGGGGCGCAAGCAGCGCCGCGTGAAATGGTAGGGGCAATCCTCACGCCGAACGAGCCACCATTTATCAATAGACCGTTAACCAAACTGCAACGCTGGAACTGGAACCGCCTCACACATCACGGTGTCGAACGCGGCAGTGGCATCGCCAGTAAAATCATCGCTGCCTGCGCGGAATCGTTTCTCAACGCACGCGATTCACCGGGCGCGAGGCGACACGAGTCGTGTTTATAGAGCGTCGTTTCATCGTCTCCGGTACTAACCACCACCTGGCCTTGCAGCACCAGGTAGTGCTTTTCCAGCGGCGACGCTGCAAGCGAGGTGTGGCCTCCGGGCTCTATCGTCGACACACCCATCCACAATGCTTCGGAAGGGCCGGCCTCATGGCCCTGCAGTCTCACGCAACGCATCTGATGGTGCTGCGCAGGAAAGTACTCGGGGGCTTCATTAAATCGCGTCACGTTCATGGCTTAAGCAAGGCTCCGTGGGTGATGACTTCATTCGTTGCGTTGAAGTGAATGGTAGTCGCCGCATAGCAGCCGGAATGCCAATTACTTTCGCTTTTCGGCCAACCCTGTGCAGACCGTTTTCGCTGCTACGGAAAAACCTGAAGTACGCAGAATGACCGGAACTCGAAAACATCTGTCTGAACGGTCTTCGGAATTAACGCTAAGCTCTGCGGCGAACTGCACTCTTCGAGATTGATACCCATGAGCGAAACACCCGGCGACGATACCGCCCAGCGCCATCTTGTACGTCTGACTGCGGCGCTGTTCCTCTCCTACCTGGCCGTCGCGATGGCGCTGCCGGCCATTCCCGTTTACGTGACCCATCAACTGCACCTTGGCAACGCGCTGGGAGGACTGGCCGTAGGTATCGCATTCCTCTCGACAATTCTCACGCGCAACCATGCCGGCAATCTCGCCGACCAGGTTAGCAGCAAGATCTGCATGCTGCGCGGACTCAAGCTGTATTCACTGGCCAGCCTGATTTGCCTCGTATCCGCGTGGGCGGTACTGCCCCCGCCCGCCAGCTACGGATTGCTGATCGTCGGGCGTCTGCTCCTCGGTCTCGGCGAAAGTCAGGTACTGGTCGGCATGATCAGTTGGGGTGTCGGCCTCATGGGCACCCACCGCTCGGGCAAAGTCATCGCACTCGTCGGCGCCGGGATGTACGGAGCATTCGCCGCAGGCGGCCCAGTTGGTCTTTTGCTGCTTCGCTACAGCGGATTTGCAGGTCTGATGCTCGCCTGCACCGTCGTTCCGCTGCTGGGTTGGTGGATGGTTCACGGCGTCCCGGAAGTGCGGTCGCCTACCGGTAAGCGCGAATCGTTCTGGCGCATCCTTGCCCGCATCTGGCGGCCCGGCGCGGCGGTGGGACTGCAAGGCGTGGGCTTCGCGGGACTCGGCGCCTTCATCTCGCTGTACTTCTCGAGCCGGGGTTGGCCGTTGGCCGGTTTTGGACTGACCTGTTTCGGTGTCGGCTTCGTGCTCGTGCGGCTCGTTTGCGGACACTTGCCGGATCGTATCGGCGGTACCCCGGTGGCCATCGTGTCGCTGATGGTCGAAGCGTGCGGACAATATCTCTTGTGGATCGCGCCCGGCCCTTCACTGGCACTGGTCGGCGCGTTGCTGACCGGGCTCGGCTGTTCGATGGTGTTTCCGTCGATGGGCTCGGAAGTGGTCAAACGCGTGCCACCTCAACTGCGCGGCACCGCGCTCGGCGGCTTTGCCGCGTTTCAGGATCTGGCTTACGGTGCGACAGGTCCCATCGCAGGGCTGTTCGCCGATCACTATGGCTATTCTGTCGTGTTTCTGATCGGCGGACTTGCGGCTGTGCTCGGGCTGGGCATGGCGATCGCGGCCCATCGGGAAGGTAGAGTACTTGCCAGTAGCTGAGGATAACTGGATATCTTTGGTGCATTGGCGCGGTAAGCCCGAGAAGCTTCGGCCAACCGCGCAAACGTCTTGTTAGAAATGCAGCACGACCGGCTTGGAGAACATGTACCGTTCCGCAAGCGCCACATAGCGGTCTGCCGATGTGGTCATCCCGGCGAGTTCCTGTTCTGTGAGTGGACGCAAGAGTTTGGCAGGATTGCCGGCCCATAACTCTCCCGACCCAATCACCTTCCCCGGCGTCAGCACCGCACCCGCCGCCAGCATGCCGCCGGCACGGACAATTGCGTTGTCGAGCACGCGCGCACCGAACCCCACGAACGCCAGATCCTCGATGGTGCACGCATGCAGGATTGCGCCATGTCCCACGGTGACCTGGCTGCCGACCAGAGTCGGCGGGCCATTGGTCGTGCCGTGCAGAATCGAACCGTCCTGAATATTCGTTCGCGCACCGATCACAATGCGCTGTACGTCCCCGCGTAATACGCAGTTGAACCAGATCGACGCTTGCTCGCCAATCTGCACGTCGCCAGTGATCGACGTACCGCGCGCAACGAATGCCGTTTTGTGCACGGTGGGTGTCCCGAACTGTCGGGCGTCCTGATGCTCACTCATTTCACCAGGCCCAGTTGTTCGCGCGCCTCCCGTGGCGTCGCAATCTCTCCACCGAGCGACAGGACGATATCCCGTGCACGAGCCACCAGCACCGCGTTGGTTTCGGCCAGCACCCCTTTGGAGATGTAGATGTTGTCTTCGAGGCCGACACGCACATGCCCGCCGGCCAGCCACGCCTGCGCGACAATGGGGAACTCCGTGCGGCCAATGCCGAAGGCCGACCAGGCCGCGCCTTGCGGGAGAAAGTTGCGTGCATAGAACAGCGTCTCCGGCGTTGCCGCGAAGCCGTACTTCACGCCCATGACGAACGTCCAGAGTCCTGGCCCGTCGAGTACACCTTCCTTGATCAGATCGAGCGCGAGGTGCAGGTCACCGGAATCAAAGATTTCAAGCTCCGGCTTGACACCCGCTTCGCGTATCACACTAGCCATGCGCCGCACGTTCTTCGGCGTGTTGATCACGACGTCGCCACCTGAGTTCATCGTATTCAGATCCAGGCTACAGATATCTGGCTTCAATGCGGCAATATGCTCGACCCGCTTTTCAGGCGGCAACAATGTCGTTCCAGGTGCCGCTACTTTGGGATCGTCGTCGCTCGGAATAAAGCGCCCGCCGGGACCGGTGGTCAGATTGATGATCAACTCGTGATCGACGGCACGGATGAGTTCGATCACCTGCCGGTACAGCTCGATTTCCATCGAGGGCCGGCCGGTTTGCGGATCGCGCACATGAATGTGAACGACGGCAGCGCCGGCCTGTGCTGCTTCCAGTGCCGACATAGCGATCTGCTGTGGCGTGATGGGCAGGCCAGGATGCTGCTCCGGCTTTGTCAGGTTACCTGTCACCGCACAGGTGATGATGGTTTTACGTGCATGCATGATAAGTCTCGCTTAAGCTCAGTTCAGACGACGGCCACCATCGACCACAATCGCGACGCCAGTGCTGAATTTCAGGTGGGTCGCACACGCTTCGATTGCTGCGGCGATATCTTCAGGAGTGCCAATGCGACCGAGAGGTGTCGTCGCGGCCACCTTGTCGTTAAAGTCCGAGCCACGTCCAGGCACAAAGCTCGTATCCACGACGCCCGGGGAAACATTCAGAACGCGGATGCGCGGCGCGAGCGCGCGCCCCAGCGATGCGGCCATCACATCAAGGCCGGCCTTCGCCGCACAGTAAGCAATGTTGCTGCCCACGCCGGTAGTGCCGGAAATCGACGATACGTTCACCACGAGACCATCGCCCGACTCGTCGAGCAGCGTGCGAAAGGCGCGAATTGCTGCGAACTGCGCGCGCCAGTTCACCTTCATGATTTCGTCGATGAGTTCGTCGGTCAACGCGTCGAGGTCCGCGTGTTTGATTGGCCTGGTGAACCCAGCCGTATTCACCAGAATGTCAGCCCGCCCCAGTTGCGACTTGACGCAGTTGGCGAGGTCTGTGAGCGACGCGCTATCGGCAATCGACGTCACCGCTGCCAGGTGGCCGCTGCCCGGCAGTGAATCGACAACACGCTGTGCCTTGGCAACGCCGGACTGGCTGGTGACGACAACGGTAGCCCCCGCATTGGCGAGCCGGTTTGCCGTAGCGGCACCAATACCACCCGTGCCGCCAAGAATGACTGCCACTTTTCCTTCGAGATCGTTGGACACTGTAATCTCCGCTTTATTTGATGGGGGGCGTCGGGTACGTCGGCGTCCCTTCGGCCAGCACGAATTCGTACCCGAGTGTGTAATACGGTCCGCTCACATCCGCGTCAGGCGCGTGGCCGTCTTCGTGCAGTTCGAATGTGCCTACCAACGAGCGAATAACGCCGAACACGACGTCCGATCCCAGGTATTCCGAATCGTCTGCAAAGACCTGGCTCACCAGGGTTTCGTAGCCTTCAGCAATAACAACGAAGTGAATATGAGCCGGGCGATACGGATGCCGGTGCTGCTTGTCGAGCAGCACGCCAACCGGACCGTGCGTAGGGATCGGATAGCCCGCGGGCCTGACGGAACGAAAGCGGAAGTAACCGTCGGCATCCGTTCTGAAGCGGCCACGCAGATTCATATCGGGCTGCTCCGGGTCCTGGTTTTCATACAGACCCACCGGCGACGCTTGCCACACGTCGACCATGGCATTCGCGACTGGCCGGTTTGCCCGATCGACTACGCGAGCGCGCACGAACAACGGCGCACCGGGCGAGCCATCGTCGACGATGCAGTCGCCATTGCGGTATTCAGGTGAATTGCCGCGATAGAACGGGCCGAGCAGCGCGCCGGGTGTCCGGTCGGTCTTGTCAATCGTATTGAGCAGCGTGACCAGTGTTGAAAAGCCCAGCACGTCCGAGCACAACACAACCTCGTTGTGATCGTCCACGGTGGCCTGGCCAATCGCTTTGACAAATTCAATGCCCTTCTCGAACTCCTGGTCCGTCAACCTGACTTCCCGGAAGAACGCGTGGGCGTGACGTACTAGCGCGTCGACGATCTGCTTGAGCCGGGCGTCGTCGGTCCGGCTCATTGCGGCAAGCACCACGTCCGTAATCCAATCAGCATCGTCCACGATACTGTCCAGATGCGATAAATCGGTCATACGAGTCTCCTTATAGGCTCACCGGACTCGCCTCACGACGGCGCTGATGAAGCGCCTGAAATTGGTTTCAATGAGTTTCGTGAGGCCATGTCTGGATGCTAGCCACTCGGGAGATGCGCGGCGGACAACCGCTTTCGAGTTTCTGCCACTTGAGCGTTTCTGCGCTGCTGGCGCCCTCACCCCAGGGAGCGCGACCAGCAATCAATGATCACGCGGACGCCCGGATCCGCGTTCGCCAACCTCATCGTAAAGTCGTGCACGCGCAGCACCGCCGACACGATGCTTAGACCGATGCCAGAGCCAGCATGATGCTCCGTGCTTTTGCTCCGGTAGAAGCGCTGCAGCACCAGATCATGTTCAGCGGCCGGAATACCAGGTCCTGTGTCGGCAACGGTGACCTGTGGGCCGGCCGGTGTTTTTCTCAGTTCCACCTTGACGGTGCCGCCCTCCGGCGTGAACTTGATGGCGTTATCCACCAGGTTGCTCAGCGCCTCGAACAGCAGATTGCGGTCCCCATGGATCCCGGGAATCGGCTCCACGTGCATGACGAATTGAACCGACCGGCTTTCGGCCAGCGGCTCATAAAGCTCGCCGATTTCCCGCACGAGTGTTTCCATCTCCACCTCGGCAAATCCCTCGCGGCGTTTCAGCGCGCCGATCTCCGAGATCCGCAGGATTGCCCGGAAGCGCTGCAGCAAGCGGTCGGTATCGGATCGGGCACGCGCAATCAGGTCCAGCATTGGCTGGTCTTTCAGGCCTCCGGCCCGATGCGCCATGCTACCGAGCAGCACAATGACGTGCGCAAGCGGGGTGCGAAGATCGTGGGCAATGCTATCGCACGCCCCCTTCATTTCACCGATGAGCCGCTCGACTTCATCGAGCATGTGATTCACAAGATGCGACAGCATGTCGATTTCATCGCGGCCGCCTGTTGGCAGACGCTGGTTCAGATCGCCTTGCGAAATTCGCAGCGTGACGCGACGAATCGCCCTCACACGTCTCATCTGCCGCACACTCATGGCAAGCCCCAAAGCAATGCCAGCGGCCAGGCAAAACGTGCCGCCCATCGAAAATGCCCTGATGATCGCCTTACGGATGTGAAAGATGTTCGTGACATCGCGGCTGACCAGCAATATGTCGCCGTTCTTGCGCCGCTCCGCCGTCGCACGCACCATGGGCACCGGGCGCCTGCCCGTGACAGACAACGTGCGCGCCAGCGTCACGCCATCCCTGTCGACGGTCAACTGCGGGGGAAACGCCATCACGTCACCCGCAATGTGCCTGCCGTCCGGTGTAAATAACCCGTAGTAGTTGGCGTGCATGTGCGAATTTTCGAGGCGATCCTGGATCGCATCGGGAAGCATGTTATCGGGCGTCGAATCGAAATAGATCAGTTGCCAATCCATCACGACGTCGACTTCGTGCTCCATCTGCCCGGTCACCGCGTGCTCCACGAAGACCAGCAGCAACAGCATTGAAAACAGAAAGGTGATCGTATAGACGAACAATAGCCGCGAGGTCATCGTGGTCCAGCGGGGCCGCCGCTCCGCAGGTTCGGTTTCAAAGGGGGATTTCACTTGCGTTGGCTTCGGATGGACGATCGACGGTCAACAGGAAAACACATTTTTCGGAATCCTGCTCTGCAGCGAACAGCTTGCAGACTAGGCTCGCTGCCCGAACCGCTGCCTGACCGCTTGATTAAAGAAAATTTAACTGGCGGTCTGCGTAGACACTGTTATCCGGCCGACAATAATCCTCCTCTATCCAATCGCTTCAGGTCCGCAAGCACCGTCGAATGGACCACAAAATAGGGGCTCAAATCGCAGTGTTCATCTAGCCGTCAGTTCGCCGCCATTTTCGCGTCACTCCATTTTTGTATGATGAGCCTAACGAGTGCCGGCCGATAAAGCGGCATGCGCATCCCATCCATCCGTGGTTCAGCGGAGAATCAGACTCATGAGTAAAGATCCCCAGAAACCGGACGCCACCGCAGACGATCCTGCAACGGTGCTTGAACGCCCTACGCGTCGATCGTTCCTGACACGCGTGGGCGCTGCCGGGGTCGCAATCGGCGCCGGTCAACTTCATTCGGTGGCCCTCGCGGAGGCCGATCCCACCATCGAGGAGGCACCGCCAGCATCGAACGTGTCGGCAGATGGTGCCAACATGCACGTCCGCCTGAACGTCAACGGCACAAACTACGATCTGGATATCGATTCCCGCACGACCCTGCTCGACTGCCTGCGCGAGCATCTGCACCTGACCGGCACCAAGAAGGGCTGCGACCATGGCCAATGCGGTGCGTGTACGGTCCATGTGGATGGGCGGCGTGTAAATTCATGCCTCAGCCTTGCCGTCACCCACGAGGACGAGGCGATCACGACCATTGAGGGTCTTGGCAAGCCCGGAGCACTGCACCCGATGCAAGCGGCTTTCCTCGAACATGACGGGTTCCAGTGCGGGTACTGCACGTCCGGGCAGATCATGTCCGCCGTCGCGCTTCTCAAGGAGCCATACGGTCATAGCGACGACGATGTGAAGGAGGCCATGAGCGGGAATATCTGCCGCTGTGGCGCCTATACGAACATCGTGGCCGCGATCCAGCAGATTCGTCGCAGAGTTTAAGCGGAGCGCGCTCATGGAATCCTTTCAGCTTAAACGCGTCGCCAATGTCAGCCAGGCGATCGACTCCGCGAATCCTGCCGCTAACGGCCAGGCCAACGGCGCCCCGATTCGTTTCCTTGCGGGAGGCACGACGCTGCTCGATCTTATGAAGCTCGACGTCGAACGTCCTGCTCAGGTGATCGACATCCATCGCTTGCCACTCGATCAGATCGAGGCCATCGACGGCGGTGGCGTCACGATAGGAGCGACGGTACGCAATTCGGATCTCGCCAATCATCCGCTAATCAAAAGCCATTATCCGGTTCTGTCGCAAGCGTTGCTATCCGGCGCATCCGCGCAATTGCGTAACATGGCGACGACCGGCGGCAACCTGCTGCAACGCACACGTTGTGTTTACTTTCGCGACACCGCAACACCCTGCAACAAGCGCGAACCCGGCACCGGCTGCTCGGCGATCGACGGGTTCAACCGGAACCTGGCCATTCTAGGAACCAGCGAGCACTGCATCGCGACGAACCCCTCGGACATGAACGTAGCGATGACCGCACTCGAGGCTACGATTCACGTCGAAGGCGCGCAGGGCAAGCGGGATATTGCTATCGACGATTTCTTTCTGTTGCCGGGGAGCACGCCCGAGCGTGAAACCTCGCTTAAACCGGGCGAACTCATTACTCATGTGACGCTTCCGGCGTCGGTGCCTGGCAATCGCATGGTCTATCTCAAGCTGCGCGACCGCGCGTCGTATGAGTTCGCATTGGCGTCGGCAGCGGTCGTCATCAAGGTCTCAGCGGGCAAGATCGATCACATCCGTATTGCGTTAGGCGGTGTAGGCGTCAGGCCTTGGCGCTCAAAAGAGGCTGAAGCGCAATTGCTTGGACAAGCGCCGGACGCCACGGCTTTTCGTGCTGCGAGTGAAGCAGCGCTGCAATCGGCGCGCGTACAAAGCCAAAACGGCTTCAAGGTCGAACTCGCAAAGCGCTGCATCCAGCACGCACTCACACTTGCCACACAGACTGCCTGACGCAACGGTCGCGATGGTCGCAACGTTGGCGACGCGGAGAGAATATGCCATTAGCTAGCACTAAAGCGCAGCCGATTATCGGCGGCGACTTCACTCGAATCGACGGTCCGCTTAAAGTCAGCGGCACCGCCACCTATACTTCGGACGTCAATCTGCCCGGGACGCTTTACGCCGTGCCTGTTTGCGCGACGATCGCCAAAGGGCGCATCACACGTCTGGACACCGCCGCGGCCGCAGGCATGCCGGGCGTTCGAGCGGTATTCACGCGCGAGAACATCGGCAAGTTCTATCGCGTCGGTTTTGCGGTGGACACCCGTATCGACGAAAAGCGCCCTCCTTTCGAAGACGACAACATTTACTACTATGGCCAGTACATCGGCGTGGTGGTGGCCGATACATTCGAGCGGGCAAGCGCAGCATCGCGCGCGGTGACGGTGGCGTATTCGTCGAGCCAACCCGATGTCCGCGCGGAGATGTCAGCGGACCAGACGCCGAGCGTCGATACGCACCGCGGTGACCCGGATGCAGCGTTCGCAGCAGCTCCAGATACGCAGAAGCTGGACGAGACGTACACGACGCCCGTTGAAACGCACAACCCCATCGAATTGCATGCAACGGTAGCCGTATTCGATGGAACGAACTACACGTTCTACGAAACGTCGCAATCCATCGTCAACCAGCGCCTCGTCATGGCGCAGATGCTCGGTGTGTCGCAGGACCAGGTACGCGTGATCATGAAGTACCTGGGCTCCGGATTTGGCGGCAAGCTGTTCCCGTGGTCGCACTCATTGCTCGCCGGCGCCGCGGCGCGCAATCTGATGCGGCCCGTGAAGCTGGTGGTGACTCGCGAGATGATGTTCCACAACGTCGGTCACCGTACCAGCACGCAACAACGCATGCGCATCTCCGCGACGCCCGACGGACGCTTCACCTCGTTCCAGCAGGACTACGTCTATCAGACCGCGCGCAAGGAAATGCGCAAGGAGAACTGCGGCGAGACCACAGGCTATCTGTACAGCTCGCCTAACCTGCGCGCAACCGCCGCCTATTCGCGCCGCGACATTGCACCGAGCACGTCGATGCGAGGCCCCGGTGCCGTTCCAGGACTGTTCGCCATCGAGTCGGCTGTGGACGAGCTCGCTATCAAGCTCAATCTCGATCCTGTTCGCTTGCGCCTCGTCAACGAGCCCGAGATCGACGAAGGCCTGAGAGTGCCGTTTTCGTCCCGGCATCTCAAGGAGTGCATCACGCTCGGCGCCGAGAAATTCGGCTGGGCACAACGCACGCCTGCGGTGGGTTCCATGCGCCGCGACGGCCTCGTGTTGGGCTGGGGCATGGCGGCCGGCTCGTGGGCCGCACGGCGCCTCCCGACGGAGATCCTCGTCGAGCTTCACGCCGATGGGACGGCACGCGTCTCGACCGCGACCCAGGACATCGGTACGGGGACGTACACCGTGCTGGGCCAGATGGTGTCCAACCTGACTGGCGTCCCGCTCGAGCGCGTCTCCGTGGCACTCGGCGATACGCGCTTGCCACCCGGACCGCTGTCTGGTGGCTCGATGGTGACCGCATCGCTAGTTCCAGCGGTGACGCAGGCCGCGCAGGCCGCGATCCAACAGCTCCTGATCGCGGCGTCCCAGGCAGATAATTCGCCGTTCAACGGCCAACCGGTGACGGAACTCGCGTTCGACCACGGCATGATCTACCGTAAGGGCACCTCACCAGGCGCGGGCGTGCCGTTCGAGCGAATCCTCGCGCCGGCGCAGGTCAATATGGTAGTCGGCCGGGGCCGCTCCGGTTCAAGCGCGGACGATCCCGACGCGGCGAAAATTTCGATCCACTCGTATTGCGCGCACTTCATCGAGGTCACCTGGCAGCCCGAAACTGCTCGATTGCGAGTCAACCGCGTAGTGAGCCTGATCGACGGCGGCAAGATCATCAACGCGCGCACTGCCCGCAACCAGATTGAAGGGGCCGTGGTAATGGGCGTCGGCATGGCGCTGTTCGAAGAGACACACTACGACAAGCGCAGCGGAGCACCGATCAACCGCAACCTCGCTGACTATGTGATGACCACGCATGCCGATGCGCCGAAAATCGACGTGACGTTCCTCGACTATCCGGACCTTGCGTTGAATCCGCTCGGCGCACGGGGGATCGGCGAAATTGGCCTGGCAGGCATTGCACCTGCCATTACCAGCGCCGTATATCATGCAACCGGTGTACGGGTGCGCAATCTTCCGGTTCGAATCGAGGATCTGCTAGCGGCTCAGGTCTCTGCGTAAGCGGTCACCGCCAAAAGACTCCGGCCCTTCAAGGGCCGGAGTCCAGGCAAAAAATAAGCGAAATTCTCGCCTACATGGTCGAGTTGTTGGCGATAGCCAGGCTCGGGCAATAATGCGTCGCGCTCAGATACGGCGTTTGCTGTGTGCGAACGCCAGCCGCGCTAGACGTAGGCGGATCAATAAACACTTGCGCATTGTTCGATCCCACGGGAGCGGTGAGCGTCATTGTCACTTTCCACCAGTTCCCCTCTTTCACTGCGGAGACCGACGTAGCCTGCCCCGCGCCCCACGTCCCGCGCACTACAGCACCCGTATTCGTATTGAGAACCCATGCGAATTCGGTGCCGCTCGGGTCGTCGGTCTGAATCGAGCCTCCAGGAAAGACCGTTGCGTTAGTAGTCGCAAGCACATAGTCGCTGAAACTATACGATTGTCCGCCCTGAACCCTGATGATCTCGCGGACGTTCGACACCGACGAGCCGTTTGTGCTGATAACCGTCGCAGCTCCTTTGTCCACTCCCGACACATCCGTTGCAGGCTCTGCGGTGCCGCCATTCTGTTGCGCCCAAACATCCGGCGTTGCGAGACTCAACGGCGAATCGATCAGGTTGTTCGCATAGCAGGCTGCCGTGGTCTTGTTGGCCGGCGGACCATAGAAGCTAGCAATGCTGGCCTGAATTGCGTTGTCGGTTGTGTTGGAGGTTGCCTTGGTAATCACCGCGCCTTCGAAGAACTGGATAGGCGCAGCGCTACCGTCACCGCCTTCGCCAAGCGAGAGGCCGCCTTGCCATTGCCCGTTGAAGGCATGGCCCGCATCGCTCTCAAAGTTAAGCGCTTCGGGAGGCGCCGCATCGTAGACTGGAGTGAGTACGCTCTGTGAAGCGGAACCGCCCTTGACAACGAAGATATTGGACGCCGTCACGGGTGAATATTTGGAGAGTACGGTGACAAATTTCTCCTTCGCAGGCTGCTGCGGACCATAGAGGTAGACGCCAGCTTCTGCATCGACGCCCGGCCAGTTGGTATCGAGTGCGTTGCACACAGGGTCTTTTACAGTGGACGGTTGGGCCGAATCACCGTCGCAATAGCCAAACACCGCGGCATTACCGTTCGAGAACGCCAGCGCAAACATTTCGCCCTCAATTTCTCCGTGCGCATACGTGCTCGGATTGGCGCTGCTTTCCATGTTCCCGTAAGTGCCGCAGCAGGTCGAGGACTGGCTATAGTGCGCCCCCGCGACCATGTATTCGGCAATCTCCGAGTCGCCGATCGACTGGTTCACCGTGCCGAACCGGTTGCGATATGCCTGTCCCGCCAACGTACCCAGCGCTGGAACCTCGGCGCCTTGCAGCGGCACGAAGCCGAGTTGTGCGGGCGTGCCGGGTAGCGCCGGCAGATCGTTACCAATCGATACCTGTTCGGTCGGCGCCGCCGTGGTCAACGCAGTAGGCGGCTGCAACAGTTGCACAGTCAGCGTGCCACTGGTTCCCGGAAGCGTGATCGTCGCAAAGCCGTTCAGCACCGGAACGGTCGTCGACTTCTTCGCAGCGGTACTGGTACTCGCCGCTGCGCTGGTGCTCGGAATGGTCAGTGACTCTGTTCCGTCCGAGTTGAGTGTCAGCGTCCCCGTCACGTTTCCGAACGCGCCTCCCTTCAGAGGTGAAACCAGGTCGATCTGATCGTAGATGTACGTGACGGAGCAGGTTGTCCTGTTGCAGAACGAGTCTGCACTTTTCACATTCGCCGAGCCGACCAACGAGCGGTCGGAGCCGTTGGGCAAGTTGCCCGACGTATAGGGATAGACGTTCAGCGTTGTATTGTCGGACGCCCGCTGAATCTGGAACAGCGGCCCCGAGTAGTGCTTTGTCAACAGCCGTGTCACGCTATGAGCCGCGGAGCACGGTGTGTTGGCCTCGGCTGCGGCGTCACACGGCAGGGGGTTCGCCGTTGACGCTTCTTCCGATGACGTATTGGCGCTCGTCTGCGCCGCGGCCTGGGCGGCGGCTTGCGTTGGCGACGAACTTGCGGCTGCTACAGCCTGAGATGCAGATGTGCCGCTACTGCCGCCGTCGCATGCGGCAAGCGCGACTGTCATCGCTAACAGAACGGAAAGTAACCCAACTCCTCTGGACATCATGACCTCCTCCTGGAAGACCAAGCTTTGGATTTAACTCAACAATTTAGTTGTACGGATTGATGTACACAGAAACGTTACTGATCAAGCAACTGCCATGCGGAACCGTCAGTCTTTCGAAAGGGTTAGACAATGCGCTGCCAACCGGCGCACCGCGCCGTCCCGGCCACGCTCCATCCGGCAATCCAGTTCAGCCGTCGGGCACGAGTTCGCGCACGTTGGCCGGAAGCAATCCAGTTTGTAATTTGATCAGCGTGGGTTTGCGGGTGCTGTGAGATCCGGGCACCGCGGTGGGTTGGGGCAGCATTGGCTTCATCGTGTCTCGCTGGGCCGGCGGCTAGCGCAAAACGCCAGCAGGCAGCATCACCAGCGTCCGTTGAAACACTCCGTGACTCACCATGCTTGTCTCCATTGTCATTGCAGCGGTTGTCCGCCCCAGCGGGGCAGCATCCAATGCAGCGTGGCTGTCAGGCAGCCGCGTCGAGTAATAATATTAGTCAATAATATCGATTTGACGTCTAAGTACAATCCCTTACACGGAGAAAGAAGTCCAGTGGCTGCGCCTCAGCGCCCAGATCTACCATACATACGGCACGGCATTGGGTAAATATTATTGCTAATACGATCAATCATAATCGACCGACGGCGGGCGACAGGTGGGATTTCAATTCGTTGTCCGCAACAACGCGCGTGCGAGCCAGGCCGCCTGCCCCTCGTTGTGAGGGGCAGCGTTCCGCGGCATTCGGCTCAAGCGGTTCTCGTTTTGCGAGGCTGGGGAAGACTACTGGAGGGGTCTTGCAGACTTGCGGTCAGTCAGTCCTCGGCACGATCAACCGGTCCATGAGCAGCCGCCGTGGCGAGCCGCCATGATGCACGGCCGTTGCGTTTGACTTCGTAGAGTGCGCAATCAGCGGCCTGAAGCAGTTCGTCTGGCGTATATCGGGTGCCTTCTTCGTCCAGCGCGACACCGACGCTGATCGAGACCGGGATCGCCTGTCCGCGGAAAGTGACGGGCGTTGAAAATGCGTCAACCAGTTTCCGCGCAACTACGCGTGCTGCATCGTCGTCACGCAAACGGCCAAGCAGCACGACAAACTCGTCTCCGCCGAGCCGACCGACAAGGTCATCGTCGCGTGTGGCAGTACGCAGTCGTTGTGCCACGACACGCAGCACCTCGTCGCCGGCTGCATGACCATAGGTGTCGTTGATGATCTTGAAGTGGTCGACGTCGATGTAGCAGAGTCCTACGCGCGTGCCATGACGCCTACGGTCATTCACGGCGTCGCCGACCGCATGCATGAAAGCACGGCGGTTGGCGGAGCCCGTCAGCGGATCGATCTTGGCAGCACGCTCGAGCGCGGTGACCTGTTCGACGCGGGCAGTGATGTCCGTCACCACGACGTGAAAACCGTCGACGCGTTCCTCGGCATTGCGGTGCGGGATGTATCGCACATCGACATAGATCGACCCGTGTGGCGACATCACGCTACGCTCCAACTGCTGAGGTTCTCCCGCTAATGCACGCTGGACGTATCGCTCGGAAATCTGGTACTGCGCGTCGCCAAGATGCTCTCGCATCGTCCTGCCAATCACTTCTTCTGGAGGAGTACCAAGCATGGTTGCAAACGCCGCGTTCGCATAACGGTAGGTTTCCGATGTATCCACGTAGCCGACCAGGGACGGCAAAGCGTCGGTAATAGCCCTGAGTTGCGCCTCGCTGCGTGCTGCGGTACCGGCAGCGCTATGCTGGGCCTTGACGATCGGCACGATGCGGGCTCGAAGAAACAGTGTGCCTGCCAGCGCACATAGCGCCATCACGCCGACGGCCACCAGCAGCGCGTGCTGTACGGGAGCGAGAAAGACCTCGGTCCTGATCTTGGAGGCTGTGGCGAGTCCGGTCGTACCGACCGGCGCGTAGGCCACCACGACGTCGTCGCTGCGCGAATCCCTGTGCCGCTGCGTGCCAGCTTCACCATGAAATGCCGGCGTGATCAGTGGGCGATTCCCCAGCGCTGGATCGATCACCAGGTTGTGCGGCAATTCGGAAGCGGTCGCCGCGAAGCAACGTAGCAGCCGGCCGTCGAGACCACATAGCACGGAGCGCCGCCCTTCGCGCGAGCGCGTCGCCGCCATCGAATCCAGTATCGGCAACGTCTGCTCGGTTTCAAGCGCGAACTGAACAGGAAGTCCAGCGGCGTCTTGCAGCAGAAGTTCGGAGCGCTGACGATAGACGAACCCTGCGTGCCAGAGCAATTGCGCCTTGACGCGGGGTTGACCGGCAGAGGGGCGCACCGGCACGATCTGGTCCGGCGTGGCGAGGCGCCTGCCCGCGCTGGAGAGCACCCGACCGTCGCTGCCGACCAGACGGATGCTAGCGAACGCATCGGGTCCCACATAGGCGCTCATGTCGAGCGCGGCGGCACACGATTCAGGGCTGCCGGCGCAGGGCGTGTGTTGCAAACGGCTCTGCTGCCTCGTGGCGAACGCATTGGCATGCTCCTGCGTATTCTGCAGGATGACTGACAATGTGGCGGCTTGCTCGACGGTGTCGCTCAGCAACTCGCTACGCTCTGTTGCTTCATCGCTACGCACCATCAGCGAAGCGAGCATGACGCCGACGGCGAGCGCGGAACTGACAACCACCAGCGCGGCGATCACGGGTACGCGCGCGTTGGCGCTTTCACCCAGAATGCTCACGCCAGGCTGGCGTTTTGCCCAGACACACCATAAGGTTGCACCGGCGAGCACGAAACCGGTGCCGTTCAGTGGCGCGACAACGAAAAGCTCGCCCCATCTCCACAGGCCACCAATTGCCATGCTCTGACACAGCAGCCCAATAATGCCCGTGAGAATCGTGCCGTAGATGAAGACACGCGGGCCGACTGCGTTGCGCGGTGCGGCTAGTCCGCGCAAATGCAGAAGCGCCCCACCGCAAAACACAAAGCCGATGGCAGTCAACGCCGCCACGGGATATGACTGGGACGCCGGATCGGCGAGAAGCCTATCCAGGTAACGGGCGTCGAGCGAGAAGCCAAGCCGTTGCAACCATTCGACCAGCACCACGGCGCCGCCACACATCAGCGTGAAAGGAGCAATCAGAGAGAGGCGCGTCGACCGCACGCTGCCGCCTGTCTCGCGCAGCATCCCGATGGAGGCGACCAGGAAACAGAACGCGTTGAATGGCAGCACATCGCTGCATGTTTGGGTCATTCCCGCTACGTGCAGCAGTGCCAACGAAAGTTCGTAGACTGCACCGGCGAACAGCAACCACGCGGCTCCCCGGCAACTCACCAGCGCGTCTGAACACGCACGCAGCTTCCGGCCGATAAAAGCACGGGCCAGTAAATATGTGATGGCGCGGCCACCCGGGCGCCGCGGGATAGACCAGTTCATGCGGCAGCGCTGTCGGAAGTCGAGATGGTCAGGTCGCCCGAGGCGCGAAACGCGCTCAATGGCCGCATGCGATCGCCGGCCGTGGTCAGCAGCGCGTCGAGCGAGCCACCATCAGCGGGCCACGCTGCGGTGCCGACACGTACAGCGGGCGACACCGGCAAGCCGTCGATGATGTCGATCAGCGTGTCGAGTTGACCAGCCAGCGAGACGACCATCGTCGCCGCGCGTGAACCGCCGGGGACCGGAATCCGGTCCGGCACCAGAATGGCGATCTGATCATCGGCGGCACGCACGAGTACGTCGGACGGTCCCAGCACACGGTTGATGCGTTCGAGGACGGCGCGCAACAGCACGTCGCGAGCCTCAAAGCCCCACGCATCGCGGACCGGCTTGAGCGAGTCGATACAGAGCAGGATGATCGACAGGGCGCCCGTGTTGCCCAGCTGATGTGCGCGATCCATGGTGAACTGCTGGGCGAGCCAGTGCCGGCTATGCAGACCTGTGGCGGCGTCAGTGTCGAGCTGCGTTTCAAGAGCGCCACGCTGACGCTCGGTCTGCGCGACCTCGCTGACGACGCGCGAGCGCAGCGCATGCAGCGTCACCACAACGAGCATGACGAGCGCTGCCAGCGCGCCCCACAAAACCAGCGCCCAGCGCGTATGGGCACGTTCGCGCCCGTTCAGCAGTTGCGCTTCCTGATCCGCGAAGGCCTGCAGCGTTGAGCGAATCACCCTGCGATCCGCTTCATAGCCTGGATCGGCAAGCAACGCTTGCGCAGCGCCGTTGCGCCCTTCCTTCATGTCATCGCGGAGTTCGTCGAGGCGGGCACGGATCCGGGCCATCGCTCCACCGATGGTCTGCAGGCGCGATACCTGTTCCGTATTGTCGGCCGTCAGCGTGAGCAGCTGGGCGCGCAGTATCTCGGAGCTGACGTAGGCGTCTTCGATTTCTTGCAAAACCGCCGTGCGATCCCCAGCCCGCGAATCCATCGTCGGGACATCGAACACATAACGCAGCATGGACGAATCGCGGACAACCATCGTAATGCGCATCTCCGACTCGAGCCGCATCACCTCGTAGGAGTGCTGGATCCAGTCCGTTTGCGATTGCTGCATGGTCGCGCCGAGCCCGACGCAGGCGAGAATCGCCGCGCCTAGCGCAGTTGCGATCCGCACACGGCGGCGCATGAGAGTTTCGATATTCGGCACGATTTACCTTGAACGACATCTGTCACACAAGTTATCGGCAAATGTTTGCGCAACTTCAATCAGACCCACATGCGTAGGTGTATTTACCTAGGGGTATTTGTCCGATGAATACTATGAGTCGGTCACAGATCTCGCAGGCGCCGTCCGTGGGCGGCGATGATTGATCGCTATGAATACGCCCATCAGAATGAAGAAACCGAGCAACAGCAATACGGCATTGATGAACACACGCTCGTAGCCGAGCTCGCTTACGTTAATGAAAGGATAGGGATAGAAGTCGGTTTCGCTGCCGCGCCAGAGCGTTATCAACAGATAGCCGAGCGGATAGATCAGCCAGAAAAGGCAATCGCGCAGCAGCAGATGGAAGCGGGGAACGAAGAGCAGCCAGTACAGCGTGCATAGCAGCGGTATGACCGTATGCAGCAATTCGTTGAGCAGTGCGCGGTAGCCGTACGGCGTCCATAAATGGCGCAGCAAGGTGTTGTAAGCAATGCCGACGAACACGATGTAGACGACCACGGCGGTGAGCACCGGTGGCTTGCGGAAGAACCGCCCGGGTGCGGAGCGTGCCCGTACGGCCACAAACGAAAAGCTGATCGCGACGACGAGCGTCGTGAGGTTCGTCAGGTACGCACTGATACGCTCGATACCGTCGATCACGCCCAGGCCGCGGAACAGCATCCTGCCAATCGTGATGTCGCTCTGCGCCGCGAAGCCCACCCATGCCAGCACCGCAATCAACGATGCCACGCTCAACGACGCGAAGCTCGGCGTCGGCAGTGGCAATTCAGATGAGTGCGGCTCAGGTTGAGCAGAACGCTTCAGCATACTTCCAGATTATTTCTCGGCGGTAAGCTTGTCCTGCGTGCTGGTATCGAAGTCGGTGGCGGCATGGCGCTCGTGCAGCTGATCCGAAAGCTCGCCGAAGACGCGATTGACCTTGCGGCCGCGCTTGACGGCCGGGCGCTCGCCGATCGCATCGGCCCAACGCTGGACATGCTTGTAGTCCTGCACCGAGAGGAATTCGGCCGCCCCGTAAAGCCAGCCCTTTACGAGGCCGCCGTACCACGGCCAGATCGCCATATCGGCGATCGTGTACGCATCTCCCGCGATGTATTCGTTCTCGGCGAGCTGCTTTTCGAGGACGTCGAGTTGACGCTTCACCTCCATCGCGAAGCGGTCGATCGGATATTCCATTTTGCTCGGGGCGTACGCGTAAAAATGGCCGAAACCGCCACCGAGGTAGGGAGCACTGCCCATCTGCCAGAATAGCCACGACAGGCACTCGGCGCGCGCGCTCGGCTCAGTCGGCAGGAAAGCACCGAATTTTTCGGCGAGGTGTACCAGGATCGCACCGGACTCGAACACGCGGATGGGTTTCGGTCCGCTGCGATCGAGCAGCGCGGGAATCTTGGAGTTCGGATTCACGCCGACAAAGCCGCTGCCAAACTGCTCGCCATCGCCAATCCTGATGAGCCATGCGTCATATTCCGCACCGCTGTGACCGAGCGCCAGCAGCTCCTCGAGCATCACCGTGACCTTGACGCCATTCGGTGTCGCCAGCGAATAGAGCTGCAGCGGGTGCACGCCGACCGGCAACTCCTTGTCGTGCGTCGGCCCCGAAATCGGGCGGTTGATATTCGCAAAGCGGCCGCCGTTATCCTTGTTCCAGGTCCAGACCTTAGGCGGTTCGTAATCGACAGTGCTCATGCTTAAAGCTCCTCGCGTCCTTGCATCGTGGGATGGGTGATTGGAAGCGAGATTAACAAATTGACGGAAAACGTGCAGTCCGCTTCATAGTGCGTTCCGACCCGCAACGGAAAGTGCAGCACGATGCCAGCAATGCGTTAGTGAATCGCAAGCGGAGTTACCATACGCAAACTGGATGCAGCGCTTGCGCTGCAAAGACCGCATTTAGACTTGACCGAGCCCGCCATGAGCAACGACTCTTCAGGCAATTTCGACGAGCTGGCCTCGGGTGGCAGCCGCTACCACCAGGTATACCCACGGCTGGACGAGAGGCAACTGGCGATATTGGAACGCTACGGCGAGCGCCGCAAGCTCAAGACGCACGACATCCTCTATTCCGAAGGCGACCGGCACACCGGGATGTTCGCCATTCTCTCCGGGACGATCGAGGCATCCAGACGGTCCGTTGAAGGCCCCGTACTGCTGGGCACACATGGCCCGGGCAGTTTCACCGGCGAGGTAGCCACGCTCGCGGGCCGGGCTGCAGTCGCAACGTCGCGCGCCATCTCCGATTGCGAGGTGATCGTCATCGACGAGGAATCGTTGCGCTCGCTCGTGATCGCCGAAGCGGAGTTGAGCGAAACGATCATGCGCGCCTATATTTTGCGGCGCGTCGCTTTCATCCGCGGCGAACACGTGGGCGTGGTGGTGATCGGCAGCACGTCCTCGGCCCCTACGCTACGTCTGCGCCACTTCCTGAGCCGCAACGGTCAGCCCTCGGCTTACTTCGATATCGTTGAGCACTCCGAGGCCAAAGAACTGCTGACGCACTATGACGCAACCGAAGCCGACATCCCGGTTGTAATCACGTTGCAAGGCGTCGTGCTGAAACAGCCCAGCCACCGCGCCGTCGCCGATGCAATCGGCCTCAGTCCGGACAGACTCGACGGCGAGCACTTCGATCTCGTTGTGGTAGGCGCGGGACCCGCAGGACTCGCGGCCGCGGTGTACGCCGCATCCGAGGGACTAAAGGTGGCCGTTCTGGACGCCAAGGCACCGGGAGGCCAGGCCGGCACCAGTTCGAAGATCGAAAATTACTTTGGTTTTCCAACCGGCATATCGGGGCAGGCGCTAGCCGGTCGCGGCCTGTCGCAGTGCCGCAAGTTCGGCGCCGAAGTTGGGGTGCCTATCGAAGCGCTGACCATCGACTGCACGGATGCCAGGTCGTTTCACATCGGTCTGAATCAGGACGAGTGCGTCTACGCTCGCGCTGTCGTCATTGCCAGCGGCGCGCGCTACCGGAAACCGGATCTCTTGCGTCTCGAACACTTCGAGGGTCGCGGCATCTACTACAGCGCGACCTTCATGGAGGGCGCATTCTGCAACAACGAAGAGCTGATCGTGGTGGGCGGCGGCAATTCGGCGGGACAGGCTGCGGTATTCCTTGCGAGGTTCGCGCGCCATGTCCACGTGGTGATTCGCGGAGAGGGACTCAGAGCGAGTATGTCGACGTATTTGATCAGACGGATCAACGCGGCGTCCAACATCACGCTTCACACGAAGACACAGATCGTCGAGTTATGCGGCGAGTCGCGACTCGAGGCCATAAAGTGGAATCGGCAAGGAGAGATTGAACACAAACCCATCCGGCACGTTTTCCTGTTTCTTGGCGCTCAGCCCAGTACCGGATGGCTTGGCGATTGCGTCACCCTAGACAAGGATGGCTTTGTGCTGACCGGCGCCGATACCGGCGCCAAATGGACAGCAGAGCGGCCGCCGCACGATCTCGAGACCAGCCGGCCCGGTATCTTTGCGGCGGGCGACGTGCGCAGCGGCTCCGTCAAAAGAGTGGCAGCCGCCGTGGGAGAGGGAGCGGCCGCCATTCAGGCGGTTCATCAATATCTTGCAGGATGGGCGTGACTAATCCTTGGCGGGCACGCTTGGCTCAACTGCCCGAAAGTGCCAACCGTCGCCCTCCTTGACGTACACGGCCATGATATGGCCGCTCTCCTGGCGGAACGTCCCGTCGCCTTTTGGCACCTGAACGGAAAACTCTGCGACGCTGAATCCTCCGTCGCCTTGCGCGCTCGCATCGATCACGTGAATGTGATGCTCTTTCGCGCCCGAACCAAAGCGCTTTTCGTAGTACTCCTTGAGTGCTGCGCGTCCTTTGATGATTTTCCCGGCCGGGGAAACCAGCATGCCGTCTTCGGCATACAGTTGCGCCATGGCATCGGCATTTTTAGCCGCGTAGTTGGTGTCGTAAAGATGTCCAAGTTGCGCAGCCGCAGACTGCGCTTCCTGAGACGACGGCTCTGTGGCATTCGCATTGGACGTCGCTGCGCAAGCCAGCGTATTGCCAATGAAAAGTGCAGCGAGCAAAGGGGAAATGTGCCGTTTCACCTTGGAACTCCTTTGATCGGGTTGCGGTAGTGGCTCTCTCAATGAGTCAGTCGAGAAGAGCAGGATCGTGGATCGCGCCTGTCAGCAGTTCGGCAAACGCCTGCAATGCATGCGGTAACGTGCGGCCGGCCATCGTCTGAACCTGAAGCCTGCGCTGGTGTAGTTCGGGATTGCTGATCGGCACGGCTGCGAGTCCCTCCATTACGAGGCGGCTGCGCACGGTCAGGAAGCCGGTTAGCGTGACAGCATCGGTAAGCAGCACGAAGCTCTGCAGCGCAGCGTGGTAGTTGCTAACGAACACGGGCTCGAAAACCAGGCCTTCCAGACTGCACGCAATATCGAACATCTGGCGGATCGTCACACCCTGGTTGTCGATGGCGAGCGGCCAGGCCATCAGATCCGCGAGCGAGACGGACTCGCGTGCGCCAAGCGGATGATCGCGCCTGACCAGTGCGAAGATCGGCGCCAGCTGCGAATACACCACATGGATGTCCTTCTCCGGCGCGACGCTGAAACACACGGCGATATCCGCGGTGCCTTCACGCACGCGTTGTGTCGCGACAGATGGCGCAGACACATCCAGTTGAAACTGCGTCGCCGGATGCGTCTTCAGGAAGCGTGCAAATACCTGCGGCAGAAAATATGGCGCGACCCCTTCCGAACTTGCCACGCGAATCGTCGCGCGGCTGCCATTGCTCAGCCCGCGAATTTCGTCGGTGACGCGCTCGGTTTCCAGCAGGCTGCGCCGCGCGTGTTCGGCAAGCACACGTCCCGCATCGCTCAGCACCATCCCGCGCGGCCGCCGTTCGAACAGCGCCACACCGACTTCCTCTTCGAGCTTCGCAATCTGCCTGCTTAGCGCCGACACCGCCACGTATAGCCGCTCCGACGCTTTGCTAAGCGAGCCGCTGCGGGCGACTTCGAGAAAGTAACGCAGTGCAGTATTGTCCATTTCGGTCAGGCTTCCCCGCTTTGCCGTTTCGGCAACGATATCTGCCAAATATTGTAATTGTCCACAAATATCGTCCACGCCAAGATCGTTACACTGCTTCGTACGAGCCAGGCGCGCGCCCACGGCGCGTCACGACGGAGAACGATGTCGACCAAGGACGCCTCCATGAGCCCTGATTCAGCAGCCGTAGTAAGCGAATCCCTCGCCAAGCCCGTCTCGCACGCCGGGGTATCACGCCTGATCCTGGCAACGTCCATTGGAAATGCGCTCGAGTTTTACGACCTGATTGTCTACGGGTACTTTGCCACCACGCTGTCGCGGCTGTTTTTCCCAACGCATGACAAGACGGTGTCGCTACTGCTCACGCTCGGCACGTTCGCCTTGTCATATCTGGCGCGGCCGCTTGGTGCGCTGGCGCTCGGCTCGTATAGCGATCGCAAGGGCCGCAAGGCTTCATTGACGCTGTCGATTTCGATGATGACGCTCGGCACCGGGATGGTCGCGCTGATGCCGTCCTATGCCACGATCGGCCTGGTCGCGCCGATCGGCATTTTCGTTTCGCGTCTGTTGCAAGGCTTTTCCGCTGGCGGCGAATTCGGCAGCTCCACGGCGTTTCTGATCGAGCATGCGCCGGCACGGAAAGGCTTCATGGCGAGCTGGCAGTTCTCGAGCCAGGGGGCAAGCACGCTGCTCGCTTCGGCGTTCGGCGCAGTGCTCACCGGCACGTTGACGCAGCCTCAGCTCGAAGGCTGGGGCTGGCGCATTCCCTTTTTGTTCGGCATGCTGATCGGTCCAATCGGGCTTTATATCCGGCGCCGCATGGATGAAACGCCGGAGTTCGAACGGGCGGAGAAGTCGAGTTCGCCGGTGCGTGAACTACTGGCTACCCAGAAGGAACGCGTGCTGGTGTCGATCGGCTCGCTGGTGCTCACCACCACGGCCAACTATATGCTGCTGTACATGCCGACGTATGCGGCGCGGCAACTCGGCCTCGCGCCATCGTCAGGCTTCATTGCGACGCTGGCCGCCGGGTTCATCATGATGGTGCTGACACCGGTGGTCGGACACTGGTCCGACAAGGTAGGCCGCACGCGCATCATGCTGGTCGCAGGCACGTTGTTCTTCTTCACGGTCTATCCTGCGTTCATGTTCATGAACGCCCATCCGTCGCTTGCGACGTTGCTTGCCGCGGTGGTGTGGGTCGCCCTGCTGAAGGCCACCTACTTCGCGCCGATTCCTGCGTTGATGTCCGAGCTGTTCCCGACCCGCACCCGCACCACCGGCATGGCGCTCGGCTATAACATCGGCACGACCGTTTTCGGCGGCTTCACGCCGCTCGCGGTGGCGGCATTGATCGAGGCCACAGGCAATAATCTGGCGCCCGGCCTCTATCTGATGTTCGCGGCCATCATCAGTCTGTTCACGGTGGTGTGGGCGCGGGCACGTTTGAATGCCCACTAGGTCAGCCGGGCCCTTCGAACCAACCGGGATTCTACGAATGCAATACGATTTTGAACAAGCGGTGCAGTTTGCAGTTGATCATGAGTCGCTTTGGGACCGCCATGTGGATGGCATGTGGGGCGTGCATGTGAACGACCCACCACCGTGGAACCGGTTGCTCGGGCCGGTGCATGACCGCGGTCCCGTGTCCGGCACGATCGCACTCGATGGACGCGTGTTGACCTCATGGGGCGAGCCCGACCGGGCAGATCTGACTTTCAGCGTCGCGAAGATGTACCTGGCGCTACTCGCAGGCATTGCCTACGACCGCGGCCTGCTGCCGGACGTCGACGAACCGGTGCACGTGCGAGTGCCCGGCATCGGCTTTGACGATGAGCACAATGCCGCCGTGACCTGGGCTCATCTGCTGCAGCAAACAAGCGAATGGCAGGGCACGTACTTTGGCCTGTCCGATCAGGCGGACCACTATCGCGCTGTCAACTTCGCGGCACCACCAGACGGCAAAAAAGGTGATCTGCGTCCTTTGCAGCGCCCCGGGACGTATTGGGAATACAACGACGTGCGTATCAACCAGCTTTCGCTGGCGCTGCTTCATCTGTTCCGAAAACCGTTGCCCGAGGTGTTCCGCGAGGCGATCATGCGCCCCGCGGGCGCGAGCGAAAACTGGCAATGGGTTGGCTACGACAATGCGTGGGTGGAGATGGATGGCCGGCGCATGCAATCCGTGCCGGGCGGGACGCACTGGGGCGGCGGTATGTCCGTCAGCGCGAACGATCAGCTCAAAGTGGCGCAACTGCTGTTGAACGAGGGCATGGTTGACGGCCGGCAGATTCTGTCTCGCGAGTGGATCGCGCGTATGCGTACGCCATGTGCGATTGCGCCGTTTTACGGTTACCTTGTGTGGCTCAATACCGATCGCAAGATTTTCCCGAGCGTGCCGGCGTCGAGCTATTTCGGCGTCGGAGCCGGCAGCTCCTTCACATGGATCGAGCCCGAGCGACGCATGACCGTAATCGTCCGGTGGTTGAATCCTGCGCACGCGAACGAGTTCTTTGGGCGAGTTCTGGAAGCGGTCGAGGCGCCCCGCGCAGCTTAATCGTAGCCGTTCCTGTTTCCCGACATGGGCAACGGCGTTGATGTCGATGCAAACGAGATTATCGAGCCCCTTGCACGTGTCGACGATGAACGCGTTGCAGTGCTGCCGAAGGGCATTCTCGTGGGCAATGATCTCTTCTGAAAGTGACGCGGTCGATAATCTGCATACCGAAGTTTTTAGTTGTGTCGCCGCCCAAGACATTTGACGTCTTGGGCGGACGTTTGCATCGCTTTCCTATCCTGTCACTTCTTGCTGGCCAAACCGTCGAGGCCGCCAAGCAATCCGCCGCCAGATGTGCCTGTGGCCGTCGTCGCCCCGCTCAATGCACCCGTTAAGGTACTGACCAGCCCCGTGACCGGCGCAAGCAGATTTCCGGCGGCGCTCGTGCCGCCCGTACCCGAGCCCGCGACCGTACCGAGTGAGCCGGTTAGCGTGGTCACCAACGACGTCACCGGCGCAAGTGGACTGGTGCCGCCGCTCTTCACGCCGCCTGCCACGCCGCTCAAGGTGCCGGGTAACGAGGTGAGAATGCCGGTCAGCGGTGCGAGCGGGTTGCCTGGTGTACCGCCTGCCGTGAGCAGGCCGCCGGCCGACGTGACGGTGTTGCCGACTGCTGTCACGACATTGCCGAGATTCTGTCCAATCGGATTGCCGGTCGCACCACTGAGCTTGGTTCCAGCGCCATCCAGTCCGTGACCGATCGTCGACAGCAAGCCGTTCAGCGGCGAGCCGAGACCGGTCGTGTCGCCGATGGTTTGAGTCGTCTGCGTGAGAACGGTTGTGATTGGCGTGATGGGCGCGCTCACTGTTTGCGTCACCTGCTGAATGAATCCTGTGGACAGCGTGGTGGTGAGTTGTGTCCCGAGCGCACTGACAGCATTGCCGACCGTGGAGACTGTGTTGCCGAGCGGCGTGGTCAGCGGGCTAAGCGGCGCCGTGGGACCACTGCCCAGGCTGCTTACGAGTTGGCCGGCGCTGTTGACCGCCTGGCCCGCGTCATAGACGAGGTTGCCGGTGCTCGACACCGTCGGGCCTAGCGGATTGGTGGAATTGCCCAACTGTCCGAGGCCGTTCGTCGCGCCCGCGCCCAATGCAGTAACGCCGGCGCCGAGATTCGACACAACGTTGCCGAGCGCTATTGTGGTGGCAGGATTCGCGCCGGGAATCGGCGTGAGGCCAATCTGGTTGCCCACCGACGATACCGTCTGGCCGGTACTGGTCACGACGTTGCCTGCGTTCTGGACCACTACGCCGAGCGGGTTGGCGCTCGTGGGCGTTGGTGTCGGCGTTGGTGTCGGCGTTGGTGTCGGCGTTGGTGTCGGCGTTGGTGTCGGCGTTGGTGTCGGCGTTGGTGTCGGCGTTGGTGTCGGCGTGGGCGTCGGTGTCGGCGTCGGCGTCGGTGTCGGCGTCGGCGTCGGCGTCGGCGTCGGCGTCGGTGTCGGCGTCGGCGTCGGCGTCGGCGTCGGCGTCGGCGTCGGCGTTGGCGTTGGCGTTGGCGTTGGCGTCGGCGTGGGTGTAGGCGTACCACCACCTGTTCCTGCTCCAGCACCTGCTCCAACTCCGCCCGGCTTCGTCGGCGTACTTCCACAGCCCGTCAGGACGATCATCGACGACACGCACATCGCGATCGCCGACAGTTTGAATCTGTTCATGGTTTAGCTCCCCCGCAAATGTGGTTATCTGCTGCGGGGAGCTAACTGCAAGACCTATGCCGATTTGTAAGACGAAGGAATTGATCGAAAAAATACCATTCAAATCAATGCGTTAATTAGCGAACGCCGACTCGGAAAGCCGCATTCCAAAGTGGATGTGTCGAGGAACACCTCAACGAGCGAGCACGTGTAACGTAACGCGATGCCCCCGCGAAGCACCTCAACTTTCCGGGATTCTCTCCCACGCGCCAGATCGAGCCGAGCGAAACACAGCATCGATCACTCGCATATTCGCGCGTGCATCTTCTAGTGGTATAGCCTGCGGGCGTCCACTCAATATCGCCTCGGCGAACGTGGCCGCTGCGATGCCATATTGATCGCACACAGGAAGTTCCACCCAGCGATCAGTCGCGACACCGGCGCTGGTGTTTTCGCTCACTAACAGACGCGTCGGTCGATCGGCTGGCGCATTGAATGGAATCTCGACTTCGATCCGCCCCTTCGTGCCGTGAAATTGCATCCGCTGATAGCTATAGGTCTGGGTGGAGTAGAAGAAACTCGCCTGCACACCTTCAAAATCCATCAGCACGGAGCCGAGCCGGTCCACTTCGAATATTGGGTCCCGCTCCATCAGGGCAACCACCCGCCCCGGCTCACACCTGGTAACGAAGCGTGACGTTGTGATGGGATAACAACCAATATCGAGCAGACCACCTCCGCCCAGTTCGCTCTGGTTGCGGATATCGTTCGGGTTCGTGTTGCTATAGGTGAAGCCGCCGGTCACTGCCCGCAATTCGCCAATCACACCTTCGTCGATCAAGGTCCGCACCTTCAACCATTGCGGATGCGTGCGAACCATGAACGCTTCCTGTATGTAACGGCCGGTTCTGTCGCGCGCAGCGATGAGCTGTTCGACCTGTTGGGCGTCCAGCCCGATCGGCTTCTCACACAAGACGTGCTTGCCTGCCTCGACGGCCTTGATCGTCCATTCCACGTGGATGTGATTGGGTAGCGGAATATAAACCGCGTCGATTTCCGGGTCCGCCAGAAGCGCCTCGTAGCTGTCGTATGCCACGGCCAGACCATATTTGGCGGCGGCTTCCCGAGCCTTCTCCTGAGATCGCGACGCGATGCCCTTCACCCGACACTTTGGCGCGCTGTGCATGGGCACGACAACCTTGTTGTTGATCTTCGCGGCGCCCAGGATCCCCCAGACAATCTCATCCTTTGCCATAACTTCTCCTTTTCCGATCAAGTACCTGAGGAGTAGAGACAGACTGGACAATCGCGTGAGCCGGCAAGTTCATGAGCCCGCGAAAGACCAGACGCATCCGATCCTGCCAGTCTACACGCGGCGACCACAACCACCACCGCCGGTACAAGAGCGCCCACCACCGCTTTCGCAATCGAACCGTCGCTGCCTTCTGGCCGGTCGCTGCATTCGAACCGGTATTAGCCAGAGTCGGTCATTTGACCGATACCGCAGAGACAAGCCAAGTGCGATCCTCTCTACCGACGCGAGCCTTAGCCGTGCGATAGATCACGTGCAGTCGGGCCGCCTTTGTCAAAACTTTAAGGAGTCGCAATGGTTGCTCATCACGAAGATATCACTCGCGTTCGGGAAGAACGCTGGCTCAAGCACTATTACTTTATTCGGACCGCGTTTTCCGCTATCTGGGTCGCACTTGCTTTCTCCATCGGACAGCACTCCCCGGTCGGCGCGGCTGTCTTGCTCGTCGTCTATCCTGCATGGGATGCACTGGCCAACTACGTCGACATGTCGCGTAGCGGTGGGATGGCTGAAAATCGTACCCAGGCCACGAACGTCCTCATCAGCGTCCTGACAGCGGTTGCAGTGATCGTGGCGTGGACGGTGAACATGAACGGTGTTCTCGGCGTATTTGGCGTCTGGGCCATACTTGCCGGGTTGCTTCAGCTCGGCACTGCCGTCCGCCGCTGGAAGCGCTTCGGTGCGCAGTGGGCGATGATCCTGAGCGGCGGACAGTCGGCATTGGCAGGTGCATTTTTCATCGTACAAGCCCATGCGCCAATGCCTCCCGCTATTGCCAAAGTGGCTGGCTATGCAGCGGTGGGCGCCGTCTATTTTCTCGTGTCTGCGCTCTTGCTATCCGTTGGCCAGCTGCGACGCAAGGTTGCCTGAACGCCTTGAGATCTCGGTGAAAATCCTGGCGATCGCACTCGCATCTACTATAAAGCTAGTTGACAAGACACGACGTTCATCCTACGATCTACTACATCTTTAGTAGGAGGCATTTTGGACATCTCGCTGACCGACCGCGAAGCTGACGTCATGCACATACTATGGGAACGCGGCCCCTCGGTTGTCAGCGAAGTTCGTGCTGGACTCGCAGATGACCTCGCCTACACCACTGTCTTGACGATCCTTCGCACGCTGGAAAGCAAGGGTTATGTAACCCACGTGGAAGAGGGTCGGGGACACCGCTACACTGCAGCCGTTAAGCAGCAAGCCGCGCGCAAAAGCGCTTTGCGGCACCTCACGAGCAAGCTATTCGGTGGATCAACGGAATTGTTATTTGCGCACCTGGTGGCAGATAAGAATCTCACGCCCAAGCAAGCTCGTCGTATGCGTGAGCTACTGAAAGAAAAACCAGACGAGGAGTAGCCCGCATGCTGACGTGGATGATTTACGCGGTGTCGGTGTCGGCGGTTCTATCCGTGGCTGCGCTCATTGCCGAACACTCCGCACGGGACCGGCGATCGCCCAGCAGAGGGTTCTGGCTTCTCGCGATCGTCGCATCGCTGGCCATTCCAGCGCTCATGACGTCGGTTTCAATCGAAATCCCCGAGGACCTGAAACCGTCGGTGCCCCCGAACGTAATCGCTCTGCATAAGATCACGTCGACGCGTCTATCTCCCGCAGTCTGGGTCGAAAATCACGACAGTGGCTCTTCAACGTTTCAATACGCTGAACTCCATGCCAAAGACGTATGGCTTGGAGCGTCGATATTGATGATTCTGGCTTTGCTGATCAGCGCAACACATTTGCAGTGGCGCAAACGGCAATGGACTGTTGCATCAGTCTGCGGCGTTTCAGTGTATCTATCGAGTGACGCTGGCCCCGCTGTTGTTGGCCTTCTCCGCCCTCAGATTGTTTTGCCAGCCTGGCTCCTCGATTCGCCTCTGGAGCAACAGGCAGCTGTCATGGCGCACGAGAGTTCACACATCGACGCTCATGACCCGAGACTGCTCACGATCGCACTCTGCCTGATCGCGCTGATGCCGTGGAATTTGCCACTTTGGTGGCAATTGAGACGACTCAGGTACGCCATCGAGGTCGATTGCGACGCGAGAGTCCTGGAGGCCGGACACAGGTTTTCTGTTTACGGCGAAACGCTAATCGCAGTCGGAGAACGGCAATCGCGATACATCGGCTCAGTAGCTGGCATGTCGGAGTCCAGATCATTTTTAGAGCGACGTCTAAAGCTGATGCTAAGGAAGCCAGCCAAGCGGAAATTGCTAATCGCAGTACTTCTAGGATGTATGTCAATCACCCTGGTCACTCTGGCCGCACAAGTGAGCCCACCTATCATGAACGAAGCTTCAAGCGAACATACTCAAGTGCCCGTAGCTGCTGAAATTCTGGATCGATATGTTGGCACGTACAAGTTTACCGGTACAGCGGTGATGAAAGTCCGACGCGAAGGCGACCATCTGGCCCTCCAGCTTACAGGGCAAGGATGGGTTGAAGAGTATCCCATGAGCAACACAGAGTTTTTTGCAAAGGTCGTCAAGGCGACGCAGACGTTTGTGGTTGATGATCAAGGCCACGTTACTGCCTTGATCCATCACCAGAATGGCCGCGATATCACAATGCCGCGAATCGATTCTGCCGAAGCGGAAAAGATGGAGGCAACGCTCGCTGCGAAGGTCAAGAGCCAGACTGCAACTCCGGGAAGCGAATCTGCACTTCGCCGGAACATTGACGGCTTGCAGTCAGGAAATCCGCTTTACGCCGAAATGTCGACCGGCTTGCAAGAGGCCACGCGAGAGCAACTGCCCAGAATCAAAGAAGACCTGGATCGAATAGGTCCTGTTGAAAATGTCCGGTTTGTGGGTGTGGGCAACCAGGGTTGGGACATCTATCAGGTTACGCACGATTCGGGGTCTTCTACCTGGCGCATTCATCTCGCTGACAACGGCATCATCGATGGCCTTCTCGTACAAGTGGGGCCCTGAACGCCCACACGCCAGCTAGTCGCTACCGGTCCGCACCCCTCGCGTCAAGCAGCCGGCGCGACAGTTGCGCCGACGATGCCATGCCGCTCGAGAGCCTCGGCGACAAAGCCGGACGCCTTCATCTCTTCAACGAACGCGTGCAACGCATGTGCCGCCGCGGCACCACGGCTCTTGGGCACACCCATCGCCTGGCGGATGACCATGAAGCGCTCGTCGATCAGACGCAGGCCAGACGCGTTGCGCGCATCGGCTTCGAGCTGCTGCTTGACCCCCGCCGCGACTTCGAGATTCTCGTCGAGGAACGTTTGAACGACCGTCGGCGAGGTGGGCGCGCGCACAATCTGCGCATGCTTGAGTTCGCGCGTAAGAAACAGATCATAGGCGCTGCCCTTGCCGACAGCCACGCGATGCTGAGGCTGGTCGACGTCCGCGTTGTCGCGAATCGGCGAGGCATCGCGCACCAGGTAATAGCCTTCGATTAGCACATACGGTTCGGTGAATGCGATGGTCTCACCTCGCAACGGATCGACGGCAAAAAAGCCGAAATCGGCGCGCTCTTCGCTAACCGCTTGAACGGACTTGCCAGCCGCATCGAACACAACGAGTTCCAGTTCCACACCGAGCTTTGCAGCGAAAGCGCGCGCAAGATCGACCGAGACCCCGACGACCGTGCCCGACGCATCCTTACCCGCGAGAATCGGATTGCCGAGGTTGATGGATGCGCGCAGCTTGCCTGCGGGCGTAAAGGCTTGAATGACAGACGGATCGGCTTTCATGGCTATGAGTAGGTTCGAGATTCGGTTCGTGTGGGCCGCTGTCGATGCTTCACGGCGAGTTCCCAGATGCAGTGGGCAGTGATTTCAACCGGCTATGCGCGCCTCGCTCGCCTTGAGCCGGCCGGGCAAGCCCGGCCGCAAAAGAATCGCGACAGCGAGCACGCTCGCGAGCGCAATGCCCCCCGCCAGCACGAAAGCGCTGAAGAAGGTATGGCTCCGCTGCACGAGAAAACCCGTCACTGCAGGGCCGATGATACCCGCGCAGTTGGCGATCGAATGCACGCATCCGCCAACGCTTCCAAGCTTCGCGCCGGGAATCGTGTCCTGGATCAGCGCCCAGTACGTGCTGCCGCTCAGATACAACGCGAACACGGCGACGGCCATCAGCAGCAATGCGCTGAGCGTGGTCGTCACGGTGCCTGCGAGCGCGACGCAGATGCCCGCCGCGCCAAGACACACGATCAGCACCCATTTGCGCGCGCGCAGCGCATTGCCCGTGCGGCGGAAAATCAGATCGGACAGCAGGCCGCTCAAGCCATAACCGACGAAGCCCAGCAGCCACGGCAGCACCGTCGCGAGACTCATGCTTTTCAGGCTCAGGTGACGGTCCATCATCAGGAAGCTCGGGAACCACGTGAGGAAAAAGAACAGGATGTAGCTGTATCCGAAGTACGAAATCATCGCTGCGAGAATGGCGGGCTGTCTGAGGTAAGCGCCGAGTGGCTTCAGATCAGCGGGATCCTCCGAGACGGCACGGTCGGAACCGATCAGCCTGCGCTCCTCTTCCGATACGTGCGCATGCTGATGCGGCCGATCGGTGGTCATGAATTGCCAGAACACCAGCCAGATCAACCCGAGACACGCGACGCCGGCGAATGCGATGCGCCAGCCGTAGGCCGCGGTCAGCAGTCCGACGACTGGACCCGCAACCGCGCCGCCCAATGGCAGGCCGCAATTGGCGAAGCCGAAGGCGGTGGCCGATTCCTTGTGGGGAAACCAGTTGTTCACGATCTTGTTGATGGTCGTCGCGAGCGGTCCTTCGGCCATGCCGAAAAACGTACGGATGACCAGCAGCGAGCCGAAGCCGGTGGCGAGGCCGGTTGTTCCGCACAACACGGACCACATCAGGATCGCGCCGGAAAAGACGCGCTTGCCGCCCCAACGATCGGCCGCCCAGCCGCCGATCGTGTTGAACACCGCATAGCCGATAAAGAACGTCGAGAACACCAGCCCCAGGTTGGCTGGCGACAAGTGCAGCTCCTGCATGACCGCCGGCGCCGCGACAGACAGCGCCGACCGGTCCAGGTAGTTGATGAAACCCGCGATGAACAGCAGCAGGACGATGCGCCAGCGGATTTTCGTCACCTGTAGCTCCTCCAATGTCGTTATGCGCTTGCGGGCCAAGCGCCGTGATGGGCCGCCTGAGTCCGCCGCGTGTCTCCTCGCCGGCGCGTCTCCGCCTGATGCGCGGATCATGCGCGAACCGGCGCTTCAGCTCTGCGGGCGCGCGGCCGCTTCCAGCATCGCGAGCTGCGCTGCGCCGATATCGATGCCGTCGGCCATCTGACGGTCCAGCCGGTCCAGCTCGATCTCGCCAGGCACGATCACGGGCGCGTTCGGATCGGCCGGCGCGGAGCCGCGCAGGATCGCGGCATAGTCGGCCATGCGCGCGGCGAGCCACGCGCCGCTGCCGAGCATCGCGACATCGATCAGGATGTAGAAGTGGCCAAGGTTTTGCGGCTGGTCCGGCTCGTTTTCCCACGACTTCACGTGCGTCAGATAAGCCGCGCCGGAAAGCAGCCCCGCGAGCAGATCGACGACCAGCGCGAGGCCATAGCCCTTATGGCCGCCGATTGGCAGCAGGAAGCCATCGAGCGCGGCCTTCGGGTCCGTGGTCGGCTTGCCTTGCGCGTCGGTGGCCCAGTCGCCCGGAATCGCTTCGCCACGCTTTAGCGCGTTGCGAATCTTGGCGCGCGCGACGACGCTGATCGCCATGTCGAGAATGAACGGACGGCCACCGGGATTCGGTACACCGAAGCCCACAGGACTGTTGCCAAGCCGCGCGTCGGTGCCACCCCATGGCGCGATCGTCGTCGTCGCGTTGCTGCCGATGACGCTGGCAAAGCCCTCCGCCGCGGCCAGGTAGGAATACGGCGAAACGGGACCGAAGTGATTGCTCCCACGCACAAACACACACGCGATGCCCTGTTCGCGCGCGGCCTTCATCGCCAGTTCGAGAGCACGGAAGCCCACGAGAGGGCCGACGCCGTTATCGCCGTCGAGCCGGTAAAGCGCGGGGCCAACCTGCTCCGACGTAATCGACGGCGTGGGATTGATGCCCCCGATGCGCAGGCGTGAGCCGTACGATTCGATTCGGCTCGTGCCGTGCGTACGCAAGCCGAACAGATCCGCCAGCACGAGAATGGTGGCGGCGTCGGTGGCGTCGGTACGATTCAGGCCGAGCGCACAGAGCGCTTCGACCGACAGTTCGGTCAGCCGTGCCTTGCTGACGATGCCATTTGTGGACGTGGACTGGGTCATGGAACGGGTCGTCTCCTTCGATCTGCAAACCGTGCGGTTCATGCGGCTGCCGTGTGGTGCCGCCGGGTTTCACACATGATCGGACCAAACCGATTCCCATGACAAACGCATTTTTTCGCTTGATTGACGCGTCACACGCACGAATCCGGCGCCTGCCGGAAAGGCATGGAAACACGCGTTTTCAGGCGGTCGCCCGTGACTTTGCGCGCTGACGGGTGCCGCCGCGCGCCCGCACGAGCAGATCGAAGAAATGCTGCGCGGCCACCGGCAGCGGCCGGTTCTTGCGGCGGATCACACCGAGCGTGCGCACCACGCTCGGGCCCGTCACCGGAATGCTGACGAGCGAGCGATGACGGTCGCGCGGCAGCGCGAGCTTGGGCACGATGCCGATGCCAAGTCCCGCTTCGATCATGCTTACAAGCGCAGGAACGTGCTGCACTTCGCAGAACCAGCTCGGCTGCCGCACTGCATTGGCGAGCGCGCTGTCGATCAGCGTCCGGTTGCCGCTGCCTTGCGCAAGCAGCATGTAGTCCGGGTACTGTGCGATCTCCGCCCAGCTCACCGAGCGCTTGCCCGCCAGCGGATGATCGCGCTGGCAGGCAAGCACGAACGGATCCTGCAGGATCGGTGTGAACTCGATGTCGGGTTCCTGCGTGCCAATATAGGTGAGACCGAAATCGGCTTCGCCCCGCGCCACCGCGAGGAATACGACAGACGACGTTTCATCGATCAGCCGCACGCGGATGCCGGGATAGGTCTGGTGATAGGCCTTGAGGGCATTGGGAAGAAAGAAGCTTACCGCCGACGGCACGCAGGCGATGGTGACGAGTCCCGTCAGCCGGCGTCCTAGATCCTCCATGCCGAACAGCGAGCTTTCCAGTTCGGCGAGCACGTTGCGCGCCTTTTCGACGAACGAGCGGCCCGCGACGGTCAGTTCCATCTTGCGCGTCGTACGTTCGAAGAGCCGCACGCCCAACGCCGATTCGAGCTTTTCCACGCGGCGCGATAGCGCGGACGGCGAGATATTCAGCGAGTCGGCGGCGGCGCGAAAGCTGCCGAAATCGGCGGAGGCGACGAACGCGCGCAGGTCGGACAGATCAAAGTTCATTTTGCTGGTCTATCGATGAAGGGGCATGTGTGTGCACAGCCGGTGTAACGCGCCCGATATCAGCGATCACGCGCTACCCCAATCCCGTCAAGCATAAGATCGATTCCAACGAGAAAATCGACACGGTCGTCGTGAGCGCTCATCTGTCTCGCAACGCTGCGAGTGAACGGGTATTCATCCGGATCGAGCTGAGACCACACAGTCGACACCTCGTCCAGAAAGTTGGTTCTATCGAGGCCTTGCTCGCGAGCGAAATGCGTATTCGCCGCGTTCTGCCCACCGACGCCAAGGATGTAGCTCAGCAGCGCGGACACCGTCGCCCACTGCTCTTCGTCTGGCACGCCAAGAGCGCGCAACGGCTGGCCGATGCGTTCGAGAACGCGCACCATCGGCAACTGCCCGGGGGCACGTGTCAGTGCTGAGCCAACCCAGGGATGCGCGTCGATCGCGTCGAACATGGCAAGCGCGAGCGCGCGAATGGTTGCTTTCGGCGTCGCGTCATCCACAGGCGCGCTCATCGTGCGAGCGACGATGGCGTCGCACGCAGCGGTCAGCAGATCGTTCTTGCTGGCGATGTGCCAGTAAATAGCACCAGGCCCCGTGGCGAGCCGCTCGGACAGTGCGCGAAAAGTCAGGCCCTTCTCTCCGCTGCTGTCGAGAAGCGCGATCGACGCCTCGATGATTCGATCCGGCGACAGCGAGTCCTCGCGCCGTTGAGTGCCACGTGCCTTTTTACCCTGCCTCATCTTGACGCCTATGGAATGTTGTTCCAATATTACTCTGGAATGACGTTCCATTGAGTGCCCGTAACTTGCGGCTACCTCCGGCTATCGAGGAATCAGGATGAATACTTCAGTTGCGATCGTCGGCGCGGGGCTCGGCGGGCTGACTCTTGCCCGCGTCCTCCACGTCCATGGCATCACTGCGACGATCTACGAAGCGGAAGCCTCGGCAAACGCGCGGGCGCAGGGCGGCATGCTCGATATCCACGAAAACAACGGGCAACTCGCGCTCAAGGATGCGGGACTCTTCGATCAATTCCGCGCAATCATCCACGCCGGCGGGCAGGCAACACGCGTGCTCGACAAGGACGGCAAGGTCCTCTTTGAAGAGCCCGACGACGGCACAGGCGGTCGGCCTGAGGTTCCGCGAGGCGAGCTGCGCAGGATTCTGCTCGACTCGCTTCCTGCTGACACGGTCCGCTGGGGACACAAAGTCACAGCGGTGTCCGCACTCGGCGATGGACGGCACGAATTGACCTTTGCCGATGGCACAACGGTGTCTGCCGACCTCCTCGTGGGCGCCGACGGCGCCTGGTCAAGAGTGCGCCCCCTTCTTTCCGATGCCAGGCCGGCATATGTCGGCACGTCGTTCATCGAGACGTACCTGTTTGACAGCGACACACGTCACAAGGCGAGCGCGGAAGCGGTCGGCGGTGGCGCGCTGTTCGCGCTGACACCCGGCAAAGGCATCGCCGCGCACCGCGAACCCAATGGGGTGCTACACACGTACGTGGAGTTGAACAAGCCCAAGGAGTGGATCGACAGCATCGACTTCTCCAACCCGGCGACTGCCTTGGCCCGCGTCGCCGAAGAGTTCGACGGCTGGGCGCCGGCACTGAGAGCGCTCATCACCGATGCTGAGACCGCCCCGGTGCCGCGCGCGATTCATGCGCTCCCGGTCGAGCACAGGTGGGCGCGCGTGCCCGGAGTGACGTTGCTCGGCGATGCGGCGCATCTGATGTCGCCGTCTGGCGAAGGGGCCAACCTCGCCATGTTCGATGGCGCTGAACTAGGAAAGGCCATCGCCGCGAATCCAGGTGACATCGAGGCCGCTCTTATCGCGTATGAGAAGGATCTCTTTCCTCGCAGCGCGGCCGAAGCTGTCGAGTCGGAAAGAATCCTGAACATGTGTCTTGGCCCCAACGCACCCGAGGGCCTGGTTGCCATGTTCACCGGTTATGAGGCCATCAGGTAATCACACGCCTTCCCTGCTCCTACCTCGCATTCTGGCGCGTGCCGCGGCGCAGCTTGCGTGATCCAGCCGGACAGGCGGCGCGTCTTCCAAGGTGCCCGCGGAAGCGAACAGGTACGGCCGAGTCGTGTAAACTGTCTCCATGTCCGAACCTATCGATTACCTCAATCCCGCTCTTCCTTCTGGGCTCCGCCGCGTGACGATGCCCGTGGTTGACGCGACCCCGTCGACACTTGAAGGCTTTGGCAAGCTTGTCGAAGACCCGCGTGAGTGCTCAATCGAAATCGTGCAATGGCCGAGGGTGGGTTCAAGACCCATCGACGCGGACACCGGTGATCAGGCAGGCACGACCGAGGGCGTCTTCGTGAGCGAGTGGCGTGGCGACATTCTCTACGGTCGAAACGAGGCTGTAGGCGGTCACTACGTCCTGGCATACGCAACAGAACCAGAAGCGGCCCGCGAAGACAATCCGCATGCGCCGGAGCGCATGTTGCTTTGGCATGCGAACTATCATCCTGACGGCGGGCAACTGTTTTTCCCGCTCGACCACCGCCCCTTCTACATCCCCTTAGCGTTACCCGGGGATGACATTGCACCAGAGAAGTTCGTGTGCTTTCGCTTCGACGGGCAACAGGGCCTCTACATCCATCCAAACATCTGGCATGAAGGCGTGTTCACGCTTGGCGGCACGCAACGGTTCTTCGACAAACAGGGTGCCGTCCACGCACGGGTGTCTGTCGAATTTGCCCAGGAGTTTGGTTGTCTTCTCGAAGCGCCCATCCGCTGAGACGCCTAAGGGTCAGCCGTTGACCGCGGCGCCTGCCCGCCGCGGTCAATGAGCCATGCCTTCTCACTCACGAGAGTTTATCTAACGTGAGATCTCAACTTATATGGTTTGTCAGCTGATGCCGGGATAGATATCCTGTTTGCCATACCCTTGGCTACAAATCTAAATGCTTAGTTATGCTGGCGGTTTCGTTCTGCTTGCCGCCCTGCTTCACGCGAGCTGGAACGCGATGCTGCATGGCAATCGCGACCGGTTCCTCTCCATGACGTGGATGAGCATCGCCATCGCGGCAATCTCCACGCTCGTCGTCCTGTTCGTACCGTGGCCAGCCCGCGCGGCGTGGCCGTACATCGGCGCATCGGGACTCGTTCATATCGTCTATAACGTGACGCTCGTGCGGTCATATCGCCGCAACGATCTGGCACAAGCGTATCCGGTCGCGCGCGGCTCGTCGCCGCTGCTTGTCACGCTCGGCGCAGCACTCTTCGCACACGAAGCGATCGGCCCCTTGCACGCTCTCGGGATTGCAATGATCTCCGGTGGCATCATCGCGATCGCGCTGCAGGGGCAACACGTGTCGCGCGCAGGCGTGCTGGCTGCGCTGACAACCGGCGCGACAATCGCGGTCTACACGGTGATCGACGGCATCGGCGTGCGCTTATCCGGCGGCCAGGCGCTCGCCTACACCGCGTGGATGTTCATGTTCTATTGGCTGATGCCGGTGCTGTTCGTCGCGGTGCGTGGGCTCACGGCGCTGTGGGAACCGGTGCGAGAGGCGCCGCTGTCGGTCGGTTCGTCGCTGATTGGCGGTGTGGTATCGATCGCTGCATATGGCATCGTAATCTGGGCACTGCAGTCGGGCGCGATGGGTGCGGTGTCCGCGTTGCGCGAAACCAGCGTGGTATTTGCAGTGCTGATCGGGCGAGTATTCTTGCGGGAAACGGTAAGCGCAAAGTGCTGGCTCGCATGCATGATCGTCGCAGCCGGGGCGATTTGTCTGGGGCTTTAACCCGGCACGATTCAGATCTCGCTCGACACGGCCAATGACGAGCTATAACCTGCTGACCGTCGAATTCAATCACTGGCGTGCGCTGTGGCACGACCTGGTTGCGGCGCGTTCGATACAGGAAGGGGTGGGAGCAACCGTAGTGTGCCTTGATTGCATGAGTACGGGGCGCCGCACGCCCCACTGCCCTGCGCTTACAGATACGTGCAGACGTAGTCCAGCGTTTCGATCACGTCGATATCGAAGCGGCTCTTGCCGGGCACCGAGAATGTCTCACCCGCACCGTATGTCTTCCACTCGTCACTGCCTTCGAGGCGAATGCGGCATTGGCCGGCCTGCACTTCCATGAGTTCCGGCGCGTCGGTCCCGAAGTTGAGCGTGCCGGGCAAGATCACGCCGAGGGTCTTGCGGGTGCCGTCGGCGAAGAGAACGGTATGCGAGACACATTTGCCGTCGAAGTAGACGTTGGCTCGTTTGATAACGGAAACTTGATCGAATTGCGTTGCGGCCGACATGGCGTTCCTCTGGGTAATCGTGAATGGATGCGTTGACGTTGGGCGGCCCCGCTGCGCGGGCTTTCTAACGGGCGCAAGCCTGTCATGATACAGGCCCCGACGCGGCCCAGAAAGCTAGTCGGCCGAGCGCCAGCGACCAGACTCCGGGCACACCGCGACACGTTCGCCGTTCAGGCAGACCTGCTCTGTGTCCAGTTGCAACTCGGTCGAAGGGTCGATATCGAAGTCGACCTTAAGCGCGTGCGCTACGTGGATATCTTCGATGGGTAGCTCCCAGGTCAGGAATATCTGCTCCCAATCCTGATCAGGCGTGAAATCAGGCACATTAAAACCATTACTGCCGCGCGGAATTACGCCATGCGGCTGGCATGTGTCGAATATGACCGCCGTTCCGCGGGTTAGAGGAATACGAAGGTCCAAAGAGGGAAAATGCAGGTCCAGCCCTTTGTCCTCACTCAGGAAGAGATTGCAAAAGGCCGCGCTGCCATATTGCTCACCGTCATAGTGATAGCGCGCACCGCGGCTGGCCATGAGGGCTATGTCACTAGACGCCAGCACATCGGGCAGTCCAAGCGAGGACGTCCAGTCGAGCATCGTCTGCACGCAGCGCGAGTAATCGGGCCAGCGGGCACGTGCCCGCGCTAAAGGCATGACTTCGACGTCGCCGGGCTCCAGAACCATGCGCGACGATATCTCCCTGTCCCAATCCGCAAGCAGACGCACGGGCGGCACGGGCACGTCGATCGTGTCGAATAGAACGATGTCGCTAACGCGCCGGCTGCGGATAGCGTCGCCGCTCCAGAAATAGGAGGTCAGCATGTCTTGCTCTCGATGCGGATGCGGGACATGGTTCATCGAAGCATTGTAACGATTCGACAGGACCTTTCAGGCCAAAGAGACCGCCATCCATCGGTTGCTGACTGTGGATCAAACCGGCTGGACGCAAGCAAAAGCCTGGCTACAATACAACGGACTCCTTCCCCGTCTATATGCGGCATCTCCAATGACGACAAAACAGCGAATCGCCACCGCAGTGCTCTGCGCGCTTGGCTGGATCATAATCGACCAGCTTACAAAGGCATTGTTCAAGCAGATCTTGACCCCAGGAGACATGCTGTCACTCGTGGCAGGAAGCCTCCTGGTGTTTCCAACTTATAACCACGGTGCATTCTTGAGCCTTGGCGCAGGAATGTCCGACGCGACTCGCAATCTGGTTTTCATATACGGCGTGCTGGCGATCCTCGTCGGCCTGTGTGTCTGGCTAATGCGTTCGCCAAGAGCCGGCCGCCTGGAAGTGGTTGGCATCGCGAGCATTTTGGGCGGTGGTCTTAGCAATCTGCTCGACCGTTGTCTCTACGACGGCCGCGTCTTCGATTTCCTGAACGTGGGAATCGGAACACTGCGAACAGGCGTGTTCAACGTCGCCGACATGGGAATCATGCTTGGCGTGGCACTGCTCCTTCTCAGCGGTTTGCAGCGCAAACCCACCCTACCGGGGCCAGCAAGCGCATAACGCCGTCGGCGCTCGCTACGCGCTTGCATCGGCGTATTACAAAGCCGCGCGACCCACGTCGATTCAAACCGGCAACTGGAACACCGCCACCACATCGCTCATGCGGGTGGCCTGCTCCTCGAGCGAGACGGCCGCGGCCGCCGCCTGCTCGACCAGCGCTGCGTTGCGCTGCGTAACTTCATCCATCTGCGAGACGGCTTTGTTGACCTGCTCGATGCCGTCGCTCTGCTCTTCGGACGCAGCCGCAATCTCGGCCATGATGTCGGTCACGCGGCGCACCGCGTCGTTGATCTCCGTCATCGTCTTGCCAGCGCGACCGACCAGCTCGGTGCCGTTCCCCACCCGGTTGACCGACTCGCTGATAAGCGTTTTGATTTCCTTGGCCGCCGATGCGCTGCGTTGCGCCAACGTACGCACTTCGCCCGCCACGACCGCAAAGCCCCGTCCCTGCTCACCTGCTCGCGCCGCTTCGACTGCCGCGTTCAACGCGAGGATATTGGTCTGGAAAGCAATGCCCTCGATCACGCCAATGATGTCGGCAATCTGCTTCGAGCTCGCGTTGATCTCGTCCATCGTCGTCACGACCTTTGAAACGACATCGCTGCCTTCGTGCGCAACACCTACCGCGACTCTCGCGAGATCGCTCGCCTGACGTGCATTGTCGGCGTTCTGGCGCACGGTCGAAGTCAGCTCCGACATGCTCGAGGCGGTTTCTTCGAGCGAAGCCGCCTGCTCTTCGGTTCGCTGCGACAAATCGGTGTTGCCCGCAGAGATCTGCGCGGTCGCCGTGGAGATGGATTGCGCTCCGTCGCGCACCGAGACCATCGCCTCCCTGAGGCGGGACTGCATCATGCGCAGGTCTTGCAGCATCTGACCCATTTCGTCGCGCGAACGTACCTCGATGTGCCGGCTGAGGTCGCCATCGGCAATCGCGCGGAAGTGGTGCATGGCCTCATCGAGCGGGCCTGCAATCGATTTGCGCAGCGCATGCCATGCGAATGCAGCCATCGACAGCCCGATCAGAAGACCGACCGCGGCGAGCGCGAGAATCGTGTGGAAACGATCCTGCGCGGTGTCGTACCGGCTGCGTGCCTGATCCGCCTGCATTCTCTCGAGCTCAGCGGAACGGTCCGTGATTTCGTTAAACGGCGCCGTCATCTTGTTCGAGATCAGATCGGCCAGTTGCGCGGTGTCTCGCCGGTCGATCGCGGCAAACACCTGGGCAACCGGCCCGTTCATGGCAAGCGTCCGCTTGGCTTCGACCGCTTCGGCCAGCTGCTGCTCTTGCGGCACCGAGGGTAGCGCACGGTAGGTCTGCCAAGCCTGGTCGCCGATCGCAAACTGCTCGCGTGCGCGAGTTTCGAGGCTTGCGACATCCGGACGATCTGGCTGAGCAGCAATCCGGTCCAGCACCAGCCGGCCGCGCGCGTAGAAGAAATTGAACTTGCCGATCGCAATCGCCGACGCGAGTTCGTTGGAATAGAGCTCCTTCTGATCTGCGTTGCTCAGGGCAATGCCAACCACGCCCAGAACAGCGCCAATCGTCATGAGCAAGCCGAGGAAGCCCATCGCAAGGGCGAGACGGGCGCGGATCGTGATGTTGGAAAACATAGACGCCTCAAGGCACAGCCAGCGGAACAGGAAAACGTCGCACCGGAAAGGCGCGCGCGGTCATTGGGGTTTACGGCAATAGATCGGGAAAATGAAGGGGCAATTCGAACTTCAGGTGTTCAACGGGCTGAGAACGGCGTAGCAAAAGCGTAGTAACAGCTTCGTCACCATGTTACGGCCCGTTGCAGGACGCGTGATGGGTCCTGCAACGGGCCATCAGAAACGCTTGCGCCGGCACGATACGGGATGACCGTGCTGGCGTCCTTCGGTCATTGCATCGGTCAGTGAGCCTGGGCCGTGTCGCTCAGCAACTGCACCAGGTAGGGCTTCCATACTTCAGGATGAGCGAGGGTCTGGTGGCCGTAAGAATGCGCAGTCTCGGGTATTTCGACGTACCCACCGTTCGGCACCGCTTTCATCTCCCGTTGCATGATGCCTAAGTCCGCGGCGTTGATCAGATCGTCGGCAAAGTTGACGGCAAACAATCGCGCGCGAATCTTCGACAGATCAGGCGCCGGGTTGTAGTCCCACGACGATTCGAACCAGTACAGCACGTCGTTGGCGTCGCTCTTCTGGGCGTTGTCGACCAGCGTGTCGTACAGATGCGTGGCCGCGTCGCGATCTGGAGCTTCGCTTTGCATGCGAGCCGGATTGTTGGTGAAGATCGTGAAAACCGGCATCACGCGAGTCCATTGGGTGGGCGGCACGGTGTAGTCGCCGCCCTGCCAGCCCGGGTCGTTGCGAATCGCGCCGACGATCATCTGCCGCCAGAGCCAGTTGCGGCCGGCCATCGGGATGGGTTGGCTGGCAATCGGCATCAACGCATCCGCCATCTCCGGATAGCGCTCACCCCACATCCACGTCTGCATGCCACCCATCGACGTACCGAGCACCAGGCGCAGATGACGAATATGCAAACCCTCGACGAGCAAACGATGGTTAGCCTCGACAACATCGCCATAGCCGTAGTGCGGAAATCTCGCGTGCATGCCATCGCTCGGCTTGCTTGAACCGCCTCGGCCCAGGCCATCGGGCATCACGATGAAGTACCGGCTCGTGTCGAGCGGTTCGCCGGGAGCGAAGAGTTCCTGGCGCATGGTCGGCGTGAGGAAAGCTTTGCCGGTGCCGGTAGTGCCGTGCATCAGCAGCACCGCGTTGTCGATCTCGCCGTGCGCATCGCGCCGTGGCGTGCCTAAGGTGGCGTAGTGGATATGAATATCCGGCAACGTAGCGCCGTCGGCGAAATGGAAGTCGTGTTCGGTGAAATCGGCTGCCTGTTCGGAAGCAGGCTCAGTTGTCGCAGCGTGGGCCGGCACGAGGCCGGTCAGTACGAACATTCCTGCCGTGGCCAGCAGGGATGTGAAGCGGATCATAGCGGTGTCCCGTCGATTGTGCGGAAGGAGAGAATATCGTAACTGCGTGACGTCGTGCTCTGCCGGCTGTGCTGCCTCGGCGAACAGCCTACGACGCGTTTGAAAGCCTTGCCGAACGCGCTTTCGGACTCGTAGCCGAGCGATGCGGCAATGCGAGGAATGGAGTCGTCCGGATTCTTCAGCCGGTCGCACGCCAACAGCATCCGCCAGCGGGTCAGGTACTCCATTGGGGACGTCCCCACGGTCTCCTTGAAGCGCAGCGCGAAACTCGAGCGTGACATGCCTACGCGAACAGCCAGCGACTGCAACGTCCACGGATGCCCCGGGTCATCGTGCATGCAGGTGAGTGCCGCGCTTAGCTGTTTATCCGCCAATGCGAAGAGCCAGCCCACGCCCGCATTCGCCTTATCGCCCAGATGCAGGCGCAGTGCCTGAACCAGCAACATGTAGGCGAGTTGCTGGGCGATCAACGATCCCCCAGGTTGCCGATCGCGCATCTCTTCGGTCATGCGCTCGAGCGACCAACGCATCGCCGCCCTATCCGATTCCTTGCGGATATGCACGATGGCCGGTAACGAGCCCAGCAGCAACTCGGTGTGGCCGCCAGTGAGGACAAAGTGGCCGCCGACGAGATAACACCCTCCGCCTTCGCTGCTAGCGGGATTGCTATCCAGGCCGCCTGTTATCCGCAGTTGTGCAAAGTCCACAGGCTTCGCCGAAAGGTCAGTGGCGAGACAGAAAGGCGGACCCGGCGGCAGCAAATAGCAGTCGCCAGCAGTGAGAAGCACCGGGTCGGCAACGCCATCCACGGATAACCAGCATTGACCGGAGGCTACCGCATAGCACTTGATGCCTTCATGTCGCGGCCATTGAATCGCCGTGTTGGGCTTCACTGCAACACCACCCGATACAACGCTGCGAGGTTTTAGCAGGGACAACAGATCTGAGAGCGGGTCCATGAGATTCCCGGACGATTGATCTAAAAATGCGGACTATATGACATTGATCGTATCACGGGCGACGCCTACATTAGGCATCGTTGGACTGCGACTGCAGCCCTTAACCTACATAAAGGCCAATTCATCATGCGTATTTTTGTTACCGGTGCGACCGGCTTTCTAGGTTCCGCCATTGCCCAGGAACTCATCAATGGCGGCCATCAGGTACTCGGACTGACGCGATCGGAGGATGGTGCGCGTTCGCTCGCCGCGATCGGGGCCGAAGTGCATCGTGGCGATGTCGAGGACCTCGACAGCCTGCGCCGCGGCGCGGGTATGGCCGACGGTGTCATCCACACTGCCTTTAATCACGACTTCACAAGGTTCGCTGCGAACTGTGAAGCAGACCGGCAAGCTGTCGAAGCAATGGGTACTGCGCTGCTCGGCTCGCAACGCCCTCTCGTCATTACCTCCGTTTGCATGTTGGGTACCTCTGCGCCTGGCAAGCCGGCAACGGAGGACTACACGAATCCCGACCACCCGAGCCCGCGTAATGCGTCGGAACTAACTGCGATTGCTCTGGCACAGCGTGGCGCCCACGTATCGGTGGTGCGGCTTCCGCAAGTCCACACTCCCGTCAAGCAAGGGCTTATTACCAATCTGATTCAACTGGCTCGAGAGAAAGGCGTTTCCGCCTATGTCGGCGACGGGCTTAATCGTTGGGCTGCAGTGCACCTCAGCGATGCAGTCCGTGTCTATGTGCTGGCGATGCAGAAAAACGTAGCGGGCAGCCGATACCACGCGGTCGACGAAGAAGGTATATCGCTTCGGACGATTGCCGAAACCATCGGTCGAGGTCTAAACGTACCGGTAAAGAGCATTGCCGCTGAGGAGGCACCCGCAAACTTCGATTGGCTCAGTCCATTCGTCAGCCGCGACATGCCCGCATCCGGCGCGCTTACGCAGGAACGACTTTCGTGGCAGCCGAAGGGGCCGGGACTGATCGCCGATCTTGAAGCGATGAACTATAGATAGAAGTTGAATATTTGGTAACGTGCGCCCTGGAAAAATCCGTTACCAAATATCACCCTCCGAATCAGGAGGGTGATAAATTATTAACGCCGAATAAAACGGTATAGAGAGATACCACCACATTGCTTTGACTTGGCGCACGCGTCCAACTAAAGCAATTCAAAAATATAACAGCAGGCTTACAACCAAGAAAAATGAAAAACATCAATCGACCAGGGATAGCGATCGCGGTTACTTTGTCAGTTCTACTGATAGGGTGTGGTGGGGGAGGTGGAGGTAGCAGTTCATCTTCGACTGCGGGCCTGAGTGCGGATCAGAAAGCATTCGAACAGTTTGCGCTGGCGCCGAATGCCTCATACAACGTTCAATGGTCATTGCCAGCCTCAGGCACGCCGGTAAACGGCACTAACTATCTGATTGAATCGCATGCGTCGACTGCCGCGTCTCCGTCCACCGGCACACAACCGCTGAACGGCACTCCGTCGACGTCGCTTGCCGCCACGTTAAGTGTTCCGACCACCTTCGACAATGGCCGCTACCTGATCAACGGTGCAATAGTCGTGGGCTCCGGATCGCTTAACACTGCGAGTTTCCAGGGCACCGGCATCGTGGTCGACGCTCTTGCGACCGATGGCGTGACGGTGGTAGCAAGCCAGTTGCGCAGCAATCTTTCGGTGGTCCCCTTGAGCGGAGCCGTCGCGGCCGCTCCGACCGCTCTGGCGCAATGGTTCAATGCGCTTTACTACAACGCATCGCTACTCAGTGCATCGGCCGTCTGGGGCACTGGTTCCGCATATCTTCAATACACGGCGACCGAAGTTGCTGATACCTATACGGTTGTCGATTACGCCGGTTCTACAACGGGCAATACGCCCGATCCAGTGGCAGGCGGTACGACCATCGCCGCTTTGATGGCTGCAGGAGGCATTGTCTCGAACGATGACGGCACGACCTACACGCTGACCAATGGCAGCGTGTCGTCGATCAACGGCGTGACGACGTATGTGTCTTCGGCGGTGCGCCCTAACCTGACGACACCTACCTACAGGACCTTTTACCAGCTCAACGGCAATGTCTATGAGGGTAACTTCGTTAAGGCGGGAACCGTATTGGGCGGCAGCGTGTACCTGGTCGCGGCACCCGGTACGTCCACCGGCTATACACTCAATTACTCGCACCAATATCAGATTCGCCTGAATGCCGTTGCCGTCGCCAGCTTGCGTACAGCGGTGACGTTTTAAAGGGCGGCCTCAGCCGCCGCTCAGTTGAACGGCTCGCAAAACGACACCTTGCCGCGTAGCGCGTTGCCTGCGGCGGCAGGGTCCTATCCTGCCGGCAACGAATGTCCGGCGTTCTACCACGCGCAAAGTTGCTTTGCAATTCAGGAGATATGCGCGCCCTCGCTGCCACTCTACTATCCGTGCATAGGTCCGATCGCCGGACGATGTCTCTTACACGATAAAGGAGTTAGCGATGGAAAATTCACCCGCCAACGGCGTATCTAACTCTTTTGTCGTGACGCATCCACTCGATCCTGAGGACGGCAAGATCATCGCGATGATGCGAGCCGGCGCCAGTTCCACCAAAGGGGTGAGGCTGGGGATCGAAGCGCGCGGGGCCTTCGATGCCATGATGGAAAGCGTTTTGCCGCACGAAAACGTGACGTTCGAACAAGACGCAGTGGGCGGCGTCCCAGGCATCTGGGTGATTCCTGAGCACTGTCGGCCGGGCGAGGCGATCATCCATTTGCATGGAGGATGGTTTAACTTCGGCTCCGCCAACGCATTCCGCCATCTTGTCGCGCATATCGCGGCGAGAAGCGGACTAAGGGCCTTCGTTCCGGACTATCGGCTGGCTCCCGAGCATCCGTTCCCCGCAGCCGTTGACGATGTGCTGGCCTGCTATCTCGGACTTGGCGAGAGGAACATCGAGCGGATTGCTATCACCGGAAACTCGGCCGGCGGTAATCTCGCCCTGATCCTCGCCTCGCGCATCGCCGGCAACGACGTCCCTGCGAAGGCGACGCTTGTTGGCGTGGTTGCCCTGTCACCCGTTACCGATCTGACGCTCTCGGGCGCCACCTACGAGACACGCGCAGACGCCGATCCGCTTTTCACACGCGCTCAAGTGTCCGAACTTGTGCATTCCTATTTGCGTGGTGCCGATCCCAAACATCCCCACGCTTCGCCGCTCCATGCACCGTTGAGCGGTTTACCTCCCGTTCGCGTTCACGTGGGAGACGATGAAGTGCTACTGGATGACTCACGTGAATATGTCCAGCGCGCCTTCGCCGCAGGTATCGATGCACGGGTCGATGTCTGGATGGGGATGCCACACGGATTCCCCGGCAGGATTGGAACGTTAAAGGCTTCGGGAGAGGCTCTCGAGGCTATCGGTGTGTTTCTCGGAGAGAAGCTGCAGTCGGGGATCTGATCAAGCCGTTTGCGCCAAAAGCTGCGCATCCCGCTTCGCCGCATACATCCGCTGATCCGCCAGCGAACACAGTTGATCCAGCGTTCCGGCGTCTTCTGGAAAAAGCGCGATGCCAATGCTTGCGCCCAGTTGGACCTGCTCGCCTGACACCTTCGCAGGCGCCATCAAGCTATCCTGCAGGCATTTGGCGAGACTGACAGCGGCGTCCCGATTCATCGGGCACTCAAGTAGAAGGCTAAATTCGTCGCCACCGGTCCTCGCCAGAGTGTCGCCGCTTTGGACACAGCCAGCAAAGCGATGCGCGACATCCTGCAACGCCAGGTCGCCGGCACGATGGCCGAATCTGTCATTGATCGACTTGAATCCATCCAGATCGATCGCCAGCACAGCGACCCTGACACCTTTCTGCTGTGCCCGCGAGAGCGCCGCGCCCAGCCGGCTTTCGAACAGCCTTCGGTTTGGCAAGCCGGTCAGCTCATCGTGGTCCGCCAGATGTTGATTCTGCTTGAGCTGATTTTCAAGCAGCAACATGATCATGCCGACCGCAACCAGGAACTTGGGCAGATTCCACATTTCGACGTCGAACTCAACTTTGGGCAGCCAGAGGTCTGTGAGCAGCCCCATAGGAAAAACCGCCGCCCAGGTCAACAGCCCGACGAACGTGACGATAAAGCCACCGGTGCGCGCCTTCAGCATGAACCAGCACTGAATGCAGCAGTACAGGTAGGCGGCGCAAAGCATCGTCGCTGTCTGCACGCCCAGGGTTGCGGGGAGCATTTCGCAAAATAACAGGGCGACGGCTAGAGCAATGTCGAGCACCACCGTTGTAAGGCGCGTAGTGGTTCGCTGCACAGGCGGATAAGCGCAGAAGATGGCAAGCGGGACCAGCGCGAGCAAGGTCGCAACAACCATTCTCGGCGGCGCAGGCACGCCGGGCCAATCCGCAAGGCAGATGTACAACGTGTAGACGAGCGCACGGCTCCAGAACATGAGCCGGCTACTCCAATGCCGAGGCTCCGCGTCCATTGACCAGCAGAAGAGCTGCGCACACCAGATGAGCGCGGCCGTGCCGATGGCATCTGCCGCCGCGCCCCAAGCTCCGGGCAACGCGAGAAACGAATACGCGGCGAAGTGTATTTCGATGCAGATCCAGCCGCGCAACCAAAGCCGGGTCATGGTCGAGCCGGCAGGCCGTGCGACCGCTACAAATGCGTAGATCAGTAATCCGACCGAGAACAGATCCGGTAATTCTCGCCAGGACATAATGCCTCAGAAATCTCGTTCACCGTTGCGATGCGGCACCTGAAAAGAAGCCCATGAAAGTTAGCGACCGCTACGTGAATTAACGGCAGGCGAAGAACATTCTGAAGGAATGATGTCAGTCGCGCGTATTTATTGGCAATTTTGATATTTCTGCGCCACGCCTTATTCTTCCCTGCTGCGGCGCAGGCTCGACGCATTCGGCTATCAAAAACCCTTCAAGCCTCAGCTTCCCGTGCCGTTAGCACAAGGAGCGTATCCAAAAAAAAGCGGCTGCGCGCCCTCGCGGAATACACACCACCGACAAACATTTGAGTGAGGTTGAGGTTTGGCGTTGCACGACGAACGAGCGTCTTCCGATGGCTGACGCATCCGCACGCGAAAATCCGGCGGAGAGCACCGCGCTGGCTGCGCCGGCAATCGATGCCCAATTGCGGGCGGTGAGGAACGGCAGCCAGCCATGGGCCGAAACGTGGGCCTGGTATCGCGCGGGCGAGCAGTTGCACCTTGCCGGCCACGGCGATGCATCGCTCGACTGGCCGCAAACCATCGCCGAACAGGGTCTCGTAAAACTCTGCGCTGGCCGGGGGTGGCTGCGCTTTGCCACGGGCCGCGGCGAACGGGTGCTCGGCTGGCTCATTGCGCCAGCCGCATTTGCTGACGACGAATCCCTGCAGGAATTCGCCCGGAGTCTGGGCGAACGCGCTCAGACCGACGCCCTCGCGCGTGCCCAGAACACGCAGCGCGTGCTGTATGAAATCGCCTATCTCGCGAGTTCGGTGCCTGATCGCGCAGAGTTCCTGAGGCGCGTGCACGAGCGCCTCGGTACGCTGATCGACGCCGAGAATTTCTACCTGGCGCTGTACGACCGCAAAAGCGGCAAGATCACTTACCCGTACTATGTTGACGTGATCGACGCCGATGTCATCGAAGCGGAAAACTTCGACATTCTCGATCCTGCGCGTCCGTCGATGACTGCCCAGGTGCTGACGACCGGTCAGCCGCTCTTCGTCGATGCTGCGACGATCCGCGCCGGAAAGGACGCCGGTATTTTCTACCCGATCGGCGACTGCCCCGAGTTCTGGATGGGCGCGCCGCTGAAGAATGCTTCGGATGAAGTCTTCGGCATGCTTGCAATGCAGGTGTACGACGTCTCCCGGATCTACAGCGCCGAGGACCGCGAGCTCTTCCTGGTGGTAGCGCGGCACGTAGCCATGGCACTAGACCGGATCCTGCACCGCGCCGATCTGGAGGAACAGGTCGCGCGTCGCACCTCTGAACTCTCGCAGGTCAATGCAGCGCTGCGCGAAGGCATCGCCCAGCGCGAGCGTGCGGAACACCTGCAGGCAACGCTCTTTCAGATCGCAGAGCTTTCGAGCCGCCCCGGAGACATGGTGGGATTCTTTGGCAGCCTGCACCAGATCGTCGGTGAGCTGCTCTACGCGCACAACTTCTACATCGCACTCTTTGATGCGGAAACCCAGACCGTTTCCTTTCCGTACTACGTCGACGAGCATATCCACGAGCCACCGCCACCGCGCTTTGGGCGACGCGGCCTTACCGAATACGTGATCCGCGAGCGTCGCCCTTGCCTTCTTGACGAGGACGGCGCATTACGCCTGATAGCCGAAGGCGAGATCGAAACGAACACTTCAGAAGTGCGGCTTCGCTCGTGGCTTGGGGTACCGCTGTTCGATGGAGATGACGTACGCGGAGTGCTCGCCGTACAAAGCTACGCGCCACTCGTTCGTTACTCGCAGCGCGATCAGGAACTGCTGACGTTCGTGTCGCACCATATCGACACCGCGCTGTCCCGCCGGCGAGCCGCCGATGCCCTGCATGCGGCGAACGCAGAACTCGAATCCCGCGTTCAGATTCGCACGCGGGAGCTCGACAACGCCAACGCACGCCTCGTGCATGAAAATTTGCACGACTCGCTAACCGGGCTGCCGAACCGGAGCCACCTGCTCCAAAGGCTGCAGACCGCATGGAGTGCCTATTGCGAAACGGGCAGCCAACTGACGGTGATGTTCCTTGATCTTGATCGCTTCAAGATCGTGAACGACAGCCTCGGCCACCACTGCGGAGACATGTTGCTCGTTCAGGCGGCGGATCGCTTGCGCGGCTGCCTGCGTTCGACCGATCTGCTGGCGCGTCTCGGCGGCGACGAATTTGCAATTCTCTCGCCAGATGCTCCGTTGAGCGATGCCGTTTTCATTGCGGAGCGCATACTCGCCGCATTCGATCTGCCGTTCGATATTGACGAGCACGCGGTTTTCTCTTCGTGCAGCATCGGCATTGTGAACGCCGACTGCCAGTACCACAACAAGCCAGCCGACCTCCTGCGTGACGCCGATATCGCGATGTATCGCGTGAAAAGCGCAGGCCGCGACAGCTATGTCGTGTTCAATCACGAGCTGCGAAGGGAGGTGCTGGATCAGGTGGAGCGCGAAGGTGCGCTGCGTAATGCGCTTAAACGCGACGATGAACTGCTGCCGTATTTCCAGCCCATCGTCGACGTCGCGACGGGCGACGTTGTCGCGCTCGAAGCGCTGATTCGCTGGCGGCAGCCTGACGGACGGATTGTCAGTCCCGGCGAGTTCTTGCCGCGGTTCGAAGGCTTGCGGCTAATCGGGCGACTCGACCTTTACATGCTTACCCGCGTCGCCATTATTTTGTCGGAGCCGGAGCGCGCGAACTGGCCGCCCGTCCACGTGAACTGCTCGAGCTTTAGTATCACGCGGCCTGAGTTTGCGGACGACGTGCTCGCGCTGTTGCACCGGCACGGCGTCTCGCCCTCGCGCGTGTGCCTTGAATTGACGGAAGGCGCGCTCGTTGCCGAACCCGATCTTGCGCGCAGCACGATGCAGCGTCTCGCAGATAACGGCATGTCTGTTGTACTCGATGACTTCGGCGCCGGATTCTCGTCGTTGAGTTATGTTCACCAGTATCGCTTCAGCGGTCTGAAGATCGACAAGTCGTTTATCCTCGAACTCACCGCGAGCGCCCGCAGCCGGGCGATCGTCACAGCGATCGTGCGAATGGCGGAATCGCTCGGTCTGCCGGTCGTCGCAGAGGGCGTCGAGGATGCGGGGACACTCGCGATACTGCGGGAAATGGGCGCTGCCCAGGCGCAGGGGTATTTCTTCGATAAACCGATGCCGCTTGATGCTCTTCCGGGTTTGTCGAACCGTGAGCGCGGCGCGGGCACGGTTGCGAAAGCGTCGGCTTGCTAGCGCTCTGGGCTTTGTCGGCCCCCGGCTGATCACGTGGACGCGGCGGATGTAGCGGAATTGTGCGAGCTCATCGACGGCCATGCCACGCGACATCAACGCAGACTTCTAACCTGCCCTGCCGTGACATCCCCGTCAAACCGGTTGCCGAAATGGGTTCTCGTGTAGTTGACGACAGCAGCAACCTGATCGTCACTCATCGAGTCGCCAAAAGATGGCATCCCCTTTCGGCCGTGCAGTATGTTGACGATGACGTAGGGTGCCGCTTCGACCGCCGGATTGTCAGCGAGCGCCGGGTAGTGACCCGCGCCCTGTGCGCCTTTTCCATCCGGCATATGGCATCCCGCGCAGGTAGCGTTGTAAAGCGCTTCGCCGCTCATTTCGGTGAAGCGGTAGCCAGGCGAAAGCGTGAAGGCGCGTGGTGCGTCCTGCACCACCGCCTGAGCCGATACCTTCGCGGCTACCATCAGCAAGGCCATCAGCATCGCGCCGGAGATCGACCACGGCCTATCCATTGACGATTCTCCGATGCAACCGGGTGATCGCATCCAGCGACGACAACACCGCGCCTTCCTGCCATGCCGGGATATGGGAAGCGTGTTCCCCGGCAAGGACGATCCGTCCGTCGATTTGGCAGAGATTCTCGTAGTGCGCCTTTCTCAATGCATCTGTCCAGGCGGCGAAGCAGCCATTCGTGAACGGCGATCGGCTCCAGCTCATTGCGAAGCCGTTCTGGTACTCGCTCGCATATTGCGGATGAATCTGGCTACCCTGGCTCAATGCCATGGCGATCCGTTCCGCCGGGGGCAGCGCACCCATCTCATAGCTGGCGGGTCCCCACATGTAGGCGCCAAGCAGTACCGCAGGACCGGTCGATCCGTAACCTGTTGCCGGATAGCCGATCGTCGAGATCGGCAGGTCGGTATAGGTGATGCCGCCGTAGATCTGCTCGTCTTCTTCCCAGAATCGCCGGCCGAATTGCAGCCCGATTTTCACGGATGTCTCGTAGGGCACCGCATCGATCGCGGCGCGCATGGTCGGGCCGACCGCCATGTCGATCTGACTCAGAATCGAGAGCGGGATGGTGCACACCAGCCAATCCGCGTGCGCGTTCCGTTCGGCTCGAGTGACCGTGTCCGTGTAGCGCACGCTGACGCCCTGCTCGTCCTGCGAGATGGCCGTGACTCTGGCGTTGAGCACAACGGCACTCGCAACCTGCGAATAAAGCGCATGGGCAATCCTGTCCATGCCGCCGACGGGCTGGAAAATGGTGCTCTGAAAGTCCTGCTCGTTCCCGGACGAGAGCCATTGCCACAGACGGGATGCAAGCAAGGGATCGCGCGGGAGCAGATTCGACGGTACCGCCATGGGCATCAACCCACCGCCATGCGCGGTCGCGAATCCGCGGCGTTCACTGCTTCGCTGGTTCGGTTGATAGACACCATGCCGATCGAGCGCACCCCATTGGCGCAAGGATTCGAGTAGTAGATGCGCATCGTCGGCTGACAACGCATCATCGAGTGCTTCCTTGTGGATTGCTTTGGAAAGCAACTCGGCGATATAGCCTTGATAGTCGGTCTGCACCTCCCGGAATCGTTGCGGCTTGCCGCCGAAAGCCTCCGTCGAATGCAAGTATGCGTTGTAATTCACCTGGATGAACGGCTCGAGCGGTACCTTCAGGCGTTTGGCATAGTCGAGCACGCCCTGGTGGTGATACGGAATGCGCCAAGGCCCTGGGTTCAGGTAAAGCCCGTCTGCGAAATCGCAGTACTGGGTGGCGCCGCCGAGTTCTGTATAACGATCCCCACCCCTAACGGTCCAGGCCCGACCACCCGCACGGTTGTTGTACTCAAGCACCTGCACCTGGTAACCCGCGTTCCTCAATTCAAACGCTGCGACGAGGCCAGCCATGCCCGCGCCGAGCACGAGAATTCGTGTTCCTTTGGGCGCGCCATCAAGTCTGATCGGTCCGGCGTAGGTCGAGGTGGCGGCGAACCCCAACGAGCTCATGCCCTGCATCATGGCGGCCGCGCCGAGGTTCTTGCCGATCAGCGTCAGCAGTTGCCGGCGGCTTATCGCATTGGTGGTTGTTCTCGACATAAGGGCGGGCGCAATGCGACTTACGCAGATTCCCTCTGGCTATCAAATTGCCGGCGAGCCGCTGTGACTGCAGCGTGATTCTCGTCGGCCCATTGAATCAAAACGTTCAACGCCTCGAACATCGAATGACCGAGTTCAGTCAGGCTGTATTCGACGCCCGGTGGCTTCGTGGGAAAGACCTCGCGATTCACGTAGCCGTCGCGTTGTAGCTCATGAAGCGTCTGTGTGAGCATTCGCTGCGAGATGTCCGGCACCAACCGGCGAAGTTCACCGAATCGATGTGGGTGCTCAGCCAGCGCCAACATCAGCAGCGAACTCCAGCGCCCGCTGATGATATCGATGACGTCGCGCACCGGGCAATTCGCCAAAGGACCGAATTGGGTCCGGGCCTCGTCCAGCCTTGTCTTGAGATCGCCAATCGACGGCTTGGTGGTTCCCATTTGGTAACTATCTCCTGAAAAACTGCCTTCTTTACTGAAGAGCGCAGACGCCTGATTATCGAGGCGCTCTCAAAACGAGAGTAACACTCAGAATGAGGCTAGTCCATGAGCGACACCATTTTCGTCACCGGTGCATCCGGTCAACTCGGCCAGCTTGTTATCAAGCATCTGCTTGCGCGCGGCGTAACGCGCGACCGCATCGTCGCCGGCACCCGCAGCCCGGAAAAGCTTGCCAGCCTCGCGGCAGCGGGCATTGAGGTTCGCAAGGCGGACTTCGAAGACCCGGAAGGCCTGACCGCAGCGTTCAAAGGCATCGACACCGTCCTGATCATTTCCACAGATGCGCTGGATGGGGTAGGCACACGATTGAAGCAGCATCGCAATGCGGTCTCGTCAGCCGTCGAGGCGGGAGTCAAGCGTCTCGCCTATACGTCGATGCCCAATCCAGGGAGTTCTTTGCTGACCTTTGCACCGGACCATCTGGAAACCGAGCGGACCATCAAGGCCACCGGTACGCCGTACGTGATTTTCAGAAACAGCTGGTATCACGAGAACCTGCTCAGGTCGCTCCCCAACGCGCTGAAAAGCGGGCAATGGCATACAGCGGCCAAAGGTGGGAGAACGTCGTACGTCGGAAGGGAGGACATCGCTGAAGCGATCGCCGCAGAGCTGGTCACGACAACCTCAGATAGCCGGACCTACACACTGACTGGGTCTGAAGCGCTGTCCACCGAACAAATCGCCGACCTGGCTCGCCTGGCTACAGGCAAGCCGCTTGCCGTCGTCCATGTGTCGGACGAGCAACTCGTCATGGAACTGAACGCGGCTGGTGTTCCGGGCGTGTTTATTTCTGTATTGGTGTCAATCGAGGCAGAGGTTCGGGCTGGCAATCTTTCTATCGTCACGGACCATCTCGAATCGCTCATCGGCCGCTCTCCGAAGCGGCTTGCCGACTACCTGGAAGAGGCCAAGGCCACCTATGCAGTTTGAGCGTCTTCCTGCGCTGTAGCCGGACGTCAAAGGTTCGCTTTGGGAAATGCGTGGCTTGACTGAACGCTCCGAAACGATCACTTCGCCCCGCCAGCCGGCTTCGTTCGACAAGCCCGGCTACCTGTGCACGAGTCCGGGTGGGCAGGTGGGGTTGCGCTGCCGAGGCTAGCGATGCATGTCAGCACGCCCAGCAACGTGCGCGATTTCTCTGGAATTACACGAACTGGGCGTCTTTCGGAAAACTAATCGCAACGATCAATTGTTGTCATGCGCATAGCCATCCGATGTCGTATCGACACTCACGCGGATAAGTACCCCGCTGCTCCCAGTCACACCACCGCCCTGGAAAGTAAGGGAGCCCTCTTTCTTGTAAAAGGTTTCAAAACGATAGGCATCCTTTCCAAAATAGAACGGGATAAATGCCTTGCCTGTAGTGTAAGTGTGAGAATCATTAGGCATGCCGATCAAGTCCTGGACTTCCTTCTGCCCCATACCAATCCGAAGTTTCGCAAACTTGCTGTTCTTCGAAGGCGTACCGATAATTTCGCCATTGATTTGGCCGACACGGACCTTCTGGATGGGGCGGCCATCGGCAGTTGAAGATAACTGCTGGTTGTTTGCTGCTGTAGACGCTGAAGCTTGCGGTTGTGATGAAGCTTGCGGTTGTGACGAAGACTGTTGCAGCGCCGAGCAGCCACACAGTGCCGTTGCAAGACCGATAGCGACGATAATTTTCGTATTCATGAAATTCCCAGTTTTTATTATTACAGTGTTTGAAAATCTATTTTCTTGGCCCGTTCCGCGAGGTGCTGGTCGAGCGAACGTCCGGATCGTGTTCGACCGTAGTCCGCCGGTGACTGATGCATTACCAGCCCAGAAATAATATCGGATTAAAAAAGGAAAACTTTAGACCTGCGCCCGGCTTTCTTTCATCCGGGTCGAGGCTTCAAAGACGGGGCACTCGCCGAACACCCCTCCTATTGCACGGCGTGACAGACGCGGCGTTGATCCTCGACCGCGCGAGGTATTCTAAAATTTATTCGGTTTGAGTTAATTGCGTATCCATTGCGCATAATTGGGTTGCCCAATTGAGGCTGCCAAAAGATTTGCCGTTTGTGTTTTTGCTTCAACGCTTTCGTTTTCGCAGTCGCGGCATTGGCCTCCGTCTGATATAACTGGCCCTAGGCGGGGCCAGGCACACCTTCAGGTTTGCCGAACCATCGCGCCAAAGCTTCGGCAGGTTCCTCATCGCGAACCGCGGCCTCACTTGCCCACGCAACAAACCCGTCAGGGCGCAGCAATACCGCGCGCAATCCCAGCCGTTCCTTGACGTCGCTCGCGACGTAGGTGACCCGCTCTCGCCAACGGCTCGCGAGCGCCTGAAGCGATGCGCCTGGGTCGAACTCCAGGAACAACCCTCTTCCTTCGCGCAGAAGACTACCGACCTTAGTCCCGTCGACGAGCTCGAAATCAGGAGCACTGCGGCCTACCAGCGGATGACCGTCGCCAAGATCGTAGCGAAGCGAAACGCCCCACACGCGCTCAGCAAAGTATGTCGCGCCATCGCGGGTCTCGATGAGGTCACGGATGACGGCTGAAAGCGCACGCGTGCTTTGGGTGGGGCGCATAAGCGCAACCTGCGCGCGCGACCAGTCAAGAACGTCCGCTCCCACCGGATGCCGTTCCCGCTGATAGCTGTCGAGTAGATCGGCCGGCGCGTCGCCACGGATCGTGGCTGCCAGCTTCCAGCCCAGGTTCATCGCGTCGCCCAGACCGAGATTGAGCCCTTGACCGCCCAAGGGGGAGTGGATGTGTGCGGCATCACCCGCGAGCAGTACGCGTCCTTTGCGATACGTTGTCGCCTGGAAAGCGCGATCCGTCCAGGTGGTAGCGATCTGAAGCTTCGTCAGGGTGATATCCGTGCCGGACACGCGGCGCAACACCGCCTGCACATGCTCCAGCGTGATCGGTTGGATCCGGTGAAAAGCGCCACCGTCGAATTCCACCATCGCGATCGTGCCAGGTCGTGCATAGGTGTACATACCATTCGACGTATAGTGCCGGCCAGGGCGGAGTGCTTGCTCGTCGGCCATCTCGACTTCAACGGAATAGCCAGTGAACTCGGGATCGGTGCCAACGAACTCAAAGGCGCCCGCCTTGCGCATAGCACTGCGACCGCCATCGCAACCGACAAGCCAGCGTCCAGCGAAAGTTTCGCCGCCCGCGTGAACCTTTACTTCTTCGTCGGACGCCGTTATCGCGTCGGCGCTAAAGCCACGCCGAATCTCAGCCCCCATCGCACTGGCTCGGCGGGCCAGGGCAGTTTCGAGCGTCTCCAGTTCGACCGCCATACTGGTGCCGGCCGGGCTTGGCAGGCGATATGGCCACTTCGATGTGTCGATGTCGTCGTGATAGAACTGGATGCCCGCGAAGTGGCCGGCTGGCCGACGCGGCTGTCCCATCCAGTGTGCAGCCTTTGCACTCTTGCCCGCGGCCTCGCTCTCACGCTGCGCCGCGACTACCTCATCCAGCAACCCACGACGATACAGCGCTTCGAGCGTAGGCGCCGAAAGGCCGCGCATTCCGAATGGAAGCTGCTTCAATGGGGAGTGTGTGTCCTCAGCTTGCTCTAGCACCAGGACCGAGAGGTCAAACAGGCGCAACTCGCAAGCGAGAAACAGGCCGACGGGGCCAGCGCCGGCAATTACAACGTCATAGATATCTGAGTGATGTCTGCGCATGAACTACTCCTGTGTCGATGTCCGACCGGAGCGTTCCTCGATTGAGAACCACACGGACGAACGTTTGGACGCCTGTGCAGCGTCGAATGTTCGTCGTGGGGATCTCTTGCGCGAGGCCAAAGACCAGAGCTTTCGTTACCGAAAGGACTTGGGCTTACCAAACCAAGTCTGCCTTTTCCGACATCGCTTTATAACATTGTGGCGATGGCGTGGCAACAACCGGCGGCCGAGGCGGGCCGACCACAGTTGGCCTCGTTGGACCGGCGTCGGCAAGGAGGGGACGCTCGTCGCTACATGGAACCCGTAATTCACCGCGTAGCGTCCGCATCGATTTTTGGCCATGTTGACAACTGAAAATACGGCGCTTTAGACTTTCCTCTCACCCCGTGGCCTGACAATGACGTCCGCCCGGGGACCCGGCACAGAAGCCCTCTGACGAACATCAGTTCGTCAGAGGGCTTTTTTTTGTCCGCATTTTTCCCTGTCTAGCGTTCACCTCTGGAGAATCCGCATGTTGCTGAAGCCGTCGGGCTGGATGCGTCTCGCCCTTATCGCAGGACTTGCACTGACTTCGCTCGCATCGAGCGCCGCCGATCCGGTGAAAATCGGTTTGCTGGAAGACGCCTCGGGTAATTTCGCACTGGCGACCATTCCGAAGATCCACGCCACGCAGCTTGCGGTCGAAGAGATCAATGCCAAGGGCGGCATTCTCGGCCGCCCCGTGCAACTGATCGCCTACGACACCCAGTCGGACAACACCAAGTTTCAGGAACTTGCGCGGCGTCTGGTCCAGACCGACAAGCCGGACGTCATCTTCGGCGCATTTTCCAGCGCCTCGCGCGAAGCGATCCGCCCGATCATGGACCGCGCGCATCAGCTTTACTGGTACGACAACCAGTACGAGGGCGGCGTGTGCGACACCAACACCTTTGTGACCGGTGCGGTGCCCGAGCAGCAATTCTCGACGCTCATTCCCTGGATGATGCAGAAGTACGGCAAGAAGGTGTACACCATCGCCGCCGACTACAACTTCGGGCAGATCTCCGCCGAGTGGGTGCGCAACATCGTCAAGGAAAACGGCGGGACGATGGTCGGCGAGGAATTCATTCCGTTGTCCGTATCGCAGTTCGGCCAGACGATCCAGAACATCCAGAAGGCGAAGCCCGATTTCGTGGTCACGCTGCTGGTTGGCGCGAACCAGTCGTCGTATTACGAGCAGCAGGCTTCGGCGCATCTGAATCTGCCAATGGCGAGTTCGGTGAACGTCGGTCAGGCGTATGAGCACAAGCGCTTCAAACCGCCTGCACTCAAGGACATGTACGTGACGGCGAACTACGTCGAGGAAGTCGATACGCCCGCAAGCAACGACTTCAAGAAGCGCTTCCATGCGAAGTTCCCGAATGAGCCGTACATCAATCAGGAAGCAGCGAACGCCTACGATGCCATCTATCTGTACAAGGCCGCCGTCGAAAAAGCCGGTTCAACAAACCAGGACGCCGTGCGCAAGGCGCTCGAAAGCGGAACCATCTGCACTGACGGTGAGCAAGGCAAGGTCTGCATCGACCCGAAGAGCCATCACGCGAGCCACACCATCTTTCTGGTCCACGTGAAGGAGGATCACTCCGTCGAGATTCCAAAGGTGTGGCCCGACGTGCAGCCGTACTGGCTCGGCAAGGTCGGCTGCGATCTGCCGAACAAACCTGATCATCGTCAGTACACGCCGTCGAATCTCCCCAAGAAGTCCTGATTTAAGCTGGCACGCGGCGGCAGACGCATTGCCGCCGCGCGCCAGCTCCTGAACGTGGAGCACGCATGGCCACCTTATCGGTTCTCTATTCGCTCATCTATCAGTTCGGCGACAGCTTTGCCTATCTGGTGCTCGCGGCGCTCGGCCTCGCGGTGATCTTCGGCATGATGGGCGTCATCAATCTCGCGCATGGCGAGTTCATCATGTGCGGCGCGTACGTCACGATCATTGCGGCCAAGCGCGGCGTGCCCCTGCCTCTCGCGATGCTGCTTGGCGCGATCGCGGCGGCGCTGGCTGGCGTCGTGATCGAGCGGCTTGTCATCCGTCATCTGTATGACCGTCTGTTCGATTCCGTCGTGGCCACGTGGGCCATCAGCCTCATCGTTCAGCAGACCATGCTGCTGGTCGCCGGTCCCTCGCTTGAAGGCATCAGCACGCCGTTCGGGTCGTTCTCGCTTGGCGAGTACTCCTTTTCGACGTATCGCGCCGTGCTGCCCGGCATCGCGCTGGCGATACTGTTCGGCCTCTATCTGCTGTTCTTCAAGACCAATTACGGCGTTTGTGCACGCGCGACGATCCTGAACGCCAAGATGGCGCAATGTCTCGGCCTGCGCACCGACCGGCTTTATACATTGACCTTCGCGCTCGGCGCGGGCCTCGCGGGCCTCACCGGTGCGCTCTATGCCCCGACCATGACAGCGGTACCGACAATGGGCAGCAACTTCATCGTGCAGGCCTTCGTATCGGTGGTCGTCGGTGGCGCCAACGTGATCGCAGGAACGACGCCGGCCGCCGCTGTGCTCGCCGTCATCCAGACCGCGCTCACTGCCTCCTACGGTCAACTGTTCGGACAGATCGGGCTGCTGGTCACGGTCATCGTCGTGATCCGGCTGATGCCGCAAGGTCTCGGCAATCTCTTCACCCGCTTGCGCTAGGAGGCAGAAGTGAAGCAAACGAAGCTGCCTTCGACGAGCATCACGACGCGCGCGCTGCCTTACGTGCCGTGGCTCGTGGCGCTCTGCCTGCCGCTCGTGGTCGATGCGAACACAAGCGGCAATCTCGCCTACTGCCTGCTTTGGGCGTTCAGCGCGGTCGGGCTCGCCGCGATGTGGGGCTATGGGGGCATCCTGTCATTCGGGCAAACCGCCTTCTTCGGACTGTCGGGCTATAGCTACGGCATCTTCACATTGAACTACGGCGATACGTGGCTCGAATCATGGCTGGGTCTGGGCGCAGGGCTGGTGGTGAGCGTCGTCGTCGCGGCGCTGATCGGCTACATGATTTTCTACGGCCGCATCAAGGGTGTTTTCATCGGCATCGTCACGCTGTCGGTAACGCTCGTGCTCGAAACCTTCATGTCGCAGACTGCAGGCCCGCAATGGGCGATCGGCGAAGCGCGGCTGAACGGCTACAACGGCATGGGCGGCATGCCGCAACTGACCATTCCATGGCCGGGCGGCCCGCTCACGCTGGAAAACGCGAGCTTCTATTACCTCGTGGTGATCCTGCTGATCGTGGTTTATGCCGCGATGCGCAAGCTGCTCAACGGCACGTTCGGTCTAACCCTCATCGCCATTCGCGAGAATCCACAGCGTGCGGAGATGCTGGGCGTCGATATCCGCCGTCATCAATGGCTCGTGTTCGTGCTCGGCTGCACGCTGGGTGGATTGTCGGGCGCGCTCTACACGATCTGGGGCTCCTACATCACACCGTCGACGATGGGTCTCACTGCCGCCGCGATGCCCGTCATCTGGGTTGCAACGTCGGGCAGGAAAAGCATAGGCGCAGCCATTCTCGGCACGGCGCTGCTCGTCTGGCTTTCGCAAAACCTCGCTGTATACGGCAGCCAGTACGCGTTGATTCTGCTCGGCGCGATTCTGCTGATCGTCGTGCTGGGCGCGCCCGAAGGACTGCTGCCGTTCGTCACGCGGCATCTGCGGCGTGTCTCCGGCCGCGCGCATGACGGTGCGCGCCATCGGAGCGCACGCCTCAAGCAGGAGGAAGGCAAGTCATGACCACGCTACTGGAAACGCGCGGACTCAGAAAGCATTTCGGTGGCGCACATGTCATCAACGGAATCGACTTCAGGATCGATGCGGGCGAGATTCGCTGTGTGATCGGGCCGAACGGCGCGGGCAAGAGTACCTTCTTCAAGCTGATCACTGGGGAGCATCGGCCGTCGGAGGGCAGCGTGATGTTTCTCGGCGAGGACATGAGTCATGTGCTGCCGCACGAGCGCATCCGCATGGGCATGAGCATCAAGTTCCAGATTCCGGGCGTGTTCCCGGACCTGAGCGTACGCCAGCATCTGCAATTGTCGCTGCATCGCGCGAAGGACGACCGGCCCAAAAGCCTCGACGAGCTCTTGCAGCGCTTCATGCTGGAGAGCGAGGAACATGTCCTCGCGCGCAATCTGTCGCATGGCAAGAAGCAGTGGCTCGAAATTGCCATGGCCGTGTCGCTGCGCCCGAAGTTGCTGTTTCTCGATGAACCCGTAGCAGGCATGTCGGTCGAGGAGACGCACGCGACCGGAGAACTCATTAAACGTCTGTCGGCAGCCGGTCTCACGATGATGGTCGTCGAACACGACATGACTTTCGTCAAGCAGATCGCTTCACGCGTCACGGTGCTGCACGGCGGCCGTGTGCTCGCGGACGGCCCGCTCGACGAGATCCTCGCGCGCGACGATGTCGCCGAAGTCTATCTGGGGAAGAGGAAATGAGCGCGTTGCTCGAGGTATCAGGCGTAGAGGCAGGTTACGGCGGCGGACGCGTGCTCAACAGTGTGTCGTTCAGCGTCGGCAGAGGCGAGGTGCTCGCGTTGATCGGGCGCAACGGCGTTGGCAAGACCACGTTGATGCGCGCGTTGATTGGCCTCATCACGCTCGATGCGGGTGAAATCACGCTTGACGGCGATGCGATCGGCCACCGGAAACCCTACCTTCGCGCGCAGCAAGGCATGGGCTACGTGCCGCAAGGACGCGAGATTTTCGGCGCGTTGACCGTCGCCGAAAACCTTCAGGTCGGCGCACAGGCGAATCGCGCACAGGCGGCGCGAATGAGAGAGAAAGTCGTCGGCTACTTTCCGGTTCTGAAGCAGCGCTACGAGCAGAAAGCGGGAACCATGAGCGGCGGCGAACAGCAGCAACTGGCAATCGCGCGCGCGCTCATCGGCTCGCCGAAGGTGCTGCTGCTCGACGAGCCATCGGAAGGCATTCAGCCTTCCATCGTTAATCTGATCGGCGAGACGCTACAGCAGATCGCGCGCGAAACGGGCATCGGTGTTGTGCTGGTCGAGCAGGACATGGGCATGGTCGAACGCATCGCGACGCGCTGCTGCGTGATGGACAAGGGCCGTATCGTCGAGACATTAACCCCCGCGCAGCTTGGGGACGAACACCTGATTCGCCAGTATCTGGCACTGTAACGGAGAACAGCACATGAAATGGCTTGAAGAATCGATCATGATGAAGCGCGGAGTGGGCGCTGATCGTGAACCGGTGGAGCATCATCTTACTGAGGAGCTGCAGAAGACGTATCACTACACCATCGGGCCGTATTCGCAGCCGGTGCTGCACGTCAAGCCGGGCGACCGCATCGTGGTCGAAACCCGCGACGCATTCGAAGGCAAGATCAAGGAGGAAACCGACAAGCCATCGCAAGTTTTACAGGTGCCATTTCTTAATCCGCAGAACGGCCCGATCATGATCGAGGGTGCGGAGAAAGGTGACGTAGTCGCTGTGTACATCGAAAAGATGGCGCCGCGCGGTGACGATCCGCACGGCTTCTGCTGCATGATCCCGAACTTCGGTGGCCTGACCGGCACCGACTACACTGCCCTGCTCAACGAGCCGTTGCCGGAAATCGTGCGCAAGATCAAGATCGACGAAGAGAATGTGTACTGGAGCAAACGCAACACGCTTCCGTACAAGCCGCATATCGGCACGTTGAGTCTTTCGCCCGAGATCGATTCCATCAATTCGCTCACGCCCGACAATCACGGCGGCAACATGGACGTGCCCGATATGGGGCCGGGCAGCATCACGTATCTGCCGGTGCGCTCGCCTGGCGGGCGGCTCTTCATCGGCGATGCGCACGCCTGCCAGGGTGACGGCGAAGTCTGCGGCACAGCCGTCGAGTATCAGAGCACGACGACGGTGCGCGTCGATCTCATCAAGAACTGGCAGATCGCCTGGCCACGCCTCGAGAACGAGGATGCGCTGATGAGCATTGGCAGCGCGCGGCCGCTGGAGGACGCGACGCGCATCGCCTATCGCGAGCTGGTGCTGTGGATGGCTGCGGAATATGGCTTCGACAAATGGGACGCGTACATGATGCTCAGTCAGGTCGGCAAGGTTCGTCTTGGTAATTTTGTCGATCCAAAATACACCGTTGGCGCGATGGTCGCGAAGCACTACCTGAAATAAAGCGTCAAGCAGCAAGAATCAAGGCAGATCAAAGCGCGGGGCACCCGCCCTGCGCGCTTTCGAGAGTGCATCACGAAATGGCTTTGTCCGATGTCATCCGAGTGGGCCTTCTTTGCTCTACGAGCGGCTCGACCGCGTTGCTTGAGCAGTCACAGTGGCGCGGTGCGTCCCTCGCCATCGAGGAGATCAACGCGAACGGCGGCGTCGGCGGCCGCGAACTCGTCGCCCTGCACTATGATCCCGCCTCTGACCCGACTGCATTTCGTGAACTTGCCGAGCGGCTGATCCTGCAGGACGGTGTCAACGTCATCTTTGGCGGATACACCTCGACGAGCCGCAAGGCCATGCTGCCCGTTGTGGAGAAACATAACCGGCTGCTGATCTATTCTCAGCAGTACGAAGGCTTCGAATACTCGGACAACATCATTTATAGCGGCGCTTCGCCGAATCAGAACGGCGTGCAGCTTGCCGATTTCATGACGGAAGCCTATGGCGCGCGCGTCTACTTCATCGGTTCGCGCTACGTCTATCCCTATGAATGCAATCGCACGATGCAGGAGCTCCTGCTTCAGCATCCTGAAGGTGCGATTCTCGGTGAGCGTTACCTTCCGCTCGACGCCACGCGCGATCAGTTCGCGCAGGTCGTCGCGGACATCAGGCGCAAGTCGCCAGACTGGATCTTCAGCACGGTCATCGGTGCGACCGTGCCCTATCTCTACGACGCTTACGCACACGCGGATCTCGATCCGTCACGTATGCCTATCGGCAGCCTCAATACCTCCGAGACCGAAATTCATGCGATGGAGCGCGGCATCGCGGCGGGGCATTACACGGCGGCGCCCTATTTCCAGAGCATCGACACAGCGGAGAATCATCGCGCGGTGCGGCGCCATCAGTCGCGCTTCGGCGCGGACACGCCCACCGACATGAACTGGGAGGCCGCGTACTATCAAATGCATATGTTTGCGGAGGCATGCGTGCGCGCAGGCTCCGACGAGATCGGCACCATCATGCCGCATCTGCTCGGCTCGGAATTTACTGCGCCGCAAGGCCGGGTACGCATCGATCCGGTCAATCATCACATGGCGCTTTATCCGCGCATTGGCCGCGCCAATGCGGACGGCCAGTTCACCATTCTGCGCGAATCGAAGTTCGCGGTCGGTCCCGATCCGTATATGACGCGTCAGACGCTCGGAGACTGGGTCACGAAGTTAAGCACGCGGGACTACTGACGTGAACACGCGAGCCGACAGAGGGCAGCGCAGCCTCACGAGTTCGATCCTCGAGCGCATTGCACGCGTGGTCGTTTTCCATCCGGATGACGGCGACGGCCAGACGCTCATGAACCATCTGCGACGCATGGGCTTTCAGGTGGAGCGATGCTGGCCGCCGACGGACACGCTACCCGAGCAGACCGACCTCGTGTTTCGCGCGTTGCTGCCGGAAGAGCGCGCGCCGAAGAACGAGTGGTCGGGGCCCGATGCACCGCCTGTCATCTGTGTGGTGAGCTATGAGAATCCGACCTTCATCGATCAGGCCATCAAGATGGGTTCGGACGGAATCGTGACGACGCCAATTCGCGCATCGGGGCTGCTCTCCACTGTGGTAATGGCGCTGTATCACGCGAAGCGCGTGCGTCAGCACGCCCAGCGCATCGCCCGGCTCGAACAGAAGCTGCTCGACAGCCGGCATCTGCAGGAAGCGAAAGAAATTCTGATGTCCATGCACCACGTGAGCGAACGCGAGGCGTACGACATGCTACGCGCGCAGGCGATGGAGAAGCGCGTGACCGTCGACGATATCTGTCACTCCGTCATTCAGGCGGGCGAGGTGCTGCAGATCGCTCGTGGCGTGGCATCGGAGCCAGGGCGCGAGAAGGATTGAATGCGCCGTCAAAACGTTATTCATCGATAGGCAAAGGAGCGACCAGCATGGACCTGCAACTGAAGGGCCTGAAGGCAATTGTGACCGGCGGCACCAAGGGCATTGGCCTCGCGATCGCGCGCACATTGGCCGCAGAAGGCGCGGAAGTCGCCATCTGTGCGCGCGACGAGGCCAGCGTCAAGTCGACCGCTAGCGCATTGCAGGAACTGAGCGGCGCACGCGCGTCGGGTACGGCTGTCGATGTATCGGATGGCGCGGCGCTGAAGGCGTGGGTCGGGCGCGTAGGTTCCGAGTGGGGCGGACTCGATATCGTCGTGGCCAATGTAAGCGCGCTCGCAATCGGTAACGACATCGAATCCTGGCGCAAGGAGTTCGAGACGGATCTGCTCGGCACCGTCAACCTCGTGGATGCCGCCATGCCGTTTCTTGAGGTGAGCAAGGCCGCGTCGATCGTCGCCATATCGAGCGTCTCCGGACGTGAGATCGATTTTGCCGCGGGGCCGTACGGCGTGTTCAAGGCTGCGCTTGTTCACTACATGCAGGGACTCGCGAATCAGCTGGCATCAAAGGGCATTCGCGCAAATACCGTATCGCCCGGCAATGTGTATTTCGAGGGCGGCGTGTGGGACTGGATCGAGCATAACAATCCAACGCTGTTCGAAACCGCTCTGGCATTGAATCCAACCGGACGCATGGGCAGGCCGCAGGAAATAGCCAATGCAGTGGCATTCATCGCGAGTCCGGCGGCGAGTTTCGTCAGCGGCTCGAACATCGTCGTCGATGGTGCGCTGACGCGTGGCGTACAGCTCTGAGGAACGCGTCGACTCAACAGGAGCATTGAATGGAACAAGGTAAAGCGATGAACATCGATCTGGAAAATCTGACGGTCGAAGCCGTGCAGGCTGCGTTTGCGGCCGGAAGTTTCAGCGCCGAGCAGCTGGCCCGGGCCTGCTTCGACAGGATCGAGCGATACAACGCGAAATACAACGCGCTGATCTTCCTGAATCCGGCCGCCATAGAAGATGCCCGAAGAATCGACGAGCGACGTGCCGCTGGCGAGCGGCTGGGTCCACTCGCCGGCGTGCCGGTCGTCATCAAGGACCCGATGGACATGGTCGGATTCCCGACCACGGCGGGATGGGCAAAGCTGTACAGCAAGAAAGGCGGTATCGATCTGTTGCCCGAGCGTGATTCGCCGGTTGTCGCACGCATGCGGAGCGCGGGGGCCGTTTTGCTCGGCAAGACGAACGTTCCCGTGTTGAGCCATACCGGCACGCATGCGAACGACAGTTGGGCGGGACCGACAATCAATGTGGTGATGCCCGAACGGGCACCTGGAGGCAGCAGTGCGGGAACGGCCTCGGCGGTGGCGTCCGCCATGGCGGTTCTGGGACTCGCCGAAGAAACCGGTGGGTCGATCCAGAACCCCGCATCGGCACAGGACCTCGTCGGCATCAAGCCGACCATCGGGCTGGTGCCGAACGCCGGTGTGGTGCCACTTTCGGCGAATCGGGATGTGGTGGGGCCTATCGCCCGAAACGTGAGAGATGCCGCGCTGTGCCTCGACATTCTCGCGGGATATTCGAGCGAAGACCCGAAGACGCTCACCAGCGTCGGACGGCAGCCCGAAGGCGGCTATGCCGCGGGACTGGACCGGAATGCGCTAGCGGGCAAGCGCATCGGTTTATACGGTCCGGGATGGCGCGCCCAACCGCTTTCCGATGAAGCCGCGGCGCTGTACGAGCGAGTCAAGGGCGAACTGGCCGCGCTCGGCGCGACCCTGATCGACGATCCGTTCGAAGGTTCGGGGTTCGCCGAATTGCGGCAGCCGACCCCGCCGCTTTCGAACTTCGACGCACGGGGTCTCGAGTCGATTCCTTACGATATCGAGAAATATCTGGAGCGGCTCGGCAAGCATGCACCGTTGAAGACCTTCGCGGCATTCGCCGAAGCAACCAAAGACGAAGACGCTTTTGGACCGGATGGCGTGCTGCACTATTTGCATAACCTCGCAGATTTCAAGGCGGCGCTGGCCGATCCCTCGTTGCCGCCCGAGATGCCTGAGTTCGTCGCGCTGAAGGCGCGCTATCTGCGCATCTTCGAAACGGTCATGGCGGAGCATCGTCTCGATGCACTGGTCTTTCCGCAAATGCGATGCGAGCTTCCTCCGCTTCACGGCAAGAGCACGATCCAGGAAACGACGGTGGGCGAGATCAATATCGCGGGGCTGCCCGGCATCGCAGTGCCGGCGGGCTATTACGAGTCGGGATCGCCATTTGGACTGATCTTCGTCGGCCGCCAGTGGGATGAGGCGGCGTTGCTTGGATATGCCTATGCGTATGAAAATGGCACAAACCACCGGAAGGTGCCGCACCTCGCGACCTGAGTGGCGAGCTACCTGCTACGCGGCAACCTCGGATAGCTCCGACGCGCTTTTACCGCGTCAAAATACGTCTCGAGCGCCTCGGCTGAGCGGTCACTCAACGAGCAGATTCGCGCAAGCCAATCGCCCTCGGCGAAAACCTCGGCGTCCAACAGTCGTTCATAGATCGGTCGCGTGAACTGATGCAACGCCGTTGCGCCGATGTTGCCACTAACACCGAGAAGCAGATGCAGGGCATCATGTGCGGACCCAACGTCGCCGTCAGCAACGCTGGCAGCAAGTCGCGTCACCGTCGAGCGCATCTGGTCAATGCCGCTGCGCAACGTCTTGTTCAGCAGATCGAGCGTCACCAGTTCTTCAAGATGTTTTTCGTCGAGCAGCGGGATTTCCTCGATCGGTGCAAAACTGTAGACCGGTGCTTTTGGCTCCGGGACCGCATCTGCCGCCAGTGATGCGCGCAGAGCACGTTGCCGGGCAAACTGCCGCGAGAGAGCAGCGTATAGCGCACCGACCTGGACGGGCTTGACCATGACCTCGTTCATGCCCGCAATCAGGCATGCCTGCGCGGCTTTGATGTCGGATTGGCTAGTCAATGCAATGATAGGAACGTTCGCGTACGAGTCGGTGCGAGAACGAATCGATTTCGTGGCCTCCAGGCCACCCATTCCCGGCATGTGCATGTCGATCACGATGGCATCAATGGCGTTATGCTCCTGCAACCGGGACAGCACCGCGTGTCCATGTTCGGCTTCGACGACATTGGCGCCGCAACGCTCCAGGTAGCCCTTGGCCACGAGCCTGCTATAGGTATCGTCGTCTGCCACCAGAATCGTTTTGCCGGAGAACTCGTCGAATGCGTGGGTCGGACGGTGCCGGTTACCGTTTTCCATGAGCGACTGGAGCGCACCGATCAGTTCCGTCATGCTGCTGGATTTGCTGATGATGTCGTCCATGCCGGCTCTGCGGGCGAGGACGCGAGCAACATTGCCAGGCTCCGCCGTATAGCCGACGATCAAAACACCGGCCCCATTCGGGTGTTCGCCGTCAGCGCGAATTTTCTCCGTGGTTGTGTAGCCATCCAGAACCGGCATATTGATATCCATCAATATGAGGTCAAAGGGCCACGCTCCCTCCCGAAAAATGGCTAGGGCCAGTTGCCCGTTTTCCGCTTCGGTCATCTGTGCACTGACTTTTGACAACGCGCGCCGGACCCTTGCCCGTTGAGTCGGGTCGTCGTCTACGACGAGGACACGCTTGCCTTCCAGAATGGGCTTGGCACGCTCAAAAATTCCGCGCTCGTGTTCGCTAACGTCACGGTCGGAAACCACAGGGAATTGCAGCGTGAATTCTGTAAAACTACCCACTTCCGAACGGCAGCTGATTGTGCCGCCGAATGCACGCATCGCCCGCTGGCAGTAGGCGAGCCCCAAGCCCGTGCCTGCGGAATTCCCGGCTGTCCGGAAGGGTTCAAAAAGATGCGGAAGGATGTCTCGCGAGATGCCGGAACCCGTGTCATGTACAACCACCGCATGCTTGTCTACCGTGACCGTGAGGGTCGCGGCTGGACGTGCGGCTATGTGGTGGAGGGCATTCTTGATCAGATTGAACAGCGTGAAGAGATAGACGGTTTCGTCGATCTTGAAGGTGAAATCCTCCGACACCACGAGTTTTACCTTGCTGCGCTCGGTGTCATCATCGAAGCCGTATTCGTCGAGCGCTTTTCGGGTGATGACTCCCGCGCGCAGATAGACAAGGCTGTCCGAGCTTATAGGCTTTGCACTGACTTCGTCCAATGTCATCGCGATGATGCGCATGCCACGTTCGATGGTTAGTTGACCGTGAGCGAGATGGCGATAAAGCGAGGCCACACTCTCAGGAGACAAGCCCGATGACGTTGTGGATTCGGCGGTGGCAGGCAGTGCGTCTTCAACACGATCCAGGACGTGCCTCAGTTGGCTGAGCGGATTGCGCATTTCGTGGGCAATCGTACCCGCAAGCGCCTGAAGTGCTCCGGCTTTCGCCTGCGCGGCGATCCCCTTCATGTTGCTGTAGCTGAACGTCAGGCCTGCACCAATGCCAAACGTAAAAATCGGGAAATACGTGTATATAAAAAGATGCGTGTCCAGATAAAGCGATTGCGGAATCAAAACCCGCGCGCATAGCACCGCCAGACCAATTCCCACAATAAGATTTAGTGACAACGCCGCGAATGAAGGAAACAGAACGATCAGGAAAAATATCATCCCCAGCTCGGCCATTGACCAAAGTGTCGAATAATGATTGGCGATCAGGTAATACGTGAAAAAAAACGGCAGCGTGTAAGCCACCGTTACGAAGTAGTACCATGACAGAAAGCGTGCCACTGAAACGGGCCAGAGGCGCCGTAAAAGCAATAAAGCACAGGCGACCATGCCGAAAATCCGCATCGGCAGACTTTCAAATGGTTGAGGATCGACGTAGGTCCACCATAGCCAATAGGCAGGATGCCCGATCGTGCCAATTACGCCAACCGCAAGGATATTGTAATCAGACACGCTCGCGGAGTCACAAATCCTCCGTTTGAGATAGCGAATGCTTCCTGAAATGGCTTTCATGTCGTTCTTTGTGTTTGACTGGCCCAGTCTCAGAATCTAAAGCTACTAGCGTTGAATGACATCCCTGCGCTGCCGACCCAGCATAACACCCGGTCGCCCCGCTTCAGTTGACCGCTCTCCTTGGCGAGAGAAATGGCTGCCGGGATCGAGGCCGACACGAGGTTCCCGGTATCGGGATAGATGTGGTACATCTTGTCGTCGATTCCGGCCTTTTCCCCGTAAGCATGCCACGCCGCCTTGGACGATGCGTGCGTGAACACGATGTCGATGTCTTTCTTCGGAGTGGGTAGTTTAGCCAAAACCGTCGTCAGTTCATCGGAGTTCTTGTGCAACTCGTGACCGAACGATGTAAAACGCATTTCGCCATTTTTGCCGATGCGTTCTGTCGGATGACAAAACTCTTCGTAGCCCGGGATTGGGATCGTGCAAAGGTCCGAAATTCCCGGTTTCGCGCGAAAGGAAAAGCTGAAATTATCCGGCTCCTTCGCGACGAGCAATGTGGCAGTCGCAGCCTCACCGATCGTGAACGACGGCAACGTATATTCGATCTGGTCCTTATTTTTCAACGCAAAATTCCCCGGATAGAGTGGACCACCCGCCAGCATGTTGAACTCGGCATTCACAATCATGGCGTTTCTGTACTGACCGGACTTGAAGAGGCTGTCGATAATTGCCATTGCTCTTGTCCAGCTCATACATGCGTCAACCACATCGAAACATTCGGCATTTACGAACCCGAGCGTACTGGCCATCATGTGACTGTTGCCAGGTTCCAGAAATCCTCGCCCGATGCCGACAAAAATAAACAGCTCGATATGCTCCGGATTCAAATACGTTTCCGATAGTACCTTGCGCGTGGCCATTGCAACATGATCGATCGGGCTTTCGTGGCTTGCGCACCAGCGCCGATGGACCAGTCCACTTCTATCGAGCAAAGTCTTGATGGTACGTGTAGCCCTATCGATATCGCCTTCGTATTCCGTTGAATGGAAACGAATCATATCGACAACTTCATCATTCGTCACGACTCTGGATGGCAGGCTGACAGCTACATTTTTGATAAGCATAAAAAGTCCATGAAAAGTGTATTTCGGTGAGTGAAAGTACGTTCAGCGCCAATAGCGCGCGGGCACCGAACTTCCGGTGCCCGGCCTTTGCGGCGCTGGTACCTTACCGCGCCCACCGTGTGTTACAAATATCTCGGGCTTTCGATGCTGTTTTTAGAAACCGCTTGAGGCTTGTGCTGCGATGCTATGGGAGGCGTGACGTGCCTGATCTGGCTAGAGCACTCGACCGAGGAAGTCGTGCATCCGCCTGGCGATCTCCTCACTCTTGTCGGCCAGCGCGCAATGACCGCTGTCTGTCAAATGGATCTCGGCGGCGGGCACGACTTCGCGATACCGCAACTGACTCTCGGCCGGAAACAGGATGTCGTTTTTCCCGCTAACGACCAGCGTCGGCGGCTTTTGCGCGCGCAGGTAGTCCTGGGCACTCTTGAGTGCGGGACCATTGGTGCGGATGTCGTAGAGCAGATCGAGCGAAATATCCGCAGCGCCGGGGCGCTGCAACGAGGAATAGTCGATTTGCCACTGCTCCGGATCGACCAGGGACGTATCCTGAACACCCGTAAGATACAGATCGCGGATCACGTCGAGGGTTAGATAGTATTGCCTGACCTTCTCGCGGCTCTCGTCCGTACCGTCCTTCCAATACGGCACAAGCGGCCCGAACCATGGGCTCGCTCCCAGGAACAGCGGATTGTTTTGCGCGACCAGCGCTCTCATCCGGTGAGGCGTTTTCAACATCACGCGATATCCGACGAGGCCCCCGAAATCCGTCGCGTACAAAACGTATTGATCGATGCCAACCTTGTCGACGAACTTGCCGATCGCCTCGCCGAGCGCGTCGAAGGTATAGGGCGCGTGCGAGCGATCGGGAATATCGCTGTTGCCGAAGCCGGGATAGTCCGGAGCAAAAACATGGAAGTTCGCCGACAACTCACGGATGAGATCGCGAAACATCGCGGATGACGACGGCCAGCCCGGTAGCAGTAGCACGACCGGTGCACCGGGCGCACCTGCTTCACGGTAAAAGATCGAAACTCCGTCGATATCCACCGTGCGGTAGTGGGTCGCAAAATCCGGCTTGCCAGCAAGCGACGATTTTCCATCCGGGTTGGCGGGCTGGGCTTTGGCCGACGTAGCGGTGGTTACGACCATGGCTGCAGCACCAGCGAGAAGACTTGTTGCAAAGGAACGGCGCGTAATCATAAAGGGCTTGTCCTGCGAGGGTTAAAACAGAACCATCCGTTGTCGCGGCAAAAAATCCCCGTGACCACGTCTGGGGCGCATCAACATCCGCCGATCCAGCCGGCGAATGCTGTTATCGATCCGGCCAACCGATCACCGGGGCATTCAGGCGCCGAGGTGCAGCGAGACGTATTCCAACTTCCGGTTGTCGCTCGACCACAGTTGCTCGACTTGCTGCGCCAGCGGATCGGGGAAGATGTAGGGGTGCCCTTCGGCGATGCCTTTCACGATATTGACGGCGGCATATTCCGGCGTCGCCTTGTCCGGATAAGGCACCTCCTTCGCCAGAACCGTCTCGATCGGTCCGGGATAGATGCCGATAACCGTGACGTTGTCTTTTTCCAGCGTCCCGCGCAGAGACTGGGTGAGAGAATGGAGCGCTGCCTTGGAAGCCGAGTAGCCGGCCATCAAGGGAACGGCCGACAGTCCCACAACGCTGCATATATTCGCGATGGTGCCGGACTTGCGGGCCACGAACTGCGGGGTGAATGCCCGGAGCACGCGAAGGGTGCCGAAGTAATTCGTCCGCATGTCGTCTTCGAAGGCTTCCCAGTTGTCGCCGAGATAATTGCCGAAGGCCAACGTGCCCGCGTTGTTGACGAGCACGTCCACATCCTGCATTGCAGCGGCAGCCTCGTTGACGGATGCGTCGCTCGTGATATCCAACTGCAGCGGAACGACCCGCGAGTCCCCGAACGACGGTAGCGCTTTCGGATCACGCGCCGTGGCATAGATTTTCGCCACATCGACCTTCAGCAATTCCTTTACGATGGCCGCGCCAATGCCGCGATTGGCGCCGCTTACTAGCACGACCTTGTTCGAAAGAGTCATGATCTTCTCCTGAGTGTTTGATTACCCATTGCCGGGATACGGAAAATCATTCGGCGCGAGCCGAAGATTGACGACGTCTCGCCGGGCGCGCGTCGAGACGAACGCCTGCGTCGCAGATGTAAACGAATTCGTTTACCTTCCGATATTTGTAAACGACGTCGTTTACTTTGTCAACGGAATTTGCTATAAACAGGAGATGGAATTTACGAGGGTGGGGAGATGGAGCAGGAAACGGAAATCGAAGGCAAGAAGCTCGAGATCGTGAAATATGCGTTCGACCGCTTCTACGATGCCGGCTTCCATGCAACGGGAATGGAAGCGGCCCTGGCCGGCAGCGGCATATCCAAGCGCACGCTTTACAAGTATTTCCCGTCGAAAGAGGATCTGATCGCGGCCGTATTGCGGCTCTATGGCGAGGGCGTCGTGCAAGAACTCTTCGATCCGGTCGCGCACATCAGCGACCCGCGCGAGCAGATCATCCAGTTCTTCGACGTACGCAAGATTACCGGCCGGATGCTCACGCGTGGCTGTCTGGGTACGAAGGCGGCACAGGAATATGCCAGGAAGCACGAGGGCATCGTCGAACTTGGCATAGCGGCAAGTTCACGTGGCGAAGTGAAGTTCCTCGAACTGTGCAAGCGGGCGGGCTTTGCCAAACCTCAGCGTCTCGCCAAGCAACTCAACCTGCTTCTTCAGGGCGCGTTGGCGCTCTCGCACGCCTCGGGCGAAACATCGGCGTTTTTGCTGGCCAAGGACGCGGCGGCGGCGATCCTGGAGAACGCGCCTCTGGTGCAGACTACGCGTGCAGGATCGTAGCGTCGGGTCAGGTGGACCGTGTTGGTCGGGCTCCCCGCGAACAGCGGTTCTGGCGAGCCAAAAGATGCTTGCGCGCGCTCACGCAATACTCATAGCACCACAAGCGAGCGCAAATCGTAACCGGCAGCCTTGAGTTGCTTTTCAATGCCAACTGCTTCGGCGCGAAGCATTCCGGCTTTTTCCGCATCGCGCTGAAATAGCTCTGCGTCCGTCGCTTGCAGCTGCAGGTCACTCCACTGTGCAGCCATCTGACTTATATCCATGATTTCCCCCACCCGGTTAGAGTGCTTTTGGCACTGGTAATCGCGGCGCTGATGACCGCGATATACATGGTCATCGGAAGAAATCGCGCGGAATTTAGCCCTTACACAAACTATTTCGTGTCAGACGGCCACTCCGATTGCGCGTCAGAGGCCAAGTTTTCGTTCGCTCATCCACTTTACAATCGCCGGGTCGCGATGCGAAAAGAAGCTGCTCGTGCCTGTCTCCAACGTCGCAACGGCCGTCATGTCCTCTTCGGACAACTCGAAGTCGAAGACGGCCAGGTTTTCAAGCATCCGCTCTTTCCGCACGGATTTCGCGAGAGCAACGACGCCGCGCTGAACCAGCCATCGCAGCACGACTTGCCCCACGGTCTTGCCGTGGCGCCCGGCGATCGCTATCAGCCGATCGTTCTGGAACAGGTTGTTCCGTCCTTCGGCGAAGGGCGCCCACGCCTCCGGCTGCACGCCATGCTCGCGCATGAACTCCACGCTCTCGGCCTGCTGGTGAAAGGGGTTGACCTCGATTTGATTGACGGCTGGTGTGACCTCGTTGAAAGCCGTGATGTCCATGAGGCGGTCCGGCTGAAAGTTGCTCAGTCCGATCGCACGCAGCTTGCCGGCGCGATGTGCCTCCTCCATCGCTCGCCACGCGCCGTGAACGTCGGAGAACGGCTGATGGATCAGGAACAGGTCCAGGTAATCCAGATCAAGTCGCTTCAGCGACTTGTCGATGGCCACTCGAGCACGTTCATAGCCAGCGTCCTCAACCCACAGCTTGCTGGTGACGAAAAGCTGGTCGCGGGGGACGCCGCAACGCTTGAGGCCACGCCCGGTCGCCTCCTCGTTCTTGTAGGACGCAGCAGTGTCGATCAGACGATAGCCTGCCTGCACCGCGTCCACGACGCAGCGTTCGCATTCTGTCTCGTCGGCGATCTGGAAGACACCGTAGCCGAGGATCGGCATCTTGATTCCGTTGTTGAGTGTTACGTCTTGCATGTTCGTTCCTTGCTGTTGAAAGTGACGGCGGCATGAGGTCTGCTCAGGACGCGCCGGGCTCCCTGGTCAAGCCGGTCTCGTCGAGCCACTCGTTGGCGAGATTCATCGTTTTGCGCTCCTGATCCGCCTCCATCACGAAACGAACCACTGGTGGCGCGGTCTCTCCCCATATCGGAAAGCCATACGCTCGTGCGAAGACATCATCCACGGCCCTGGTTCGACCCGTGGCCGGACCATGTCCGTTACTTTAGGTGTCGCAGTTTCAAGCGACTAGTGGATTACTCCTTGCACCAGTATCAAGCTCAGATTGATACTGGATGGACCGTGCGACGCGTCCCGACGCACTTCAGCAGAAGAATCGATCATGCCCACGAATGATTTCAAGGCCATCGCGACGTTCGCCAAAGCCGTGGAACTCGGTAGCATCCGGAAGGCCGCGCTGGCCCAGGGTGTCACGCCCCAGGCTGCCAGTCAGGCCATTGCGCAGTTGGAACAGCATCTTGGAGTCCGCCTGTTGCATCGGACGACGCGCAGCCTCGCCCTAACCGAGGAGGGCCAACGGTTCCTGGAGAACACACAGCCCGCCCTGGCTGCGCTGGACAGGGCTCTGGTCCTGGCGCGGGAGTCCAAGGATGAGATTGCGGGGCCGCTGCGGATCGTTGGGCCGAAATCGTCGTTCGCCGCCATCCTCATGCCGCTGCTCGACGAGTTCTGTCGGAAGCACCCCGATATCCAGCCGGACGTCCAGCTCGATGACGGTATCGGCAACTGGGTGCTGGATCGCGTCGATGTCGGCTTCAGGATCGGAGCGTCGCCCAGCGAGGGTGTGATCGGTCGGCAACTCTTCGCGATACAGATGATCGTGTGCGCCGCGCCAAGCTATCTGAAAGCGTACGGCGCGCCATCGACGCCCGAGGATCTGGCGGCGCATCGCTGCAGCGTGTTCCGGCATCCGGGCACACGCAAGGTGGCGCCGTGGTACTTGACTGTGGATGGCAAGCTGGAACATCGGCAGATGTCTCCTGCGTTCGCGACGAACGATTCGGAGCTGGAATTGCAAGCCGTGCTCGCGGGGCAAGTCATCGGTCAGCTCGCGAGCTTCTCGGCGGTGACCCACATCCGGGCTGGCCGACTGGAGCCAGTTCTCCTGCAGCATATGAGCGCGCATATCGGTTTGCACGTGTACTACGGAAGCCGGGCTGCTCAGCCCAAGCGAGTACGAGCGTTCCTGGACCTCGCCTTTGCTCGCCTGCTTGATTGCAGCGAATACCTGCTCACTGAGAAAGAGCTAGCCCAGTTTAGGTCGCGATCGAAGCGATACAGCCGCAATGGGTAGTGCGTTGGTTCATCAACAATAAATTCAGTACTCTCAAATTGAATGGCCGCGATCGGCTGTGAAGCCGTCGTTCACCGTGATCGGTCCACGGTCGGCAACGGGTCCAAGGGAAGTTCGAGGTTGAGTCGGAGAGATCAGCCGTGGGCCGATGATGAGCTTCCGGGTTCGGCCAGTTTCGCTCAGTCGACGGCGGAGCCCAGATCGTCGACAATGTGCTTCCCTGGCTTTGAGATTACCTTTCACGTCATGCGCAGATTACAGGCGTCGCGCTTCTTTATTGCGGGTGGCTCTGCAGAGCCAGTCTTCATGCTAGACGGTGCGGTCTCGGAGTGACTCTTCGCGTCGGGATTCTGGAATCGAATCAACTACTCGCTCGGAACGATGTTCGACCAATTCGAAGAGGATGAGGCTGAGCCTGCGGTTCTCGTACGAATTGCGTCAGAGTTAGAGATTTGGGTTGGATCGCTTGAATCGCAGGGCGAAGAAAAGGTGCGCTTCGTTTACGGTTGGTCCCCTACTGGAGACGCCCATACTGTCGAGGTTCAGCGGACGGATCTTATCTCCCAACTGGTCATGCTACGAAGCCTTCTTGCTTCGGCTGCTGCCAACAGAAACGTTCTTGAATTCAGCCTTTGACTGTGCGGCCCGCTATCAAAATGGGCATGGCGCGGCCAGTAAGGGACATTCGACAGAGAGACGTAGATCGTCGACAATCCGACGAGACCGGCAGGCACACAGGGGAAAAAATGCCGCTACGTTCGGAAGAAATCCACATTGAATCAGAGCGGCTTTCGATTCGGCCGTTCTCGGCTGACGATGCTGATGCCAGCTTTCGCTGCATTACGCCTTCACTAACTCGTTTCATGTCGTGGGAGCCACCCGCCAACAGAGACGACTTCGATCGCATCTGGCTGAGTTGGTTGCCGACAATAGCCGAGGGGACGGACTTTGTGTTTGCAATCCGTCAACGGGATGATGGGAATTTCCTTGGATTGGCCGGACTCCATCGTGTTCGGAACGCGAGCGCGGAATTGGGCATTTGGATTCGGGAAGACTTTCACAAGCAACGCTTTGGTCGTGAAGCTGTAGGTCTTGTTGCGAGGTGGGCAAGCTTGGCGCTTGGCGTCGAGAGCTTCACTTACCCGGTAGCCGAACAAAACTATTCGAGCCGCCGCATCGCCGAATCTCTTGGCGGTGTCATCGTGGAGCGGCGCGAGACACCGAAATACACGTCCGTGATCTACCAAATACCTAACCAATCAGCGCTCGACCAGGAGCGAAAGATGTAGTGTTGCGGCGAGCTTCGGCCAGTACGCGACATTCGACGCATGCCTCTAGTTTGGTGACAATCGACACCGGCTGTGGATGCGCACCGGGAAGCGTAAGGTTAATATCCTAGTTGGGTATTCTTGAATCGAACAGATTGAAATGAGTCGAGAGAAAAGGACGGCTGATGTTTGAGTTCCTGAAGCGCCTGTTTAGCGGCAAGCGGAGACGGCTTGGATCATCGCAAACTTCTTCCTCTGCGCTACCTGATTTTTTGACGACTTCCGACTTACACGTGCACGACGTGGGTCAGACGAATTCGTCTTCCCATGGTGGCCACCATCCCTCGTCATCACATTCGTTCGACTCCTCATCCGACGGTGGTGGGCACGCCGGTTAGGCCAGGGTTGATAAAAGCAATGCGTCGCATCGCACCCGCATCAGCCGGTAGCGGCTTCCCTCAAGGACTAAGCGCATATGAAAACGAGAACTTCTATGTCGGTCTTCGCAATCACAGGATGCGTTGTATTTGGCGTCGCAGGTCTCTATATTGCAGCAGGATTCGCCCCGGGACACACATCGCTTTTCTCCCGTACCGGTGGAGTAGTTTTTGCCGCATTTTTCACATGGGTCGCCAGCAGATACATCCTCCAGCTTCGTCGCGGCGTGCGATTGTAGCGCCGCGAAAAATCTTGGTCATCTGTTCGTATTCGACAGCCACCGGCCACTTTCGGACGTTCGACGTCGTGGCCTGAATCGTTGACACCTTCAAGACCAAGTTGAATGGATGCGCCGTCCGCTACCTTTTCAATAGGGCCGCGTAGTAGTCGGCGATGTTGTCCTCCGTCCCCTTTGTGATCCGATTGAATACTCGTCCCCATGGCCAGAAGCTGGAACCTGAGGTGGTTCGCAGACCCGGGAATCGGCTTCCGCCAAGGGTGACCATACCCCATTCGCCACCATGATTGCGGCGATACACCTCTCCGACGTAACTTCCGTAGGCTTTCGCAAATGACATGACTTGTTCGTCCGTTGGCTTGGGACTCGTGCTGACGTAGGATGAACTCATTTGCGCCAAGGCCTTTTCGACATTTGCAATACTCGCGTCCGACCAGTCGAGTTTTATTCCAAACTGTTTCGCGGAGAAGTCGACGGCGTCTAGCGAGTAGGCTTCCGCAATTTTCTGGATTTTTGGATCAGGAGAAAAGGACTGGTCAGATGGGGTTTCTGCCAGCGCAACTCCACCACGAACGCAAGCCATCAGGGCGATCAGCGCTAACAGGAAGCGCTTTACGATTGTTTTCAAGAGGATTCCCACTCCAAGACAACTCTGAGTCGCTGCAGCGAGTCAGAGTGTTGAATTTTCGCCTCGACCGATCTTATACGTCGGAGCAGCCTATAAGCTATGTGAACGGCAGCTTTCGGCAAATCTGAAGGTCCCCTGTGGGTCGAAAGCAGAGCTCCGCGCAATATCGTGGCTGCTCAACGCCGGCCGGCTCAACGTCTCCAGTTAACCAAGGGATTTTCCTTTGGAAGAGAGCGCCCTTTCTTTTCTTCGCCGCCACGCATGCGCCCCTCTACGCAGTCGGCAAAAACAATTTCCACTGACCTTCTGAAACAACCTGGACGGCACTGTTAGTGACTGCGATGGCAGTCTGATCATCAATGGCATAGACCGGCGCCGGTATCCTGGCAGCCCATTTTTCAGCATTCTGCAAGGAGGCATCAGGATGATCCGGATTGTCCAAATGCGGGATCAATGCAAAGTCAACCCAGCCTGCTCCGTGGGCCGTGACCAGGAGGCTTGAGACCTCGCCCTCTGATGTTGAGAACGAAAAGCTCTCAGAGGTCAGCGCGTCGCGATTACCACTGGGCGGCCGACTGTAGTTTTCTGAAAATGTCGAAGACACCGCCATGCTACCGGCGCTAACGCCCACGTAAACCAGTTCATCGCGCAGTGAAGGCAATAGCTCGACGAGGCCGGAACGACGCATCCAGTCAGCCAGATAGATAGGGTCACCGCCCCACACCAACAGGACATCCGCCTCTTCCACCAGGGGGATCCAATCTTTTTTAGAGAGGCTCGGCAGTGCGGTGAGCTCAAGAACACCCAGCGACTTCCAGCCCAGTTCGCACAACGGGCTTCGCGCTTTTCCAGCGAACGCCTGCCACGCCAGGGCAGCATGTCGCGGATAGGCGTACATGGCAGTAGGAATGAAGAGCGCGCTGCACTCGGCGATCGGCTTGCCCAACAGATCAACAAGTGCGGCGTGGATGCTGGCGTTGGTGATGCCGCCGGACGTCAGAAGAAATTTCATACGGTTTCCCTCCTTTCTATGAGCATGTTTAGCATCTCATCAGGTTGACGAACGGCGACCGCCATATTCGACAATCGTCCATTTTATTTTTCAGATGCAGATTCCGATGGTGGCTGAGCGGTATTTGGGCATAGGCTTGGCTTCATGCCCGCGTTCGGGATCTTTCTAGTATTGATTGCCCCATTTTGGTCGCCAAAGAGGCTATGGGTCGCACGCCGTCGGTCGTCGCATTGCGAAGCATCTGCCGTATATGCTGATTGCATGATATGGGGTCCGGCCAGGAAGGGGCGTTCGACACGAATGCTTGAATCACCGACAATCCACGGTCGAATGTGCGCGAATACATACCTCGATACCACGGAGCTTGTCTTGCCGATCCCAGTGAATCAACCCGTTCAAACGGCGGCCAAAGACGTATTGCAACGGTTGGTTGGATACATAACACCCGAGTCCACGGAGACTTCGATCGCAACCACAGCGGCGGCTATGCTTGCCGATCGCGGTTATCCAGACACGTGGTACTACAACTGCCCGGCGTTTGTTCTACTGGGTTCACGTAGCAAGGTTTCATTGTCGGGGCGGGCGTACGAGCCCGACATCGAACCTGTCGGATTGAGAAACCTTGTGACAGTCGATCTAAGTCCGCGAAGTGGGGAGATATGGGGCGACTGTGCGCGGTCGTTCTACATTGAAGAAGGCATCGCACGCATAGAACCGACCAGCCCGGAGTTCGTGTCCGGATATGAGACTGAACGCCGTCTGCATCAGGCGATGCGTGCGCTTGTTCGCCCCGATACCTCGTTTCACGACCTGTACGAGTTCGCCAATGAACAGATTCGTGAGGAAGGGTTTGAAAACCTCGACTTTCTCGGTAATGTCGGCCACAGCATTTGCCAACACAGAGACGACCGGCAGTATATCGAAGTCGGGAATCATCGCCGTCTCGGCGACGTAGCGTGCTTTACCTTCGAACCTCACATCAGCCAGCACGGTGGCCGATGGGGATTCAAGCACGAAAACATCTATTACTTTGACGAATCCGGGGCGGTGCACGAACTGTGATCTACAAGAACAAGTATTTGCCCACGGAGCAAACGATTGACTACCTTTGATCCTGCTCAGCAGCTGGCTCGTCTGGTTGACGAGGCCCGCCGTCACGGAGATCCATGTACCCCTTATGCTTCGTTCATAACCGTCGACGGAAATGGAAGTCCGGCAGCACGCATCGTTACCATTCGAGAGGTTGGCGCTCAGGGCATAAGAATTTCGGTCAATGCGGAGAGCCCTAAAATTCGCCAACTCCAAAGCAATGGAAAATGGGAGTGTCTGTTTTTCTGGCCCGTCGCGATGATTCAGGTGCGCGTCAGGGGCGATGCATCGCTTGCGCAGACCGATCATACGAGGGCTGAATGGCTTGCTCGCGCACCGGAGAGCCGTTTGGTTGATGTCTACCATGCGCAAGTTCGTCAGCAGAGTTCACCAGTCGAGACGCGAGAGCAGTTGCTGAATGAGATCGCAGCGCTGAAAGACAGTTTGGCCGAACTTCCAGCATGCCCCGACGGCATTGGAAGTCTATGGCTCGTGCCGTCGTACTTTGAAATTTGGCGTGGCTCCCTTGCTGATCGACTGCATGATCGTAGGGAATATTGGCATGACGGTGATCGATGGAACGAACGAGTGCTAGTGCCGTGACCCTTGATACCAGGGATGCTCTGTTGCGATATCTGCCGAGAAGCGAGCGGCGCTTACGAACCAGTTGAAACGTGCTCTCTGAGCAGTTGAACGATCGCTTTGGAGAAAACCGAATGTCCCTTGAGGGTCCGCGTGCTGCCGAACGCAGCCATCTGAGCTGCTGGCAATTCATGCAGCGTGCATGAGACAGGGATCAGCCACAAACGGACCCTCGGAGCCGCAATGAAGATCGTGAACAATTTGATCTATCCCCGCCGTCTGCTGATATGGTCCATACCGGACCTCAGCCCGGTGACAGAACTGCAGCTTCAAACAGGCCGGTTCTTACTTTAGAAAACCTCGCCTATCTGATGAGTGCGATCTTCGATGCTTATGCGCAGGAAGATCAAGCATCCTCCGGATCGTTCCGAAGCATTAAATCGCGGACGCCAGCAGACCAAAACGACGTACATGACAACGACGAAGGCCCGTTGACACTTTGGTGTACCATGTGTCACATTATAAATATGACATCATTCGATTACAAGCCGCAATCTGGTCAGTCGATATTCGACGCCGTGGTCTTTGCCGCCAAGCGCGCCTTCATCAGCGGCGATTACCTGCCGGGGCAGGAGTTTCCGTCGGTCAGGGCGTTGGCGGCGGACCTGAAGATTCACCCGAACACGGCTCACAAGATCATCCAGCACCTGATTCACGAAGGTTGGCTCGAGGCGCGGCCGGGAATTGGGACAGTCGTCTGCGAGCCGCCCCAGGCGCGCCCGGGAGAAAAGGCGCAACTGCTAGGGCACGAAGTCGAGGCACTGGTGGTCGGCGCACGTCGCGTCGGCCTGACGCAGGCGGAATTGCTCGACGCGATCGTTGAGCGTTGGAACCAGATCGACATAGCGAGGGGAACACAAAAATGATCATCGAGGCCCGCAATATCGAGAAGCGCTTCGGCCCGTCTGAGGCGCTCAGCGGCCTGAGTTTTTCGGTCGATGAGGGAAGCGTCTATGCGCTGATTGGCGCCAATGGCGCCGGCAAGACGACCACGATCAAGATGATGATGAACATCCTGGCGCCGACGCGGGGTGATCTCACCGTGATGGGCACGCCATCACGTGAACTCACGAGCCGCCACCTTAACCAGATCGGCTATGTCTCGGAGAACCAGGTGCTTCCTGGGCAAATGGCCGTGGGCACCTATCTCGATTACGTGAGACCGTTTTATTCGAATTGGGACGAAGCGCTTGAAAAAGCCATGCTGAGACGGTTCAATCTGCCGATGGAGCGGAAAATCCGCGCCCTTTCACATGGTATGCGTATCAAGCTCGCGCTTGTTGCCGCCCTGGCCTTCAAACCAAAGCTGCTGGTGCTGGATGAGCCGTTTAGCGGCTTAGACCCGCTGGTACGCGACGACCTGGTCGAAAGCGTGCTGAGCCATGCTGAAGACCTCACTATCTTCATCTCATCGCACGAACTGAACGACATCGAGGGTTTCGTTAGCGACGTCGGTTTTCTTAACCAGGGTCGCCTGCTGTTCGAAGAATCGATCGAGGTCCTGAACGCGCGCGTCCGCTCGATTCGCGTCACGTTGCAATCGCCGGCCCGTCCTCCCGATACCTGGCCCAGGGCGTGGATCGATCCCGGTACCTCGGGCAATGTTGCGAGCTTTGTGCATACGGCGTTCGCCGAAGATCAGCTGGCATCTGAAATGGCCACCGTATTCGGCGACGTCAAATTCGTTCAGGCCGAGCCAATGGACCTAAGGTCGATATTTACCGCGTTCGCGCGGGCCGAACAAATGACGGGGAGATGATATGTGGCTGCATATTTTGAAAAAAGATCTGAGACTGAATTGGCCGTACGTAGCAGCGGTGTTGGCTCTGAAAATCGCGGCGGTCTGGATCATCCTGCACATGGGGATCTTCGCTGAGCCACTGGAATTGGTGTTGCTACACACGTTCAGCGATCTGGCGTTCGCTGTGGTGGCAGGCTTCGCCATCATTGTGGTCGTACAGAGCGACCCCGTTGTGTCGAACAATGACGACTGGCTGATCCGGCCGATCCGTCGAAGCGACCTCGCGCTAGATAAAATTGCTTTCGCCGCCCTCGTGACCTTCTTGCCGACCTTTGTTTTCGACCTTGGCGTCGGCCTTATACATGGGCTAGATACGCAGCCGGCAATCAGTGCATCGGCCTATACGGCGCTCGTCATATTCATCGGTGTCGGTTTGCCCGCATTAGCCGTCGGCACGATTACCGCTAGCTGGTCCCAGGCCGCAGGCATCGTTTTCGCGATTTTTCTGATATGGATTGCCGGCTTCATAGTGACCGATGGCGGGATGGTTGACCTTGACAACTGGCCTGTTCAACTAGCGCTCATGGCTATCCTTGTTATTGCGAGCGCACTCATCCTTGGCCTGCAATACAGCCGCCGGAACACGACGACTTCGCGTGGCGTCCTCGCCGTGGCAACAATTTGCGCGATTACGGTGATGTTCACACCGACATTAGCAGGCCATCTGATCCTACGCTTCACTGATTACGGCAAAGTGACGACGGGCGACCCGATCCGCCTGTCGTTCGACGACCAGTCCAAGGCCGAGGTGATCGGCAAGGCCCAGCAGCTCGGCGACCCTGTCATCTACGTTCCGCTTAAGGTGGTGGTCGACCCGAACCGTATAGTCACGATCAATAGAGTCATCCTTAGTATCGCCAGTAACGACGGCAAGCCGTTATATAGCGGCATCATATCGGTCGCGTCTGCCTATCCGCCCCATCAGGTCAGCAACCTCCTGGGCAATACCTTCGACGGCACGAGCAATGACCGCACGTCGAACTATCAAGCGGTCAATCTTCCGAGTGACGTATTCGCGAAATTCAAGAACACACGGGGGCGGTTGTCTCTGACCTATCTACTAAACTCCTATGCCCCGGTCGCAACCGTTAACGCCGCGCTGCCCTTCGGCACCCCGCAAAAGGTTGCCGGTTTCGGCGTATGCGAAACACGGCTCAATCCCGCCAATGACCAGGTCGTCGACCTCTATTGTTTTCCGGCCACGAATAGCTCAAAGTGCATCGCAGCATCGGCGCTCGATCCCGCCGGCGCTTCGATCGGCGCGCCGCAAACGAGATGTCGGGCGACATCTACGCAGTGGGGCCTCGATACGGCGGCTCTGACCGACCCTGGCCAGTTCGTGGTGCAACTCCCCGCGGCGGACGGCGCCGGTATCAGGCCGCTTACCCTTACTAGCTATAGGGCAGCCGGTCGCTTCATCCAGACAGTTGTCCTTCCCCAGGTGAGGCTTACGGATTTGCAGCGCTCTGCCGGGTCGTGATGACACGTGTGCGAATCATGCTGCCGCAAGTTTTCAGGCGGGGTTGTCCGATGATCTGGCCGGTTATATCGGGGTGTCGAAATCGGACCGGTCGCAAAGCGTAGTGCTGCAGAGAGACGCGTTGCTCGCCGCCGGCGTGACGCTGGAACGCATCACGATGCCGGAGGTTTTTGGCCCGTGAATGGCTGCTTTCGAGCAACGCGAAGGACCGTTGAAGTGCGATCAGGGCCGTTCGCCGTCGGCCCGAGTTCGGCCATGAAGGGACACTTGGTGCGCTCTTTCGGATGGCGGAAATTTGACCGGCAACTGCCATTGGGCCAAAGGTGGTCGCAACGTTAGCGACGCTGCCGGTCAACCCAAAGCGAAGCATCAGGCGCATCTACGGCCGCCTACCGCTACGCGTTTAAGGATTAAGCAGGTCCGGGCTGAACCGTCACCCTGAAGTTCTTTGGCGTTTTTCCGTCCAAGTCGGGCGGCATCGGGTCCGAGTGTTGGACCGCGCTAAGCGCAACTGCATCCCATTCTGGATTCCCACTTGACCGGACTATTGTTGCTGACAATAACTTGCCGTTAGGAGAGCAGCGAACTGAAATTGTTGTTCTCAGATGGTCGGTCCGTCCGTCCCACACAATGTTGGCTCGAACAAGGCGCTCGACCTTTGCCGCGAACGTCTCGGATGACACGTCAGGACGAAATTCCGCTGAGGTGACGGTGAACAGGAAGTTAGTCTCGACTGGGATAGCGTTCCCGTCCACATCTAAAAACGGCTTGCAAACAGCCAGCCGTGCCTCGCGTACCGCGAGACGGTCAAAGGTCACATCGCCAGATGATTGCTCTAGCACAGCGTCTTCCACCTTACCCTGTACATTGAGAAATACTCGGACAGCGGAGCGCAAGCTTTGCGGCGGCAGTTTGTGCAGAGCGCCGGGCGGTAGGCCATATTGGCACGGAATGGTTTTGGCCGGGACATAACGCGCGGATTGCTGTGCATGCGCGCTTCCGATGCTTATTGCTATTATCGTTGCCAGCCCGATGTGAAGTTTGCTTCTCATATTGATTTGTTGGGTATAGGCGATGCGGGATGTGGGCGCACTTTGCCATGCCGTCAATGACGAGTGCCGTAGACACGCTCCCTCAGCCTGGGCACCGCACAGCCGACTTTACCGCAGCATATCAAGGATGTGATGCTCGGATGAGCGATCACAATGGCTGTATGGTGGCCGCAGAACGTCTCATGGCAGTTGCCAAGCGGACATTCGCGGCTCAAGTCTAATTGGCCGCTCCGGGTCGCCTGCTGCCGAACGCAGCCGTCTGAGCTGCTGGCAATCCATGCAGCATGCATGAGACAGGGATCGGCCACTAATGGCCAGTCGACACTGGTCACCTGAATCGCTGACAATCGTCCACAAACCAGCGCTATTAAGGAAGGGTCGGCAATGCTCGCCTCGTCAAAACGGATAGAACAGTCTGCGGGACGCACGGTTTTCGGTAACGATGCCAACGGTTATGCTGAAGGTCGTCCCGATTACCCTGCTCGCGTCTATGACATCCTGCGGACGACTTGCAGGGCGACCCCGTCGACCCGGGTGTTCGAAATTGGTCCAGGCACGGGACAAGCAACCAAAAGACTACTCGACCTTGGCTGTGCGGTAACGGCCATTGAGCCAGATAACCGTCTCGCCGAGGTGCTGCTCGCGAAGTGCAAATCAAAGACACCAGGCCGCCTCTCTCTTCATATAGCAGCGTTCGAAGACGTGGATTTCTCGGACGAGAAGTTTGACCTTGGTATTGCCGCGACTTCGTTTCACTGGCTGGAGCAGGAAAGTGCTCTTGCTAAGGCCAAACGACTCCTCAAGCCGGGCGGTCAATGGGCCATGTGGTGGACAATTTTTGGGGATTCCTCGCGTGAAGATGAGTTCCAGTGCAGGACTCGTTCCCTGTTCGCGAATCTTTGGCGCAGCCCTTCGCACGGTAGTGAGTCGCAAGTCCCGTTTGCTCTGGATGCAGAGACGCGTAAGGCCCAATTGCGGGGGGCAGGATTTGCATCTGTATCCCATGAACTTATTCACTGGACAACGACCCAGACGACGAGTCAGGTACTGGCACTGACGAGCACCTTCTCCCCTGTGGCTCAATTGCCTCAGACAGAGAGGGAAATCTTGATGAAAAGGCTAGAGCGCATTGCGGACTTGGAATTTGGCGGGGTGATGGCACGCAATTTTGTCACTGTCGTATATACCGCGTCATGTCGTTCCGATGTGAGCTAAAGAGCGGGGCAATTCCGCCTCCTAGCAGCAACATGGAAGCTTTGGCAGGTATAGCCATTTTTTTGTGCAGCAACTATCCGCTCGCCCTAGGTGATATGCCATAGACTGACCTCTCCGCAACCATGAAAACACCGCCTGCCTGAAGGCACAAGCAAACATTAGATAACTACAGCGCGCTGATGGAGGACCAGCGATCAGTAAAACGCAAAACTTGATGGTTGAATTTTTCGACAAAAAACAAGACGCACATGAAAAACAATCCCATTCGGAACGCCCTCCATTCTTTTCGGAATCGCATTTCGTCCAGCCTCGCAGTTCATGGGCGCTTACGTACCCGGCGCTCCATCCGCTTGTTCTATGCGGTCTTTCTGCTGGTAACGTCGACCGTAGCGGGTATCGCATACCTTTTTCATTACTCGTTGCGCGTTCACGGTGCAACAATGACACCTGGTCACGAATTACTGATGCGAGTGATTTTCTGCGGCGCGGCGCTGGTTGCGACCAAAGTCATCAGCGGGTTCGAGAAGGAGCCTTGGCTCGCTTACGGCCTGGACGCAAGACACCGCACCGTTCACTTCGGATTCGGACTGTTGGCAGGCACACTGGCACTGTCTGGGACGATGGCCGCTTTGGTTCTGACCGGAGGCGCGAACGTCACGCGCATGGAAAGCCTCGGCGGCTCGCCGATCGCGTCGGGAATGCTTTGGGCGCTCGTGTTTATACTGGTCGGGTGGTCCGAAGAGCTGATTTTCCGAGGCTACGTGTTCTTCAGGCTCGCTCGGGACGTCGGCGCCGTTGCCGCAGCCGTCCGGACTTCCTTGGCGTTTGGCTTCGTCCACGCATTCAATCCCAATGAAAGCATTCTCGGTCTCGTCCAGGTAGTGCTGTTCGGTCTGGTTGCCTGTTTCGCGATCTGGCGCACAGGGTCGCTCTGGTGGGCCGCGGGCATGCATGCCGCGTGGGACTGGAGCGAGTCCTTTTTATTCGGCGCAGCGGATAGCGGGAGAATGGTCTCAGGTCATTTTCTGACCAGCCAGGCAATCGGACCCAGCTGGTTTAGCGGCGGGGCAACGGGCCCGGAAGGCAGTCTGCTGGCGATACCTGCGGTAGGGATACTTGCCCTTATCGTCCTGCTTGCGCTCCCGAAGACCGGGGCGGCCATGTCATTGAGAACAAGACAGGCAGCCTGATCAACGTCCGGACTATTTTCCCCATTCCCGGACCAAGATGTGGCGAGGAACCTGCGACCTTGATTTCCGGTGCGAACGTGATGGCCCGTGCTTGCGTTCTGGGCTGCGATTCCATCAGCGCGCGAAGACGAAATATGCAAGCGAGCGAAATACTGTCTTCCAATGATGTAGCCGACGGTAAAACCTTGCGAGAACTCAAGAGCCCTAGAGGAAGCCATGCTGGCGGAAACATTCAAGCGAACCATATCTCTTTTGATCCCCGCGACGTTGATAGGGATCGTCATTGGGTACCATGAAACAGGAAGAGTGACAGTCGTTGGAGTAGTGGTGTACATCGCCGTGGCGCTGGTTTCGGGCATGGCGCTTGAGAGCTTAAGCCTCTGGTATAGCCGGCGCTTCGGAACGGGCACGACTCCATCGATTGTCAAGGCTGTGTTTTGGCTAGTTGCCGCAATCTCCCTATATCTGTTCTTTCGCCACTTTGACCGTGGATGATTGAAGGCCACCCGTCTGGCGTAGTACGCAATAATCCTGTCAACTTTGCGACATTCAAATCGTCAACTCGCGGACCAGTTCCACACGGACTGCCGCGAAAGCTTACTGGGCAGCGATCTCCGGGACGCGAAATAAACATGTCAACTGCCGCTCCGCGTCCGCCATGAGCAAAATCCAGAATGTTTAGCGCGGACACCTGATTACTGGTCGTTGGCGCTGACCAAATGGACCGCCCCAACCGCAAGAGCAACCCGGCCATGAAGAGACGGTCGACGGCCTCTCACAAATCGCCGACAATCGGACAGCTACAAACTCATTTGGGGACGAACGTGTCGCTGCACGATGATAACGAAAGCTACATCAGTCGGCTGAGGAAAAAGGTTGGCAGTGATTTGATATTGAGTCCCTCCGTTGCAGCCGTGATTCACGATCACGAAGGCAAACTGCTCCTTCAGGAAAAGTCATCAGGTGAGGCATGGAGTTTGCCAGCCGGCGGAATTGAATTGGGAGAAAGCCCGCAAGAAGCAATCGTCCGAGAGGTAATGGAGGAAACAGGATATGCTGTTTGCATTCACAGCATTCTAGGCGTGTTCGGCGGGCGGTCGTTCCGATACACATATCCAAGTGGCGATCATGTCGAGTACGTAGTGACGCTGTTTCAATGCAAAATCATCGGCGGCTCCGGAGTGCCCACCGATTCCGAAACCAAGTCCACCCAGTATTTCGGAAGGCACGATATGCCGGAACTGGCACTACCGTATCCGAAAGACGATTTGTTTCGCGCATTCTAGGAACATCGTCGATCCACCTTGCCGACTGATAGACCCTTGGGTTCAGTTTATGCGGCCCTTCGATGCGCCCGCTCGGACTGTCCAGAATCAATAGCTGCTTGAGCAGTTCAGCGGCAAACATGAGCGGCACTATCTGCATAAAAGGCTCGATGACAGGCGTCAATAGGGTGCGGCCTCGGCGCGGCCCTAAGCTCTGCGTGCAACGTCCTGAACGGTGGGTTGAAGGTCCGCTTTGCGTCAAGTCGAACGGCAGAAACGCCGCAAACTACGTCTTGGCGCGTGAGCGCTGAAGCTCCGGTTCTGCAGGCGTCCACATGAGCGCGCATAACTCTGCCCTACACCGAGGCGGGACACACCCCTTACAGTCGCAAGTAACGGCGCGCCGTCAGGTCTTCGGCGACGCGAGAAGGTCTTCAAGGATGCGCTCAAGATGGATGGAATGAATCGCTAACGGCGGGCGGGTCGCAACGGCCTCCGTGCTCCCCATGTCCATATCGGGGAACCGGCAGCTTCTACAAACCGCCCATCAACTTATTGGGTGTGATCGGTAATTCGCGCACCCGCACGCCGATGGCGTCGTAGACCGCGTTGGCGACGGCGGCGGCAACCCCTGTGGCGCAGAGTTCTCCGA